>CAJQHK010000010.1 GCA_905478165.1 uncultured Rickettsiales bacterium | reverse complement strand
AGGAATCGATATTTTGCATAACTTCTAATTTTTTAACTGAATTTTTGGTTAATTTTCTGCCAGCACTGCTCATGAGATAAGAATATGCCCTAATTTTTCCACGCCCCACTCTACCACGAAGTTGGTAAAGCTGCGCTAAACCAAAATTTTCCGCCTTATAAATAATAATTGTATTAGTACCAGCAATATCAATACCAGACTCAATAATTGTGGTTGATAGTAATACATCAAACTTATTATCATAAAAATCATTCATAATCTCATCTAACTCATCTGGCTTCATTTGACCATGAGCTGATCTGATCTTAATTTCTGGAACCAAATCCTTTAAATGTTTTTCAATTTGCCTGAGATCGGAAATTCTTGGTACCACAAAAAAACTTTTACCACCCCTCTGATATTCTCGCATTAAAGCCTCTTTAGTAATTACTGAATCGTACGGCATAACAAAATTACGAATTGCCATTCTGTCAATTGGTGGCGTGGCAATTATACTCATTTCCTTAATACCAGAAAGAGACATTTGCATGGTTCGTGGGATTGGGGTTGCTGAAAGACTTAAAATATGAATTTCATTTTTAAATTCTTTAATTCTTTCCTTTTGTGAGACACCAAAATGCTGCTCTTCATCAAGAATTACTAAACCCAAATTTTTAAATTTAGTATTTTTGGCTAAAATTGCGTGCGTACCAATGACAATGTTAACGCTACCATCTTCCATTCCAGCTCTTACTTCACGGTTTTCAGCAGCTGTATTCATTCGATAAAGGCTGGAGATCTTAAATTTACTGTTAGAGAATCTTCTCAGGAAATTATTATAATGCTGGCGACAGAGTAGGGTTGTTGGAGTAATTATTGTCACTTGATAACCACTTGACGCAGCAATAAAAGCTGCTCTCATAGCGACTTCAGTCTTGCCAAAGCCGACATCGCCACAAATTAAGCGATCCATGGGGCAGCCTTTAATTAAGTCCTCCTCAATTTCTTCAACTGCCCTTAATTGATCAGCTGTCTCAATAAACGGAAAATCATTTTTAAATTCATCATAAAAACCAGATTCCACATCCATAATTGGCGCTGTCTGCATTTTTCTCTTGGCTGCTAGATTAATTAATTTTGCAGCAATAATTTTAATTTTTTCTTTTGCTTTTTTGCAACGACTTTTCCAATTAGCGCCACCTAAAATATCCAACTCAATTAGGGAATTTTCAGAAGAATATTTGGTAATTAGGTCAATATCTTCAACCGGAACGAAGAGGTTGTCATTGTTTTTGTAAGTAATTTTTAGGAAATCATTTTGATTGCGACCAATTTTCATAGTTTCCAAACCTTCAAAACGCCCAATTCCGTGCTGTATGTGAACTACTAAATCCTTCTGTTTTAAAGCAAAACCTTCTTCTAAAATTCTTTTACTTAATCTTTGTTTGTTTTTTCTTTTAATTTTTTCTCCCAAAAGGACATTTTCACTAATTATAGCTAAGTCAGAACTATAAAAACCACTTCTTTGGTCAAAAATTGCAATTCCAATTTCATTTTTTTTTAAATTCTTAATATCAGAAAATTGATTAATTTCCTTAATTAAAAAATCATTTTGATGGAGTATTTTACCAATTACCGACCTAGAGCCCTCGCTTCTGGTGTTGATTATGATTCTTTTACCAATTAACTCCTTCTGTAAAAACTCTGAAAATAACTCAAAGACATATTTTTTATTACTTTTACTGGCTTCCAAAAAGTTTGGAATCGACTTAATGCCAAGATCAATACTTCTTTCATTTAAGTTCGAATTACTAAAATTATGAAACTTACAAACTAAAAATTTTTCTATGCTTTTTTTAAACTCCTCCTCATTAATATATAATTTGTCTGGTAATAGTGGATTGTAAATATTGCCATTTTTACGAGATTCCTCAATTGTATCAATTCTAGATTGGTAATATTCTTCTATTTGACGATTTCTGGCTGTAATTTCTGTAAAAATTTTATCTTCCAGGCAAATAAAGCTATCTTTTGGATCCAAATAAGAGAATAAACTTTCTAAATCAGACTCATAAAAAAGTGGTAGAAAATTTTCCATACCAACATATTCTCTTGCTTCAGCTATATGATCATATAATTGGTCAGAATCAGGATAGCCAAATAATTTCTGATAGTTTTTTTTAAAATTGTTAATTGATTGCTCATTTAAGATAATTTCATTTGCTGGAAAGAAATTAACTTTTTTAACGGAGTTGGAGGTAATCTGTGTAATTGGGTCAAAAATTCGAATTTCATCAATTTCATTACCAAAAAAATCAAAACGATAACCAATTAAATCATCGCTTCTTTGTAATTTGCTATAAATTACTACGTCAATAATATTACCACGAACCGCGAATTCCCCAATGTCATTAGCTGTACCCATTCTTTTATAGCCATTATTATCTAAAAATTTGACCATTTTGTCGGTAGGGACAGAGTCTCCTTTTTTAATTTCAAATCCAAGGTCAATAATTTGATCCTTAGGGGTAATTTTTTGTAAAACAGAGTTAACGGTGGTAATAATTAGAGTTTTTTGATCTCGATTTTGGGAAATTTCAATTAAAGTTTTAATTCTAGTTGCAATGATGGAGTTTTTAGGTGAAGCCCGATCGTAAGGAAGTGAGTCCCAAGCCGGAAAGGTTAAAACTTTAACTTCTGGTGCAAAAAATTCTATTTGAGATTTAAGCTCTTCTAGTCTTTTGTCACATTCGGTAACATGTAGAAAATATTTTTTATTAGAATTTTTAATAAATTCTGCCAAGGAAAAGCCAATGGCATCGTCATTTAATTTAATAATTGAGCTATTCTCTTTAATTTGTTTTAATTGTAATTGGTAATTTATCATCTATATCTAGAAATTTGTAAATCTTAATATTATAGTTAAGATTTTAGATAATCAGTAATTTTTTATCAAAACCTCTCAATGAATTAATTTCTCTCTTAAGGAGTGTGTAAAAATAACTACTATATCTTTCATCAAAATTTTATTTTTAATCGATCTTAAGACGTTGATTGTTTTAAAGTTAAAAATAAAATAATAAAATTTAAGTAGCATTCTATTTTTATACAATTGCTTAGTGGGTCTTATATAGATAATCCAAATGATCAAAATCTTACTATTAACAATAATAATTCTTTTTTTATCCTGCCAACATAATCAGGAATTTAGAATGGAAGGGGATTTAAAAAATCAATCTGAAATTAATTTTATTAAAAATAATTGTCAAAAATACAATAGTCACAATAAATTACCTATCTGCGTCAAGCAATCCAAGGCTTCATTTCATTGTTTAAGTGCGGTTGATCAATATCTAGAAATGATAAATCTACAAGGTAAAATAGAGTGTAGAAAAGAGGCTAATCGTCAATTTCCTTATACAACGCAGTATCAACAGGAAGAAAGTGAGGATTTTGAACTAAAAGAGGAAGATTTTGAGATAATACAGGAGAATATAGACTATTTTTTAGCTAATGATAAAATATATATTTATCGCTATAACAAGAACAGAAAAAAAGAAGAAACATCCGCAAAGATTGACGATACCTATAAAAATCGTTTCGACACTTACTATTCAAGGAATCAATTTATAGAAAAATGTCAACAAAATTTTGATGATAGAGAGGATATATTTAAAAACAGATATATAAAAGAGTGTAACTCTATGCTTGATTTATCTAAATTCGAATAGACAAAAAACCTTGTAGAATATGGATAAATTACGTCGGAACTTAATAATTTTGAGACCAATAATGACTAAAAATATGATTATTTTAGGTTCTTCGCAGGCCCTTGTGTTGCAAGATAAGATACAACAAAATAATTTTTGAGTTGATTTCTTGTTTTAAAAAAATATATTCTAACGTTCTCAGTAATTAAAATTATAAATTCATCATGAGTTCTACCAAGTCTAACGATAATAGATTTTCTAAAATACTTACGATAGCGCTAATTTCAAGCATCTTTTTGGCAGTATTGTCGTATTATTTTGGTATTCAGTTGGATAGTGAAGTATATGCAAGCTTAAAAGACACTTTTTTTAAACCTTTGAAATGGTGGATTAATCCTTTAATTGCATTTTCAATGTTTGGAGTATTCTTTAGAACTCCGGAAGGTAAAGCGCTGAATTTTGTTGTATTATTGTTCGACATAATATTGCTTTATTTTATCTCAACCTTGATTGCGAACATATTTGCATATAATATGTACGACTTCTTCCCATTGGCTGAAATCATAGCTCCAGCTTTAGAGGGTATTAATACGACCGCATTTACTAAAACTGCTCCAGGTGGCGTTCCAACAATTATCTTAATTATGATTGTTGCATTTTGCACATCTATCATTTGTCGTCACGTAATTCATCATTATTTTATAGCAGTTATTAAGCAATTACTAGCACTGATAAATATACTGGTTGCTCCAAAATTACTTAATAAAGTTAGCTTTATAAATGTCTTTAAAAAAGAATATAGTAAGGCTCATAAGGTACGTGACGATTCATTATATTCAATGGTTTTTATTGATTTTTTTGATAAAATTATATTCGGAGTATTGATGATGATATTGTTGTTGTCGCCACTTGCGGTATATTCTTCCTTTTTACAAATCCTTAATGATCGGGGCTTTATATTCTTTGTGGATTTGGGTAAGTTTATATTATGTTATGGCACTATTTTATTCACCTATAAATTAATTGTACTACCGATAGTTCGAAAAACCCTTACAATTGGAGTTGCAAATAAGGAAACCTATCTTTCTTTTTTAAAAAAGGGTATTCCCGTCCTTATAACTTCTGGTGCAACGGCCTCAAGTGCCGCTACTTTGGGTGTAAATATCAAGGCTGCATCTACATTAAACGTTCCTAAAGATATGAAAAATAAAGGTCATAATGAGGCGTTGATGCCTGTTGGAGCGACATTTAATATGGACGGAACCAGTATTAGTTTAGTAGTTTATTTTCTTCTTGGAGCACAACTAGCTGGAATCACAGATATTTCATTTTGGTCCGTTGTATTAACTGCAGTTGGGCTTTCTTTTGGTACCGCTGCCGTACCTAGTGCGTCCTTAATTATGTTAACTAGTATGTATAGTGCATTTTCTATTCCCGTAGCAATTACAGGAAAGTTACTATCAATTATTCTGGCAGTAGATCCAATACATGACCGCTTTAGAACGATGGTAAATACTTGGGGAGATTTAAATATGATATATATAATACAATCTAAAAGGGGTTTGATTACCTCTTTTATTAGAAAATTTTTATCAAAGAAATAATATCATTTTCCCATCTGTAAGATATGCAAGTTAAAACAGATTTTTTATTCTTAAGTCATTAATATATCAACATAGGGAGGACATTTGTTAATAATATATGAGTGAAAATAGTTTTAAAGAAAATTGCCTTAAAGGTGAAATTTAAAATAATTACATTATTAGGTTTTTTTAGAGATTCCTTGGGATCTTCGCATCTTAGCCATCTTCAAATATAGTATTAATGTTAAAAAGTAATTTTAAAAAACAAGAGAGGCAAGAATCTGCAGATAATACTGAGCAATCTAATATTCCTACCGCATCGAATTCTGTCGGCACAGGAAAGGCAAGAAAATTAGTTAATTTAGTTATCCTAGTTTTATGTTGCGGACTGGTATTTTATTTTTTATTTTTTCAAGAGGAAGGAGAGAAAATCGTTGAATATGACCCAAAAGATACACAATTAGACTTACAAAAGGAATTAGAAAGCTCTCCACCGCCAGAAGATCCAAATTTTAATGATATTGATGCCGCATCTTTAGAGCGTCCTTTTAATAAGGAATTAGAAAGACCAACCGTTCCAGAATTACCAGAATTACCAGAATTACCAGAATTACCTTTTATACCAGATGTAGTGTCGGAAAAAAAAGAACTTATTCTTGAGGCAAAAAATAATGACAAAGTTGCAACGCTAGATCTTCCACAAATGAATGCTTCAAGCGACTCTCCATCAGATAGCGGGCAAGACTCGGTACAACAAGTAGATAAAAACCCAAGAAAAACTCCAATTATGCCATCGGATATGCAGTTGACACGAGGTAGTAGCTTTGGTGATGAAAGTGGAATCAGGGATTTAAGCGGAAATGCTATTCAGCAGGCAATTACTCCTACCCCAACTACGGTGACGCAAAATAAAGATTTATCGAACATTGTTGCTCAAGGTAAAATGATGACGGCAATATTAGAAACGGCAATCAATACCGAGGTGCCTGGTAATATCAGGGGAATTGTAAATAGAGATGTCTATGCGGAAGCTGGTAATAATATTTTAATACCTAAAGGAACTAGATTATTTGGATCATATTCCAGTAATATTATTAGAGGACAGGCTAGGGTTGAAATCAATTGGAGTAGAATAATCAGGCCAGACGGTCTCGATGTATCAATATCTCTTTCAGCTTCTGATCAATATGGCAGGTCCGGTATTTCTGGCGAGGTTGATAATCAATATACATCAACAATTGCAAACGCCTTATTAACTAGTGTTCTGGCTGTAGGTGGAGCATTGTCTGCCGATGCTTTAAATGGCGGAAATGCTTCGACCACAACTGGCAGTGATGGTTCGGTAATATCAACCAACACAGCTTCAGCTCAAGTTGTCACCCAAGTTACGGGAGCTATAATTGATACTGTTACTGAGATGATCACTGACTCCATAAATATTCAGCCGGTTATTAGGATACCTCATGGAACAAAAATGACGGTCATAGTAAATTCTGACATTACTCTACCACCTTATGAGTATTAAGGGTTGTAAGCTTACACCAATTCTATACTCTTTTCAGGGATTTAAAGTTGCACACAGGATAGCGATCTTTCTTTTTGGATTTTTTATATTATTGTCGCAACCAAGCGTCACATTTGCCGAAGAATATGATGATGATTTTTTTGAGCTAGAGAGTGATTTTGGTAAGCAAGAAGAGTTTTTGACAATATATGATCCTCTGGAAACGTTTAATCGTAAAATATTTTACTTCAATGAAGGGGTTGATAAATATCTTATGAAACCAATTAATGTAGGATACAGATTAATTATCCCTAAAATATTCAGAAAATCAATTAACAACATATCCAAAAACCTATCAAGACCTTTTGACGTGATAAATTCCTTAATACAGGGTGACATAGTAAATGCTAGAGCCAGCTTCTCTTCCTTGTTAATTAATAGTACCATTGGTCTTTTGGGAATATTTGATGTTGCCAAATCTAAAAACATTACTTTTGAAAAAAAGAGCTTTGGAAGTACACTTGCCTATTACAATGTTTCTAGGGGGCCTTATTTAATGTTGCCATTTTTGGGCCCCAGTGATGCTAGAAATTTTTCAGGAATTTTGGCTGAAAAACTTGTAGATCCTTTGTCGATTAATGTTTTTAAAATTGGTGGCTCAAAAGATTTAATCAAAGATGCTTACACCTATGAATTGACGGCGATTAGTGTAATAAGTCAATATGACCAAATAACAGACCTATTAAAAGGAGTCAGGAAAGATTCTTTTGACTTATATGCAACAATTAGAGTTGCATATTTACAATCTCAGAATAATTAACTATGTCCAGATTTTTTATTTATATATTTATTTTGCTTCTTACATCCTCTTGTCTAAGCAGAATAGATAAGGAGGGTTATTCATTTGATCTTTCAGACCATAAAATTATTAAAGAGGAAATAAGTTCAAAAGAAGAAGTTAGGAATGTAATGGGATCGCCAACCATCCTCTCATTTATAGGAAAGGATCCTATCTGGATTTATATGTCTCAAACTAAAAAAAGATTATTATTCTTTAAGCCTAATATTGTTGATAGAAAAATTATGGTAATTAAATTTGGTAAAAAGCAAAAGTTTGTTGAAAAAATTGATTTTTACGATCTAGATAACGAAAATAAAATAAAATATATCTCTGATTATACAAAAGTTGACAATCCTAATAAAAATATTTTTTCAGAATTTTTCGGAAATATTGGTAAAATATCGCCAAATTAAGGAATTATGAAGAGTCTAATAAAATCAGCTTCAATATTTTCATCCTTAACTTTAGTTTCTCGCATCTTTGGATTCGTTAGGGATGTATTGATTGCTAAATATGTTGGGGTAAACATGTTGTCGGACGTGTTCTTTGCAGCCTTTAAGCTGCCTAATTTTTTTCGAAGAATTTTCGCTGAAGGGGCTTTTAATAATGCTTTTGTACCAATTTTTTCTAGTAAATTACAATCTGATCAAAAGGAGGCGATTCGATTTGCTCAGAACATACTGTCATTCCTGTTTTTTGTATTATTAATTTTATTAATTTTAATACAAATTTTTATGCCAATCTTCATATCTACAATCTTTCCAGGATTTAAAGATGACATATATCAGTTAAATTTGGCAATAGATTTATCAAGAATTACAATCTTTTACCTTTTATTCATTTGTGTCGCCTCTTTATTTTCGGCAACCTTAAACTCTCTTGGAAAATTTGCAGCAGCTTCGGCAACTCCAATTATTTTAAATTTAACCCTCATTGTTTTCTTATTATTTTTGAGAGAAGTTTTTCCAAACTTAGCTTATAATTTATCATATGCGGTATTCTTCTCTGGAATTTTTCAATTAATTTGGATTGTAACATTCTCCATTCGTCAAAAAATATTAATTTATCCGGTGATTCCAAAAATCAATCAAGATGCAAAAATATTCTTTAAAAAAATTATACCAGGAATTGTTGGGGCAAATGTTATGCAGATGAATCTGTTGGTTGATACAGCGATTGCCAGTTTATTTGCTGGAGGAATTTCTTACATTTACTATGCGGACAGAATAAATCAACTACCTTTGGCAATGATTGGAATTGCACTTTCGGTAACTCTTCTTCCGACATTATCACAAAAAATACATAAAAAAAAACTTACTGAAGCAAATAATCTTCACAATAAAATACTAGTAATTGCTCTAATGATAGCTATGCCATCAGCAATTGGTCTTTGCTTTTTATCGGAAGAAATAGTTAGAGTTTTGTTTGAAAGGGGTAGTTTTACCGTTAATGAAACGATCAAAGTAGCAAACGCCTTGATGATTTACGCGGCTGCATTGCCAGCTTTTATTGCAGTTAAAATTTTAGAACCCGGTTTTTTTGCTAGGGGGGACACTAAAACAGTAATGAAAATTGCCATAATTTGCCTATTTACAAATTTATGTTTGAATCTAGTTTTTATGCAATATTTTGGATATTTAGGTATAATTATGGCATCAGTAATCTCTTCCTATCTAAATTTAACTCTATTAACCAGACAACTTCTTAAAAAGGGTTATTTTTTCTTTGAAAAGTATTTTTATAAAAACTTTCTAATTACGTTAACAATATCAGTAATTATGTTAATATTTTTAATATTTTTAAAGAAATTTTGGCAAAATTTTGATCTTTTAGATGAGTTAAAATTAGCGATTACCATTACTTCCTCAGTAATTTTATATTTTGGATTGTATCAATTACCATTTAAAAATAGACAATTTAACAAGATATTTTTTAAGAAAAATAGATAACAAATGATTGCCCTACGTTAATAGTTTTGTACAATAGCTAAAATACAAAGAAGTTAAGTATTTTAAAACCCTACCAAAATCAGATATTTTTACTCTTAAAAAAGCTATTTACTTTTTTAAGGGGGAGTTGTGAGTAAGTAACTTCCACCAAGATTTATGAACAGATCTTGACTCCCCGTTAGGTTTTTCTTGTTAAGGTGTGGTGTCTATATTTTTAGAGATCTCAATAATATCATTTACCCGTAATAACCCTCTTTTATTATTTTTATTAAAAAGTTTTTTAGCTTTTTGTGAATATTCTGTGGCATTCTTAGAGTCATTTTCTAATAAATAATATTCTGCCAATGATAAATTCGCCATAGCCTCATCATTTATTTTTTTGTAAGATTCGGATAGAATCTGATATATTTGTAAGTTATCCTTCTCTTTTAAAAGAGCCATCTTAAGATTATCAATAGCAATTTGTATTAAATCCGGATTGTTAGAATCTAAATCTAAAATGGATTTAGCAAAAATAATTCTAGCAAGAAAATTATTACCATTAATATCTAAAGATTTTTTGTAAAAAATAATGGCATTCTTTATGTCGCCAGATTCATATAAAAACTGCCCCTTCAATTCCAATAAGTAAGCATCCTTTGGATTTTTAGCCAATAATTCATTAAGAATCTGAAGAGACCTCTGTGTTTGTCCAGACTGAAAGAGGGCAATAGACCTTCGATAAAGATTCAGAAAATTATGTTCACCCTCAGTTTCATTAATTGTCATATCTACATCATCTAAAAAACCCTTTAATTTTGCTACAATTCTTTGTGTTTTAAAATTTTGTGCAATTGAAATATTGTCATGATTACTATCTGGAAAGTGATCTAAATTTGCCTTAATAAAATTAATTCTTTGCTGACTAATTGGGTGAGTAAGCGCATATTCATCAACAATTTCCTGCCCAACAGTTTGAGACTTAAAGAATTCTAAAATTTTTAATAAACCAAGTGGGTTGTTATTAGTTTTTCTTAAATATTCTAAAGCTAAAATATCAGCCGCCTCCTCCTGCGACCTATTATATTTTAAAAATAATCTTTCTGCCACCTGATTACCCCCCATTAGCATAGCGTAACCAGTATCAGAACTGGATGTGGCAGCAGAAATAATGCCAGCTAAATAAGTTAACATCATGATATTCTGAGCTTTTTTAATTTCTTCCGATCCTCGCGCTAAATGACCAGACGCAATATGAGCAATTTCATGAGCCAAAACTCCTCGCAAAACATTGGGATCAGTGTATTTAGTAACAAGACCTGTGTTAATAAAAATATTTTGCCCATTCGACACAAAAGCATTTACTACAGGATCATTAACTATGTAAATTTTAATATTTTTTGACTCTAAACCAGATTTTTGAATGATTGGCAAGGTCAATTCCTGCAAAAATTCTTCAATTTCACCGTCGCGAATAACAAAAAGGGAGTGTGATTTACCAGTTAGTGATATTACAAAAAATGTAATTATTAGTATTTTTTTTATCATTAACATTTTATTATCTTGAGCTTCAATTTCATGCCAACTAACTTTATGAAACCATTTTTATATCAAGTGGATAGCGTCCATTACAATTTTTTCTTCATCAAGCTCAAATTTTTGATCAGCAATAATTTGATATTTTTCATGACCTTTACCAGCAATTAATAAAATATCATCTTGTTCTAAATTTTTGACAGCATATTCAATTGCTATTTTACGACCAGCAATTTCAATAGTTTTTTCTTGATCACAAGCAGATAAAATTTCTTTTCTAATTTGGGCAGCATCTTCACATCTGGGATTATCATCGGTAATAATAATTTTATCAGCAAATTGAGAGGAAATTTTTCCCATTAATGGTCTTTTGGTCTTATCACGATCACCACCAGCACCAAATAAAATATGTAATTTATTATGTTGTATTTTTTTAGAATTTTTTAAAATATTTTCAATTGCATCGGGGCTATGAGCGTAATCAATAAATATTTTTGCACCATTTTCAAGTTCCGCAACTTTTTGCATTCTACCATCAACCGAAGTTAAATCAGGTAATTTTTGTAATAAAAATTTTATTTTTGTTTGATCCAAATTATAATAAGAAATTACGCTAGATAGAGCGCAAATAATATTATAAATCTGAAAATTAGCAATTTCTTTGATTTGTGTCTGATAATTATGACCAGCAATTTCTAAATTTAAATCCCAACCCCAATCATTAGATTTAGCATTTAATAATTTAATAAAATCTCCCTTTTTACCATAGGAATAGATTTTGTGATATTTATTTTGGCAAATTTCTTTAATTTTATTAAATTCAGCAATATCAGAATTTAAAACAGCAATAGATTTATCATCCATTAAATTATTAAAAAGCAACATTTTTGCTTTAAAATAATTTTCCATATTTTTATGCAAATCTAAATGATCCTGTGTAAAATTACTAAAAGCAGCAAGGGAAATTTTAATACCAGCTAATCTACCCTGCTCAATCCCAAGTGAACTAGCCTCTAAAATCACATTATCAACATCATTTTTAGCTAAAATATTAAGATTTTTATAAAATGTAACAATATCTGAGGTTGTAAGACTAGATTCCACAAAATTATCAATTTTAACATTAGAATTAATACCTAAAGTGCCAATAAAGGCAGATTTTAAATCCAAAAAATTCAATAATTGAAAAACAAAATGACAAATTGAACTTTTACCATTAGTGCCTGTTGCGGCCATAATATTTTTTGGTAATTTAGGATATAATTCTTGTAAAGATTTGATTAATAAATCAAAAGCATCCGGCCTATTATAGATCTTAATACCACCTTTATCAGTGATAGACTCCTCATTTTCTTGACAAATCACAGCCACAGCACCATTAAAAATAGCCTGGTCGATAAAATCACGACCATGGCTTTTGACACCCTTTAGAGCAAAAAATAACCCCCTCTGACAGATTTTTCTGGAGTCAATTTCTATATTTGTTATATTGATATTTTCTGTTAGGTTAATTACCTTGTTAAGTAGCATATAAAAATTAGCAAAAAATTAAATTAATAAAATATTCAACATTCCAAGATTTTTACATAAAATTATAAAAAATAAATTAAATAATGAAAAAATACCTAGAATTAATAAGATTTTATCAACCAATTGGCTTTTTTTTGCTATTCTTATCTAGCTCTTTTGGTATAGTTTTTGCACTTAGAAATCAGTATTTTGATCTTGAAATTTTTAAAATTACAATCTTATTTTTTATTGGCTCTTTTATTATGCGATCTGCCGGTTGTATTATTAATGATATTGCTGATCGTAATTTTGACAAAAAAGTTGCCAGAACCAAAAATCGCCCAATAACCTCAGGTCAAATTTCTGTTAAACAAGCAATAATATTTTTAGGATTTTTATTATTAATTGGTCTAATAATTTTATTACAATTTAACAAATTAACCATTTTTTTAGGTTTTTTTGCTCTGTTTTTTGTTATATTATATCCTTTTTGTAAAAGATTTACTTATTTTCCACAATTTATCTTAGGTATTACTTTTAATTTTTCGGTTTTAATGAGCTATAGCGCTATTACTAACCAAATTAATATTTCTATTATTTTACTTTATTTAGCTGCGGTAATTTGGACTATAATCTATGATACCATCTATGCTTTTGCTGATATTGAAGATGATCAAAAAATTGGCATAAAATCCACCGCCATAAAATTCTCTAAAAATCCCAAGTTAATCTTAACTATTTTGGGTTTAATAAAAATGACTCTTCTAACAATAATTGCCACAATAAATAACTTTTCTAATGGTAGTTTTGTAATAATCTTTTTGTACCTATTATTCTTTCTTTGGCAAATTAACGGGTGGGGCATTAATGACAAAAAGCAATGTCTAATAATTTTTAAAAACAATGTTCTTAATGGCGCAATAATAAGTCTGATATTGTTTTAGGGGGACCTAAAATCTTCTTTTTAAAGAGTAGCCTTGTTAAATAATTTACAAAAATTATCCGTTGTTATTCTGAAGAGTTCCTCTTCGTCAATCCCTTTTAATTGAGCAATAAAACTTGCTGTTTCATATGTAAATTCTGGTTTATTGATTTTTCCACGATATGGTGTTGGTGCTAAATAAGGTGCGTCAGTTTCAACTAAAATTTTATCTGTTGGGATTATTTTAACAATATTTTGTAAATCCACAGCATTTTTAAAGGTAACAATACCTGAAATTGAAATTGAAATATTTAAGTCTAAGGCTTTTTTGGCTAACTCTTCAGAGCTAGAAAAACAATGCATTAATGCCTTAAATTCTCCTTTTTTCATTTCTTTTTCTAAAATATCTGCCATATCAGCATCGGCATCGCGAGAATGAATTATCAAAACTAAACCTGTTTTTCTAGCAATTTCGATATGTTTTAGAAAGGAATTAATTTGGCTATTTTTTGTTGATTGATCATGAAAATAATCAAGGCCAGTTTCGCCAATGCCAATTAATTTTGGTTTTTTTTGACAAATATTAATAGTTTCTTCAATATTAATTTTTGGCTGATCATGCACATTACAAGGATGAATGCCAATTGAGGCAAAAACATTGTCAAATTTTTCTGCATAAGAATAAATCTTGTCAAATTCGGTAATTTTAGTACAAATTGTCTGAATATATCTGACATTTTTTGCTTTAGCAGAATCGACTAATTCCCTTACATTTAAACCTTTTTCCTCTAATAAGTCTAAATGACAATGGCTGTCTATTAAAAATGTATCGATCATATTTACCTATTAAAGATTGCTATTTATACCATTCACGCCTTCATCTTTTAGGTTAGAAATTATCAATAAAATCTAACCTTATATTCCGACATGCCGTTGATTTTATTATTAATTTTTTTCCTAAAATTATTTTGACCTAAATGGTCAATTATAAAGTTAAGATGATATTATTTTAAAAAATTTCTTTTTACCTACTGAAAAAGTTTCTCCCCCTTTAAAAATATAATTCTCGTCAGAGATTTTTTCCTTATTAATTCTTACCGCACCTGATGAAATTAATTTTCTAGCCTGCGATTTTGATGGCGCCGACTCGGATAAAATCATAGCCTCAATTAATTTCGAATCCTTGGGAGTTTGTAATTCCTTAAAAGCCTCTTCATTTTTATTAAGAAAAATTTCTTGAGCTTTTTTTAGGCAATTTTCGGCAACTTTTTCTCCATGGCAAATTTTTGTGGCCTCAAAAGCTAAAATTTCTTTAATTTTATTTAATCCCTGACCTTCTAATTTTTGATATTCAGTAATTTTTTCTTCAGAAAGCTCGGTAAAATAAAATAATAGACGAGTAATATCCTCATCCTTAACATTTCTAAAATATTGAAAATATTCAAAAGGATTCAACATGTCTGCATCAAGCCAAACTGCGCCATCAGCAGTTTTTCCCATTTTCTTACCTTCGGAATTTAAAAGAAGGGGCGAAGTTAGGCCAAAAACCTCTTCATTTTTACCGTTTTTGGAAGCAGCTCTTCTAACAAGGTCAACGCCACTAACAATATTGCCCCACTGATCAGAGCCGCCAATTTGTAGATTGCAACCGAATCTCTTATTTAATTCTAAGAAATCATAGGATTGTAAAATAAGATAATTAAACTCTAGAAAGCTAAGATTTTGCTCACGATCAAGACGATTTTTAACCGATTCAAAAGTTAGCATTTTATTTATTGAAAATTGATAACCAATATCGCGTAAAAATTCTATGTAATTTAATCCACTTAACCATTCTTCATTATTAACAAACTGAAACTTTGGTAAGCTTGGATTTTCTCTTGATAAATCAAACTTTTCTAAAGATTTTTTAATTCCCTCTAGGTTGGTATTGATATTTTCTTCGCTTAAAATTTGCCTAGCCTTGTCTTTCCCTGAAGGGTCGCCAATTTTAGTCGTACCGCCACCAAGTAAAATAATTGGTTGATGACCATTTTGCTGCAATAAGCGAAGCATCATGATTTGAATTAAACTCCCAATATGAAGAGATTTTGCTGTACAATCAAAGCCAATATAGGCGGTAATTTTATTCTCAGATAGTTTTTTGTCCAAGACATCTAAATTAGTTGCTTGATTAATAAAATTACGATTTTTTAGAGTTCGTAAAAATGAAGATTGAAAATTTATCATCTATTTAAAATACATGTTGAGATTCTTTGTGATGCCATATGGAATCTAAAATCTTTCTTTTGATATTGTTCTATTTTTTAACTTTGTGACACTCACTTATTTTAAGTGAGATGGGCTTCTCAACTTAAAAGAATAAAAATTTTTTGTGGATATTCTAACTCCATACTACTATATAATAATGGCGCTTTTAAATTTATCAATTCCTGTTTAGGTTTTTAAAAATTATACACTCTTAAGGGCATGTAATTTTTAAAAATATTTCATTAATTAATTAACCTTGTAAATTTAATATCATCCTTTATTTTTTTAGTTTAAAATTTGTTTTAGGTCTCCGTGTGGGTCTTAAAAATATGAAGTTAATTATTTGAATAAATGTCGAGAAAAGTAGCTATTGAAAAATATCGTAATATTGGGATTATGGCCCATATTGATGCTGGTAAAACCACAACAACTGAGAGAGTTTTATTCTACACTGGTAAGTCCCATAAAATTGGTGAAGTACACGAGGGTGACGCTACAATGGATTGGATGGAGCAAGAGCAGGAAAGGGGCATTACAATTACTTCTGCTGCTACAACTTGTTTCTGGAAAGATCACAGAATTAATATCATTGACACCCCAGGTCACGTTGATTTTACCATTGAAGTTGAAAGGTCTTTAAGAGTTCTTGATGGTGCAGTTGCTGTTTTTGACGCTGTCGCTGGTGTTGAGCCGCAATCTGAAACTGTGTGGAGACAAGCTAACAAATACAAGGTTCCCAGAATGTGTTTTGTCAATAAAATGGACAGAACTGGTGCAAATTTTTGGAGATGCGTTGAAATGTTCAAAAAAAGACTTGCCGCTAATCCATTAATATTACAACTTCCAATTGGTGATGGTGCTGAGTATGGCGGTTTAATTGACCTTCTTAAAATGAAAGCAGTAGTTTGGGAGGATGAATCAATGGGTGCTGATTATGCCTTAAAAGATATCCCTGCTGATTTGCAAGCGCAAGCTGAAGAATATAGAGGTATTTTAATTGAAGCTGTAGTTGATCAGGATGATGAAATTATGGAAAAATATCTTGGTGGTGAAGAGCCTTCTGAAGAAGAATTAAAAAAATGTATTAGAAAAGGTACTATTGCTGGCGATTTTGTTCCAGTTGTAAATGGTACAGCTTTTAAAAATAAAGGCGTACAAACTTTACTTGATGCAGTTGTTGATTATCTTCCAAGTCCGGTTGATATTGAGTTTGTGGTCGCAACAAAGCTAAATTCTGATGAAGAAGTTCAAATTAGATATGATGATAAATTATTTTCTGGCCTAGCATTTAAAATCATGACGGATCCATTTGTTGGTTCACTGACTTTTGTCAGAATTTATTCTGGTACTTTAGAGAGTGGTACTGGAGTGGTAAACACAATTAAAAATTCTAAAGAGAGAGTTGGTAGAATGCTTTTAATGCACGCCAATAATCGTGAAGACATTAAAATTGCTCATTCTGGCGATATTATTGCCATTGCTGGCTTAAAGAACACTACAACTGGTGAGACTTTGGTAGATACGGACAATAAAATTGTTCTAGAAAAAATGGAATTTCCTGAACCGGTAATTGAAGTTTCTGTTGAGCCAAAATCAACTGCTGATCAAGAAAAAATGAGTATTGCTCTTGGTAGATTAGCTTCTGAAGATCCGTCATTACGTATTGAAAGTGACGAAGAATCTGGACAAACAATCCTTAAGGGTATGGGTGAATTACATCTGGAAATTATTATTGACAGAATGCAAAGAGAGTTCAAAGTTGAGGCTAATATTGGTAAGCCAAAAGTTGCTTACAGAGAGACGTTTACTAAGTTAGTCAAGGTTGAGTATGTTCATAAAAAGCAATCTGGTGGTGCCGGTCAATTCGCTAAGATTAGCATGATTTTCGAGCCAATTATTAGCAACGAGGATAATGAAGAGGAATCTAAAGATTATGAGTTTGAAAGTAAGGTTGTTGGTGGTAGAGTTCCTAAAGAGTATATTCCGGGAGTAGAAAAAGGTGTAATTTATGCCAAGCAAAATGGTATTTTAGCAGGATTTCCTGTAGTAAAAATCAAAGCTACTCTAGTTGATGGCGCTTATCATGATGTCGATTCAAGTGTCTTGGCTTTTGAAATTGCCGCCAGGGCTGCTTTTAGAGAGGCTATGGCGCAATCTAATCCCGCTCTTTTAGAGCCTTTAATGAAGGTTGAAGTTATCACTCCGGAAGAATATATGGGAGATGTAATTGGCGATATTAGTTCTAGAAGGGGTCAAATTTCTAATTTAGAAGCTCGAGATAATGTGCAAGTTATTACTGCCAAAGTTCCTTTGGGACAAATGTTTGGTTATGTTAATAATCTAAGATCATTATCTCAGGGTAGGGCTCAATATACCATGGTATTTGATTCTTATAGCATTGTTCCTGACTCAGTTGCTGAAGAAATTAAAGCCGAAAGATCTTAGGAATTTTACACGAGGATCTATCGCATCACCAAAATTCGTGCAAGTTATTTTGCACGAATTTTGATATCAAAACTCTCGTAAAATATTTTTGTTGCAATAAGGTCTAAAATTAGGGTACACAGCATTTAAACTGAATAGTTAATAATCTTTTTTCAAAAATTCCAAAACTAAATTTTTTTGATACAAGTGTTAACTATTTCTTTGAGGCTCTTAAGTAAAATGCTATTAAATCAGTTGTGAAAAATTCTCACCATGAAATAAAATTTATTCATTGTTTTAATTTTTTAAAAATTGTAATTTATTATTAAGAACTACTCTGGAATCAAAAAAATTATAGGCTTCATCAGTACCTAAAGGAGATTATGGGTTCCGGAGACGCTATCTCTCCAAAAGAACTCTCAAAGAAACCTATTATATCTCATCAAATCCTGTCCCTAACTCTATATTTTATGAACCTTATTCTTACCTATAAAAAAACTAGTCTATTTATTTTAGGTTTATTGTCGGCCACTATGTTTGCTCCGGTAAATTTTCTACCCATAGGGTTTGTTACCTTTTCTATTCTTCTTATTTTGGTTGATAAGGAAAGTCCAAGGAAAGCTTTTTATTTGGGTTGGATTTTTGCTTTTGGACATTTCTCGGCTGGTCTTTATTGGATTTCAATCTCTCTTTTTGTTGATATTTCTCGTTTTTGGTGGTTATTACCCTTTTCTATCTCTTTAATCCCCGCTGCACTTGCGATATATACAGCATTATGCTGTTTTTTTTATTGTAAAATTTCTAATCAATTACGATTGGATAATAAAATTGTAAAGATTTTATTATTCTCCTCTATTTGGGTATTTTTTGAAATATTAAGATCGCTTTTATTTAGTGGTTTACCCTGGAACCTATTGGGTTATAGCTTGTTTTTTTGGGATATTATTCCCCAAATTGCTTCAAAAATAAGCATCTATGGTCTTACTTTTATTTCCTTAATATTTTTTACAATTCCCTATTTTTTTTACCAAAACAATCTCAAAAATATTAAAAATATTATTTATTTAGCGCTCTGCCTAACCTTAATGGTTTTTCTTATTATTTTCGGCTATGTTCAGATGAGTTACGAACAAAACTCGGTAAAAAAATCTATCAAAGTTCGACTCATCCAGCCAAATACCAAGCAAATAGATAAGTGGAGTCAGGAAGAAAGGTATAATTCTTTTGTAAAAAATATTGAATATTCTAAAGGAGATTTTATGGAAAAATCTGGACAAAAACCAGACTATATTATTTGGTCAGAAGCTGCAGTACCATATATTTTAAAGGATGATAGAGAGTTTTTATTAAATGAGATGGCAGAAATAATTCCAAAAGATTCCTTGTTAATTACTGGGGCTATGAGAGCCCAATATGATACAAATAACAAGATAAAACAAATTTGGAATTCGATCTTCATCATAGATCATAATGCTAAAATTACTAATTTTTATGATAAATCTCATTTAGTGCCATTTGGAGAGTATATCCCTTTGTCACAATTTTTACCATTTTTGTCAAAAATTACTTATGGCTCCTTAGATTTTAGCTCGGGTAAGGGTAATAAAACAATTAATCTTGGTAGTAACATATCTTTTAGCCCCTTAATTTGTTATGAAATTATCTTTCCGTGGAAAGTGATTGATAAGAATACAAAACCTGATTTTATAATTAATATTACTAATGATGCTTGGTTTGGAAAGAGTTCTGGACCCTATCAGCATTTAAATATGGCCAGAATGCGGGCTATTGAAAATCAGATGCCTGTTATTAGAGTGGCGAATTCTGGAATTACAGCGATTATAGATAAGAATGGTAGATTGCTTAAAAAAATTGATTTGAGTCGGGGTGGTAAGGTAGATTTTATTTTGAAGTTTTAAGATTGGAAGTGGCAAAAGATAATGTTAAGTCAATGATGCGGAGTTTTTTTTAACATAGTTTTGAAGCTTGGTCTCGACATCATTAACCCCTATATATTATGGATAATATTTGTTATTATTTTGTTAATTGCAATTATATTTTAATAAATTATAGTTCTTGTTCGTAGTTTTAGTAAAGCACCTCTTTTAGCATTAAAAGTTAAAGATGGTATTGTAAAACTCATTGTTGTAATAAATTTATTTTAAATGAAGGTATTAATAAAGAATTTTTTCAAATCCGAATCTTCTAGTGGAGTTATTTTATTGTTATTTGCCGTTCTGGCGATGGTTTTTGTTAATTCGCCGCTTAGACCATATTATGAATCATTTTTTGATACAAAATTAAATTTAAATCTTTCTTTTATTGGTATATTTAAAGAAATGACGGTCAAACTGTGGGTTGATGACGCCTTGATGGCAATATTTTTTTTTCTTATAGGTATAGAATTAAAGCATGAAATTATTAATGGCGAATTATCTAACCGCTCAGCAATTATTAAGCCACTGATTGCAGCTGTTGGTGGTATTGTTGGTCCCGCCCTAATCTTTGCTTACATAAATAATGGTTTTGAAGGTAATATGAGGGGTTGGGCTATTCCAACCGCAACTGATATTGCTTTTGCTATTGGCGTTTTAAATCTTTTTGGTAATAGAGTGCCAAAATCTTTAAAAGTATTTTTAGTTGCCCTTGCGGTAATAGATGATTTGGTTGCAATTTTAATTATCGCAATTTTTTATAGCGACAGTATATCGGTAAAATATATTGAGCTTTCATTGGTTGTTTTTCTATTATTATTTATTTTAAATCGCAAGCAGATTAGCAGTACTATACCCTATTTGATTTTAGGTTCAATTTTATGGGTCTTTATTTTGAAGTCTGGAGTTCACGCAACTATTGCTGGAGTTACTTTGGCGATGTTTTTGCCTTGTAAGCCAAAACATGGGGGTAAAAATATTGCTCCACTTTATCTTCTTGAAGGCATCCTTCATAAGCCGGTAAATTACGTTGTCTTACCAATCTTTGCCTTTGCTAGTGCTGGAATAGTTTTTGATGGTATTTCGTTTGATATTTTATTAGATCCTTTGGTTGCAGGAATAATTCTTGGTCTTTTTGTTGGTAAGCAGGTTGGGGTAGTTGCGGCGGTTGTTTTAGTTAATAAGTTAAAAATTGCTTATTTTTTTAAGGGGGCCAATGTTTTACAATTTTATGGCGTTGCACTTTTGACCGGCATCGGATTTACCATGAGTTTATTTATTGGTAATTTAGCTTTTACTGACCCAGAGACCTTAAATAAGGTTAGAATTGGGGTTATGGTTGCCTCAGCTGTTTCAGCAATTATCGGGTCTGTATTGATTTATATGGGCAATAAAAAGTTACAAAATAATTCTTAATTACTAAACTACATACCTTAAAACATTGGTGACAAGGTTTAAGTGTTGTAAGGCAGCCCTTATTCTGTCTAAATATAGTAAAAGCAGGATTTAAAATTACATTATATTAAGGTTCATCTGTAATACGACATTTAGGTAAATTTTATGATAATTTTTGGCCAAAAATAAGAAGCATAAATGTTGCATTATAGGTAAACTTTGGTATTATACGAAGATAGGCTTTGATATTACTGGGTTTTTTAGAGATTCCTCAACTAAGTTATAAATTATAAATATGCTTAACTTTATTTTAACAAAGATTTTTGGATCAGCTAATGACCGAATCATTAAATCCTTTAATTTAGAAATTAATAAAATTAACTTATTTGAAGAGGAAATATCCAAATTATCTGACGATGATTTGAAAAAAAAGACAGAATTCTTTAGGGGTGAGTTTAAAAACGGTAAGACACTAGATAAAATTTTGCCAGAGGCTTTTGCTGTAGTTCGTGAAGCTGGTAAAAGGGTTCTTAATATGCGTCATTTTGATGTTCAACTCATTGGTGGTATTATTCTACATCAAGGGAAGATATCGGAAATGAAAACAGGCGAAGGTAAGACTTTGGTTTCAACCTTGCCCGCATACCTTAATGCCATTTCTGGAAAGTCTGTTCACATCGTTACCGTAAATGACTATTTGGCCAAAAGAGATTCAGCTTGGATGGGTAAAATTTATGAGTTTTTAGGCATGAGCGTTGGCTGTATAACTGGTGATATTGAAGATGAAGAGCGTAAGAAAGCCTATCAATGTGACGTTGTCTACGCTACCAATAATGAACTTGGGTTTGATTACTTAAGAGATAACATGAAATTTTCTCTTGATGACATAGTGACAAATGGTCGTCATTTTGCTATTATTGATGAAGTAGATTCAATTTTAATTGACGAGTCAAGGAGTCCATTAGTTATTTCTGGTCCCACTAACGACAATTCTGACTCATATGCAAAGGTTAATAAGTTGATACCGGAATTGCCTGTTACTGGCTATGAAATTGAAGAGAAATCTCGTCATATTTTTTTAACTGACTCTGGATCTGAATATGCAGAATCTATATTAAAAGAAAATAACTTAATATCTAAGGAATCCAGCTTATTTGATGTAGAAAACATGTCAATTATGCATCATTTTAATCAAGCCTTAAAAGCCCACAAATTATTTAAAAATAATAGCGACTATATCGTAAAAAATGGTAATTTAGTAATTATAGATGAATTTACCGGTAGAATGCAAGAGGGCAGGAGATTCTCAGATGGATTACATCAAGCATTGGAAGCCAAAGAGGGGTTGAGAGTAAAGAATGAGAATCAAACCCTTTCATCTATCACCTTCCAAAATTATTTCCGTTTATATGAAAAATTGTCTGGAATGACCGGTACGGCATTAACTGAGGCGGCTGAATTTGAAGAAATATACGGTCTTAAGACTATTCAGGTCCCAACTCACAGAAGAATCAATAGGATTGATGGCGATGATCAAATCTACAAAACTAAGGCTGAAAAATATAAGGCGGTAGTTGAGGAAATTAAGGAATGTCATGCTAAAAAACAGCCAATTTTGGTTGGAACAGTAACCATTGAAAATTCTGAACAATTATCAAAATTACTGAAAAAAGAAAAATTACCTCATAAGGTTTTAAATGCCAAATTTCACAGAGAAGAGTCAAAAATTATTTCTCAAGCCGGCATTCCCGGTGCAATTACCATTGCAACCAATATGGCCGGTCGCGGAACCGATATTAAGTTGGGCGGTAGTAGAGAAGTCATCATTGAAGACTTGCAAGTAAAAAAACTTACAAAAGCCAAGTTGCAAGAAAAAATTACTTTAATTGATCAAAAAATTGCAGAGGATAAAAAAATTACCATTGAAGCGGGGGGGTTATATATTCTTGGCACAGAAAGACATGAGAGTAGAAGAATTGACAACCAACTTCGTGGTAGATCTGGGAGGCAAGGAGATATCGGTAAATCAAAATTTTACCTATCTCTGGAAGATGATCTAATGAGAATTTTTGGCTCTGATAAGTTGCAGGTTATTTTGTCAAAACTTGGCCTCAAGGATGATGAAGCCATATTTCATCCATGGATTACCAAGACTTTAGTTAGGGCTCAAAGAAAAGTTGAGGCACATCATTTTGAAATTAGAAAAAATCTTATTAAATATGATGACATAGTTAATGATCAAAGAAAGGAGATTTTTAATAGAAGAATGGATCTGATTAAGTCAGATGATTTGATGGAAGATTTAAAAAAAATAATAGATGACGTCAATCAAGATTTTGTTGGTAAGGCTATACCAAAAAAATCTTATCTAGAAAAGTGGGATCTGGAATCAATTGAGAAGGAGGTTTTAAGAATCTATAATTTAAAATTAGACATAAAGTCACTATCTAAGAAGGAGGGGGTCTCAAATGTTGAGATATTAGATTATATTAACCAAGAGTCAGAAAATCTTATTGAGAGTAAAAAGAAGGAGCATGGCGAGGATATAGAAAAAGAGTTGAGGCGTCAAATCTTTTTAATGACACTGGATTATGAATGGAAAAACCACCTTTTATCTCTTGATAAAATCAGAAACAACATTAATCTCAGGGCCTATGCGGGAAAAGATCCTTTTATTGAATATAAGAGAGAATCTGCTGAATTATTCCAAGATATGATATATAATATCGAGGAAAAGTCTTTGATTAGGATATGTCATGCTAGATTGCAGGATGAGACAAGCAAAGAAAAGATTTTAGATAAATTTACACAATTATCAGAATCAACAAAAAATTCCACCCCAAATAGCCAAGAACTACCTCACAAAGGGTTAAAAAATATTAAAAAAACAAGTGACGGAAAGTTCGGTGAGTGGTCAAATATTGGACGAAATCAAAAATGTCCTTGTGGTAGTAATTTGAAATATAAACATTGTCACGGAAAAATTAGCTAAATATGACCAATAAGAAAAATAAAAAAAACGAAGAAGATCATTCTAAGGATCAATATAAGGAGGATTTAAAAGCTCTAAACCCTTCAGTTAAAGAGCCGGATCCAAATCATAACTTGGAATCTGCCGCAATTAAATTAAAAAAATTAATTGCTAGTGTTAAGATGAAGGGGTATATTACCTATGATAAAGTCAATAAATATATTGAAAATGAGGCTATAGATCCAGAAAAGATTGAAAAAATATTTGATATTTTATCAGAATTTAAGATTCAAATTGTTGAAAAAGATGCTGACTATGATTCTAGAGCGGATGATGACGAAAAGTCGCAAAAAAGAACAGAAGATTCGGTAAAAAACTACCTTAAATCCATGAGTAATCTCAAATTATTAACTCGTGAAAACGAGGTTGAGATTGCTATGAAAATTGAAGCTAGCAGAAATAAAGTAGTTGCAACTCTTTGCACAACTCCAGTTGTAATGAAATATTTTATCGATTGGTATGACGGCCTGTCAGGTGGTAATTTACTACTTAGAGATATCATTAGAATTGACGAAACATACAATTCCGAACTGGAAGAGATGTTAAAAAATAATGAACAAAATTCTAGCAATAGTAGTGATATCATTATTGATAGTGATCTTGGTATAATAGAAGATGATGAGCCTGAAGAGGGTGACTTATATGGTGAGGATGATGAGTTTGATTCTATCACTTCTTTTGTGTCTATGGAGAGGATTTTAATGCCAAAGATGTTAGATCTTCTGAAGAACATATCTGATCTTTCAGAGACATTTCTTAAGAAGTTGGAGTCCGATGGTTATGATGGATTGTTCGGTAACAAGAAAAATGATAAGTTAATTAACAGCTTGAGTGAATTAACAAGGGAGATCAATTTTAATGACGATCTAATTAAATCTTTGGTTATCCAATTGGTGGAGATTGATGAAGAGATCAGGAATGATGAAATTTCTTTATTAAGATTATTCACCTCATATGGTTGTGAACGGGTTGAGTTTTTAAAAAAGCATCAAGATCTTGAGCAAGAGGATTGGATAAGTAAAACGAAGACATGTGGCAATAAAAATATTAAAAAATGTTTTGCAGAAAAAGCGGAAGAGATTGCCAAAATTAGAAATAAAATTTTAGACGCAGTTAAGTTGACGGGATTGCCGTTATCCAGGTTTCGCCAAACTATATCTGTAATAAGACAGGGACAGAGAGATGAAAGCAAGGCTAAGCAGGAAATGATAAGAGCTAATCTAAGACTGGTTGTTTCAATTGCTAAAAAATATACCAATAGAGGTTTGCAATTTTTAGATTTAATACAGGAAGGTAATATTGGCCTAATGAAAGCGGTTGATAAGTTTGAATATAAGAGGGGTTATAAATTTTCTACTTATGCTACTTGGTGGATTAGACAGGCAATTACTAGGGCCATTTCTGATCAATCTAAAATGATTAGGTCTCCAATTCATATTAATGAAGGTTTAAATCAAATTTTAAAAACCCAAAAAAAGATGATTCAAAAGAATCAGAGGGAGCCAACTGACGAGGAGATCGCGAGAGAACTTTATATGTCGGTGGATAGGGTAAGAAAAATTTTAAAAACATCAAAAGACCCTGTTAGTTTAGAAACCCCTCTTTCTGGTGATGACGAAAGTATTTTAGGTGATTTTATTGAAGATAAAGCAGCTATATCTCCAAATGATGCCGCAACTTATGGCAAATTAAAAGAAGCTTCAACTCAAATTCTTTCAACTTTAACACCAAGAGAAGAGAGGGTTATAAGGATGAGATTTGGTATTGGAATGGTTACAGATCACACCTTGGAAGAGGTGGGAAGACAGTTTTCAGTCACTAGGGAGAGAATTAGACAGATTGAGGCTAAGGCTTTATCTAAGTTAAAGCATCCTACTAGATCTAGGACTTTAAAAACTTTTTTTGATAATTAGTCATATTAACTATCTCTAGGGTCAAAAGCGATCAAGGATTCTTTTAGTCCAAGAAGTCTAGAATACAAAGATGTACAGGGGTATTGGGGAGTTAAAAAATAGAAAATATCAAAAAAATCATGGCCTTCAGTATCACCTATAAAGATATTAGATAGACCGTTAGCTATATTTAGATCTTCAGAAAAATTATATAATATCTATAAAAAACAAAGTAAAAAATACAATATTGATGACATTGAAATCATAGAAGATAAAATTAACTATTAGGCTTTATTTTTTGGTTTCTGTATAATAAAATTTCGATAAAAGGATTAATAATTGCAGTGATATTTGCATTATTGGCAATATTTAATTTAGGTTTTTTAAATATTTTTTACTTTTTTTGTTGCTATAAACGCTAATAGTTGACTAGGTGGTAAGTTGCAAAATATTGGATATATTCGCTAAATTCAACAAATCATATAATTTTTAGACCAAAGAATTTAATGTTAATCTTATCTTCTTTCTCCAAACTCTACGCGTGGAACAAGGTAATGTCAGTTATAGGTAATATCACGAATATTCTTGAAATATTTTAAATATATGCTATATTTTTTAGGAAGACTTTAATAAAATATAGCATAGTGTAAATTTTATTTTTGAGGTTTTTTTGAGTCATTGATTGGTAATTAGATGTTTACTAAATCAAGTTTATTTTATTTTTATGAGTGAATTAATTCTATCTCCAAATCGACTATCAGGTAATTTTGAGTTAAATTTTGCAAGATATTTGCAAGAAATACAAAAATTTCCAATCTTAGAGAAAGAAGAGGAGTACCAGCTCGCCTTGAATGTCGCCAATAATAACGACAGAAAATCCGCTGGAATATTGATCCAAAGTCACCTAAGGCTAGTGGCTAAAATGGCCTTTCAATTTAAAAGATATGGACTAGCTATTTCCGACTTAGTGTCGGAAGGTAATCTGGGTTTAATGCATGCCATCAAAAAATTTGATCCAATAAAAGGCTTTAGATTCTCAACTTATGCCATGCTTTGGATTAAGGCATATATGCAAGATTATATTTTAAGATCTTGGTCTTTGGTTAAAATTGGTACCAATGTCGCGCAGAAGAAGTTATTCTTTAATTTGTATAAAATTAAAAAATTACTTCAAATTGAAAATAACGACTCAATATCTACTCCCAATATTAAGCGCATCTCGAATGATTTAGGGGTTTCAGAGGGTGATGTGATAGAGATGGATAATCGACTTTACAACAACAATAATTCTTTAAATAATATTGTACCAGGTAGTAATTCTGAAGTCGGAGAACTTATCGAATCCTCTGATCCTTTGCCAGAGGATTTGGTAATCAATAGTCAGGAATCTGGTAGAAGGGCGGAATTGGTTAATTCGGCTATGAGTTTATTGAATGATAGAGAAAAAGATATTTTTATTAAAAGAAACTTGCTTGAAAAGTCAGTAACTCTACATGATCTAGGTAATATTTACAGCATATCCTCTGAAAGAGTGAGGCAGATAGAAGCCGGTGCTATCAATAAAATTAAAACCTATATTTCAGAAAAAAATATTTTTAACTAAATTTTTAGCCTCCACCCTGATAGAAAAATGGACTCCAAAATCTAGGCCATTATTTGTGATTCCTTATGGATAATGTACCAACCTCTTTCCAAGAATATTATTTTAGTAGATTTCGAAAAACCTGACGAAGTACATCCTGACACTGCCACAGATTTTTTTAAATAACTTTGAATCAAAATCTATTAAACTAAAATCCTCATTAAAGATATGAATTGGTATTCTATTATATCTTAACATTAGGTCATAAACTTTGTTATGAGAGGCGCTTGTCATCAAATGAATCATTGATATTTCTAAAGTATTATAAATAATACAATGATGTATTTTAACTTTGATAGATCTATTTTAAATATTAATGACAAAAGAAGATAATTTAGGGTATAACTTAACGTTACAACAAAAAGAAAGCGAGTCAGATTGGTTGTCGAGAGCGGAAATATTATGTCAAGCTTTGCCATTTTTGCGAAAATTTGCTGACCAAACTTTTGTTATTAAAATTGGTGGCGCAGCTATGGCCAATGACGCTAATATCAGAAAATTTGCAGAAGATGTTGTTTTACTTAAGAAGTCTGGCATCAATGTCGTAGTTGTTCATGGGGGGGGTCCTCAAATCGGAGATATGCTACAAAAACTTAATCTTAAAACTAGTTTTATTGACGGTTTACGCGTCACTTGCAAAGATACCGTTGAAGTTGTTGAGATGGTTCTCGGCTCAATTAATAAAATGATTTCCAGTCACATTGGAGCAGTAGGAGGTCTTTCTTTTGGTATATCAGGAAAAGATGCAAACCTTATTAAGGTTAAGAAGTTAATGAAAATAGAAAAAGATAGCGATTCAAATATTGACAAGATTCTTAATTTGGGATATGTCGGAGATCCAGAATATATTAACACTGATATTTTGGAATTTTTTGACAATTCGGATGTCATTCCAGTTATTGCTCCAATCGGTGTTGATGATGAGGGAAATACATATAATATTAACGCCGATACTGTTGCAGGAATAATAGCTAGCACATTATCTGCAACTAAATTAGTGATGTTAAGTGATGTTGATGGTATTAAATTACCTAATGGAGAGTTAGTTAGTCACTTAGGTTCGGGTGTTGCAGAGCAGTTAATAAAAGATGGAGTTATCAATAAGGGTATGATACCTAAGGTAAGGACATGTATTGACGCTTTAGATAATTCTGTAGAGTATGTCCACATTCTTAATGGCTCTAGAGATCATATTTTGTTAATGGAGATATTTACAGAAAGTGGTGCTGGAACTATGATATTTAAGGGGTAATACTAAGTCCAAACACCTTAAGTAACTGCGTTTTGTTAACCAATATTGGAAATAAATGAAAATTTTACCTAAGATAATTGTATTGCTTCTGTCAATAATTATAGGTGTCTTGATTATTTTACCGTCACTGATAGAGTCAAAATCAGTTCAAATTAACCTTCAAAACAAACTAACTTCTAAATTTCAAACAAACTTTAATATCCAGTCTGATATTGATATATCTTTTTTACCTAGGCCAAAAATTACCATCAAAGACATTTCTGTTAGTAATTTTATTACAAAAGATGGTCATGTAAATATTGATTTTGATTCTATATCTATCATTCCAAGGATTTCTTCTATTTTTGGGCCCCTAGAGATTAAGGAGGTCATATTCAGTGGTATTAACGCTAACTATGTAATATCTTATGAAGACTTAACTTTAAAAACTCAATCTGAACTACGATATATTCCTCAAGTTAGTCAAGACTTTATTGTCAATAAAATATTTAATTTTGACAAATCAGATAATAAAATTTTCGACATAAGAAGTGTTGACAGTATAGTTGTAATTAATTCCAGATTATTAATAACAGATATTAACGGAACCCCTTACTCTAATTATACAGATTTATCTATAGAAATGGACTCAGACCTTTTAAAAGGTAGGGTTTATGCTGAAGGGTCATTTGTATCAGAGGGTATTCCAACAATTTTTAATTTAGACGTCTCAACCAAATCGGATGATATATCTAGACTTACTATTAATTCTCCAATTTTACAGGGCGACATTTCTGGCAAGTTTTTTGACACAGAGAGTCTAAGTATCACTAAGTCAAATTTTGATGGTAAGATTAATCTATCAATATCAAATTTAAAACTGCTACTTAATAAATATTTTTCTCAAAAAAGCTTAATATTTAGAAATATCAATAATACAGAAGATATAAAGTTATCTTCTAATATCTTTTTAAAAGACGGGGTCCTAAATATTGAAAATATTAATATAGATTCAAGTATAATCAAAGGTTCTGGGAAGGTGGTTGCCAATAATTTAGAAGAAGATAAGTCGATAGATTTAGATCTATCGATAGATTATTTAAATTTTGATGATCTGTGGATTGGTAAATTTCAGCCAATAAAAGACAAATATCTTAATGATGCAATTACTAATATAGTTGATGGCTTTAAAAATAAATTAGCTATTAATTATAAGAAATTTCCTAAATTAGACATTTCAATTTTTGGCCTATTTTTAAAATCTAATATTAATATCAAGAAGTTAGAATATAAGGATCAGATATTAACGGATATATTAATATCCATGTCTACAAGCAATAACAAACAAATTAAATTAGATAATTTTGAATTAAATCTTAAAGATAATTCAAAATTACAAATTACAGGAGTAATAGAAAATATAGGATCTTTGATAAAGTTAGATGGTTATATGGTTTTAAATAGCGGTAGGTTTCAGGATGTAATAAATTTATCCTCACTGTCAACGAGTCGACTCAAGAAAGACTCTTTAAGAGATTTTAGAGCCAGATCAAAAATTTTAATTTTACCAAATACCACAATTTTAAAAGAAATACAAGCATCTTTAAATAAAAAATCCATCATATCTGGAGATATATTTATGATTGAGAGTGGAGATATATTAGATGCTAGCTATAATTTAAATTTTAATCAGTTAAAATTAGAAGATTATTTTCCCAAAAATTATCTTGAAAAATTTACTCATGGCAATGCTTTTTTACAAAATTTTCTTAGCCTTAATAACATTGATATTAATCATAAATTATCGCTAAAGTTTGGTAGATTATCATATGAGGATTTTTACCTAACAAATCAATCTTTCAACATTAACGTAGGCAGAGGAACCATAGACATACCAGCTCTTTTAATAGATCAAGGTCAAAATAATAGTAATATTAAGTTGTATTTAGATGTATATTCTCCCATTCCTATTTTTAATTTTTCTTTAAGTTCCAGTTATTTATCTATAGATGATTTATCAAAAGAATCTTCGTCAGATAAATTTAGATCTAATTTTGTAAATTATTTTTTTGATTTTCCTTCTCTAGTTAGGTTTGATGGTGATATAGATATAGATATAAAGCATTTGAATTTTAACAATATAAAAATAAATGACTTACTCATAAGGGCGCCATTTAAAGAGGGGGTGGTAAATATTGAAAAAGCCTCAGCATCTTTATTTGGCGGAGAAATTAATATTTTGGGAGATGTAATCCTGAATAAGCAAAAAAGACTCAATAATTCTTTTCAACTACTGGGTATAGAAAATAAGGTTTTCCTTAGTAAGTTATTTAATATAAGTAACATTGAATCCAAATCTAACGTAAGTGGCGTTATAATGAGCTATGCCAAAAATCGAGAAGAATTCTATAAAAATCTTAATCTACAGGCTAAGTTTAACTCTGTGGGGGTTATTATGAAGAAGTTTGGCATAGGAGATTTGTTGACTGAAATTAATAAAGACCCAAATTCAATAAATAACGTAAAAGATATAATGTTATCAGATTCAGCTAAAACAATTTTTAGAAAAGTTACAGGATCTATAGATATAAGGCCTAATAATGTCAAAAAAGAAATTTATATTAATACAGAATCTGTTGGTTTAAATGGTATTACTAGTGGAACTTTGGATTTAAAAAATAATCAGATTAATATTGGTCATAATAGTATTATAATAGCCGTTACCCCAAATGGGAAAACTATTCCCCTAAGGTTTGCTCTTAATGCCTCGGGACCTATTGATAACCTAAGTTTGTCACCAAATTTTTCTCAGATTAATCAATATTTAAAAATTCAGTGAAGATAAGGGATTTAATAAAAAAGAAGGAAGAAAATATTCCGTTAGTATGTGTCTCAGCTCACACTTATCCGATAGCTAAAATTATTGATCAATTTTGCGATATAATATTAGTTGGAGATTCTGTTGCAACCACAATATATGGTATGGAAGATACGCTATCAGTACCCATGTCAATGATGATTAATCATGCTAAGGCGGTAAAAAAAGCGGTCAATAATTCATTTTTAGTTGTTGATTTACCCTTTGGGTCTTATGAATCATCAAAAGATCAGGCCCTTGATAATGCCAAGAAGATGGTTGAAGAGAGTGACTGTGACGCAATTAAAATAGAAACCGATGAAAAAATGCTAGAAACAGCTTCATATCTGGTAAAAAATGGCATTAATGTCATGGGTCACATCGGTCTCATGCCTCAACATATTAAAAAATATGGTGGCTATAAATATCAAGGTATTGATTCAATCTCCGCTAAAGAAATTGTGCAAACTGCGCAATGTCTAGAAAGTTCTGGAGTTTTTTCATTTGTTATAGAGGCAATACCCGCCAATCTTTCTGATCAAATTGTAAAAAATTCTAACTTAATTACTATAGGAATAGGAGCTTCAAGATCATGTGATGGTCAGATACTTGTTATCGATGATCTCTTGGGTTTAAACAAAGATTTTGCTCCGAAATTTCTTAAAAAATATCACAATTTATCCAAAGAGATTGCAAATTCAGTTCAAAAATTCCAAAATGAAGTAAGGGCAGGAAAATTCCCCTTTGATAATAATTGTTTATAATAATGAAAAAACTGATAATTAAAGGCGGTAAAAAACTAGATGGTCAAATTAATATCTATGGGGCAAAAAATGCTGCCTTGCCAATTATAATTTCTTCTATATTAACCAAAGAGGAAGTTATTTTCAGTAACGTTCCTCATGTTTCTGACATCTCAACTCTTACAACTCTATTGTTGGATATTGGGGTTAAAGTTAAAATGCTTACAAGCGATGTTTCTGGGTATGATGGTAGGATAATTTCCTTTAAAGCAAATAATATTAAGAATTTTGTTGGATCTTATGATTTGGTTTCAAAAATGCGAGCTTCTATTCTAATTTTAGGACCTTTAGTTGCAAGATTTGGCTATGCTAAAGTCTCGCTACCCGGTGGTTGCGCGATTGGAGCTCGTCCAGTAGATTTACATATTTCGGCTCTAGAACAGATGGGTGCAAATATTACAATTACAGATGGTTATGTAATAGCAAAAGGAAAACTAAAAGGCGCAAATATTTGTTTTAAAAAAATATCTGTTGGCGCAACCCAAAATATAATGATGGCTGCTACTTTAGCAGAAGGGGTTACAATTCTTGAAAATGCTGCAATAGAGCCTGAAATTACTGATTTAGCTAATTCTTTGGTAAAAATGGGAGCTAAAATTGAAGGAATAGGTACTTCAAAAATACAAATTATTGGCGTTAAAGATCTTAATTCTGCGAAGCATCATATTATGCCAGACAGAATAGAGGCTGGTAGTTATGCCATCATGGCTGCCATTACTAATGGGTCAATTAGGATGAGGGGTCTTACTTCTAAGATTTTTCATAAGGAATTCTTAGAAAAATTAAATCAAGCTGGAGTAAAAATTAAGGATGTTAGTAAAGATATGATAGAGGTCACTAGGGCTGGAAAAGACATTAACTCAGTAGATATTACAACTAGTCCATTTCCAGGTATGGCAACGGATATGCAGGCGCAATTTATGGCTCTTATGATCATCGCTAACAAAACATCAAAAATTAAGGAAGAGATTTTTGAGAATAGATTTATGCATGTTTCTGAGTTAAACCGTATGGGAGCAAAAATTTCTATAGATAGTAATGTTGCTACAATAGAGCCGGTTAAAGAATTATCTGGTACAAGAGTTATGGCAACTGATCTTAGAGCTTCAGTCTCCCTAGTAATTGCTGCCCTAATTGCTGAGGGAGAAACTGTAATTGATCGAATTTATCACTTAGAGAGGGGTTATGAGAGATTGGAGGATAAATTAGTAAGTTGTGGAGCTTCGATATCTCATATCATAGAATAGTAAATTGAGCCTATCATAAAAACGCTAAGTTCAACTCCTAATTCGAATAGAATATAGGGCTTACAACCTTTTCTTCTAAAGCTCTTTAAATTAATGCTTTCTTTGGTTGCTTTGGTAAGGCATTAGATCCGATTAATTCTTACTTTTTGAGTCATGATTTATATGTAAATGAATTAACAAAAATTTAAAGAAAACTTTAAATTATTAGATTGTCATTTACGCAGTTTTTATTATCGGCTACTACTCCTTCTAGGTCTCGGTGTATCCATATCCATATCCAACTGTGGAAAATGCACAGCTCCATTATGATCTATAGGAATTGGATCGCCATGTAAATCAATGCCTTTTGTAGCTTCCAAACAATACCGCGTAGATTAAATTACCTCTCTGCGGTGTTTTGCGCTATTCTTTTGAAGATGTTGTTTTGCTTGTTCATAAGCTATTCTCTGATCGATACTTTCCTGCTTTGCACGCTTCCTTTCTTGTTGTTGCGCCAACTCTTCTCCCTTTTTTTTCCAGTCGTCTTCACCTTGTCCTGCTGAAGGTTGTGATATTTCTTCATCATTTACACTGGCGTTATGGCTACTAGGTTTTGCTTCTGCTTCGTAACCATTCGTAGTCTTCCTAACCACCCCTGTAAAACTTTCTCCAGATACAAGATATATGGTTGCTTCTTCTTCAGAGATAGTGCCATCACTACCAAACACCCCATCTATTTGTGATATAGTAGTATGCCCATTAAGTTTAAGAGACCCCTTTCCGTATGGTATTTTTGTATCATCAGTTACCCTACCACGACCATGATTATATCCCGTTCCTGTTTTATATTCACCTCTATATTCTCCTTCTTTCATTTGAATAGTAGCTATTTGTGATCTTGTTGGACAGTTTCCCATTTTTGACTTTACATTAATTGATATTACTTAAATTAGTATATCATAATTTTTAATTCGTTGCAAATATAATTACAGTATTTAGCTAAACTTCTTTCATAATTAGGCAAAAACAATGCCTAAACCATATGATTACGATTTGCGTAAAAGAGTTATAGTTATCAATTTAATAAATGACGGTAAAAAAAGAAAATATGTTTCCGATCTATTCCAAGTATCAATTCCTACGATTGACAGGTGGATAGCAATTTACAAATCAACAAAAGATGTCAAGCCGATAAAGAATGTAAAGACCGGAAGAAAAAGCAGTATAAAAGATTTTAAGAAATTTATTGAATTTAGAGGAGCAACATCAACAAACTTCGACAAACTGCTTCATAATTAATTTTATTCCTGTCTTTTGGAAATTTATCTCAAATTTTTTATCATCTTGAGAAATGACGTAACCATAGCCAAATTTTTGATGAAAAACCCTCTTTCCTTTAAGATCTTGATCTAAAAACTTTTCTTTTTGAGGAAAGCTAGAAACACTTGTATTGTGGTGTGTAAAATTGTCTGAATTTTGGTTTAAAAAGTCATAATTCTCAAAAGAATTATCATTGAAGTCGCAAATATCACTCGGCAATTCGCTTAAAAATCTTGAAATTATAGAATTTTGATAAGATCCAAAAACAAAACGAGTTTTAGCAGAGCTCATAAAAACCATTTCTTTGGCTCTTGTAATTGCTACGTAAAATAATCTTCTCTCTTCTTCTAAGCCACCTTCCTCCATAGATTTTGAGCTTGGAAAAACTCCATCCTCAAGACCTGGAATAAAAATATTTTTAAATTCCAAGCCTTTAGCGGCATGAATAGTCATAATATTAATTTTATCAGAAAAATTATCAGCATTATCACTGTTTGAAACTAAACTGATGTGATCTAGGAATTGTTGTAAATTTTTAAATTCACCAATGGATTTTTGAAATTCCTTAATATTTTCAATTCGACCCTTAGCTTCGTAACTATTGTCATTTTGCCACATCTGAAGATATCCCGATTCTTCACAAATTTGAGTTAATAGTTCTGAGAGATCTTGACCTTCTTTGTACGACTCAGTCCAAGAGGAAATTTTTTGCCCAAAATCTAATAATTTTTGATTAATTTTAGCGCTAAAAACCTTATCAACATCGCACTTAAAAATCGCATTAAAAATTGATGAGTTTGAGTCGAAAGCTTTTTGCGATAATTTGTCGATTGTAGCTTTGCCAATTCCTCTTTTTGGTAAGTTAATCACTCGCTCAAGAGCTAAGTTATTATTCTTGTTGGTAATTAATTGTAGATAAGAAATTAAATCTTTAATTTCCCGCCTTTCAAAGAATTTTAGGCCGCCAATAATTTGATAAGGCAGGGATAATTGTATAAAAATATCCTCAAAGGAGCGAGTTTGATAGCCGGCACGCACTAAGATTGCCGCATCCTTGTGTGACCCCCCTTCTTTAACTAATTTTTTAATTTGGTTTGCGACATTTAAAGCTTCCTCACGATCATTATAAAAATTACCAATAGCAATTTTTTGCCCATCCTCTTGGTCACTGAAAAGAGTTTTTTCATGCCTCTTAGAATTAAAAGAAATTACATGAGATGCAGCTTTAAGAATATTATTTTTTGAGCGATAATTTTGTTCCAAACGAATAGTTTTTGCATCGGGGTAGTCTTTTTTATAATTTAAGATGTTGCCAATTTCCGCACCACGCCAAGAATAGATTGACTGGTCATCATCTCCAACACAGCAGATATTTTTATATTTTGCTGCTAAACTTTTAAGCCACATATATTGAATATTATTGCTATCTTGATATTCATCAACCAAAACATATTTAAACTTATTTTGATAATATTCCAGAATATCTGGTTTTTTCTGGAAAATAATTAAATTTGAAAGCAAAAGATCGCCAAAATCAGCAAAATTAAGATTTTTTAATTGTCTTTGATAATTTCCATATATTTTGGCAAAATTTGGTAGGTCAAAATGTTGGTTTTGACAATTTTGTGGTAAAATATTACGATCTTTACATAGAGAAATTTGCCAAAGATAATTTTTAGCTGGAGATTCTTTTTGGTCAATATGAAGTTCGTCAAGAATTTTTTTAATAATTCTGTTAGAATCATTTGTATCAATTATGGTAAAATTTTCATCAAGATCATAATATTCTGGATATCTTTTGAGAATTCTGCTAGCAATTCTATGAAAAGTTCCGAGCCAAAGATTGTTTGTTTCTTCGCCAATTTTTTCAGAAATACGATATTTCATTTCGCTTGCCGCCTTATTGGTGAAGGTGACGGCTAGAATTTCATCAGCTCTTGCGGCAAAAGAGTCTAAAATATAAATAATTCTTTCAGTAATAATTTTGGTTTTTCCAGTTCCAGCCCCAGCTAAAACTAATAACGGGCCATCAATATTTTTTACCGCCTGTTCTTGCTGATTATTAAGGTTGGTCATCGAATTTTTTGTCAGAAAATTTATTATGACTAAATAGATTCATAATAATTATAAAAATTACAATAAAAAAACTAACAATTAGCAATAGCCAGATGTAATTCATTATTTAATATTGATTTTTCATATTAAAATTATATAATTCAATGATGGAATCCTTAGGGTAAAAGGTTCATAGAGTATATTAATCAATATATTGTCAATATGTCAAAAATTAAGCAAGCAGAATATCTTTGGGTTGACGGCGCTAAGCCAGTACAAAAAATTAGATCAAAAACTAGAATTACAATTTTTAAAGATCCAGATAATGTAAAATTATCAGATTTTCCAGAATGGAGTTTTGATGGCTCTTCTACCAATCAATCTCAAGGTGGTAATTCCGATCTTTTACTTAGACCCGTGAATTTTGTTAAGGATCCAATTAGAGGAGAGGGGAATTATTTGGTTCTGTGTGAAGTTGAGAATCCTGATGGCACTCCACATTGGAGCAATACTCGTGCTGGACTTAGAAGGGTTTTAGATGCTGGTGGTGCCAAGCATAATCCTTGGGTTGGTTTTGAACAGGAATATACCTTATATAGAGACGGCATTCCACTTGGTTGGCCAACTAGAGGTTTTCCTGCTCCACAAGGCCCTTATTATTGTGGCGTCGGTAATGATTCTGTTTATGGTAGACAATTAGTTGAAGAGCATACTGAGGTTTGTATTGAGGCGGGTATTCTAATTTATGGCACTAATGCCGAAGTTATGCCTGGTCAGTGGGAGTTTCAAATTGGATACAGAGGTAACGAGGATGAGGATAATTCAGTGATTAATGTTTGCGACCATTTATGGTTTGCTAGGTGGTTAATCTATCGTCTTGGTGAGGATTATGACATCGATGCTTCAATTAGCAATAAACCAATGAAAGGAGATTGGAACGGTGCAGGCATGCATACTAATTTTTCTATTAATGAATTTAGGAATACTGTGACTGGTAGAGAAGCGATCAGCAAAGCTATTGACAATCTTAGTAAAAAACATAGAGAGCATATTGCCGTTTACGGGCATGGCTTAGATCAGAGACTTACTGGTGATCACGAAACTTGTGGTATTGATGAGTTCAAGGCTGGAGTTGCTGACAGAGGTTGTTCTATTAGGATTCCTCGTCAAGTTGACATTGATGGTTGCGGTTATTTAGAAGATAGAAGACCTGGCGCCAATGCTTGCCCTTATCAAGTTTCTGAAAAATTAGTTTCAACAATTTTAGAAATTGACTAATCTGGATCTGTAAAAGAGGCTCGTTAACATAATTATATTTCTAGCATTTTTTAAAATGCTAGAGGGAAAAAACAGCTTTGATTAAGAATTATAGGCTTCTTTTGTGATACAGTTTTAGACTTTAATAAAATATTAAGGATAGGTCAAAAGATCAAATCAGGATGTTATGAAAAGCAGAAAACAAACATAATAAAATCTGCTATCTAATCATAATGGGCGACATAGAGAGGTAAGAATGTTTTTCTAATGTTTACTGTTTTTGCACTATCAATTGCTATATTTTTTCTTTCAATTTTTCTTGGTTACGTCTATATCCACAATGTAGAATATTTAAAAATCATAATAAGAATAGCTATTATTTTTCTGTTTTTAGTTAGTTCCGTTACTTCTGTTGCACTTCCATTCTTTATTTGCTTTTCCCTAAATAGGTGGTCAAAAAGATGTTTAGTTAAAAAAAATAATAAAATTGTTAAATATAGAAAGATATTCTCTTGTAATATGCTTCCATTTATTTTACTTCCTATGTGTTTAGATCTATATTGTCGATAATTACAATTCAGAATTTATACTACATATTACCTATGTTTAACAATTTCTTTTTCCAAGATTTAAATAGCCACGTTGAAATGCATAAAAAAATTATTGAATATAAAGTCTCTCAACCAAATTAATAAGCTACCAACAAAAAGCACATTACCTATTATAATATAATTATACTCTTTTCTCTGAGTATCTGAACTGTTGACATTTAGTTCAAAATAGCAAATTAACTATGAAATTTTCCTAAATTATTTCCAGCTCTATCTCTTGACTAACATATCTATTATACCTACAATCATTCTAGAAAATTTAACAATCTGATTACTTATAATAGCTGATGAAAATAATAGCTGATGAAAATATAAATGCCGTCATTTGTTTATCTGATGGTAGTTTTTTTTTCGGAAAAGGCGCCGGTTCTCGTGGCGAGACTATTGGTGAAATTTGTTTCAACACTTCTGTTACCGGTTATCAAGAAATTTTGACTGACCCATCTTATGCTGGTCAAATTATTACCTTTACCTTCCCTCATATTGGCAATGTTGGCTGTAATGACGTTGATAATGAATCGTCAAAACCGCATTGTAAAGGCTTGGTAATTCGTGATGAAATTACCGAAGACTCAAATTTTAGAAGTAACATTAACCTTAATAAGTGGCTTTGTAAAAATAATCTTACTGCTATTTGTAATGTTGACACTCGTAGATTAACCAAAAATATTCGCGACAAGGGTGCTAGAAATTCCATTATATTTTTTACTAAAATCGGTGAAGAAATCGATACTGATAAATTAATTTCTAAAATTATCGATCTTCCAACTTTAAAAAATGTTGACCTTGCTTCTGAAGTTACAACTAGAAAAAAATATTTCTGGGATCAAAAATTATACGATCTGTTGGAATTAAAATACTTCACAATTAATCCTGATCAAAAAAAGTATAAGGTTACAATTATTGATTATGGTATTAAGGAGAGCATTTTAAGATGTCTTGCTGAGCAAAATTTCGATCTAACTATTTTACCAGCGACTGCTTCTTATGAAGAAATTATTGCTACTGATTTTGATGGAATTTTTCTTTCTAACGGCCCTGCAGATCCAATTAAAACTTCAGAATATGCGGTTCCTGTAATTAAAAAATTACTTGCCGATAATGTGCCAATTTTTGGTATTTGTATGGGTCACCAATTACTTTGTATAGCATCTGGACTTTCAACTATTAAAATGCACCAAGGTCATAGGGGCGCCAATCATCCGGTTAAAAATTTGCAGAACAATCTTGTTGAAATTACCAGTCAAAATCATGGCTTTTGCGCTTCTAAGGATAGCATTCCAGAAAATGTAGAGGTAACTCATATCTCTCTTTTTGACCAAACAATCCAGGGTATTGAGTTGAAAAACCAACCAATATTTTCAGTTCAGTATCATCCAGAAAGCTCTCCAGGCCCTCATGATAGTAGATATTTATTCGATAAATTTAAACAAAATATATTAACCAATATGTAATTTACACATTAGTTAATAAAAAATTATAAATCAGATGCCAAAAAATACTGAAATAAAATCAATTTTGATCATTGGTGCTGGGCCAATTGTTATTGGTCAGGCTTGTGAATTTGATTATTCTGGAACTCAAGCCTGCAGGGCTTTAAAAGATGAGGGTTACAAAACTATTCTAATTAATTCTAATCCGGCAACTATCATGACAGATCAGCAAACTGCTGATCGTACCTATATTGAGCCAATTACCCCAGAAGTAGTTGAAAAAATCATCATCAAAGAAAGACCTGATGCAATTTTACCAACTGTTGGTGGTCAAACAGCTCTTAATTGCGCTCTATCTTTAGAAGCGAATGGAGTCCTAGAAAAATATGGTGTGAAAATGATTGGCGCTGATTCAAAAGCTATTAGAAAAGCTGAAGATCGTGAATTATTTAATAAAGCCATGGCTAAAATTGGCCTTGAAGTGCCAAAAAATGCTGTGATTAGTTCTATAGAGCAGGCTTTGGAGGTGATAAAAGAAATTGGGTTGCCAGCAATTATTCGACCTTCTTTTACCCTTGGTGGTAGTGGTGGTGGTATTGCTGAAACCATAAAAGAGCTCGAAGAAATTGTTAAAAACGGCCTGAGTTTATCGCCTGTTGGTAGGGTACAAATTGATGAATCAATTATAGGTTGGAAAGAGTATGAGATGGAGGTAGTTAGGGATAGTAAAGATAATGCTATTATTATTTGCTCTATTGAAAATATTGACCCTATGGGAATTCATACTGGAGATTCTATTACGGTTGCTCCGGCCTTAACTTTAACGGATAAGGAATATCAACAAATGCGAAATGCTTCAATTGCTGTTATCAGGGAAATTGGAGTTGAAACTGGAGGTTCTAATGTGCAATTTGCTGTTAATCCAGATAATGGTCGCTTAGTAGTTATTGAGATGAATCCTAGAGTTTCTAGATCTTCTGCTCTTGCTTCCAAAGCAACCGGATTTCCAATTGCTAAAGTTGCAGCATTGCTTGCTGTTGGTTATGGTTTGGATGAAATTCAGAATGACATAACTAAAGTTACTCCAGCTTCTTTTGAGCCAACAATTGACTATATTGTCACTAAGGTTCCAAGATTTACTTTTGAAAAGTTCCAAGATGCCAACCCAATCCTTTCAAGTGCCATGAGGTCGGTTGGTGAGGCGATGGCAATTGGTAGAAATTTTGCCGAATCAATTCAAAAAGCGCTTTGTTCAATGGAAATTGGTTTAGATGGATTTGCTGAGGTTGAGATAGAAGGTGTGACTGATGAAAATTCCCTAAAAGAAAATCAGCAAATTATTAAAAAGAAGTTGAAGTTATTTAGTCCAAACAGAATTTTGTTAATCGCTCACGCCCTCAGATATAAAATTTCTATTGAAGAAGTTTGTCAAATTACTTACTATGATAAGTGGTTTGTGTCACAGATTGCTAAAATTATTAAGGAAGAGGAGAGGATTAAAAGAAGTGGCATTAAGACTGATAAGGCTGAATTATTAAAATTAAAAAAACTAGGTTTTTCAGATTCAAGATTGGCAAAATTAACCAATAGGGACGAGTTTGAGATTGCGGATTTGCGTTCAGAATTAGGAGTTAAGCCGGTCTTTAAGAGGATTGATACCTGCTCTGCTGAGTTTAAATCCTTCACTAAATATATGTATTCTTGCTATGAGGGCGATCATCTAACTGAAGCTGAGTGTGAGGCGGAAATTTCTGATAAAAAGAAAGTTATTATTTTGGGTGGAGGTCCAAATAGAATTGGACAAGGTATTGAATTTGATTATGCCTGCGTTCATGCTTGTTTTACTTTGTCAGAGGCTGGTTTTGAAACTATTATGATCAATTGTAATCCAGAAACTGTTTCAACTGATTACGATACTTCTGATAGGTTATATTTTGAACCAATGACTGCAGAATATGTTTTAGAGATTGTTAGAAGAGAGCAGGAAAAGGGTGAGCTACTTGGTGTAATAGTACAATTTGGTGGTCAAACTGCTTTAAAATTAGCAAAATATCTTAGTAAATTTAATTTACCAATCATTGGCACTACTTTTGACAAGATTGATTTGGCCGAAGATCGTGAAAGATTCCAACGATTACTTCATAAAATTAATTTTATTCAGCCCGAGAATGATATTTGTCATAAATTAAAAGATATTGAGAAGTCGGTTGATAAGATTGGCTATCCAATTGTAATTCGCCCAAGTAATGTTCTTGGTGGCAGAGCTATGGAAATTATTTATAATAAAGAATCTTTATATAAATATATTAAGTATAATAAGTCTGTTATTTTAGATGGTCCAATTTTAATTGATAAATTCTTGGAAAACGCTATTGAGATTGATGTCGATGCCTTAAGCGATGGAAAGGATGTAGAAATTGTTGGTATTATGCAGCATATTGAAGAGGCTGGAATTCATTCTGGTGACTCCGCCTGTTGCCTACCGCCATTTTCTTTAACTCAAGATCAGATTCAGCAAATTAAAAAAAGCGCAACTACACTAGCTAAGGAAATTGGTGTTTGTGGGTTGATGAATGTGCAATATGCTATCAAGGACAATCAACTCTATATTATTGAAGTTAACCCAAGAGCTTCAAGGACCGCTCCTTTTGTAGCTAAAGCAACTGGGATTAATATTATTAAAATTGCCTCACTTTTAATGGTTGGTCATAAATTGTCAGAATTTGCATTAGATAAGGTAAAAAATTATAGTGAAAAATATTATTCAGTAAAGGAGGTAGTTTTCCCTTTTGTTAGGTTTTCTAATACTGACATTCTTCTTGGGCCAGAAATGAAATCAACTGGCGAAGTAATGGGTGTTGACAAGGATTTTGAAATTGCTTTTTTTAAAGCACAATTAGGAGTAAGTACAAAAATTCTTGAAAAAGGTGGTGCTCTGATTTCGGTTAAGGAGAAGGATAAAACTTTAGAGATGATCGAGATTGTAAAAAATCTTCAAGAATGCGGTTATAAAATTTATGCTACAATTAATACTGAAAAATTCTTAACATTAGAAGGTTTAGCAGATGTAACCAGAGTTAAAAAAGAGAGTGAAGGTGGTTATAATGTGGTTGACTTGGCTAATGAAGGTAAAATAAGCTTAGCTATCAATACTTCATCAGATTCTATTTCCATCACTAGATCATTCGGTCTTAGGCGTGCTATGTTAATGAATCAGGTTTTTTGTTTTACAACTATAAATGCTGCCAGATACATCTCAAAATCAATCAGAAAAATTTATCAAAATGATGGTAAATTTGATATAATTTGTTTGCAAGATATGGCAAATTACTCTAATAGTAAGGTTGAAAATCATGGATAAAATCTCTTTTCAAAATTTAATTAGTGCCAATCAGATTAATCGCAATGATATTGACTTAATATTTGACTTATCAACAAACTATCAAAGAGATTTAGAAAATAATAAAATTAAAAAATATCATGATCTTGAGGGAGTAATTCTGGCTACTTTATTTTTTGAACCTAGTAGTCGAACCAGATTTTCTTTTGAAGGTGCGATGATGCGACTTGGTGGTAATATTATCTCTCTAGAAAACGGGCTATCATCTTCAGCAAAAAAAGGTGAATCACTTTCTGATATGGGAAGAATTATTGGCAATTATGCTGATCTAGTTATTATTCGTCACTCTAAAAATGATAGCGCCTTAGAATTCTCTAAAAATTGTCATATTCCAGTAATTAATGGTGGGGATGGTTCAAACGAGCATCCAACACAATCTCTGACCGATCTTTTTACTATAAAACAAGATAAAAAAAGATTAGATAATCTGAATATTGGCTTTGTTGGAGATTTAAAGTATGGTAGGACAGTTTATTCTTTAGTTAAGCTACTTAATCTTTATCCTAATAATAAGTTTTACCTTATTTCTCATAAATTATCACAGATTTCATCAGAAAGAAGGGTGGCTATTGAAAAAATAAATGGTAAAATTGTTGAAACCGAAGATTTAAAAAATACTATTAAAGATCTTGATATCTTGTATGTAACTAGAATTCAAAAAGAAAGGTTTGAAGATGAGAAAGAATATGAAGTTGTTAGCAATAAATATCAAATCAATAAAAACTTACTACAAGGAGCTAAAAAAGATTTATCAATAATGCATCCTTTACCTCGTATCGATGAAATTGATATTGAGGTTGATTCTCTTCCTCAAGCTAAGTACTTTATTCAGGCTCAAAACTCTCTTTTTATTAGAATGGCGTTATTAAAGTTACTTACTGATAAAAAATATAGGTAATACGCTAAATTCAACCACTAATTTGAATAAAACTCCTAATCAAGCTTGAAATGAGAAGCTAAAATTAGCATCAAATTCTTTGGTTTAAAAATGATATGTTTTATTGCATTTAGTACTTGAATTTAGCGTTACTTTTACTTCCAATTCTTAGATTTTTCTTCAAAGTAAGATAAAATTCTTAATCTAGCTTTTTTGGCATCAGAAGTTTTGGCATATTTTTTGCCACGACCATCAAGATATCCAATTAAATCCATGTCGCAATTTAACCTGTTAAAACCAGTTTTTGCTTTTACTCGACATTTAAAATTTCTTTTACAGGATTGATCAATTTTATCAATTGATTTTGCTTTGAGTTTGGCATTAGAATTGCCGCACCATTTTCCATATTTTGGTAAATTAGCTTCTGCTGCTTGAACTGATAGGGAGGTAGCGATGATTACCAAAGAAATAGAGACAAATTTTTTCATAGTTAGTGGTATATATGCCAATTCCCACCTTTAAAATAGATTTTTTCTTTATCCTGATTACCCTAAATAACCAACCTATTAAGGTAACTTATGAATAAAAATATTGCAAAAAAACTGCTTTAAATGTGGTAGTTGGTATTAGTTAAAATAAATAAAGCTATAAAACGATTATAACTAGTATAATTTTAGTATACATAATTAAAAATACAACCCATTTAAGTAAATATTAAATTATACCAATTTCCACCTATGATATTGAGTGAGAAGGGGTATTATTTAATTTTATCTTTAAGTACGTAATTGTTAAAAAGAATTTCCTAGGGCGATAATTTTTTAATAATTTTAACCTTAAAATATGTTGCCATATAATATATTATAAATGGGATTGGCTATAAGTTTGATGTTAGGCGCTATATATAACATCTAATACATACAGGCTGAGTTTGACAGAACTAACTGGAGGCTGAAGATCCTGATATAATATCTATTAATTCACGAGTAATATTAGCCTGGCGACTTCTATTGTAAAATAATGTTAAATCTTTAATCATTTTACCAGCATTATTAGATGCTGATTCCATAGCGGCCATTCTAGCGCCTTGTTCAGAAGCGATATTTTCTAATAGTTTATTAAAAATTTGAATAGCAAGATTTTTTGGTAATAATTGATTTAAGACCTCTTCTTGATTGGGTTCAAAGGTGATTGGAGAGTGTAGGTTGTTTTTATTTTTACTAGTTTTGATTTTAATGGGAGATGGAATTAGTTGCTGTTTAGTCGGTTTTTGGCTAATTGCAGATTCAAATTCACTATAACAAATCGTACAAATATTAAAGTCACTTTCCTCAAATAACTTAACTAATTTTTTGGAAATTTTTAACGCTAACTCATAAGAAATGTTATTTTTAAAAACACCAAATTCCGCGTCAATAATTAAATCCTTATGTTTGACAACTAATTGATCGTAAGCTTTTTTACCGATACAAAATAGTTTAACATTTTTTTTTTGAGACTGTAAATCCAGGATCATAGATTTAACCTGCTTAACATTGTTACTATTTAAACCTCCACAAAGACCTCGGTCTGATGATAAGACAACTAAAAGATGAGTTTTGTCAATACCATCACCAATTAAAACAGACTTCTTCGCTTCTAAGGCGCCATTCGGAAGATCTCCAGCGATATCCATTACCATTTCAGATATTTTATCGCCATAGGGGCGGGCATTTTCAACAGCTATTCTAGCCTTTCTAAGCTTAGAAGCGGCAACCATCTTCATGGCTTTAGTAATCTTTTGAGTAGATTTTACTGATTTAATTCTATTTTTAAGAGTCTTTAGGTTTGACATAAATTCAATTTATTATTCGATAATTTATCAAATTTAACTATATTTTTTTCATTCCCATTGTCGCGGGGTTTTGTATTATTTACTTAATAAACTGTTGGAGATGTGGATGGAGGATAACCCCCTCTGATATCCCGAGTGTAAGAAGTTTTGGTAGCGGTAGCAATAGTCGGCTGCGACGACAGTGTAGTAGTCGAATCTTCTACGCTCCCCGGAGCTCTATATATACAAATTTTTTGTAAAAATAACATTATAACTATTTAAAAGTTTGTAAAAAGTTATTAATTACCATCTTTAGGTTTTTCTCAATTTTATCAGTAATTTTTTTCTCTTCACGAATTTGATCAAGAAGTTTTTGATTTTTATCTTTCATAACTCTCAAAAACTCCTCCTCAAAACGAGTAATTTCAGAGGTTTCAATATCCTTTAGATAATCATTAACGCCAATATAAATTGAGACAGCTTGCTCCTCAAAAGGAAGGGGTCTATACTGATTTTGCTTCAAAAGTTCTGTTAATTTTTGACCCTTATCAAGTAATTTTTGAGTTGAGGCGTCTAGATCAGATCCAAATTGAGCAAAAGATTCTAACTCTCTAAATTGAGCTAAATCTAGTTTAATGGTACCAGAGACTTGTTTCATTGCCTTAGTTTGAGCAGCAGAACCAACCCTTGAAACCGAAAGGCCCACATTAATTGCTGGCTTAATACCTTTGTAGAATAGTTCAGTTTCTAAGAAAATTTGACCATCAGTAATTGAAATTACATTAGTTGGAATATAGGCCGATACATCACCGGCTTGAGTTTCAATAACCGGTAAAGCAGTTAACGAGCCACCACCTCTAGTTTCAGACATTTTAGCAGCCCTTTCTAATAAGCGAGAATGAGCATAAAATACATCACCAGGATAAGCTTCCCTTCCTGGAGGTCTTTTTAAAAGTAATGACATTTCACGATAAGCAACTGCATGCTTAGATAAATCATCATAAGCAATTAAAGCGTGCATACCATTATCACGAAAATATTCACCAATAGTGCAGCCAGTATAGGGTGCAAAAAATTGCATAGAAGCAGCTTCGGAAGCGGTGGCAGAAACAATAATTGTATAATCCATCGTACCAGATTCTTCCAAAGATTTGACTATATTGGCAATGGTTGATCTTTTTTGACCAATCGCCACATAAATACAATATAGTTTTTTAGATTCATCGTCAGATTTATTATTTTCTGACTGATTTAAAAATGCATCAATAATAATTGCGGTTTTCCCCGTCTGTCTGTCGCCAATAATAAGCTCCCTTTGGCCACGACCAATAGGAATTAAACTGTCGACAGCCTTAATACCAGTTTGCATCGGCTCACTGACTGATTGTCTGTCAATAATTCCTGGCGCCTTAACTTCAATTCTTTTATATTCTACGTTTTTTAAAGGACCTTTACCATCTATTGGGTTACCGAGAGCGTCGACAACACGACCTAAAAGGCCTTTACCAACAGGAACTTCAACAATTTTACCAACTCTTTTAACGTTGTCACCCTCTTTAACTTTATAACTATCACCAAAAATTACTGCACCAACATTATCTTTTTCAATATTAAGGGCCATACCGCGAACTCCTGACTCAAAATCAATCATCTCGCCCATTTGAACATTGTCCAAACCGTATATTTTGGCAATTCCATCGCCAACAGAAATTACTTCGCCGACCTCCTTTAGATCCACAGATGATTTAAAATCACTGATTTTTTTTTCTAAAATACTAGAAAATTCATCTATATTTAATTGCATAATAAAAGATTTAATAAATTAATAACATTCTTTTTGTAACTGACTCTGTAATTGATGTAAGTCGTTTTTCAGGCTTGAATCAATTAATTCAGAACCAACTTTTATAACTAAGCCACCTAAGATATTTTTTTTAATAACTTGCTCAATTTCAATAGTTTTATCTTTGTACTTTTTGGAAATAACCGATTTTACCTTCTCAATATATTGGTCAGAAATTTTATTTACTACATAAATTTTTGCCGTAACAATACCGCAATCTTTTTTAAAAATTTCTGTAAATCTTTTGGAAATTTCTAAAATTAAAAAAACTCTTCTGTTTTCAGTAATAATTTTTAGAAAATTGGCGACATCTTTTGATAATTTTAACTTTTTACCAATCTCAAGAGCTATATCGGATAAAATTTCTCTAGAAATTGTGGGATTTGACAATTCTTTGATTAAATTTTTAGATAAATTTTGTGAAATGTCTCTTAGTTCAGATTCAAAAATAGCTATAGAGTTATTTTTTCTAGCAAAATTAAATGCCGAACTAGCGTAACTGTCAATCAAACTATTATTAATCATCAAAAATTCAAGTGGCGGGAGTGACGGGACTCGAACCCGCGACCTCCTGCGTGACAGGCAGGCGCTCTAACCAGCTGAGCTACACCCCCAAAATTGCTAAAAACTATATTAAGCAAAAAAAGACATCTTAATTATAACTAATCTTAAATACAAGTATGTTTTTTAAAATAAATAAGTAATATATCAAAAATTAAATTAACATCGAGCAAAAGAGTGTTTTACGTTTTTTAAAAATTATTATAAAATATATTAATACCTAAAGTGATAAATATTCTGATCGTGTAGAAGGGGCCCTTATAGTTGTTGACGGTTCTGTTAATAACTGATCTTGATTGTTACGACCTTCTTCTATTGATAATAAACTTTCCTCACTAGATCCCGTTAAACCTAGTAAAGAATTGATAGTATTTTGTTGGTCGACACTAAATATTATTGGGTAGTAATCTCTTAGAAGTCCTCTTATATCTATACCAGCACCTGTTATTGTATTATATAATGAATTTATAGTATTTTCCTCAATATCATGATGATAATCTTGACGAAAATTAGCATAAGCATTAACAATCATAGCAACTAATAATCCATCTTGATAGCCAGCATTTTCAATCATTAAAAAAGATAGTCCAGATTGTATACTAGGTACTACATCTTCAAGATTTGTAATTTCATGTTGCTGATTATTTGTATTATTAATATTAAATTCCCTTAATATTAGGCTAAATGCCGCTATACCTATTGACTGAAAAATTTACTGCCTTTCCTCATTTGTATTTTCAGAATTACTAACAGCAAATAGAGCTAAGCCAAAATAATACCCCCAAGGGGACCAAGCATATTTATTAATGTATTTTGTAGATATATTGTTGTCTCTTCTGTATTTGTACTAGTTAAACCAAATCTATTTAACATTACCGACTATAGGTTAAAGATTAAATAACTATAATAATTACCACCCCCTTGTCAATTATTAAAGAACTGTGGAATAAATAAATTTACCTTTTTATTTTTCAACAGCTCCATCAATAGATTGTGCTGACCTAATATCATAAAAATCATTTTACAATTCTTAAAAATTATAAAATAAAACTAGAGCTTATGCACAATTTTTAATATGGATGTAATTAACGTTCAAGTTTATTTTTTCTTTCTTGATGATCAGTATGTGGATCAAGCGGATTTGGATTAGGGGGATGGCCAAGTTGTTGTCGAACTGCAGCATAAACTGGCCTAACCTCCTCTTGATCTAACCCTCTATCACCAGGAATTGACGCTGCCAATGTCGCTGATACCAATGCTCCTGACGCAAGTCCTACACCTATAGCCATACGATTTGCACCTCTAAAATCACTTTTTACTTGGCCATTAAGTTTTTCCAAACTTTCAAGAACTTTACTATCGTCTCCTTGATCTACTCTTCTGGATAGTACTTTTCTAAACTCACCTTTATTCGTTTTAGCAATTTCAATTCCTGCAGCCGCATATGCAGTTACACCAGTAACACCACCAGCAAGAGCACCCGATCCTAATACTAAACAAGTCTTTAAAGTATTCATTGTATCATTTATATAATTTAATATTTAATTACCAAATTACAACTATATCATATTTTTTGAACCTATGCAAGAATAATTTTAAAATTTTAATTTATTGCAGTTTTAAATTCTTTTACCTTGGCAGAAACTTCTTTTAAAATATTATCTCTATCTAATATATTGTTATTTATAATCTCAACAAGAGAAGATCCAACAACAACAGCATCAATATCTAGTTTTGCTACCCGACCCGCAATCTCAGGGTTTTTAATACCAAAACCAAGCGCAATTGGTAGATCACTATTTTTTCTAATGTGATTTATAAAAGGAATATTTTTTGAAATATCAGGCTCTTTAGTGCCAGTAATTCCTAAAATTGAAACCAGGTAAATAAAGCCAGAAGAGTTCTGGCAAATTTTAGAAATTCTTTCTTCTGAGCTATTTTGACCAACAAGATTGATGATATCTAAGTCATTCTTTCTGGCAAATCGATTCATCTCAAAGCTTTCTTCCAATGGTAAGTCAACAATTAGCAGACCGTCAATTCCTGATTTTTTAGAAATTTCAGTAAAATTTTTAACTCCGAAATGATAAATTGGATTATAATAACCCATCAATATAATCGGAGTTTCTTTATCTTTTTGTCTAAAATTTTCTACTAAATTAAATAGTTTTGCCAAAGTTGCTCCATTATGAACCGCTCTCTTGCTGGCTTCTTCAATTATCAGCCCATCACCTGCTGGATCTAAAAATGGCAGACCAATTTCAATAATATCAGTACCATTTTCTACCAAATTATGCATAATTTCTAAAGATAAATTATAATCCGGATCACCAGCTACAACAAAGCTAATTAAAGCTTTTTTATTATTATTTTGTAAATTTTGAAATTTTTCCTTTATTCTCATTAAAATTGAATGTAAAATTCTTCACTTGCTTAATTGGTTCCTATAAAAAATTAACTCGGTAGAAGTTAATTGGCAGCAAAATACCAACACATATTTTAAACATTACTATATCATAGATGCAAGAAAATAGAAATACATTAGTAGCTATTACCCTTTCAATTTTAGTTTTAATCCTATGGACAGTTTTTTATGAAAAACCAAAAATTGAAGCCTATCAAAGGCAGCAAATTGCCGAACAAGAACAGGAGGTCAAATTAAAAAAGTCTCAAATAAAAAGTTCCAAAGGAGTAATTTCAAATAAAAAAGTTACATCTATCAGTGATAAAAATCAAAAATTTCTTAGTAGAGATGAAGCTATTGGTAAAAATATAAAAAAAAGAATTACTATCAATAATGGTCATTTAAAGGGTTCGATTGCACTTCGGGGGGCTAGGTTTGATGATTTAGAGCTTATTGGATACAAAGAAACTTTAGATAAGAATAGTGAAGATGTTAAGCTCTTATCACCTATCGATTCCCTTGACCATTATTTTATTGATTTTCACTTTTTAAGCTCAAAGTATGATCTAGAATTGCCAAACTCCAAGACTTTATGGCAATCTAACTCTAACTCCTTAACACCAGAATCTCCAGTCACCTTGTCTTGGACGAATAATAACAATATTCTATTTCAAATAAAAATTTCTATCGATCAGGATTACATGTTTGACATAGAGAAATTGGTTAAAAACAACTCTGCAAAAGATATCAGTATTGCCTCTTTTGGAAGGGTGAGTCGTAATTTAAAGGTGGAGGGAATGAATAATTTTATCCTTCACGAAGGGCCGATTGCCGTTTCTAATAAGTTACTTGACGAAGTTCCATATTCAGATTTAAAAGATGATGGCGATCATGAATTTAATTCCAATTCTGGTTGGCTTGGAATTACCGATAAATATTGGCTTACAGCCATGATTCCAGATTACAATTTGTCATTTACGGGTAAGTTTTCTTATCATAAAACTGCTAAAAAAGAGATTTATAATAGTGAATTTATTACTGATGAATTTGAAGTTATCAGTGGAGATGTAATCACGTTTGATCACCATTTTTTTGCTGGCGCCAAGGTTCTTTCCTTGCTTGACTCATATAAGGAGGAGATGGGAATTGATTCATTTGATAAGGCTGTAGATTTTGGGTGGTATTATTTTTTAACTAAGCCCTTCTTTTTTATCCTAACTATTTTTAATGATATTCTCAAAAATTACGGTTTGGCAATTTTAGCTATAACTTTGTTAGTTAAATTAGCGATGTTTCCGCTAGCTCATAAATCATTTACTGCCATTGGTCGAATGAAAAAATTTCAACCAAGAATTATGGAGATTAGAGAGCGCAATAAGGATAATAAGGTAGAGACAAACCGTCAAATTATGGAGCTGTATAAAAGAGAGGGGGTTAATCCTGCTGCCGGCTGTTTACCCATGATAATTCAGATTCCAGTATTTTTCTCTCTTTATAAAGTACTTTTTGTAACAATTGACATGAGGCACGCGCCATTTTACGGCTGGATCAATGACTTATCGGTAGCAGATCCAACCTCCATATTCAATTTATTTGGTCTATTACCATTCTCAGTAGATGGATTTTTTCTACAAATTGGAATTTGGCCAATATTAATGGGGTTAACAATGGTTCTGCAGCAAAAACTGAGTCCTGCTCCAGGTGATCCGCTGCAAGCAAAGATGATGAAATTTTTACCCTTCATATTGATTTTTGTTTTTGCCACTTTCCCAGCTGGCTTATTAATCTATTGGACATTTAGTAATGTCTTGTCAATTATGCAGCAATATTACATTACCAAAAAGTTAAATTAAGGATTTTATAAAAAAATTTTAGAGCTGGTGCAACCCCGTTAACGTGGTGCTATGCTATTTTTTATCCATAATAATGGCATGATTTGGATTTATCTTTTAAGATGCTAATTACTAAGAAGGATTTTCTTAATTATCCACTCCATCGTGCCAAGCGAAAGAATGAAAAATAACATCTTCTTTTGTAATTTGATAAAAGGTGAGGCGTAGACCTCTCGAAGTCGTTATGTATATAGAAATTTCAAACCCTCCTTTGAGCATCTCCCATTTGCCGTCATAGGTTTACTTCAGATTTTATCTCCATGATAGCACCTTCTTACCGTTGATGTCCTCGCGTAAAGGACATTCACCTTGAGAATTAACGACAACTAAATTAGCATGAAATTCTTTGGTCTAAAAATTATATATTTTATTCAAATTAGAGGTTGAGTTTAGTCCAAAGCTTATACCTTGTGTGGTATTCAAGATAAGCTTTGAATTTAATTATTGTGGGGAGGTTTTTCTGGGAGAGGATTCCTCTGTAAAAAGATGAAACTTAATATGTACGTTTTTTTGGTGGTATTTGCTTCATTTCGTCAGTCATAGGATTTAGCTTTACATCTCTATAATCAACTTTAGTTTCATATTTTTCATTTGCCCACATTAAGGTATGTTTCATCCAATTTTTATCGTCTCTATCTGGAAAATCGTCACGACAATGAGCTCCACGAGATTCTTTTCTGTTCAGAGCCGATGCTATTGTAACCAAAGACTGCCCAAGAAGATTGTCTAATTCTAAAGCTTCAACTAGGTCAGTATTCCAGACTAGACCACGATCTTTAATTTTAAGATCTTTAAAGCTATCAATAACATTTCTGATGTTTTTGACACCTTCGGACATAATTTTTTCATCTCTAAATACTGCAGCATGTTTTTGCATGTTTTTTTGCATTTCAAGGCGAATTTGGGCTGCACCCTGAGTGCCATCGGCATTTCTAATTTTATCCAATCTAATAAGGGCATTTTCACCAGCATTTTTAGAAAACTCTGGAGATGGGTCATTGTCTTTAATTAATTCTCTAGCTTTAATTGCTGCGGATCTACCAAACACAACCAAATCAAGAAGTGAATTTGATCCAAGTCGATTAGCACCATGGACAGAAACACAGGCAGTTTCGCCAATAGCCATTAATCCAGGAACTGTTTCCATCTTACCATTTTTATTGGTTAAAACTTCTGCCTCATGATTTGTTGGAATACCGCCCATATTGTAATGCACGGTTGGAATTACAGGAATAGGATTTTTTGTCACATCAACTCCAGCAAAAATTTTAGCAGTTTCACAAATGCCAGGTAACTTTTCAGCTAAAGTATTATTATCTAAATGGTCAAGATGTAGGAAAATGTGATCGCCATTTTCACCAACGCCACGACCTTCATTTATTTCAATAGTCATAGAGCGAGATACTACGTCACGAGATGCTAAATCCTTAGCATTTGGAGCGTATCTTTCCATAAATCTTTCGCCCTTAGAATTTACTAAGTAACCACCTTCACCTCTAGCACCCTCTGTAATTAAGCAGCCGGAACCATAAACACCGGTTGGATGAAATTGTACAAACTCCATATCTTGAAGTGGTAAACCAGCTCGAAGAGCCATAGCATTGCCATCTCCGGTACAGGTGTGAGCTGAAGTTGCTGAAAAATAGGCTCGACCATAGCCGCCAGTTGCAAGTAATACAATTTTTGCTTTAAATCTATGAATCGTACCATCAATTAGAGATAAAGCCATGACGCCTTTACAGGTTCCATCCTCCATGATTAGATCAAGGGCAAGATATTCAATAAAAAATTCAGTATTATGTTTTAAGGATTGTTGGTATAGTGTATGTAAAATGGCGTGACCAGTTCTGTCAGCTGCGGCGCAAGTTCTAGTGGCCGTTCCACCTTCGCCATAGCCCTTAGTCATGCCGCCAAAAGGTCTTTGATAGATTTTACCTTCTTCGTTACGAGAAAAGGGTACGCCGTAATGCTCTAATTCAATAATTGCTTCTGGTGCTGTTTTGCACATATACTCAATAGCATCTTGGTCACCAAGCCAGTCAGAACCCTTAATGGTGTCGTAAGCGTGCCACCTCCAATCATCTTCACCCATATTGCCAAGAGCACCAGAAATTCCCCCTTGCGCCGCAACCGTATGAGAACGAGTCGGAAAAACTTTACTAATACAAGCGGTTTTTAAGCCCTTTGAGGACATTCCAAAAGTAGCCCTTAGGCCGGCACCACCAGCGCCAACAACTAATACGTCAAACTCGTGATCAATAATTTTGTAATTTCCTATCTTAGTTTCAGTCATAATAATAGTTTAGTGTCAATAATGTGTTACATTATATTATAGAAACCTCTCTGCTTTAGAAGTTAAGTTTTTAAATGAATAGATATTATTTGATTTAGGAGGAGTTAAGTCTCCACCGCATGTATATCTATAAATGTTTATATGTCTTTATCTTCATCGTGAGTTTATAATATAATATGTAAGCGAGCAATAGTAATAATAACAAAAATGGCAGTAATTAAAGAAGTGATATTGATAATTGCAATAGTTATTTTTCTGGACTTTTTACATGAAACATAATCTTCGATTATTGTTTGCATACCAAGTGAACCATGATAAAGACAAGTAGATACAAATATAATAGATAAAACTGTGTTACTAACATAAGAAAAGAAAGTCTCTATATAAGAATTGTCAACCAACATTGCAAAAGAGGAGTAGCCAAGCCACAAAACTAAGAATATTAAAATTACAGCACTTATTCTCTGGAAGATCCAGTGACGTGATCCTGATCTTTCTGATTTTCTGATTTTTGTCATTATCTAAGGTAAAAATAAGTAAAAATGGTGGCAATTGTTAAAGAAATTGCTGAAAAAATAACAATATAGGCATTACGATAAGCAATTTTTATATCATATCCTTTGCCAATATCCCACATTAAATGGCGCACGCCATTACAAAGATGGTAATAAAGTGCAAAAAGCCAAGTAAATGAGAAAAAATAAGTGACATAGGTCCAGGTTGCATTAGAACATCCTTTATATTCACTGCCAAACACTAAATCTGTTTGGTATTGATAATAAATAAAAAGCCACGACAAAACTAAGACTCCAAGAAACAGATAAACGCCAGTCATGCGATGCATGATTGAGGTAAGAGAAGTCATTTGTGGTTTGTAAATTTGCAAATGTGGTGATAATGGTCGGTTTTTATTATCCATAAATCAATTAATTAAAATATTTTTACTTGTTATGATAGATAAGATATTTCAAGAATTCAATATGATTATCTTAAAAATGGCAATAGAGAGTAAATTTATATTATTCATCTCGTAATAATACCGAAGTTGCTCTATAATGCAACATTTAGGTAGATTAGTTTTTATGGATTTGTTTTTTTGAAAAATAATTTTAGAATTTTGTTTTTAATTTCAATCCAATAAAATTTGTCTAAAAAACCAAATATTTTAACTATTGCTGGCTCAGATCCTCTTTCGAAATCGGGAATTATGGCTGACTTTGGAGTTGGATATGATCTGGGTGCCAATATTTTTAATATCATAACCGCCATAAATGCTCAAAATAATCAAGAAATTCGTAATATTTTATATTTAGATCGAAAAATTATTAAGGACCAGTTAGAGGTTATATTTTCTGCAAATAAGATTGATCTGGTTAAAATTGGAATGGTTGGAAATTCTAGTTCTGTTAAGGAAATAATAGATTTTCTAACCACAAAGAATATTAAGATTATCTTTGATCCAGTAATTAAAGCTAGCAATGGATATAATTTAATTTCTTCTGAAGCAATTGCTGAAATTAAATTAAAATTAATTGCAAATTGCTATTTAGTTACTCCAAATATTTATGAGTTAGAAATTTTATCTGGAATAAAAATTAAAAATTTTGACGATATTGCGAAAGCGGTTAAAAATTTAAAAAATTTTGGTGTAAGTAATATTTTGGTTAAAGGAGGTCATTTTCAAGAAAAATCAGATAAAGTTCTGTCCTTTTTGTTTTCTGACAATAAAATTATAAAATTACAAAATAAAAGGTTGAATAAAAATTGTCGAGGAACTGGTTGTATGTTATCAACTGCTATTGCTATATTTTTAGGAAATAATTATAATTTACTTGATGCTGTCAAAAAATCTAACAAGTATGTTTATCATAAAATAAAATCATATTAATCAATTTGTAAATTAGCTAATAACAAGTGAATAAGGAGTCGACATTTTATAATTTATTAATTTTAACCAAACCCGGGATTATTGTTGGTAATATTCTCAACTCCTTTGCTGGATTCTTTTTGGCCTCAAAAATATATTCTAATTCTGTTGATCTGCTAGATTTAACGATTGTTATCTTGTCAATTATTTTGATTATCGCCTCTGGGTGTGTTTTTAATAATATTTATGATCGAGATATTGATAAATTAATGCAAAGAACCAAAAACCGTCCTTTAGTTTTGGGTAAAATTTCTGTAAATCTCAGTTTTTTTTATGGCTTAATTTTGGCAATTTTTGGATTTTCTATCCTCTATTACTTTGGTAATATTTTAAGTTTTGTAACTGCTATTATAGGATTTCTTTTTTATGCTGTAATTTATACTATTTTTTTAAAAAGAAATTCTATTTATGATATTCATGTTGGTAGCATTTCTGGATCTATGCCACCTTTAATTGCTTATTTTTTTGTAAGTAATGAAGTTGATTTTGAATCTATTATGCTTTTTATAATCTTTTCATTATGGCAAGTTCCTCACTCTTTAGCAATTACTTTGTATCGTATGGAGGATTTTAAAAAAGCCAATATCGTGATCATGCCATTAAAAAAAGGAATCCACAATACTCAAAAAAATATTATTTTTTATATGATAGTATTCTTTGTTTCGGCAGTAATTTTATTTAGAAGTGATTTTGTTGGTTTGTTTTATCTTATCTCGATAAGTATCGCCTCCTTATATTGGATTTACTACTATTTTAAAGGCGTCACCCCCATAGAAAAGTGGTCTAAAAAAATATTATCCCTATCTATTTTGGTTATTTTTATTTTTGACATATCTTTGGTTATAAATAGTATTATATAGAGTAGTATGGTAAAAAAAGCAGTTATATTGCTAAGTGGAGGTTTAGATTCTTTAACTTTATCAGCAATTGCAAAAAATGAAGGTTATGAACTTTATGGTTTAAGTTTTAATTATGCTCAAAAGCATGACATAGAACTTTCTATGGCTACAAAAATTGCTAAAATTTATAATTTTGCTGATCATAAGATAGTAAATATTGATACTAGTTTTTTTAAAAACAACGCCTTAACTGATAAAAATATCGAAGTACCAAAAAATAGAGATCATATTGGTGACAAAGGAGATGTTCCGATAACATATGTACCGGCTAGAAATATTATTTTTTTATCATACGCCCTTTCTTACGCGGAGTCTAGGAATATTAATAATATTTTTATTGGTGTAAATATCGTCGATTATTCTGGTTATCCAGATTGTCGTTCAGAATTCATTGTATCTTTTGAAAAGGCAGCTAACCTAGGAACTGTACTTTCATTGAAAGAGCCTTTTAAAATTCATACTCCGCTCATAAAATTAGGTAAGAGTGATATTATCGCTCTTGGCTTAAGTCTCGGTGTAGATTATGTCAATGCTCATAGTTGCTATGATCCAATTTATAAGGACGGCATTTACTATGCTTGTGGCGGTTGTGACTCTTGTATCTTAAGATTAGAAGGTTTTAGTAAAAATAATTCTAGCGATCCATGTCTATATTATGAAAAAGCTTAAGAAACTTTTCAGTAAAAAGAGTTGCACTGTAACCATAGGTACTAATGGCGCCGTTTTTACCTTTCATCAAGGTCGTCTGATTGTAAAAACTATCTTGGTTAAGGATTTAGAGGAGGCCAAGTCTTCATTTAAAGAAATTTTTCAAAACAGAGAAAATTATCCAATATATATTTTACTTGATGATAGTGATCAAATCTATAAACAAAAAACTTATCCAGCAATTAGGTCTTTAGATGTTTCGCGGTTAATAAAAAAAGATTTATCCAGAGAGGGTCCCAAAACTAAGGGTGAGGTTGTAAGTGGTATTGTTAAAAATAAAAGATTAGATAAAAAATGGGATGCATTATTATTTTGGGCAGAACTAAAGAAGGACTTGTTAGAGTGGATAGACTTTCTTGTGTTTATGCCCAAAAATCGCCTGATTGGCGTTTATCTTTTGCCAATTGAGTCAAGATCGTCACTATTGGTTATTTTTAAAATTGCCTTGCATGATTTTAATCTATCTAAGGAGTCAAATATTGATATCATAACCATTAATACTAAGGTAAGCGGCCTTAGGCAGTTTATTTTTTATCAAAATTCTTTAATTCTAAGTAGGGATCCTGATCATAATTTGGAGGATGATAATTTTGTTAGATATTTTGAGCAAGACATCCTTAGAATTACTCAATATTTAAAAAGATCTTTTCCGGAAGTTGAGGTTTCGAATATTAATTTTATTAATATTTTACCTAAAGAATTTATTAAGAAGGTGGACTCTCTTAGAACTAAATCTTTAAAGATAGTAAATTACGAAGCTGGAGTTGTATCTAAAAAAATAGGAATCACAACTTCCGAAAAAGATGGTTCAGAAATTTTATCTGACGAATTATTGTCAAGTAATTTTATCAATAGCAAAAAGAAGTTTTTTAGATTTTCCACCTCCAGAATCAAGAAGATTAACTCTTTATTTATTGTGACATCGTTTTTATTTTTTGTTAATATCTCAATTATTATATTTTTAGGATATATGGCTGTTAAAATATTTATTGATAATTCTGACAGAGATCAAGATAAGTCTGATCAAGAATTGAGTCAGTCAAATCTAGAGCTTAAGCTCGATAAGATTAGAAAAGAGAGTTTAGGCAGTAAAAATACTCAGGAAAAATTCTATGAAATTATAGATTTTGGCGCAATTGATAATTTTTTTATTAATAAGGAATACTTATATTTAGAAGGACTAGAAAAGGCATCCTTCGTTCCAAAAGATAGTAACTCCATTAAAATGATAACATATTCTTTGGTTAATTTTAGACCAAATAACATTAACACAAAATATAAAGTAAATATTTCTGGATCTATTCTTAATAATGGTGGAGATATAGATACGTTATTTACTAATTTTGATAGGCTAATACTGTCTCTAAAAACCCCCCTCACTAAAGAAAAGTTAAAATATAAGGATATACCAAATAATATTAATTTTAATAAGAAGTTTTATAAATATCCTTTCGATATAACTATTGAACCTAAATAATTAATGCCAGAGGAAAATAAGAAAAAACAAAAACCCAGACTAGAAGATCTTAATATTAAGAAGAAGGTTAGTTTTTATGATAAAAAGGTTCGTATGTACCTTATTAAGATTGTTGTTGAAATTATTTTTGCCTGTTCTTTTGTGGGCGTTATTTTTCTTTTTCAAAATATAGAAAAAGAATCTCAATCTCAACATGATAAGGAGTTAAAAAATATTAACATTAATATTGTCAGACTTGAGAAGGATATAAGTAGTGTGGAGGGTAAGGTTGCTGATATTAAGAGGTATAAGGAGAGGTGGGATAAATCTAGTTTAAATCTTACAGGCCTAAAGAATATAAAGCTTAATTATTTAAAAAATAAAATTACATCTGTTTCTGCAAAATACAAGACGCATAATCTGGTAATAACTGAATCAAAGAAAAAAAAATTAGAGGTCGGATCTCTCAATTTACAAAAATTATATTTAGATTCTGTTAATGGTAATATATCTTTTTCTGTCATGACCGATATCGAGGGTTTGGATTTTATTGACAATATTATCAATGATTTGGATGGATTTTTTATTATCAGCGATATGTCAATTACTAAAAAAAAGGACAAATACCTATATAAAGAAATTTTAAAAATAAAAAAGAAAGAATATGATCAATTTATTATAGATTTTAACATAAATTATACATGGTATCTCGTTATGAGGGAGAAAAACGGTGTTTAAGATAGTGGTATAACTGACTTGGAAGGGTTTTAGTTGTGCCGGATTACTAATTTGAATATGTTTACTTACTATAATTAAAAAGTATAAATGTAGCTAAGCTACAAATATTGCACGAAATGTTTATTTTAGAATTTTAATTTTCAATAATATGGGAATGAGTAGAGTTATCTCTCTCTTTTTTGCTTTTATTTTGCTCACTTGCAATGTCTACGCCAATAAAGAGAGTAAAAGTTTGACAAAAAAAGTTACCAAGTCTGTAGAGCTGAAAACTGCAGAAGACGAGGTTTTAAAAGAAGATTTTCAAAAGAAGAGTGATATAGACACTATAAAAAATGTTTTATCTAAAATAAATAAACCAACTCTCTCTAAGAAGAAAAAATATAAATTCAAGTCTTTAATGTTTTCTAATAAAGAGTTGGGATATATAAAAGAAACTCTAAACTCTGCAGACTTAGTCAAAGCAACACAAAAGAAAGAAGTTGTTATTAAGGAAGTCGCTGCTTTTGGAAAGATATATTTGTCGTCAATTCTTTATTTATCAGATGATAATTGGTCTATATGGATTAATGGTAGTAAGATATCTTCTGTAAATAATGTGAAGGGTAGTGATATTTTTATTGCGTCAGTTAACCCTCACGAAGCTGATATAGTTTGGTCACTAAGTCCTAGGAAGTGGAGAATTGTCTCACAATTACCACTTAATATTAAAACACCTCCATTAAATAATTTTGATCAGGTAGAAATCAATATTAAATTAAAATCTAACCAAACCTATATTTTAAAACATGACAGAATTGTTAGTGGTAAGATATAAAATTTCTAAAATTAAATAGGTGAATCTTAGATTATTACTAAAGCTTATTTATAGTGCAACATTTGCGCTTCTTAATAGTATCATATTTGCCAGGCTGTATTTATTTCTTAAAATTTTTATAAAGTATGGAGCCGGCAATTATTCGAAAAAATATTGGCAATAAGGCGTAAGAAAATGAGATAAAATTATCTTGTAAGGATGTATTATTTTCAAAAAAACCTATAAAATAAATTAAAACAGAAGAAATTAAGGTCAGAGAAATTTTTATAATAAAATTACAAAATCCAAAAATAATTGTTTGGTTATTCTCTAATTTATCTTTTTGAATAATATCAGTTAAAATAGAGTAGGCTAGGGCAAAATCACCGCCAAAGGAAATTCCAGAAAGAATACAAATTACGCCATAATAAATTATATTACCATTACCTAAAAAATAACAAAAACTAAATATAGGCAGGGTTAGGGACATGGAAATAAGCCAAGTTCTAGACTTGTTGTTAAGAATTTTTGATAATTTTGACCAAAGTATGGTACCTACCATTAATCCTGTAAAATAAAGAAGCAAAAATATTCCAACCAAATTTTTAGCATCTAATATTTTTTCAAAAAAAAATATAATTAATATCGCTGGAACAACAGATGCGAGCATGTTAAATAGGAAGACCAATGCAAATTTTCTAAGAGTTTTGTTGTTAAAGATTTCTTTAAAGTTAGGTTTTTGTTTAATTTGGTGATTATTTTTTGGAGCAAAAAAGTAAAAAATTAAGGAAAAGACAATTGTTAAAATAAAATAAATAAACCCTATTATAAGAAAGCTGGTCACCTCATCAAAAATTTTAAATAAAACAGAAGGGATAAGGGCCGCAAATATAATGCCGGAAATAAAGGCTATTTCGCGATATGCAATAATTTTTGTTTTTACGTGATAGTCTCGACTAAAATTAACTGAATAGGATTGATAATTTATGTAAATAGCGCTAAATAAACTAAAAGTAATAATTAAAAAAATTATTAACCAAAGATGAATATTTAAAAAATCTAAAGGGTGAAATAATAGTAAAAATGAAAACCCCATAATAGGAGAGAGGTAGAAAATTATTTTTCTTTTTAAATGGGAATATTTGTCGCTAATCAAGCCAAAGATTGGATCTTGAACGGTATCTATTAATCTAGTTGCAAATAATATTAAGGCGATATTTTGTAGGGTAATATCAAAATTATCAGCATAATAATTAGGTAAGTAAATATATAGTGGTAAACCCATGAAGGCTAGGCAAAAAGCGAGAAGAGAATAGGAGATTAGATTTTTATTTCTTAGTCGCATTAAAGATAGAGATTGATAACATGCCAATTTCTACCTATAATGTTGGATAAGTAATAACGTGATTTAGCTGTATCTTTTAAGTTTCTAATTACCAAAAAGCTATGCACCTTATGAGCGTAAGGTAATCCTTTTTTGACATTCTTGACCTTGAAATATTTTACTATATAACGCATTATAAGTTGGAGCTAGTATTAAACCTTGTTGGGTCGGCGTTGTAAATGCCAATTAATTTAGTTGTTTTTGAAAAAAATCCTAACTCACTAAGTGCCAGGGCAACATTCCTATCTTCTGGACTCCCTTCAATTGAAATAAAAAATTTAGCTTGTTGAGAGATGCCTCCGGGAATGTAGCTTTCAAGCTTAATCATGTTAATATTGTTGGTGGCAAAACCGCCAAGAGACTTGTATAGAGCGCCTGAAATATTACGAATTGTAAAAGAAAGTGTGGTAATAATTTTTTTATTTGGATCTGGCGTGATACATTTTTTAGAAATAACCATAAAAATAGTCATATTATCATTTTTAGTGTCCTGCATATTTTCTTGCAAAATTTCTAAATTATGAATTTTTGCTGCATATTTAGAACAAATTGCTCCCAACGTTTTATCGTTTTGATTGGCAATAAAGGCTGCTGCATCAGCTGTGTTGCTATAGCTAATTTGTTCAATATTTTTGTTAATATTTTCGCTACATTGCATTAAAGCCTGAGGGTGGGAGTAGATTTTTTTAATATCAGAAATTTTACTACTCCTGGGAGCTACTAAATTATGTTCAATTTTAAGAAAATGCTCGGCAGCAATAAATAGATTGCTATTTTGTAAAAGGTTATGAATTTCAGAAACTCGTCCAGCATATGAATTTTCTAGAGGAAGAATTCCGTAATCCACCTCTTCATCAATTACGGCTTGAAACACATCTTTAAAGCTTCTGTAATTTATTGATTCATAATCTGGATAAAATTCATTACAGGCTAAATGTGAGTAAGCGCCAAAAGACCCTTGGAAAGCTATTTTATTCATTTTGTTTTATTTTTGTTATTTTTATTGTCCGATAATTTACGACGTAACAGATTTTGACGAAGAGCAGATTGCAACTTCTCTTTCTTAGTCTGTTCTTTATCTTTCTTTTTCTGCATTTTCTTCCATGAATTGACCGGCAAAATATAGTGATCCACAAATTAAAATTCTAGCCTTATTGTTTTTCTTAAATGGATTTAATTTTCTAAGAAAGCCTTTCTTCTTCTTATCCTCATCTATCATCTTAATATAATGAAATGCTTCAGTAAAGTCTTTAGCGTCTATGGCAACAATACCAACTTCTAGAGCATTTTTGGCAATTTTTTCTGCTGTTTTTGTTTGGTTTTCATCTTTAATTGCCATACCTATTACAAAATCAACACTGCCTGAGAGATATTTTAGGAAGCGAAAAATATTTTTATTTTCAAGCATAGCGCATACAAGATAAGTCGGTGGTGGCTTAATATTTCTCTTAATCAATTTCATGTTCTCTTTAATTAGCCAATTATTAACGGCTTGAGAGGAATTTTCATTGTGACCACCATCAAGGTAAATATCAAAATTTTTAATTAATTTGTTTACTAGTTTACCAGATTTAATTTTTTCAAGCCTGGCTGGCCACTTAACTTGTTTAAGACCGTGAAATAAATTGAGATCAGAGACTTCAAGAGAGTTTTGCGATAAAATTGCAGCAATCGCAGTGCTGGCATTTTCTATTTGGTGACGTCCTACTAGTGCTGGTGGGGGCAGTTTTAGCTTGTGATCATTGATATTCATTTTGATTTTATTACCATCATCGGTAACGTCCCAATCTCTTCCTAAAATGTAGAGGGGGCAATTTTTCTTTTGAGCAATATGAGTTAAAATTTTTAAAGCCTCATCTTTTTGTTTACCAATTATTACAGGAACACCTTCTTTAATAATTCCAGCTTTTTCAAAGGCAATTTTTGCTAGCGAATTTCCTAAAAATTCTTGATGATCATTGGATATCGGAGTGATAATAGTTGCTATTGGATCTAAAATTACATTAGTAGCATCTAATCTTCCGCCCATACCAACTTCTAGTAATAAAATATCGGCCTCAATTTTAGAAAATGCCAAAAAGGCTGCGATTGTTATTCCTTCAAAAAAAGTTACGTTAATTTTTGGCTCTATTTCGGCAGCTTTTTTACATTCATTTAAAATCTGAGTTAAGTAATCATCGGTAATTTCTTTTCCGGCAAGAATAATTCTTTCATTAAATTCTACTAGATGTGGCGAGATGTATTTGTGAGTTTTGTAGCCGGCGTCAGTAAAGATCGCATCAAGATAGGCAATGTTTGATCCTTTACCATTAGTTCCGGCGATATGAATTGTTGGTGGCAATAGGTAATGCGGATTTCCTAACCTCTCCAGTAGATCATATACTCTATCGAGGCCGAATTTTATATCTCTATATCCTTTTGGTGATGGCCATTCGGGTAATTTCATTTTTGTTTTTTATTATTAAAATGATAATTAAATTCAGCACCTGTTATGAATGCAAGTCCTACCAGAAAAAAGAACATTAAAGTTGCAATTATTCCCGCTAAACTACCATATAATAAATTAAATTGATTAAAGTTTTGTAAATATAGAACAAATAATTGTAATATTAGCCAAAATAAAATTACGCAAATAAGTGCTCCAGGTAGGGTGTTTTTTACTTTTTGCCTAGCGTTTGGAATAATATAATAAATGAAGGCAATCATTTTAATGGAGACTAAGGTGATAAGAATTTTTTTCAAATATATCCAATTTGTGTCAATATGAAATATATCAAAAATACTAAATATGCTAAACGTTACAAAGGCGGTAGTTAAGGTAATAATGACCAACACAAACAATATAAATTGTACTATACTCATTAATCTGCGCCAAATATATGCCGGAGGAGAGTCGATGCGATAAGCTCGATTAAGAATGGTTCTGATGCCTTCAATTGCCGAAGATGCCGTCCAGAGGATGCCAATAAAAGCAATTGTCAACACGCTTTGTGGTGGGCCTGAGGTGATTTCATCAATTCTTGTTTTGACGGAAGATAGAAATTTTGGCGGAATAGAGTCAAATAGTAGGCTGATAAGATTGGTTCCAGTTTCTGAATTGCCAATAATTGAAGCAATTGAGACTAAAAAAATTAAAAATGGAAATAATGATAAAATAAATAAAAACGCTAGATATCCAGCATGTTCTACGCCATCATGGAGGATAGTATCTCTGACAGAGTATTTTAGCGATTGAAAAATACGAGATAACAGATTTTGAAGGTTTCCAACCTTTTTAAATTTTTGATATATTTTGTTTAACACAAACCCTGTTTAAAATTGCAATCTCCGAAATTACGACTATAATCTTGAAAATTATTTGAGTCAAATATTAATAAAAAAATGAACCAGAACTCTAAATTGGATTCAAAGTTACTAGAAATCCTCGCTTGTCCAATTTGTAAAAATGGAATTATTCAAAAGGAAGATAAAATAATTTGCCAAAAGTGTAATTTAGCCTATCCGATTGAAGATAATATACCAGTAATGCTAATAGAAGATGCAAAAAAATATAAGAAATAGATTTACCAAGTTAAAAACTGCAAGAGGTAGAACGAATTCTTCGGCAAGATGGCTTTCAAGGCAGATTAATGATCCTTATGTTAAGCAAGCAAAAATGCTTAATTATCGTTCTCGGGCTGCTTTTAAAATTATTGAAATTGATGAAAAGTTTAAAATTTTTAAAAAAAATAAGATGATTATTGATCTTGGTGCCGCTCCCGGTGGCTGGAGTCAAATTGCCTCTGAAAAAAGTTCAGGCAATATTTTGGCCCTCGATTTATTAGAAATTGAAGAGATTGAGGGGGTAAAATTTATTCAACAAGATTTTACTGACCCAGATATCATTCAGATTATTGAAAATATTCTAAAGAAGGATTTTAAAAATCGTAAAAAATGCGATATTATTATGAGTGACATGGCTCAAAATACTTGTGGCGACGTGGCAACTGATCACATAAGGATTATATCTTTACTTGATGATTGCTTGGATTTTGCCATTAAATTTCTTAAAGAGGGCGGTGTTTTTATTGGAAAAAGTTTTCAAGGTGGTTCGGAACAGGAACTATTTAAGAAACTTAAAGATAATTTTGAGGTGGTTAAGCATTTTAAGCCTAAATCATCAAGGAAAGAGTCGAAAGAGGATTACATTGTGGCACTGGGGTTTGTGCTAAAAAACTAATAATATTTTATTGATCCCTTCCGTATAGATCGCTACAGGGATTTTTTCATTATTTTAAATTGAAAGGCGCGACTCACTTAAGGTAAGTAAGTATCTCAAAGTTAAAAAGATAGAACGATATCAAGGAAGGTTTTAGATTCCAAATAATCCTATTAGGGATCGAATGATATTATAGAATTCTTGCTACATCAAGCATTCTGACTGAAAACCCCCACTCATTATCGTACCAAGAACAAATTTTTACTAAATTATCAATAACTTTGGTTTGAGTGGAATCAAAGCAAGAGCTATATGGATTATGGTTAAAATCAATAGAAACTAAGGGTTCATCGACATATTGTAAGATTTTATTCATTTTTCCTTCTTTTGATTTTCGTAACATTAAAGAATTGATCTCATCAACACAAACTGCCCTTTTAGCAATAAAATTAAGATCAACCATTGAAACGTTTGGGGTTGGGACTCTGATAGCTCCTCCATCTAACTTACCTTTTAATTCGGGCAGAACTATCCCAATAGCAGAGGCTGCGCCAGTTGAGGTTGGGACCATTGAGAGGCCGGCAGATCTTGCTCTTCTTGGGTCTTTATGATTAGCGTCAACAATATTTTGATCATTAGTGTAGGCGTGAATTGTTGTCATGAAGCCTTTTTCAATGCCAATTTCATCATTTAGAATCTTAACTATCGGTGCTAGGCAGTTGGTGGTGCAAGACCCAATTGAAATAATTTGATCATTTTGGTCTAGAATTTTATCATTCACGCCATAAATTATAGTTTTTATTTCCTTATCTTTTGCTGGGGCTGAGATAATTACTTTTTTAGCACCCCCTTTTAAATGTCTATTGTTGTCTGTAATAGTTTTAAAAGCTCCGGTACACTCAAAAACAATGTCAACTTTTAACTTATCCCAAGGTAATTCTTCAGGATTTCTGCCTCTAACAATTTGAATTTCGTGACCTTCTATGTCGATAATATTTTCTGATTTTTTGGTAATTTTTTTATTAAAAATACCGTGAATTGAGTCATATTTAATTTGATGGATAATTCTGTCGGTTGTTGCTGAAGAATTAATAGCTACAATATTAATGTCATCATAATTTTCTTCAAATTTTGCCCTTAAAACTGCTTTTCCTATTCTGCCAAGACCATTAATTACTGTATTTTTTATCATTATTTTTAGAATTTTTTATTAAAATCTAATGGTAAAAATCATTTTAAGAAAAATCAAAGAAAATATATTTATTTTATAAAAGTAATTGGTTGATCTTAAACTCATTTAATGTTTAAATAGTACCAATTCTCATTTACAATGCGTTATATAGTGAAATATTTTAAGGTTAAAATTTCTAAAAAATGATCTAGGATATTAGGCTAGTTTATATTATTTTGCATCTAGTGTTATAAGTAGGAATTGGTATTATGAGTTTATTAAAATAAAATATATTATAGAATGATTAAAAATATTACCGTTGGTCCATTACCATCTTCAGAAAAAACCTATATTGAAAGTGAGAAATTTAATGATGTAAAAATTGCCATGAGGCAAATCAATCTTTCTAAAGGATCGGAAAAAAAATCTTTTATAGTCTATGACACTTCTGGTATCTACACCGATCCAAAACTTTCTAATAATATTGATCTTAACAATGGTTTACCTAAGTTAAGGCAGAAATGGATTGAGGAGAGGAATGACGTTGAAAAGTATGATGGTAGAAACAGTAAGCCTGAAGATAACGGTATTTTTGTTAAAGGCGCTAAATCTTCAGTTCCTGAATTTGACTTAACTAACTTTCAGCCTCTCAGGGGGAAAAAAGGCAAAAGACCTACGCAATTAGCCTATGCTAGGGCGGGTATTGTAACAAAAGAGATGGAATATGTTGCTATTCGAGAGAATATAGGTCGTAAAGAGATTAGCTCGAAATATTCTGGGAATAGCTTAGGCGCAAACTTACCTGGAATAATCACTGCTGAATTTGTGCGTGATGAAGTTGCTTCTGGTAGGGCAATTATTCCAAATAATATTAATCATCCAGAGTCGGAGCCGATGATTATTGGTCGTAATTTTCTTGTTAAAATTAACACTAATATTGGTAATTCAGCAATTTTTTCTGGTGTTGAGGAGGAGGTTGAAAAAATGATTTGGTCAATTCGTTTTGGTGGCGATACTTTAATGGATCTATCAACTGGTAAAAATATTCATAATATTCGTGAATGGATTATAAGAAATTGTCCAGTTCCAGTTGGCACAGTGCCAATTTATCAAGCCTTAGAAAAGGTTAGTGGGGTTGCTGAGGATTTAACTTGGGAGATATATCGCGACACTCTAATTGAGCAATGTGAACAGGGCGTTGATTATTTTACTATTCATGCTGGCGTGAGATTGCCTTTTATACCTATGACTGCAAACAGAGTGACTGGAATTGTTAGTCGCGGGGGTGCAATAATGGCTAAATGGTGTCTATCTCATCACAAGGAAAACTTCCTTTATACTAATTTTGAAGAAATTTGCGACATTGTATCTTCTTATGATGTTTCATTTTCTTTGGGTGATGGTCTTCGTCCTGGATCAATTGCAGATGCTAATGATGAGGCTCAATTTGCTGAGTTAAAAACTTTGGGAGAATTAACTGAAATTGCCTTAAAATATGAGTGTCAAACCATGATCGAAGGTCCTGGTCATGTACCAATGCACCTGATTAAGGAAAATATGGAAAAGCAATTAGAATGGTGTCATGAGGTACCGTTCTATACTTTGGGGCCACTAACTACTGATATTGCTCCAGCCTATGATCATATCACTTCAGCCATTGGCGCTGCCATGATTGGCTGGTATGGTACGGCAATGCTTTGTTATGTTACGCCAAAAGAGCATTTAGGACTTCCAAATAAGGATGATGTTCGTATGGGAGTTATCACTTATAAAATTGCAGCTCATGCGGCAGATCTCGCTAAGGGTAATCCAATCGCTAAGGAGTGGGATGATGAAATATCTAAGGCTCGTTTTGAATTTAGATGGGAAGATCAGTTTAACCTTGCGCTTGATCCAGAGATGGCAAGATCCTTTCATGACGAAACCTTACCAGCTGATGGTGCCAAAACTGCTCATTTTTGCTCAATGTGTGGGCCCAAATTTTGTTCCATGAAGATCTCTCAAGACGTTAGAGATTTTGCTAATAATCAAGAGGAGATGGGTAAAATGAGTCAAAAATTTAAAGAATCTGGTAGTGAGATCTATATTTCAAAAATTTAGCTTTACTTCATGAATTTTTTTCAAAAATTCAAAAATGTAACCCTACCATTTTTATCACTAAGAAAAGCCTCAAGCAATAAGTGTATTTTTATTAAAAACGGACGCTACTTAATATTCATCCTGATATTCGTAGTTTCTGCTTGTGGTAGCGGCTGCATTGATCCAGAAGATTACGGCGCCTACGATACTGAAATTGTTACCTTGGATGTTAGTGGAGTCCCGTCTTCGGGTTGTGATTGGTCAATGATTGAAGATACTCCAACCCTTACTGAGAATAATAATCTTGGCAATATGCTATCTTCTGCTTCTTATGACCTTCTAGATAATCTGGGGTGCACAGGTTATGACTTAGATAGTTTTCCTAATGAAAATAAGATGAGTTGTTTTAAAGAGGCTGAAATAATTTGTCAAGCTCGGGAACAGCTTCAATCTTCCTTATCAAATTCCTCTTGGGAGCGTACCACCTTAAAAACAGTTGCTTCTACATCTGGATTAAAATTAAATCGTAATACTAAAATTTTTATTAAAGCGGCTGGAGATATTTCTTTTGGAGGAGATGTTAATCCTATCATTGCTTTTTTTGGAGCTAATTACAAATATGAATCGGCAATCGGTCATCAATATATGCAAAAAGATGACCTCTTATCACCTTCTGCTTATGATGTTTCAGCGGGAGATGATGCTATTTTTATGGTAAGTGGTAAAATTAAGGCATCATCGGGCAGTCCGACATCTCTATCATCTACTTGGGAAAAAGATGCTCATATAGGATTTTCTCGTCTTTATGCATATATTCAGGAATTTCCAAAGGGTTATATTGCTTCATCTGGTGCCACCGAAAATGAAAGAGCAATAGGAGATTACCCAATAGATCCCGATCCTAGGTTGTGGAAATGCTTTTCTTCTGGTGTGGAGGGTAAAAATTGGGGTGGTGGGATTTATGGAGCTTTGAAAAGTGAAGGAGGTACATTTAGTAAGGAAGATTTAGTTACAAATTGTTATGCTGAGAATTACAATAAAACGGGGTTTTATGAAAACCTTAAGAGGAGGTCTATTAGTAATGATAATGTTGAAAATCTAGATCAAGCATTAATTTCAAAAATTAAAAATTATGCTGTTAAAACATATGCTGAAAAATACAATATTTCTGATTATGACATTACTCATCCTAAAAATCTTGGTAAATATGGTGGTGCCATATTGAATAATAGTGATGGTTCTGAGGATGGTGGAGTATTAGCTGGTGATCCTTCTTATTTAGGGACAGGTAGTACTGTGTCGAATGATGATAAATACAGTTTAGTAAACTATAATAATGATTGTTCTGTTATATATAATAGTGGTTACAATGTAAATAATCAGATAATATTACCTCCAAATAAATCCGCAACTGTGTCTGGGGATAATTGTACCATAAATATTCGTGACATAAAGCATGTGACATTAGAAAGGTCGGGATATGTTAGATTTTTTAAGCACAGCTTAAATCCCCTATTAAGTACCTCATGCACACTAAAAGTTGCCATCACTAATCAAAATGAATCTGGAGATATTATCCATGAAAAATTTAATACTGATACATTTATAAAAGAGATAATTGTTCAACAGGGTGAGAATAAAAACTCAATTGGAGAGTTTCTTAGTGTATTTGCAGATCCTATTTACCTAAGAAAGGGGCAAACATTATTGTTTTTACCGGATAGTTGGATATGGTCTGATGGTGATTGTGATATTAATACATTAATGCATATAGAATACCGCCCTGCAGTTTTTTGTAAAAATGTCGGAGTAGTTACTGGAGAATCCAGTCATGTGGCGGCAAATATGAATAATTGCGTCCATGCTATTAACGAGGACGGTTCTAGAGTTTGCTCTGGTAATGATGATAAGTCAGCAACAATTGAGTCCAACTATAAATGTTTTGATGCTACTGACTATAGGGATAAATTATCTGACCTAGGTGAAAACCTTGATGATTTATCATCCTTACCAAAAGGAATTAATGAAGTAGAATTTTTTAACGGTATTTCAGGTAATTTTACTGGAAAATACGACTCATCAGCTGTTGGTAATTATCTTACATTAACAGAGAGTAAGAATGATTATGGTATGTATAAACTATCCCCTACTAGCCTAATTTCTTTTCCAAAATCAGGTAGAATAAAATTTTTATTTTTAGATG
>CAJQHK010000009.1 GCA_905478165.1 uncultured Rickettsiales bacterium | reverse complement strand
AATACAAACAAGAGGTCGCAAAAGAAAGGGGTCTCACTAGCGACCACAAGATTGAAAATGATGCCGACGTTAAAAGTGCAAAAGCAGAATATGAAAAACAAAAAAAGCGTTTTAACCAAGTAATTGGCTCCGAGAGTTATAACGAAGCTGCAAAAAAGTTAAGAGCATATAACGATCAATTAAAACAAGAAAATAAGGATTTAACACAAAATAGAAATAATAATAATTATAATGAGATCTTGATAAAGGAAAATGAAAACTTCATTACCGAACTAGAAGAGTTATCAAAACAACAATAATAATACCAATTCCCATTATAATCCTGGATAAGTAATAGTATTATAAATAGGAATTTGCATAACAAACCTTACTAATAATGTTAACATTAGATAATATTATTTATAAAAATATAAATATTTCATTCACCATCTACTCCTCAGGATTGTTTGTTTTTAAAGGTAGTCCTTCGATAGTAAATTTCATTTTCCGATCAATCGCCGGCCTCAACAAAAAGAAGATAAATAATATTTTATGGAATAATAAAAAAATATCTAAAATTTATTATCTTTACTCTAGCGATATTAACCTTATATCACAAAAACCATCATTAGATAGTAATCTCACGGTAAAACAGCATCTAAATTTTCTTTCTAGCCTTACCGAGACAAAAATTCTTATTAATTCGGCAATCTTATATTTTGAATTAAATAATTTTCTGAATAAAAAGATTAAATATTTAACGAATGAAGAGGTTCAGAGGGTAAAATTAAGTCAATTAATTTTTTCTCCAAAAACGATTTGGCTTTTAGAAAATCCAGACCAATTTTTACCTCAAGAATGGCAAGAAAAATTATTTAATCTAATTGCCACCAGAATAAAAGAAGGTGGTATTGTAATTACAAACTCAGATAATAAAATCTTTGAAAAGATAGGACAAATTATAAAATTAAATGACTTTGCAACCAAAAATATTTGATCACACAGTTTTAGCAAAAAATCGCAATAGATCTCTCAATAATTTCCAAAACTCTAACTTTATCCATCAATTAATTGCTGATTTAATTTTAGAAATTATTGTTGACCAAGGTAAGGATTTTGATAATATTTTAGAAATTGGAGGGTTAGATAGTTATTTATCTAAAGAAATTTTACAAAAACTACCTAAATCCAACATATTTAATAGCGAAATATCGCCATCATGGGCAAAATCAGATAATTTTTGTCCAAAAGTTATTATGAATGATGAATTTATCGCTTTCAAAGAAAATGTTTTTAATTTAATCTGTTCTAATCTTAATGCTCATTTTTATAATGATCTATTAGGTTATTTTATTCAATCGCACCACTGCTTAAAGAAGAATGGCTTTTTTATTGCCAGTTTTATTGCTAATGATAGTTTTCTTTTATTAAAAAAAATTTTTAATGAAATTGAAGTTGAAAATTATCAAAGATTTGTACCCAGATTTATTCCAACTACTGACATCAAAACAGTAGGAATGTTATTGCAGAAAGCCGGCTTTAGTGACATAGTTTCTGTGGTAGAAAAAGTTGATATAAATTATGATAATCCTGCAAAAATTTTTCTTGATATAAAAAATTCTGCAGGGTCAAATATTATGTTTGATCGTGGTAAAAAATTTATGACCAAAAAGTTTTTAAACGACATTTATAAAAAACTAGAAGATAGTAAAATTAATGTTAATCTTAATATTGTAATTATTTTTGGATGGAAAAAATAGAATTAACAAAAAAACTTTATATTAAAACTTACGGTTGTCAGATGAATATTTACGATTCTGACAATATGAGGGATTTAATGGCAACAATTGGTTACCAGAAAACCGATGATATATCGGACGCGAACATGGTTATCATTAACACTTGTCATATTAGAGAAAAAGCAACCGAAAAACTTTATTCCGATCTAGGTCGTGTTCAAAAAGTAAAGGTAAAGTTTGAAGAAAAAGCTGCTGATAAAATGATCGTTGCTGTTGCTGGATGCGTTTCTCAGGCTGAAGGTAAGGAAATTTTTAGAAGATCGCCAATAGTCGATATTATTGTTGGGCCAGAAAGTTACCAAACTCTACCAGATTTGGTTGGAAGAATCCTAAGGGGTCAAAAAAAACAGATCGATCTTGATTTTAAGCCTAATAATAAATTTGACATCTTGAAAGAGTCGAGATCAACATCTCAAATCAGTAATTTTGTTTCTGTGCAGGAAGGTTGTGATAAATTTTGTACTTTTTGCGTCGTACCATATACTCGTGGGCCAGAATTTTCACGAAATATTATAGATATTTACAATGAAACCCTAGCTCATGCTAAAAATGGCACTAAAGAAATCTATCTTTTGGGACAAAATGTTAACGCTTATCATGGATTAGATGAGGATGGGGAAGTTTCAAATTTATCTGGATTAATTAATAAAATTAGTGAAATTCCTGAGATTAAAAGAATTCGTTACACCACTTCTCACCCAAAGGATATGGATGATGACTTAATTCTATGTCATGGAGAAAACAAAAAATTAATGCCATTTTTACATCTTCCCGTCCAATCTGGCTCTAACGATGTCTTGCAAAAAATGAATCGTAAACATACAAGGCAGGATTATTTTAAAATTATTGAAAAACTTCGTGCTAAAAATCCTAACATGGGATTGTCTTCAGATTTTATCGTTGGCTTTCCAGGAGAAACTGATAAAGATTTTGAAGATACTCTGGACTTAATTAAAAAAATCAAATTTTCCTCTTGTTACTCTTTTAAATATTCTCCTCGCCCAGGAACTGCTGCAGCCGACTCTAATACGCAAATAGATGAAGATATTAAATCCAAAAGATTGAAAATTTTACAAGAATTACTAAATAAGCAGCAAATGGAATTTAATCAATCTTTTGAAGGGACAGAAATGCCAATTCTTGTTGATAAAAGAGGTAAAAAAGAAGGGCAAATTATGGGTAAAAGCCCTTGGTTACAATCCGTTATTTTAGAAGATTTTAATGAGAAATATTTTGGTCAAATAGTCAATGTCAAAATTATTAAAGCCAGACCCAACTCATTAATTGCCCAGATTTTATAAAAATAAATAATCTTGATATAGCTTTACTAATCTTGACGAAATAAGGTTGTTTTGAATAGTTTTTTATCGTCCAAAACCTTGCCACAACCATTAACAACACACAATAAAGGATCTTCTGCAACAAATACTGGTAAGTTAGTTGCTTTTTTAATTACAGAATCCAGATTCCTTAAAAGAGCTCCACCACCACTAAGAACTATACCTTTTTCCACAATATCTGCCGATAATTCTGGAGGAGTGCATTCTAAAGCAGTTTTGGCAGCCTCAATAATTTGAGAAATAGTCTCTTTTAAACTTTCAGCTATCTGCCTTTCTGTTAAAGTAATTTCTTTTGGAATACCATTTCCAAGATCCCTACCCTTAATTTTCATTACCTTCCCTTCTTGATTGTCAGATGGTGTAGAAGCTGAGCCGATCTCTTTTTTAACTTTTTCAGCAGTAGATTCGCCAATCAATAGACCATGATTTTTTCTAATATAAGAAATAATAGCCTCATCCATTCTGTCCCCACCAACTCTTACAGAGCGAGAATAAACAATGCCACCCAAAGAAAGAATGGCAATCTCAGTTGTACCACCACCAATGTCGACAATCATAGATCCACAAGGCTCATTAACAGGAAGGTTAGCACCAATTGCAGCAGCCATAGGCTCTTCAATCAAATAGACTTCATTAGCACCAGCACCTTCAGCACTATCTTGAATAGCCCTCCTTTCAACCGGAGTTGATCCAGATGGAACGCAAATAATAATAGTTGGACCAAGCCAAGATCTAGATTTATTAACCTCAATAATAAAATGCTTAATCATTTCAGCAGCAATCTTAAAATCAGCAATTACTCCGTCCTTCAAAGGGCGAATTGCTTCAATTTTAGCTGGCGTTCTACCAAGCATCAGTTTTGCGGTCTCACCAAAAGCGTAAGGGATCATTTTACCATTCTCCAGTGAAACAGCAACAACGGAAGGCTCATTTAATACTAAGCCAGTATTTTTAACATAAACTAAAGTATTGGCAGTTCCCAAATCAATAGCTATATCTCTGGAAGAGAAGGAAAATAATTTTTTAAACATTTTGTAATCTTTCTAAAGCGTTAATATATGCCATGGCCGAAGCCACTAAAACATCAAAATCAGAACCGCTGCCACTATAAATTTTATTATTATTATTTAATCTAACAATAGCAGTGGCTTGAGAATCAGTACCTTCAGTAACTGAATTAACTTGATATAACTCAAGATTAGCATTGTGTGGTACTAGCTTTTTAATTGCCCCAAAAATTGCGTCGACCGGACCATCTTTTGACGAAAAACTTACGTCTTTTTCTATATTGTCAATTTTAATCTTTAAATCAACCTTTTTTTCACCAAAAGTACCACAATTAACATTTAACTCCAACAATGTATATTTGGACTTGTTGTTAGCTAAGGAACCATCAATTAAAGAGATAATATCCGCGTCAAGAATTTCTTTTTTATGGTCACTCAATTCCTTAAATTTAATGAAAGAACTCTGTAACACTTCATCCCTTAATTCATAACCAAGCTCCTTAATTTTATCCTTAAAAGCAGCTCTGCCAGAATGTTTACCTAAAACTAAGGATGATTTTTCAAGACCTATTGACTCAGGTGTCATGATTTCGTAAGTATTACGATTTTTTAACATGCCATCTTGATGGATACCACTTTCATGAGCAAAAGCGTTGGCACCAACAATTGCCTTATTATACTGCACAGGAAAGCCAGTGATATTTGAAACTAATTTAGAAATACGAGAAATTAATTTAGTGTTAATTTTAGAGTCAATTTTATAAAAATCTGACCTAGTTTTTAAAGCCATAATAACCTCTTCCAAAGCTGTATTGCCCGCTCTTTCGCCAATGCCATTAATTGCACACTCAATTTGTCTAGCTCCAGCATTAATTGAAGCTAAAGAATTTGCCACAGCCAAACCTAAATCATTGTGACAATGAACAGAAATAATAGCTTTGTCAATATTTGGAACTTTGTTTTTAATTTCTAAAATTAAATCATGAAATTCCCACGGAGTAATGTACCCAACAGTGTCTGGAATATTAATAGTTTTAGCGCCAGCGGCAATTGCTGTTTCAATAGCCTTAAATAAAAAATCCCTATTACTTCTGGTCGCGTCCATTCCAGACCACTCAACATCGGAGCATAAATTTCTAGCCATAGAGACTGAATCTTTGATAGCTTCAATTACCTCATCCTTAGTTTTACGCATTTGATATTTGATGTGAATATCGCTAGTTGAGATAAAAGTATGGATTCTTCCTCTTTCATTTGACTTTACGGCCTCCCCCGCTTTTTCAATATCACCCTTAATAGCGCGAGCTAAAGAGCAAACGGCAGAATTTTTAATTTCAGAAGAAATTTTTTGTACCGCCTTAAAATCTCCCGGTGAAGCAGCAGCAAAACCAGCCTCGATTATATCAACATTCATCTGCTCAAGAAGCTTGGCAATAAGTAATTTTTCTTCCAAATTCATAGTTGCTCCAGGAGCTTGCTCTCCATCGCGAAGAGTGGTATCGAAAATTATTATTTTATCTTCTGTCATTTTAAATTAATTAAAATCTATGCAAATATGTTGAGATTATTATAATAATAATTTTTTAAAAAAACAGAAAATTTTAAAATTAGCATCATGTGATCATCTCCCTAAAGCTCCTGGCATATTTTAAATAAACTGAATGATCAACATAATCATCGCCACTATCTAACCTATATGATAAATCAACGGCAGAACCGGTATTTATTCCTAATATTTCCAATCCTATATCAGCACTATAGATATCAGTTAATAAATTATCACTAGAAGAGGTGGTGACTCCTACATTTGATAAATTAATAAATTTTATTTGATGATCTCTAGACTTATACCAATATACACCACAAATCCAGTGCCAGAAATATATGGTAGTCCAACACCCTCAGGTCTAATATCTGCAGGCGTGATGCCAGAAAGTTTTACCCTAGCTCCTACAATCAATACCCCTGATGTTGCATCATCAACCTCTCCTAGTATTAATACTCAAGGGGATGGGGCCAAAACGACCGAGGGGCGACCCTCAAAAGTATAGTTAAATGCTATAATGAACAACTAAGTGCTGCCAAGGCTTGTATCTAAATATATTAATAACAACAGATAACGTCTTTTTTATTTGATTTCTATTAAAGGAAATTTTAACCTACTTATTCAAGAATTGTTAAAATTTAGACTTAAAAATACCTAAGGAATCTCTGAAGAATCCAGAATAATCATATAGAATTAAATTATCAAAAATGGAGCAATTGCCAATTTTATCTTTTTTAATATTTTTACCAATCTTTGCGACATTAATAATCGCATTCTTACCAAAAAATTATACCAATTCTATCCAAATTGGTCTTGCTGCATCCACAATTAACTTTCTTATATCTTTAAAATTAATTATTGATTTCGACAAAAACATAACATTTAATTTTATTGAGAAAACCTCCCTAATCAATAAATATGACATCAATTATTATTTAGGAATTGATGGTATGTCGCTTTTTTTAATTTTATTAACCACCCTTCTTATTCCAATTTGCCTTATTATCAGCAAAAATTCTATTCAAAATTTAAAGAAGGAATATGTTATTTGTTTTTTATTGATTGAATCTTTTGTAATTGGATCATTTGCTACTTTAGATTTGGTTTTATTTTATATTTTCTTTGAAGCAACATTAATACCAATGTTTTTAATTATTGGCATTTGGGGCGGAGTTAATCGTATTTATGCTTCATATAAATTTTTTATCTACACTTTATTTGGATCTTTATTCTTCCTAATTGCTATTATTTATCTTTGTAACCAATTTGGCACTGCCGATATTTTAATTTTAGAAACAAAAGCTCAAACTTTAGATATTGAAATTACCAAATATCTTTTCTTGGCATTTTTTATATCTTTTGCCATCAAAATTCCAATGTTTCCATTCCACACCTGGTTACCAGATGCTCACGTACAAGCGCCAACTGCTGGCTCAGTAATTTTAGCTGGTGTATTAATTAAATTAGGTGCTTATGGTTTTTTACGATTCTCTCTGCCCTTTTTCCCAGATGCTTCAGAATATTATTCTATAATAATTTTTACTCTGAGTGTTATTGCCATTATCTACACCTCAATAATTGCTATTAAACAGGAAGATATCAAAAAAATGATTGCCTATAGTTCCGTTGCTCATATGGGTTTTGTCACTATTGGCATCTTTTCTCTCAATGATCAAGGTGTTTCTGGTGCTATTATGCAAATTTTGAGTCATGGTCTTATTTCTGCTGCTCTATTTATTGCTATTGGCATAATATATGAGAGAACTAAAACTAGACAAATCAAAGATTATGGCGGATTAGTTAGGAAAATGCCAAATTATGCCGTATTTTTTATGATTTTTACCCTTGGATCAGTTGGGCTACCAGCAACTAGTGGTTTTGTTGGTGAATTTTTAACAATTATTGGAGTCTTTCAAGTCAGTAAATTATTCGCTATATTAGCGTCTCTTGGCATTATATTAGGAGCCTGCTATATGCTACCATTATATTCTAATATTTTTTACAAAGATTTATCATCAAAATTAGAAAATATTAAGGACTTAAATAAAACAGAATATATAATTTTATTTATTTTGTCATTTTTAATTATTTTATTTGGTATTTTTCCAAATCTAATCCTATCTTATATTTAATTGTCGATGTCACTATTACCTATAATACCTGAAATTAGCCTTCTAATTGGAGCTTTTATTATCTTAATGTTTGAAGCATTTTTTGGTAAAAAATTTCACAATCATAAAAGAATCTCCTTTATCATAGCTATTATTTTTAGCTCCTTTGCTTTGCTTCACTTGATATCAAATTATGATCATACCATCATTGTTAATGGTATAGAAAATAACGGTAAATTTTATTTTAACCAATTTGGAGGTAGCTTGGCCTTTAATCAATATATTTTTCTAATTAAAATAGCCCTTTATAGCTTACTACTTCTATTCATTTTTTCTGTCTCTCACTTTGTTGAAAGCGTAAAATATGGTCCAGAATTTTTGGCTTTAGCGCTACTATCTTTAGTTGGGTCATCATTTTTGATATCATCGAACAACCTGTTGTCATTTTATATGTCTTTAGAATTACAGACATTTCCTCTGTATATCATGGCAGCCTTCAATAAAAAATCTGAACAATCAAGCGAGTCTGCTTTAAAATATTTTATCCTAAGTGCGGTTGCTTCTGGAATTTTGCTCTTTGGTATTTCGCTAGTTTATGGCTTCTCTGGATCTATTAATTTCGACATCTTAATGGATAGAGTCTTGGGATATCAAACTGAAATATCAAAAATGGTTCTACTAGGGTTTGTTTTAATAGTTAGTAGCATATTATTTAAAATTGCAGCAGCACCATTCCATATTTGGAGCCCAGATGTTTATCAGGGCGCCCCAACTCCAGCAACTAGTTTTTTTGCCGCAATTGCTAAATTTGCCTCTGTTATCGCTCTTATTGAAATCTTTAGATTTTTAGCGGCGGCCTGGGACAATGTTCATCAGATTTTCTTTCTTACCGCCATATTATCATTGTTAGTTGGTGCTTTTGGAGCCATAAGACAAACAAACATAAAAAGACTATTTGCATATAGTTCAGTTGGTCATATCGGCTTCATCTTGTCGTCACTTGCAATTACTACCTGGATTTACATGTCTCATGGTAGGCAAGTATACATTAATCCAAACTCCTATTACTTATTTTCCGGACTAACAATATATATTATTATTTACAGCCTTACTTCTATTGGTGTTTTTGCATTTTTACTCTCCTTATGTAATTCCAGTAAAAATAAAGATGGAGACAAAATTGATAATCAAACCTATGACATTAACTCTCTAGCAGGAATGGCTAAGACCAATCCAATTTTAACTGCATCCTTAACGATATTAATATTCTCTTTTGCCGGCATTCCGCCGATGGCTGGATTTTTTTCAAAATTTTATATTTTGTTTGAAATAGTTAATGCTCAGAACTATCTATTGGCTTTGGTTGCTATTTTATCAACAGTGATTAGTTGTTTTTATTATTTAAGAATTATTAAAATTATGTATTTTGATAAAAGAGATGATAATTCAACAATATCAATTATTAAATGTAATGCCAATATTGTAGTCATATTCTGCGCTTTAGCTGTAATTTTAGCGCCCTTATATTTTAATAATTTTATAGACTTAATTGAAAATAATGTAATGCATATCATTATATATGGCAGATAATAATATTTTTGTTAAAAAGGCTAAATCTGCACTAGTTGGAAACGTCCTAATCGCTGCAGATAAATCAATATCTCACCGCTCACTTATTTTCTCAGCCCTAGCTAATGGTAAAAATACAATTAGCAACTTACTGGAATCTGAAGATGTCCTAGATACCGCTAAAGCATTACAACAAATGGGGGTTAATATTCAAAAAAAAGACTCTGGAACTTACGAAATAATTGGTTCTGGCATTTCTGGACTTACTGAGTCAGAAAACACCTTAGATCTTGGCAACTCTGGAACTGGAGTCAGATTACTAATGGGTCTGGTTACGCCCTTTAAATTTAAAAGTTTTTTTACTGGCGATGAAAGTCTTCGCTCTCGCCCAATGAAAAGGATCTTTGACCCAATGAGACAAATTGGCGCAAAAATTATTGCTAGAAAAGAAAATTTTCTACCAGCAGTCATTGAAGGTAGCGACGAGGCTCTTGCAATAAACTACAAGATGCCAAAAGCATCAGCCCAAATTAAAAGCTCCATCCTGCTTGCGGCCCTTAACATTGTTGGTAAAACAACAATCATTGAGCCTGACATTTGTCGAGATCATACTGAAATTATGATGCAATATTTAGGTCTTAATTTAGAAATAGAAAATTTAGCAAAAAATGGTCGTAAAATTTCTTATCAAGGAGTCCAGGAATTTCAATCGAAAGATCTTTCGGTGCCAAACGACATATCTTCGGCGGCATTTTTCATAGTAGGAGCCTTAATAATCCCAGACTCACGAATAGAATTAAAAAATATCGGCATCAATAAATTAAGAGATGGTATCATTGAAACATTATTAGAGATGGGTGCGGATATTGAAATTATCAATAAAAGAGAAAATGCTGGTGAATTAGTGGCGGATATCAAGGTAAGATATTCCAACTTAAGAGGAGTAGAGGTTCCTGCTAATAGGGTAGCTAAAATGATTGATGAATATCCAATTCTTGCAATTGCAGCCGCTCATGCTACGGGAGTAACAAAAATGAGCAATCTCTCAGAATTAAAAGCTAAAGAAAGCAATAGATTATCAGCAATTTATAAAAATATTACCAAATGCGGTATCGAGGCTAAGATGGGAGATGATGATTTGGAAATTATCGGGGGCATTAGGAGCTTAGACAACATACCCAGAATCACTACCTATCATGATCACCGCATTGCTATGTCATTCTTTATTTTGGGACTAACTATGAAAAATGGCATTGAAATTGACGATACCTCTATGATTAGCACTAGTTTTCCTAATTTTCTAAATTTATTTCGAAATGTAATAGGGTAATAGCAATTATAAAATTATCTTATTTTTGAAAAGCAGAAATATAATTAACGTCCAAATTATCACTTAAAGACCACTTATTCTTTAAAATATTCAAGCCAAACCCCTTAGATTCTAAAAATTTTAAATTGCTATTTTCAGCAAACTTAACGACCTCAGAAGGCTTAAAAAATTTTTTCCAATCATGAGTGCCTACAGGAAGCCACCTTAGAATATATTCGGCACCAACTATTGCCATTAAAAATGATTTTGCATTACGATTAATAGTTGAAATATATGCAATACCCCCATCCCTTAAACAAAGACTAGACAATTTAATAAATTGATCAGGACAATCCACGTGCTCTATGGCTTCCAAATTTAATATAATATCAAAAACACCCTTATTTTTTTCAGAGAAGTCTTCAATAGTTGAGTTAACATATTCAATATCAAGGTTTGACTGTTCAGCGTGAGATTTTGCAATTTGAATATTCTTAAAAGAAGGGTCAAGGCCAACAACACTAGCTCCAAGCTTAGACATAGATTCCGACACTAATCCACCCCCACAACCAATATCAAGAATTTTAATATTTTTCAAGGGCTGTCTCGACTTAGAATCAAGATCTTTAAGATACTTACAGGCAAGATCTCTAATAAAAACTACTCTAACTGGATTTATCTTGTGTAGTGGCTTAAATTTTCCATTTTTATCCCACCATTCTGTGGCTATGGCGGAAAATTTTTCTACCTCTTCAGGAATGATAGTTAATAATTTTTTCTTGGAATCTACCATCGTTAAATTATAGAATTTGCAGTATTTAAGTAAATAGTTGGTAGTTTTGGTGATTAAGGACTTAAAAGATTAAGCTAGATTATGTTACTTCTTATCTAAAATTATAAATAGGAGTTGGTGTAAAACTAGATAAAATGAAGTCAACCCAACCTAAATATTAAGCATCTAAAGTCATTAGCTCTAAAAACCTAAAGTGATACTTATTAAGTTTGGGCCAAGACAGGTCTTGATATAATCTAAAATTACCCAAACCCATGCTTTTCAGGAATAAAAAGAAAAACTACTCCTTAGCTTTTTCCTTATCAGAAGAATCATTACCTGACTCACCTTCCTCACCAGATTCCTCAGATTCCTCAGATTTTGAACCACCTCTGCCTAAAATACTGGCTATTAAAAATTCTTTCTTACCTTTTAAGCTAGTATTATTAGGTAAAACAAGATTGTCACTCCTAATTTTACCACTTACAAGAAGTGTAGATATGTCAACATCAATATTTTCTGGAATGGAGCTAACATCTTTACATATAAGGTCAACCATTCTGATGTTAATATGTAAAAATCCACCCCTCTTTAAAGCAAGAGACTTGTCTTCTCCCACAAAATTTAACTTAATCCTAACCTTAACTTCCTTATCTTTATCAATCTGATTAAAGTCAACATGAATAGGTCTGTCAGTAGTAGGATGGATATCGACATCATTAGCGATTATATCAATTTTCTTACCATCAACATCTAATAAAATCGGCACAGAAAATATTCCACCTCCAAAATACCTTTTATCAAACTCCTTTTGATCAATTGAGATATAAAAAATATCATTGCCATTTCTTACTGTAGCAGGTAAAAGACCAGACTTTCTTAACCTCCTAGATTCAGCACTACCTAATATATTCCTAACTTTTGCCTTTATAATACTAACTTGTTCCACCATTTTCTTAAAATTAATTTACCGAAGCCTTAAAATACAATTAAACCTATCAAATCCTAAGGACAATAGTACATTGCATAATATTTAAAACCAAAAATCAAGTTTTATTTTGTAACAAGGTTCAAGACAGGTAACGTAATATTAAACAACACCAATTCCTATCCTTAATAAGACTTCTAATTGATCAGGTTTTGATTCAGAATTATTTAAAATGTAGCAGCATCAAACAAAACTAGTTCCACTCTATGTTGTGTCTTGTTAAATAGGATATCTAAGATTCTAAAACATATCGTAAAAACTACGATCTTTAATAATGGAGGTGAGTTTGAAAATCATATCAATTATCATCTCAAAGGATTCAAGACTTACTTTTGCGAAGCTTATAGTCTTTGGCAAAAAATAGAAAATTTACTCAACAATATGTCAAAAAAATATTAGGACACAAAACTCCTAATCAAGTTTGGTATTAAAACTATTAACATGCACCATCTTCACCTCAAAATAGCAAACTAAGATTTATCAACTAACTTTACAATTTCCTCTCTCACAACTTTGTCAACGATATCTGGCAAATTGTCATTAAGCCATATTCTTAGTTCAGATCTAACAACTTCATCACTAACTTTAGATTTAAATAAATTAGAATTATTACTGATGATTGAATTTTTTAAATCTTTAATTGAAGACGAAACTTGATTAGCAACTTCGACAGAAATTAAAGCATCTCTACCCTCTTTATCAGAAGGGTTGTCGAGATTGATGTCATCTGGCGTGTCTTCCTCAAGAAAAGAACTATCTAAATCATCGATTATATCAGAAACGTCCCTGTCTGACTCACCTTCCTCAAGAAAAGGGCTATCTAAATCATCGATTATATCAGAGACCTCATTATCTAAGGGAAGATCCTGCCTATCACCCGACTCTCCATCCAAAATATTATCATCAAGATCGGAAATGTTGCTATCAACACCTAACTCTACACCATCTAAATCAGAAATATCATCGCCAACCAATGAAACACCTAAGTCAGGATTTTTATTATCGACAAGCTCTTCCGAAGAAGCTGACTCCTCACTAAAAATTAAATCTGACAAGACATCCTCATCAAGAGGTATGTCTAGATCAATATCACCAATTATGTCACCCTCAGCCTTAGCTACGTCTTGATTTTTATCATCTATTTCATCAATGTCACCCTCAGCCTTAGCTACATCTTGATTTTCATCATCTATTTCATCAATGTCACCCTCAGCCTTAGCTACATCTTGATTTTTATCATCTATTTCATCAAAAGTCTCTTTCTCTATGTCAACACTAGTACCGAAAAACTTACTTTCCTCCTTTTCATCAATTCCAGAATCACCATCCTGATTTAAAAATGATAAACTATTATCAGATTCAGCTTTTACAGTAGAATCACCCTCATCACCAGACTCTTTAAATTCTGAGTCTTCAAGGGGTTGTGAATCGTCAATTTCAGATACTCTATCCAGGTCAAAATCTGGAACAAAGGAATCCCTCTTCTCATCAGAACCTTTTTGCGAATTAAAATCAGTATCTGTGGCAGGTGAGGAAATATCCTCACCACCCTCGTTCTTATCCTCGCTAACTAAATCACTACTCAAATCCTTATGTTCACTATCAAACTCAACAAAATCCTCGGCAGGCTGGGTAGTAGTAACCTCTAAACCTGACAAATCTTCATTTATCTTTTTATAATCTAACTCGTCAATCTGACTGAAAATATCATCCTCTTCCTTATCGGGGTCAAATAAGCTACCATTACCACCATCATCACTATTTATATCATATGAAGATTTATTAGTTAATGATTCCTTAGTGCTATTATGATCCTCACCCATTTGAGAAGAAGAAGTGTCCTGCTTGCTATCATTAGATTGATTTTCGTCTTCCGCCATATACTCGTGGTCAGGATCAGTTTCAATATTTGAATTATTTTGAATTTCTTTGATTTTTGCCCTTATATTTTCTAGCACTAAACCAGTTTTATTTTGCTCACTCATATTTACAATATATATAATTTTAAGATGGTACTTTGATATAAACTAAAGTTGTTGTAAAAATAACTTATATATTTGGTAAAATATTTTTATTTTTAATCGTAATTGTAGAAGATCACTTCAAGATTAAAAATAAAAAGATATGACGTCAATTGCAACATAAGAACTTATGTCATTTTGACTTAAATGGTATAAATTATTTTTACAAAAACCCTTAAGAATAAATATTACTACAAGATTAATTATAAAGCCAAAAATATCAAGTATTTTTCAGCCTTAAAAGACCCTCGCATAGCTAAAAAATATGGTCATATTAGACTCCTCAGAGGATCCTTAAGAACTTAACATCAGATCGTTAGCTTCTTAATATTATTAATTGCAACAACAGCAACGGATGAATCGATAACAATATTAGATTTTAGCTCTAAAATAAATTTTTCATATTTATTAATATTAAATATATTTCTTTCAATCCAGCTATCAATATTTGAAACATCATTCTCTTTATTTTTGATATTAAAATTAATTATCTTCTTGGTAATTAAAGATTGATAATCAAAAATCTCGTCAATAATAGTTTTAACAGAAGTACTATCCCAATGATTATTTATCGTAATTTCTGATACTTTATCCGACAGCCATTTTAAATGAAGTTTTGTACCTACTCTAAAATAAGTTTTAGCAACCTCCTTACAATCAACGTCACAACTCGTTGCAATATCAACAACATCATAAATTGCAGATAAAGAGCTCAAAGATGCCAGTTGATCTGACAGTTCTTCTGGGATAGACAAGGATAAATATTCTTTCTTTTTAGCAGAATAACATTCTACAGAATCCTCAGATAAAATATTTTTTAGATCCTTATATAAATAATTTCTAACTTTTGAAAAACTCTTTATCGAGTCTGTAATAGAAAAATCTTTATTTAGCTTTAAAAATCGAAATATCATTTGATAGATCAACCTATTTACCTCGTCAAATATTCGAACCTGCACTTCGCAAGAGACAACATTATTTAACTGTTCGATTTTTAACCAAATAGATTTAAAATCAAAAATATCCCTAACAACAACAAAAGCAGAAACAATATAACAAAAATCCCTATTAGTCTCTTCATATAACTGATTAACAAAAGTAAGTCCAGTTCTGTTGATAATAGCATTAACAAGTTCTGTGGCAATAATTTCCTTGCGCAACCTATGAGACTCTATGCCAGAAGCAAAAGCCTCTCTTAGTCTTTTTGGAAAATAATTCATCAACACCATTTCAAAATAATCATCATCTATGAACGAAGAAGAGATAATCTTATTATACAAATCCATCTTAACATAAGCCAAGATAACAGATAATTCTGGCCTGACAAGACCCCTATTTTCTAATTTTCTTTTTTGAATTTCTTTAAAATTAGGTAAAAATTCAATTTTACGATCCAAAAAATTATTATTGGACAATCTATCTAACAAACGAGACTGATTGTCTAGCTGACTAAGTCCAAGAGATTCTTCAATAGTAATCGCCTGAGCCTGAAGACGATTATTATTCAACACCAATTGAGCAACATCATCCGTCATTGATTCCAATAATTTACTTCTATCTTTACTAGATAAATTACCAGCCTTTATGGCTGGCATTAGTGAAATTTTAATATTTACCTCGCGATCAGAACATTCAACTCCGCCAGCATTATCAATAGCGTCGGTATTAATTTTTTTACCCATTAAGGAAAATTCTATTCTACCTCTTTGGGTAATTCCTAAATTACCTCCCTCACCTATGATACTACATCTGAGTTCCGAAGCATTAACCCTTACTGATTCAGTTAGTTTGTCGCTAACTTCAGAGTTATTTTCATTACTAGCCTTAATATAGGTTCCAATACCACCATTCCAAAGTAAATCCACCCTACTCTTTAGAATAGAAGATATCAACTGATCAGGCGTTAAAACACCCTCCTTTACCCCTAAAAATTTTTTAATCTCAGCTGATATAGATATAACCTTTTGACTTCTAGAGAAGACTCCTCCGCCATTTGAAATTAAATCAGTATCATAATCAGACCAACTAGACCTAGGCAACTCAAAAAGCCTCTTCCTTTCCTTAAATGATATTTTAGAGTCAGGATTTGGATCGATAAAAATATGTAAATGATTAAAGGCAGCTTGTAGTTTAATATTATCAGATAATAACATGCCATTTCCAAACACATCACCCGACATATCACCTATACCCACAACAGTAAATTCTTCATTGTCAACATTAGTACCAAGCTCCATAAAGTGCCTAGCTACAGACACCCACGCACCTCTAGCAGTAATACCCATCTTCTTATGATCATAACCATCTGAACCACCTGAAGCAAAAGCATCTTGCAGCCAAAAATTATATTCTCGTGAGATAGCGTTGGCAATATCAGAAAATGTTGCCGTACCCTTATCGGCAGCAACCACAAGATATGGGTCTTCGCAATCATATATTACAGCATCTTTTGGATGAATAATTTTTCCATCCACAACATTATCCGTAATATCCAGCATACCCCTCAGGAATGTCTTGTAGCACTTAATACCCTTTTCCAGAACCTCGTCCCTTGTTAAATTCGACAAATCAGACTTAATAACAAACCCTCCTTTTGAACCAACAGGAATAATTTGAGCGTTTTTAGTCATCTGAGTTTTTACCAAATCCAGAACTTCATATCTAAAATCTTCCAACCTGTCAGACCATCTAAGACCACCTCTAGCAACCTTTCCTCCGCGCAAATGTATAGCTTCCATTTCACCAGAAAATACAAATATTTCTGCAAAAGGCTTAGGAAGGGAAATGTCAATAACTTTCTGGGAGTCTATTTTAAAAGAAAGGTATTCCTTATTTTGAAAAAAATTAGTTCTAATAGTAGAGGTAATGATGTTAAAAAATTTTCTTAATACCTCATCATGATTGATGTTAGAAATTTCAGCTAACTTTCCTTCAATCTTACTAGATATATCATCAATATTTATACTTCTATTGTTAGCAAGATTAGGATCAAATTTATTATAAAATAATGCTACTAGTAATTTAATAAATTCAGAATTTTGATATAAAATATCTGAAATATATTTTTGATTATACCTTAAGTTTGCCTGATATAAGTATTTATTATAAGCATTAAATAAAAATATATCTCGCCAACCTAAATTTGAAGATATAGCTAACTTATTATTATCACTAGAATCAGCAACATTACTTAAAATCTTATTGATGATATCTTCGATATTGGCCTTGATATCACTTATTAATTCAAATTTTGAATTCGGAACTACAATCTTATAATATTGTATAGAAAAAACCTCTTCAGGCAAGCTAATAGTATATGTATGCTCCGATATAACATTAAAGCAAAAGCTCTCCAAAATTGGCATAATCATAGATAGTGCAAATTCAGATTTTGCACTATATATTTTCAACTCTAAGAGGTTTTTATCAACTAGATTTGATTTATAGATTGAACAAAGGTTTTTACTATATTTCCTTGAATCCTCTAAATATTTTATATCATAAATAGCATTCTTACCAGAGAATCTATTTTGATAACTTAATGAAAATGATTTTTTATATAATTTATAGATTTTATTTAAATCTTTAAGATCAAGGTAATTAAAAATATTATCTCTCAAACCGTCGGACCATATTTTAGTAATTTTAATTATTCTCCCCTCTATCTTATCAATATCAACCTCTTTTATACCATTGTCAGTTTTAACGATAACATGTAGACGAGCCATGTGATGCATGGTGAAATAAGTACTATAACTATCTACATATCCACCATATTCATCTTCTAAAATACCCTGAATATTTTGCCTTGATACAGTATTGAATAAATCTTTTGGTAAAAATATTAAACAACTAACAAAACGACTAAATTTATCATTCCTAGGGAAAAATCTAATAACAGACCTGCCAGAGATACTAACCGTCTCCATAGCAATCTTACAAAGATCATTTTCACTGATCTGAAATAACTCATCCCTGGGATATGAATCTAATACATACTTTAAATCTTTTATATTATGACCCTTTGGGGCGTAATTAGCCCTATTAATTACATTCTTAATCTTGTTTCGAACAAGGGGTATGGTATTAGAAGGTTGGTAATATGCCGAAGATGCAAATAAACCTATTAACCTGTACTCGCCACAGACATTGCCGTCATTATCAAATTTTTGTATCCTAATTCTTTCCGTGTATGAGTAGCGATGGATTTTGGAGGTATATTTTGACTTTAATATCTCAATAAAATATGGATCTTCTATAGAGACCTTGATTTCTTCGGCAGTTCTATTGTAAATACTAGGCACCACCTTATCATAGCTAGACCTAAGAACGCCTAAAATTTGATCATCAACCCTTTTCAAAGAGTACGTCTTGTCTTTCTTTAAGACTTGATACTCTGTTGCGCCAAGAAAAATAAAATTACCATCCTCAATCCAGCTAATAAAATCAATAAAATCATCGATATTAACGTCGCCAAACTTATCTTTACAGCTCAATAAATTCTTTTTTGCCTTACCGGTCAAATCTATCATCTTTGGCCAATCAGATACAACTAAATTGCAAGTCTCAAGAATTTTTCTAATTTCATAAGTAACCGAATCTACTTCATCTTCATTATAAATTTTTTCACAATGCAACTGAATTATTGACTCATTATTTTGACCTGAAAAAGGAGAAATATCTCTGGCCTCATTATCAGAATTTCTGGAAATAGATAATATAGGGTGAATAATATTTTTTATTGATAATTCCCTATTTTCAAACTCAATTACTATTGAATCCAATAAAAACGGCTTATCGTCATTTGCTATATTAAAAATAGTGACGTTCTTACTGCTGTTATAAGAGCTAACCTTAAAAAAATCTTTTTCTCTTACTTGTAAATTTTTAAAACTTGTAACGGCAAAATATAATAAATCCTTATTGTCAAAGTCCCGAAAATCTTTACTATTTGCACTCCTGTAAAACTCTTTAATAAATTTTTTAAACAAGGGTCTATGCCCCTCCTCAATCTCTTCACTAGATAAATTATCTAAAATATCCTCTCTTATATCCATAATTAATATTTACTTATTTGTCAGACGATGTAATACCTAATTATTACCCCTAGGAGTCTTTTATTTATTCCTCGTAACCAACCTTTTATCAACCTCGTTAAGTTATCTTGTAAACAAAAAATAATCATAAATTTATTAAAAGACGTACTATTAAGGAGTTGGTATTGCGCAACTCTTAAGGCTGAACTACAATAGGAGATAATATTAAGACCATCTGTCTACCCTCCATTTTTGGCCTTTGATCTATTTTAGCTATATCCTCAACCTCAGAAATAACATCAAGCATAATTTTCTCAGCCAGATCTAAATGAGCCATTTCTCTACCTTTTATTCTAAGAGATACCTTAACCTTATCTTTGTGGTTTATGAATTTTATTATATGTTTTACCTTAAAATTATAATCACCCTTCCCAATATTTACAGAAAATTTTACCTCCTTTAACTCCGTATGTTTCTGCTTCTTCTTAGAATCTGCAGCTTTTTTTTGCATTTCGTAACGCATCTTGCCAAAATCTGCAACTTTACAGACAGGGGGGTTGGCATTTGGAGACATCTCAATTAAATCTAATCCAGCATTTGTGGCAATCTCTATTGCCTTATAAATACCTACAACACCAACCATCTCCCCTCTCTCATCCAAAAGCCTTACTTCTTTAGATGTTATTTCTTTATTTACTCTAAATTTTTTATTTATTGGTTGCACAATTGAAGTTATAAGTTAATATTTAGTCATTAGTTACCGTTAAAAAACTGGCTACTAAATCATATACCATAATTAATTATGGTCTAAATAAGATTTAATTCAAGAATTAATTTCATTAGAACTAAAGTAAACACAGAAACTCATGCAGTCAATATATGTTTTTTGAGAAAAAAATAGAAAAAGAAAAAATTACCAAGCGTGAAGTTTCTGAATCTCACTTCATACCGTATCAATGCCACTGGAACCACAACACTATACTCACAAAAAAACAAGAGTTAGTAAGAGTTATTAAGATAGGTGGATTACCTTTTGAGACGATGGATAGTGAAGATCTAGATTTCAAAAAAGAAATAAGAAATAACGCTTTTAGATCAATTGCTCAATCTGGATATAGCCTCTATTTTCATACTATTCGCAGAAAAGAAAAGGCCTTTCCAGAAGGAGATATGACAGATTTTTTTTCAAAATCCCTTAATACAGAATGGAAAAAAAGACATGCCGATGAAAATGTCTATGTAAACGAACATTATATTACAATAATTAAGGGTGAAGAAAGGGGGGTTATCTCCAAATTTGCAAATCTCATACAAAAATTACACTACAAGGCAGATCGGTTTTCTTGGGAAATGCATATTAGAGACATGTATGAAGATCTAGAAGAAACAACATCAAGAATATTAAACGGCTTCTCATCTTACAACTCAAGTATACTGGGACTTGTTGAAACCGAAGATGGTGTATTTTCAGAATTATTAGAATTTTTTGCCAGAATAGTTAACGCTAACCACTCCTACAAATTATCCGTACCAATGGTTGGAATAGATCATTACCTGCCTATGAGTCGCTTATATTTTGGTAAAAAATCAATTGAAATTAGGCATCAAAATGAAATTAAATATGCCGGAATTATATCCATCAAAGAATATCGAAATAGCACATACCCAGGAATGTTCGATGGCTTTATGCAACTACCATTTGAACTAATAATAAGTCAATCTTTTGAATTTGTAGATCGAGGGCAGGCAATCAGCTCCATGCAATTACAGCAAAGACGACTAATACAAGCGGAGGATGTGGCAACATCTCAAATTGGAGAGATTGATCAAGCCCTAGATTCTGCCATGAGCGGAGATTTTGCGTTTGGAGAGCATCATTTTACAGTCCTGTGTATAGCAGATTCATTAAAAATACTTGAAAATTATTTATCATTAGCATCTGTAGAACTATCTAATGTCGGTATTAATGCGGTTAGAGAAAAGATAAATTTAGAACCAGCCTATTGGGCACAACTTCCGTGTAATTTCGATTATGCAGTCAGAAGATCTAAAGTTAATACGTTAAATTTAGCATCTTTTGCCTCCTTTCATAATTACCCATCAGGCAAAAGAAGTGGCAACCACTGGGGAGATGCCGTTACCGTATTTGACACATCGTCAGGTACGCCATATTTCTTTAATTTCCACATCAGAGATGTTGGTCATACAATGATTATTGGACCGACAGGATCTGGTAAAACATTATTACTAACATTCTTATGTGCGCAAGCAAGAAAATTTAACTGCAACCTATTCTTTTTTGACAAGGATTACGGTGCAAAAATATTTATAAATGCCATCAATGGTAAAAACTTAGAACCTACAATTGCAAAAAATTCAGGCTTTAATCCATTTCAGTTACCAGATACAAGTGGTAATAGGGCATTTTTGGTAGAATTTTTAACAGTATTGGCAACATCTTATCAAAATAAATTGTCACCAGATGATTTAGATAAAATAAATCAGTCTGTAAATGGTAACTATAATTTAGATTTCAAAGATAGAAGACTACGTAACGTCATACCATTTCTTGGAATTGGAGGGCCAGACTCACTAGTTGGAAAAATGTCAATTTGGTATGGAGCTGGATCACATGCAAAATTATTTGACAATCCCGAAGATTTAACCAATTTTCAAAACGGAAAAATATTTGGCATAGAAATGAGTCATATATTAAATGATAGTAAAAGTCTTGCGCCAACATTATTATACTTATTTCACCTAATTAATAATTCTTTAGATGGTTCGCCAACCATGATAGTTCTCGATGAGGCTTGGGCACTAATTGATAATCCAATATTTGCACCAAAGATTAAAAACTGGCTTAAGGTACTTAGAAAATTTAATGCTTTTGTAATTTTTGCAACTCAATCCGTAGAAGATGCGGCAAAAAGCGCAATATCAGACACATTAATACAACAGACATCTTCACAAATATTTTTACCAAATTTAAAAGCCACAGATGTCTATAAGGACGTTTTTATGCTTAGCTCAAGAGAGTTTAATTTAGTCAAAAGTACAGACCCATCTAGTAGATTCTTTCTTTTAAAGCAAGATAATAATGGAGTTATAGCACGAATTAACCTAGCAGGAATGGGTGATTTCATTAATATTCTATCTGGTAGAACGGAAACATTGTCAATATTTAATAATTTAATAGAAAAAAATGGCAGTGATCCTAAAAATTGGATAGAAGATTTTTGTAAATTGTCAAGAGATGCATAAGATCATTTTCAGGCTAATCACTTCTACCCTTCTGACGCTCATTATTATTAGCAGCTCACATTCCTATATCATGAAAAATAGGGACGATGTCAGTAGCATCGATAGAATAAGAAGTTGTGAACCAGTACCCATTCCTGGTCCATATAAACTTACAACAGATAAAGATAAGGATTCGAAAATGGCAATAATTGATCGAAATGATTTAATAAAATTTAGCTTCTTTGCGAGTGATGAGTTTACTGAATCTTTAACGAACGCAATTGATGCGCCCATCCCAGAAGAAGAAAAAGCGGCCATAATTGCTCTAGCAATTGCCTCTGGAGGTGGAGCACCCTTCGTAGCATCTGCATATTTTAGCAGCAAGCTTGTTGCAAAACCCTTATTTGATGCAGTTTGGAAAGCTAGTCGAGTAGATTATAATTTTCAACTAAATGACCAAAGGTGTTTAACTAAGTTGGGAACGTCATATGCAGCCTTAAAACTAAATATATTAGCAATTAAAAGGTTCTGCGGGGTTATTTCCCCAGCCATGACAAAATATCCTTCACCAGTTACAGATGTTACGATTATAGCTAAAGGTATTATTAATTCAAATACTACACAATGTAAAGTCGCACTAGGTGCTGGAATAGTTCAATTAGTAGCATTTTTTTCAATAGAAGTGGCGATGTCACAAATCGCTAAATCGGTAATGAAAAGAGCAAGATTATGCGGACATAATTGGAAATCTTGGAACCCAGAGACGCAAGATAAGGATCAGATAGGAATATATCAAAGAAAATTAAGTAAATGTGTTAAATGTCGATTAGCAATTAACAACCTAAAAGATTGCCCAACAGACGATTATAAAAAAATTTGCAATGACAAAAACGATGCAACATATGGTGGGTGGAAAAATAAATCACCAGGGGAGCTTATAAAATTTAGAAAATATAGAGAATATATTAATGGTGGAGTTGAAAGAGAGGATCATAATGATATAGGAGAATCTATTATTCCATCGGCAGATATTATTGTGGAATCAATGTCGAGAGTGACTACAGACATGAAGCATTGTATAGACCCTACAAAGCCCTATATTAATAAAGATGGTGATATAAAAAAGGCATATTATGTAGGCGGTAATTATAGATTTTACGATTTAGATGGCGAAGTGACTGGTGCAGATGTATTAGGGCCATACGCTGTACAAAAATATTACTATAGAGGAACAGCCTCTCCTAAATTTAATTGTAAAAAATATCTACAACCAAAAGGAGCGGTCATTAATGATAAATGGGAAAGTTGGGCTACTTTGGGAGATGATCAAAAAAGCGAGGCAAGAAAAATATATAAAGATGCTTACAATTGCTGCACTAGGCGCAGATCAGGGTCAATTTGTGTGGAATACACGCACGCCTCATCTAACTATTCTGCAGGAGGGTTTGAATTAGATACAGAAGAGTTTGAAGCCTATGAAGGAGGAGATTATTATTACAATATGGGAGATGAAAAGCTAACAGACTCAAATTATCGAGTCTGCGACGCCGAAGATGCTTGCTCATTCGGCGCAGTAGATCAAGCAAACCTACTTTTACCATTAGAATTTGATAGCGAATATGTTACAACTAGCGATAAAAATATAGATGGAGGCGGAAATACATTATTATGCGCCTATACAACAAGCCTATGCCCATTTAATCAGAATATAGGTGGAGGAACAATAATGTGTGATTATGCAGAACATACTCCAGAAAATTTAAAAAATCCAGATCAAACTGGATGCACAACCAGCGCAGGTGAGAACGGATTTATAGATGCAGCTAGTGGAGTCTGTACAAAGAATGAATTTTCCGGTAAATGTAAAAATTACTGCCAAATGCTTAAGCATTGCGTGACTGTAGATAAGAGAGCAGATTACAGCCAATTATTAATTAATTCACCATATCTTGATAATTCATGTTTTGATTTTAAGGGAGTATCTCAATTTAATGGACTATCTTCTCGGTGGGATATGGATTTTAAACCTGCAGAAATAACTAGATTAACATCTCCGATTGCACAATGTTTTCGAGAAACCTTTAAAAATATATTCTTAAATCAAGCGGGTCATACTAAATGTATCGCTGGCTATCGCAATGAAACTGGCGGCTTATGTCCTGACAATGAATATAGGTGGAGAAAAGGTGATGCATTAGGCGGTATGAAAAATGATGATGGTCAGGCCGTATATTTTTCATTCTTTGAATTTTTACAAAAATCACTACATAGCATCATTCAATCATTCCTAATTCTTTATGTTATGATATTTGGCTTAAAAGTCATTATGTCCGAAAAGATAATACCAAGAGGCGAAATAATCATGACATGCCTGAAGATAGGTGTAGTTATGTTTTTTGCCACCGGAACGGCGTGGCAAAACTTCTTCTTTGATGGGCTATATTATATCTCAACAACTTTCGGCAATATGATAATAAACCTAGAATTGTCTGACTTAGTGATGGAAGGCAATAAAATTATTGAAACCGACCCTCAATTGGCAAATCAACATAAAAGATGTTACTTTAATCCCAGTACTTATGTCAAAGGAATGCAATATGTTGCAATATGGGATACTTTTGATTGCAAATTATCTCAATATCTTGGTCTTGGACCGGGACTAACAGCAAGCAATCTTGCCATATTAATATTTTCAGGATTTTTTACCGGACCTCTTGGAGTTAAGTTCGCTGCCTTGCTATTAGCATTTGCGGTAATGTTTTTTAGTATCATATACTTAGTGTTATATCTTTTTATATTATCTTCGTTGCTGACAATAATATTAATACTTATATCCCCTATAATAATGGTATCATTATTGTTTGAGAAGACAAAGGGGGTTTTTGAACAATGGTTAAGACAGTTATTAGAATATGCAACTCAAATTATTATAATATTTGCATTCATCTCAACAATTATATTTTTGTTTGATAGCTTTTTTGTCGGATCGGCAACTTTTTCTACAAATAGCGACGAACCAAATTGCGACTGTTACTGCAAAGTCACTTCCTACAAATCCGATCCTGACACTAAAGAGCATTTTATAGAAGATAATAAAAAAAAATGTGGTATCATATCTGAAACTATGGTCGATGACGCAGTCCTAGCTGGAGCCATATCTGGAGCGGTTGGAGGTGGTATTGCCGGAGTAGTGACCTGCGGCCCAGCATGTGCTGCTGCTGGAGTTGCCGTAGGTGGCGCTGCCGGATCTGCCACAGGATTAGTGGGCGGAGCTATAATTGAAGAAGCCACAAAAATTAATTGCGCGGAGGATGGTACTCAAATTCTAAAAAGTGAAGATAAGAGGGTGCAGATAAATTGTGAAAATATTTATAGAGATGGTTTGTGTAATTATGATGAAGGGTTTGAAATTAAAGATCCAAAAGCAGATAGCCTGTTGTGCATAATGCAATCTGGTAAGGTCTCACAATCAGGAAATCTGGCGATATTTGGATTAGTGACTCCGGCTGTAAATATTTTACTAGCACCAGAGAGAGCTAAAACCCTAATACTAACATTACTAAAAATTGCTTTAGTGACCTACATAATATATCTTATGACAGGAAGAATTGCCACCTTATCATCACTTTTATGGGGTACAAAAGGTTTGCCAGAAAATCTTACGAAGCCAATCGATGGTTTAGCAAAATTAGCACAAGGATCAAAATTTGCGTCAAAAATGCAAACAATTGGATCCAGAGGTATCAATAAAAAGGCAGGTCAAGCAGGTCGAGCAGCAATAAAAGCAAGTCAAAGATCAAGCGACTCAGGCGACTCAAATAAATCAAACAATGTTCAACCAACTCTACCGCAAAACGCAGATGAATAAAGTTATTCTTACATTTTTTTACATAGGATTAATCCAAAAAGCACCAGGAACCTTTGGATCCATATTTGCAATATTTTTTTGGATTATTTGTAACCACCTAACATCTCCTAACACCTTAATGTGGACCGCCTTCTTAATCATTATCCTCGCCTATGGATCATTATTTATTAAAAATTATTCTACAGGAAAACATAATATTGATGACAAATCAATTGTTTTAGATGAGGTGTTGGGTCAAATATTAACATTAGAAATAATATTTTTATATTTTAATCTTGATAGAAATTTATTAAATTATAATAATATGTCGATAATATTTTTATGCTTTGTTACATTTAGAATATTTGATATCACCAAAATATTCCCAATAAATTTAATAGATCAGAAGATAAAAAGTGGGTTTGGAGTAATGTTTGACGATTTTGTGGCGGCAATATTTGCCTCCGTAATATCAATAATAATTATTGATATAATTATATAATGAAAAAAACTGGATTTGGCCTTATAGAAACGTCTATTTTATTAGTAATAGTAGCTTTTATGTCAATATCAGCCCTGTCACTTTATAGCATGAATTCAAAAAATAAATCATTAGAAATAAAAAAATTAAAAGAAAAATATATCATATCTAAAATCGAACAATTAGACACAAATTCAAGGCTCAATAAAATATATGAGGCCATTAAAAATTTTGTTATTTTAAATCATCGACTGCCTTGCCCAGATAATGATAGTGATGGTATAGAAGCTAGTAATCCAGGATCTTGCGATGATACAAACCAGATTCATGATGAAAACAACTTAAATGAAAATATCATATATAATAACTTACCCTACGGAACGTTAGAATTATTAGAAGAATTCTCTAGAGATGAATGGAACAATAATTTTGTGTATTATGTTGATAAGAGGTTTACTAAAAAAACAAACACACCAGATGCAATAACTGGCTTCGCAGCAACAAAGACAATGCATCAAACTAATAATGACGCAAATAGTGACCCAAGAATAGGAGACCCTAACTTTGAGATTATAAATGTTAGTAAAAATTCAAACCCGATAGAGCCAAGTGATGGATTAAATAACAATATAAGACCAAGTGCCAGCTATATCTTTGTCATAGTAAGTGGTGGAAAAAATGTTGACTTAAATGGCACGACTCTCCCGACAGCGTTTAACTATGAAAATCGTGATAATAACGATAATATTTTCAAAACAATAGATGAAAATGATAATGATAATAAAGACATATTATTATTTAAAAATAAGCAGGAAATATTAAAAGATGCCAAATTATCTCATTTTTTATGCTCACAAAACGATGGTGATATTATATTTAATGCTGATACTGAAGATGAGCATGGTAATTTAGGATCTTGCGCCTCTGGAGCAACCATATCATTTGATAATATTGTTTACAAAAAAAATAACTATAGCAAAGCCAATTGCCCTTGCGCTCCAGGATTAAGCATAGTAAGAAGGTGTGAAGAATATGGAATTTGGCAAAATATAGAATCTATGACACAAGATCAATGTAACCAATAATGACAAAAAAACATAATAAAAAAACAGGTTATAGCTTACTAGAAGTCTCAATAGCAATGCTCATCATTGGTATTTTATTAACTAGTGGTAGTGTATTATTTAGCAAGCTATCCCAAAATCAAAATATTAAACAAGCGCAATTAGTTACATTAGAAAGGACTGATAAAATATATAAGGCTATTTTAAACTATTTATCAGAAAATCATAGATTACCCTGTCCGGCAAAATTAAATTCAAGCTATAATGACGCTGATTATGGCAATGAATCTAGAGTAGAAGGAGATTGTAATGATGATGCAGAACAATCTACTACCAATCCTGACGCCAATAATCTTGGCGCAACAGGGAATATGAAGATTTTATATGGAATGATACCGATAAATGTATTAGATCTAGATAAGAAAGATGCTGAAGATGGCTATGGTAACAAATTTTCTTACATCATGGTAAAAGAATTTGGCACAAAAACTCCCGACAATACTGCAGAAATTGGCTTTGAATATCTTGCAGGATCCAGTAGGTTAGGAGATCCGGTAACAATTGACTATATTAATGTCAAAAGCAGAGCAGCAACATTGTCAAACAAGTCTATTATGCTCATCATTAGTCATGGAGAGAATGGTCTTGGCGCGTACATACCAGATAGCGGTATACAAAAACCAACAGTTGGAGTGATTAATGACGAAAATAGCAATATATACAAAGCCGACTATAACCGAATATTCTTTGCGGACTCGGATGAATCAAAAACCGCTAATAATGAAACGCTTTTCTTCGATGATTACGTTATTTTCAAGAATAAGGATCAATTGTTAAGAGATGCTGAAATGGAGTTTATTAAATGCGGTATACAGCAGGGATTTATTAACCAAAATTACAATACCGCATGCTTAAATTTGGACTTTACACCTGCTAGACACGCCTCATATGGAGAGACTATAACCATTGACGACGTAATCTCACCAGAAAGTTGTGGTTGCGTGTCATCAGAAGCATCCTTACAAAGGATGTGCGGTAAGTACGGGAAATGGTCAGATATCTCATGTAATGAAAATCATGTCATACATCAAATTGATGAGGTAAGAGCGCGAAACTCGTCTGGATTGAATTTACTTGATGATGGGGGTAATGGTATTTTTATCAAAGATGGTGGAAATGTAGGGATTGGCAACACTTCTCCAACGAGCAAATTGGTTCTTGAAGGAGAGAACACAAAAGCTGGAAATGGGATAACTTTTCGAGCAAATGAAGATGAGATAACAGACCGCTTGTCCATGTATGCCGAGCACGGTTCTACATTTACTTTTAATCAACCAGCCGACGGTACTATACAATTCACAGACCATGATAATGTTGCTGTTCTTAGTGTTAGCACTTGGTTACAGCGTGTTGGTATCGGAACAGGTGACCCAAGTCAGAAACTCCA
>CAJQHK010000008.1 GCA_905478165.1 uncultured Rickettsiales bacterium | reverse complement strand
ATTATATTTTTTAATTTCTTTAGACATTATATTTATTAAATTTAATTTAATTAATAGATAAAAATTTAAAGAAAATATAGTCTATGAAATTTAAAAATTAATGGTCTGAATTTTGGGGAGCATTTCTCTTGGTCAAGATGGCAATGATTCATTACCTGCTAATGCCATTGATCCTGGTATATTAACAGGCTCTAGCCTAGCTAATTACACCTCTAGCAATCCAAAACCCTTAAGATGCGAACCCAGACATGGAAAAAGCGCTGATTTTGGTGTTTATGTAGATAGTAATGATATTCTTAGATCGCAAGGTAGCTGCACATATAGTAGCCTAAATTCTCCTGATTGCTATACCGCTCCTGTAGGTAGTATTGGTGATTTGAGTTGGGATGGTTGCGCTGGAATGTTGATAGTTAATTTCAGCATGTTAAGTTCTGCCAGGGGTGGCAATTCATTTGATTTTAAGCCAACGGACTCTTACACATCTCATGATAATGGTAAAACATACACTTGGACCAATGATGGTAATAATATATTTACAGGACAAGTAACTGATATGAGCTATGTATTTTATGGCCCTCATTTTACTGGTGACGTATCATACTGGGATACAAGCTCAGTAACTAGTATGTATGGTATGTTTCAACATAATTCTGCCTTTAATGGCGATATATCAAATTGGGATACAAGCTCAGTAACTAATATGAGTTGTATGTTTTGTGAGAATAATACTTTTAATAACAATTCACCATCTAATTGGTGTGTACAATCAGTAACCTCTTATGGAGGTTTTAATAATTCTGGTGCAAATTTACCACCTTTTGGCACTAGCACTAATTGCAATTAGAAAGGTAGTTTGAGGTAAGTTACGTAAGAATGTTAAATGAGTTTTACGATTTAATAGCTTCAGATATGGTTTATAAAATATGTAATAGCTCAAAAGAAGAAAATAAACTAGGAATATCAAAGAGTTTTATTGAAATTAATCCTATATCTTTTCTAATCTCATCATATTGTAAGACTTAATAAGGGATAAAAATTATTTAGCGTTCGTTTTCGTCCCATTAGACTTTGAAAACCCTATGAGGTAAAATTATATTTTAGAAAAATCAAAAATACTCTCAAATAAATATTTAATTCTACTCAACAGGGTGAATCTTTGATTTCTAATATTTTTATTATCTACATTTATAACGACATAATTAAAAAAATCTTCCAGAGGCTGTTCTAAAGTTTCCAACAAAGAGTAACATTCCTTATATTGATGATTGATTGTTAATTTTTCAATTTTTTTATAAATTTTTCTAGTTTTACTATCTAAAATTCTTTCATATTTTGTTCTAAGAAGAATTTTTCTTTTTAATTGAGTGTTAAAAATTTCTTTGATCTTACCTTCTTCTATATTAACAATATTGGCCACTCTTTTGTAGGAACTAACAATTGATTCACTTTCTTTGTTGTTAGTAAAATCATTAACAAATCTTACGCGATTTACAAAATCAATCAAATTGTATTTTCTTTGTTTATTATTATTTATCTGAAATTCATAAGACCTAGCAACCTCATTAACTACTTTTGAATTAAGAGATTTATCGTCTTTTAGAATAAATTTCAATCTTTCTAGAAAGAAATGTATAATCTCATAAGAGATTTTCTTTTTTAATGCTGGAATTTCTTTCCTTTTAAGGTCCGGATAATTTTTTAAAATTACTGAATTAGAAAATAAGCTAAGAGATTTGTCGATAACAATTTTTAAAGGAATGTGAATATTATTTTTTAAAACAATATTAATAATTCCTATAGCCATTCTTCTAATTGCCAATGGATCTTTCGAGCTTGTTGGCCTTTGGTTAGCCAAGAACAGGCCACAAATAGTGTCTATCTTGTCTGATATTGCCAACAATTGACCATGATTAGTGGTAGGTAATGAGCCCTTAGAGCCAATTGGCATATATTGCTCTGATATTGCATCTGCTATTTTATGATTTATGCGTGAATTTTTACAATAATAACTACCAATCAAACCTTGCAACTCTGGAAACTCGGCTACAGCCTTTGTGGTCAAGTCATTTTTGCACAATAGAGACATCTCTTCCAAAATAGTTATGTCACAATGAGAAAACCATACAGACATGAATTTACTTATACTCTTGATTCTTACGATTTTATGAAATAAAGAATCTAATTTTTCATGAAATATGATATTTTTAAGAAGCTCTGTTCTGTCAGAAAATTCTATTTTCTTATCTTCATCTATAAAAAATTTTGCATCGCTTAATCTAGCTCGCAACACCTTTTCATTATCAAGAATAATTTTATTATTATTTTTACAATCAGTATTACTAATAAATATAAAATATGGAGCTAAATTGCCATATTTATCCTTGGTACAAAGGTATTTTTGGTGATTTTTTATAGTCAGGATTAAAACTTCTGGCGGTAAATGCATAAAAGTATCATCAATTTTTCCAACTAGTATTTTGGGAGAACTGACAAGTCCAATAATTTCCTCAATTAACGGGCTATTGCAAAGGCCCTCTACTATGTCTATGTTTTTATCTTCGCAAATTTCTTTGATCCCACTATATATCAGTTCCTTTCTCTGAATATGGTTAAAAATAATATTGTTTTTTAACAAAACTTCTTCGTAAGAAGTAAAATTTTCAATTTCAATATTTTTATTATTAATAATTGTTGAACTTTTAGATGTCAGGTTAGCGAATTCAAATTGAATCAAATTTTTATTAAAAATTGCCATAATATTTCTAATAGGCCTAATCCAAAAATCTTCATTAGAATTAGATCCGTGCCATCTCATTGTTTTTGGCCATTTTAGAGATATCTTTTTTAGTAAAAATGGAATTTCCTCCTTTAGAGTAGAAATAACTTTTGTTCTTTTTTCGGGGATTAGTGTGTAATAATGCTCACTGCCACTTTTAATTTTAGTCTTTAAATCTGAGACGTGATTTAAATTAACCGACCTCAAGAAGCCATCAATCGCATTTTGGTTAGCATTAATTTTCGGTCCAAACCTATCCTTTGTTGGGGTTATTTTTGTGTCATCTATGTTTTTTGCTAAGAATATTATTCTATTTGGCGATATAAAGGATAGTATCTGTTTTTTATCGTATTTTATGTCGTTTTCTATAAAAAAATTACAAAAAACCTCTTCAACATCGATTATTGCTTTTTTTTGCATTCTAGCAGGAATCTCTTCACAAAAAATTTCCAATAAAAATTCTGACATCATTAAATTTTCTTTGATATTTCAATAGCTAACTTACTAATAGAAGTAATAACAAGTTTTAATGGTTGGTATAATTTTGAATCCTCAGCTTTATTTTCAAGAGCAATATTCTTGTGCTCTAACTCTTCTTTTTGAAATTGCTCTATTTTTTCTATTAATTGCTCATTGCCTCTGGGATTTGTTTTTAACTCTTGTAATTGATGTTCATAATGCTTATCTATTACCTCTTCAACTGCAACAGTGCATGTCATAGCAGCTTTTTCACCCATTTTAGCTGTAATATAACCCATAGTAAATCCTGCTATATTCCAGAGTGGTTGCAGTAAGGTTGGCCGAATCCTATCTTTCTTTATTTTTGCATCAAAATATTCAAAATGCTCTTCTTCCTGACTTTTCATGTGATTTAGGGTGTCGAGAATCTTTTTATTTGAATTTCTTAGGGCAAAAATTTGACCAGAATAAATTCTTTTGGCTCCATATTCACCAGCATGATTAACTCTAATAATCTCATCTATTTTACTTTTTATCATAGAATTTTTTGTTAGTTCTTGCCATTTGTAGCAATAATTTACTTGGGGTAAATCTTGTTCCTGCGGATTTTTGGTAGCTTCTTAATTTGTCAACAATTCTTTTTGACCCAATAGTATCTGCATATTTTAATAATCCACCATGAAATGGAGGAAAGCCAGTACCGAATATCATTGCAATATCAAGCTCACTTACATTGGAAACAACTTCTTCTTCTAAACATCTACTAGCTTCATTTATCATTATTAGGGTTAGTCTCTCGATAATTTCATCTTTTGATAAATTTCTAGATATAATTTTTTTAGATACCCTAATTTTATCTAAAATATTTTCGATATCTGTGTTTACTCCTAAATTTTTTCCAGATTTATTATATTTATAAAATCCTAAATTGGTCTTTTTACCTAGAAGTTTTTTGTCTTCTGACACTTTTGATAAAATATTACATACCCTCATCCTTCTACCATAAGCTTCAAAAAGACTAATTGCAACCTTGTGACCAATATCTATACCCACAACATCAGACAATATAAATGGTCCCATTGGCATGCCAAATTCAGAAATAATTTTATCAATTTCCTTAATATTCCCACCTTCTTCGATTAAAAAGCCAGATTCATTAATAAATGGCAACAAGATTCTATTAACTAGGAAGCCAGCAACGTCCTTAACAACTATGGGAGTTTTTCCCATTTCAAGAGTGAGTGCAACTATTTTATCAATAGTTTTTTGACTAGTTTCTTCTCCTCTTATTACCTCAACCAAAGGCATTCTATTTACTGGGTTAAAAAAATGCATACCAATAAATCTTTCTGGATTTTTTAAGGATTTAGACATTTCGGTAATAGAGAGGGATGAGGTGTTACTAGCTATAATGCAACTCTTACTAATAAACTTTTCTAACTCTGTAAAAGTGTTCTTTTTTATGTTAATATTTTCAATAATTGCTTCAATTACAATTTCAGAATCTTTAAAGTGATCATAGGTTAAATCATGATCAATTTTATTTATTTTTTGAGATATTTCGTTTTTAGTAATTTTTTTAATTTTTAATAGCTGATTATATATTTTTAGACATTGTTTATAGCCAAGTGCTATCGCTACGTTATTGATATCCTTCATTCTAACCTTAGTATTAATTTTACTTAGAATAAACGCAATACCACCGCCCATAATACCGGCTCCGAGTAATCCAGCTTGAGAAATTTTTGTAATATTTTTTATATCATGCTTCTTTTTAACCTCTTCACTAGCAAAAAATAAATGAATAAGGTTTTTAGAGACTTTACCAATAACTAATTTAGAAAATTCTGTAGCTTCTATCAGGCAGCCATCAATCTTATTTTTTTTATTGTAAGTATTTTTAATAACTTTTAGGGCTGCAATTGGCGCTGGATAAAGATTTTTTGTCTGCTTAACTAAACTTTTACGGGTAAAATAAAAAATAAAATATTTTTTTAATATTTCTGTAAAAAACCGTTTTCTTGAAGTCTTCTCTCTCTTTTGTAAAAATTTATTATCCAAATTATCTGACAATATTTCTTTTAGGAAAATATTGATATCTTCCTCAATAAATTCTTCATTTATAACAGCATCAATTAATCCTATTTTATATGATTTTTTACTGTCGATAGCTTTACCACCTAATATCATCTTTAGTGATTTCTCCAACCCAACTAATCTTGGTAATCTTTGTGTACCACCAAATCCAGGAAATATACCTAAACTTACCTCAGGTAATCCTAACTTTGTTTTCGGATTTTTAACTGCTACTCTATATTTGCAACATAAAGCAAACTCTAATCCTCCGCCAAGACAAGCGCCATTAATAATACATATTGTCGGTATTTGTAGATTTTCTAATTTAAAAAAAATATTTTGAGCTTCGGTTACTTTTTTAAGAGCCTCTTTTTTGTTGGTAATTTCTTTTATTTCATTAATATCAGCACCAGCAATAAAAATATTTTTTTTAGCACTAGATATTATTAAGGCTTTTAGTTTAAGGTTTTTTTTAATTTTTTCTAATATGTCATCAAGTTCTATTAAAATCTTTTCACTAAGCTTGTTAACTTTTTCATCCTGCAGGTTAAAAACTAAGTAAGCAATGTTATCTTGTATTTTAAGTTGCAAATTTTTAGCCATTAGTCTTTATAATAAAAAATTTAACTATACTATCCTTACCTGTTTTATCATATGAAATTTTTAATATTTCAGAACCTCTTGCAAAGGAGGTATAATTAATAGATTTATCGATTCGGTTCCAACCTAAATTTTTTAAATTTATTTGATAATATTCTTGGATGTCACTTATTTTAGCTTTAGATTTATAGGTAATATTTGATATATTGCCAGAAGAAGAATCAAAATTTAATGTCTCATCCTCAATAGCTTCGAAGTCTAAAAATAAAGGTATGTCACTATTATTTGGTAAAAATTTTTCTTTTGTAGAGTTTTTGCTGTTAAATATTTTATTATTACATGAGGTTAGGGGGGATATTAAAATCAGTATTAATAGATATTTTGCGATTTTCATTTTTATAAATAGTTTTTTTAATAATAATATTTGATTTTTAGATATTTTTTTTAAATTAAAAGCTAAAAATGATATTATTTGATAATTTTTAATTATTTCTTGACTTTAACTAAAAAAAATAGCAAAATTTTTGTTTGATTTTTGTAAAATTTATCATGACAAGCATATAAATTACTTTATTTTCTGCTTCAAACATTATGATAGGGTAGGGTGATAAGAAAAGAATTATTTTATCTATTTTTATCCTTGAATTTTCATTATTTTTTGTAGACACTCTGACTTTCATATTTTTATTGGGATGTGGCCAAGCGGTAAGGCAACTGGTTTTGATCCAGTCATGCGCAGGTTCGAATCCTGCCATCCCAGCCATCTTTAGCTAAATCTTCGGCCAGTAGACAAAAAAATCATTATAATTGCTAAATTCAAGTACTAAATGCAACAAATCATATAATTTCTAGACCGATGAATTTGATGCTAATTTTAGCTTCTCATTCCAAACTTGATCAGGAGTTTTGCATCCTAATATTCTTCTTGGCATATTATTAAGTAAATTTTCTATTTTTTGTGATATCTTTATCTTTAGAAAAGATTCTGCGAATCATAGAATTTATCTTTTCTACCAATCCTTTTTGCCAAGGAGAGTAAGTATCGCAGAAGTAAGTCTTAAATCCTTTGAGATGATGATTTTATTTTTTAGAGATTTACTATAAAATATTTACAATTTTAAAAAATTTCCTTTAGAAAGTTTTTGTATTTCTCTTCTAAATCGGGGCTTAATTTAGTATATATTTTTTGGTGATAATTTTTTAACCATTCTTTTTCATTTTTATTTAATAAGGAAAAGTCAATTAAATTTTGATCAATTGGTGCCAAGGTAATAGTCTCAAATTCTAAATATTTTTTAAAATTAGACTTTTTCACCAAAATTAAACTTTCTATTCTAATTCCGTACTCATTTTCAGTATAAAATCCAGGCTCATTGGACAATATCATACCTTCCTCTAGTGCAAATTTATTGAACTTAGGTGAAATAGAGCAGGGACCCTCATGAACATTTAAAAAATAACCAACCCCATGACCAGTGCCATGGGCATAGTTTTTTCCTTCAGACCACAAATATTGTCTTGCAAGAATATCTAACTGGTCAGCTCTTGTGCCTATAGGAAATTTTGCTTTGGCGAGGGCTATATGACCTTTTAAAACTAAGGTAAAATTTCTTTTTTGGTCATCTGATGCTTTTCCAATAGCGATTGTTCTGGTAATGTCTGTGGTGCCATGTTGATATTGTCCTCCAGAATCAACGAGATAAAGAGAATTTTTGTTAAAATTTTTATTGGTTTTTTTTGTTGCTTTGTAATGAATTATGGCGCCGTTTTCAGCAAATCCTGAGATTGTATCAAAAGATGGGCAGATGAAGTCTTTGTTGTCAGATCTAAATTCTAGGAGTTTTTCAGATGCTGTAATTTCTGATATTTCTGATTTATTGCGATAATTTTTTACCCAATAAAGAAATTTAATTAAGGCTATACCATCCTTCTTATGAGCCTCTTTCATACCATTAATTTCAGTGGTATTTTTCACTGCTTTTTGTAATAATGTTGGGTCTATTTTGTTGACAATATTTAATTTATTATTTTGGATAATATTAAAAACATCATAGTTACATTGAGTTAAGTCTGTTTCAATATTATTAATTTTATATTTACTGCAAAAGGTGGATATTTTCTGAGATAAATTATCAAAATTAGTAATTTCAACTCCTTCTAAAGATTTTTCTACTTTTGTTGTTAATTTTACGTTATCTATGAACAGTAAAATATCTTTATTTTTAGAAATTAAAGCATAAGAAGGGCAGGTTGGAACATGGTCAATATTAAAAGAGCGGATATTAAATAGGTATGAGCAAGATTCAGGTGAAGTAATAAAAATTGCATCAGAGTTGTAATTAAGATTTTCTAGCTTTTCTTTCCAACTCTGTCCAGTAAATTTTTCTTGATGCAGGAATATTTCTGTATTTTTAAATTCTCTATTTTTCCAAATATTGTCAATCGGGTTCTTGTCAAAAAAATTGTAAATAGATTTTAAGTTTAGATTGTTATTTTGTAAATTTTGAATAAATTTTGCTGAATGTAGCTTTGGGTCAAAAGTGATTAATTGATTTTGGCAATTATTTATTAGAAAGCTGCTAGGTTTTTCATCGGCGATATCAATGATTTTAAATATTTCATGATCAATTTGCTCTTTAGCTGCTATTAAGTAGCGTGAATCAGTAAAGAAATAATTCTGATCTTTATTTAGAATAACAAAGGCGTTTGAGCCGTCAAAGCCAGTTAGAAATCTAATTCTTTTTTCTGAATTTGGTATATATTCATTTAAAAATTGATCAAAGTTTGGAATCAAAAAATAATCAATTTTATTATCTAATAATTTATTTATTAAGTTTTTAGTACTTTCTAACATTATATTTTTGTATTAAATAAAAACATCTTCAGATAAAATCTTTTCAATTTTACCGGTACTACTCTCTAATATTAAATTGCCACAATTATCTACATCCTTAAAAATCCCACCCTTATTATTAGATAATTTTATTTTCTCCCCTATTTTATAGGCATTATTTTTCCATTCATTTTTAATAGGTAAAAATCCAAAATTTTTATATTTTTCCAAATATTCATCAAAAATAACGGTAAATTCGTTTAAAAAGTCTATTTTATTTATTTTAAATTCCTTTAATGATGTGGCGTAATCAGGGGAATCTTCGAGGTTAAGGCCGATACCAATAACTAGATAATGAGTTTTATTAAGAGTTTGTGATTGTAATAATATTCCAGCTAATTTTTTATGACTCAATATAATGTCATTAGGCCATTTATATTGAGTCTGAATACTGAATCTTTTAAGAGTAGCTCCTAAGATACAAGCTGTTAGTAAAGAATAATTGTAAATATTACCTATATCCTTAATTGCAATTATGGTTGAGAAATACAGGTTGCCATCAAAGGATAGCCATTTTCTGTCATACCTACCTTTTCCCGATAATTGTTTATCAGCTATGATAATATGGTGATCAAAGGCTTGATTATTGGTAATTAATTCAAAAGCTAAATCATTGGTGCTATTAGTCTCCTTAAAATGCTGGATTTTAAAATCACCAATAATGTTTTGCATTAACTGGTGGTGTAATTTGGAGTTTCACTAGTGATCTGGATACTGTGAGGGTGACTTTCTGCGAGGGCAGAATTGCTTATTTTATTAAATTGGCAATTTTTACGCATCTCGTCAATATTTTTGTTGCCAGTATAGCCCATAGCAGCTTTTAACCCCCCAATCATTTGATGAATTACGTCACTAGCTGGTCCTTTGCAAGCAACCCTGCCTTCGACACCTTCTGGAACTAATTTCATTTTATCTTGAACTTCTTTTTGGAAATATCGATCAGCAGAACCCATAGCCATAGCTCCTATCGACCCCATACCACGATATGCTTTGTAAGATCTGCCCTTATATAATGATATTTCTCCTGGAGATTCGTCGGTACCAGCTAGGATACTACCAACCATCACCGCGTTTGCACCAGCAGCAATTGCTTTTGCCAAATCGCCAGAAAATTTTATCCCTCCATCAGAGATTAATGGTATTTTATATTTTTCACATATTTCTGCAACGTCCATAACTGCTGAGAATTGCGGTACACCAACACCAGTAACGACTCTGGTGGTACAAATTGAGCCTGGTCCAATACCAACCTTTACGGCGTCAACGCCAGCCTTTATTAGTGCCAAAGCAGCCTCTTTGGTCGCTATATTACCAGCGATTATGTCTGTTTTTGGATGATGTTTTTTAAGATATTTAACAATGTCTATAACTGGTTTTGAATGGCCGTGAGCTGTATCAACTATTAAGATATCAACACCGACAGCAACCAAACCCTCAGCTCTTTTAATACTGTCCTTGTCGGTACCAATTGCAGCTGCAACTCTCAATCTTGATTGTGAATCTTTACAAGAATTAGGAAATTCTTTTGACTTTCTAAGATCTCTATTGGTTAAAAGACCTGTGCAATTATATGAATCATCAACAATTATTATTCTCTCTATTTTATGCTGGTGTAATAGGTTTTTGGCTTCTGTTTTTGTTATGTTCTTTTTTGCTGTAACTAAGTTTTTATTAGTCATTAAGTTTCTTACTGAATCTTTTTTATCGGTTGCAAACCTAACATCACGATTGGTAATTATACCAACTAACTTGTTATTATTTTCACTTTCTATTACGGGGATGCCAGATATATTTTTCTTTGACATAATATGAATAACGTCAGAGATGGTTTTATCAGGAGTTATAGTAATTGGATTAATTACAATACTAGATTCGCTTTTTTTTACTTTTCTAACTTCATCAATTTGCTCTTTGTGTGTAAGATTTTTATGAATACAGCCAATGCCGCCATTTTGAGCCATTGCGATTGCTAACTTTGATTCAGTAACAGTGTCCATTGCTGAAGAGATTAGCGGTATATTAAGTTCAATATTTTTGGTAATTTTTGTTTTTGTATTTGCCATATGGGGCATAATCTCAGAATATGCCGGTGTCAAAAGAACATCGTCAAATGTTAAGTGTTGGGGTAGTTTATCTAATATTTTTCTTTTGTTTGACATTTTGTAGTAATATGTGATTTAATTTATATTATTAACTAAGATCTTTAAAGCAGTTTTTTTAAATATTTTTATTCATAAACTATTAAAAAATTCTCTCCCTATATTAATAGGATGCAACGTTTTTTGATGATTTAGGAATGATAACAATATAAGGGCATCTGTTTTAACTTGCATATTCAAAAGGTAGGAATCAGTATAATTATTTAATTTTGTTTTAATTTATTAAATTTATCCTAAAGTTAAAGATTGTAGTAATCCTAGTTATATTAATAATTAAAAACAAGATCAATGACTTCGAAAATTGAAAAAATTTGTGGAGAAAGAAATGTTAAATTAACAAAAAGTAGGAAAATAATTGCACAAGTTGTTTCCGAATCTAACGACCACCCAAGTGTTGAAGAAATTTGGAGTAGAGTATCTAAAATCTCTCCTAATATTGGAATCGCCACAATTTATCGTACTTTAAAGATTTTTGAGGAAAATAACATAATTGCTAAACATAATTTTGGCGAAGGGAGGATTAGATATGAGGAGATTAATGAGGATGATCACCATGATCACTTAGTAGACGTGCAAAGTGGCAACATCATTGAATTTTATAATGAGGAAATTGAATTATTAAAGAAAAAAATTGCCAGAGATTTTGGTTATGAGTTGGTTGATCATAGGCTGGAATTATATGTAGTTCCTTTAGAAAAATCTGAATCTGATAGTGACCCCCATCTTTAAAATATACAAGTTAAGACAGATTTTTTGTTTATCTTTTTATCCTTAAATCATCAAAAAGCCTTACACCCTATTAACATAGGGCGGACATTTTTTAATAATTTATGAATAAAATATTTTGGAAAAAACTGCTTTAAAGGTGGGAATTGGTATTAGATCTCTTTTTAACGCTCTAGAGAGGTGCTATAAATTAGATCCATATTTATTTAGAGTTAATCCAGAGGAATTTAGGAATATGACTTGCGATAAAATAGCAGATTCTGTTTAAAATTTGGAACAACATTATAAAACTTATCGCCTAATTGCTATGGACTTATACAGCGTTACATTAAGGTGGTAATTGATAAGTGAGAAAAAAAAGTCAGGTCTCCTAGTGGAGATTATTGTTGATTTTCTATGTTACGGTAAAATTGGGTAATTTTACTGTTGCTTTTGATTTTACTAAAATCAATGTTGGTAATAAAGAGGCCACCTATTGTCTTAACCCTAGAGAGAGCCACATAAATTTGACCCTCACTAAAGACATTACTTAAGTTGCATTTTATTTTATCAAGAGTCATACCCTGTGACTTATGTATAGTAATGGCCCAAGATAAAATTAAGGGTATTTGCTCAATTGAAGCTTCAATTTTTATTTTATTTTCTTTTTTATCAAATTTTTCAGAAGACCATATTTCTGGAGTGATGGTAATGATTTTATTATTATTAAATTTTACTATTGGGTAGCCTGTCTTGACGTGAAAATCCTTAACTATTCCTAAAGAGCCGTTGATAATACCGTGCTTTTGATGAGTATTTTTAAGCATCATGATTTGTGCGCCAATTTTTAGTTCTAGATTCTCATTTACAAGACAATTTTTTTTTAAAAATTCTCTTTTTTTAGTATCTCCAGTAAATTTAGCTTGAAAAAACTTAGCTTTCGAATCAATCTTTTCTAACTCCTTTACGTTAACAACATCAACTTGGCGATTATGGGTTGATAATATTGTTGGTTTAATATTTTTATCATTATCTACAGCTTCTATTCTCGACGACAGTATTTGTATATCTTTTTCATCTATTTCTCCAAACCTTATATTGTTTAATATCCTAACAAACTCTGGATCTCTTTGTCTAAAGACTGTTTTTAATAAAAATATTTTTGGATCTAGAGTTTTCCAGGATCTGGAATTAAAGCAAAAATTATTATCAGAATCAGGGTTTTTAGATATTGGCGGTAATTGAAAAAAATCTCCAAACAATACCATTTGAATTCCGCCAAAAGCTCTTTCATCCTCCCTAACTACCCTAAAAACATTGTCCAATATATCAAACACTTCTGAAGAGATCATTGATATCTCATCGATTGCTAGCATTATTGTTGATCTTATTCTGCGCCTTAAGTAGCTAAATTTTTTTGATAGTATATTTTCTAAGATATTTTCAATAGGAATATTAGCAAGACCGATACCAGCCCAAGAATGTATGGTTTGTCCAGAAACATTAACTGCTGCGATCCCAGTGCTTGCGGTAATATGTAGTCCTGAGTCGAGGTAATTTTCTTTTAAATATCGTAATAGGTGAGATTTCCCGGTTCCAGCGCTACCAGTAACAAATACGCTGTAACCATCTTCAATAGCATAAATTACCTTTTTTTGATCTTCTGATAATTCTGCTATTGAGACTTGATTATTTTGCATTTAATTTACTTCCCCTCTCTTTCTTCTTTGATTATGGATTTTATTTGTTCTAAACCAATTGCCCCAGGAATTAGTTGGTTGCCGATTATAAATGCCGGAGTACCAGTAATGCTAAGCTCCCTAGCTAGAGCCCTGTTTTTAGCTACCTTATCTTCAATCTTCTTTTTGTTTTTTTTAAGAATTGATTTTAAGCTTGCGACATTAATTCCAATTTCTCCAGCAACTTTTATTGCACCATCCCTATCTCTTAAATCAGATTTCATAAGCTTATGATGAAATAGAGGGTATTTTTCAGGAGATATCATATTAACCGCAATACCAACCTTGGACAAATCTTCTGAATCCTTACCTAATATCGGGTATTCCTTGTAAATAATTTTAATATTTTTTTCAGACTTTAATTTGCTAACGGTATTTTCAACTCTTTTACAATAACCGCAATTATAGTCAAAAAATTCAATTATATTAATAGTAGGTCTGCCATTGGTAAAGGAGCCATCTAACTTGTCATTAATTAATTCATCCATTTTGGCTGGTATTTTTTCTTTTACCAGTCTATCTCTGTTTTCTTGATTCTTTTTTTGCTCTGCTTTTTGCATATTTTGTACAGAATCAATTATAGCTTGTGGGTTATTTTCAATCCAGATCGCTATGTCAGATTTACTAACTTCAGATACAGAGCCAAAGCTATTAAGTTGTAAGAGGCTCGCACTAGTAACGGCGGAGATGATAATTACAAATAGTGACAATGCTGATATTTTAGTTAGAATTGCCTTCTTAATTTGCTCTATTGAAGTAAGTTTTTTTGTTTTTCTTGTCATGTTATTAAAATTTTAAAGTAATTAAGAAACCGGTTAGATAAATTTATAATAAGTATAAGTTTATTTTGCAAGAGTCATATTCATTATAAAAATAAACTATATAACTAAACCTTTAATTAAGCTATTTTAAGATTAAAAAAGGATATGAGTGCGAAGGTTACTGACTTTGTATTTCTAAAGTCTTTTTTTAACTAAGGTATTAATTTTTTTATTTTGTTACCAAATATATCTAACCTCCAATTTTGCAATATATCTGAAATTTCTAAATTTTTAGCAGCAATCATTTTTAAATTTCTATCACTAATGATAAAAGATTTGTCTATACCTGATTCTTTTGAAATTTTTTCTAAAACCCCTTTTATTTTGCGATAGATCTCTAATTGTTTTTTATTCAGCTTTACCATCTTTCCTTCGCTTTTATTATCGCCATCTATTTCTGGTAAGTTAAAGATTTCAACTATTTGCTCCTTTTCATCATCTGATATTTTTTTATTTATAGCTTTGTATTCACTGAGATCTTCAATGGTTTTAGGTCTGTCATTTAATATTTTTTCAACTAAATCATCATGGATAACAAAATTTCGAGGTAAATCTACTCTTTTTGATGCGTTATCTCTAATTTTAGCGAATAACTTAATGTCCCTCATGTAAGTATCGCTTTTTCTATTGGTAGAAAATCTTTTAATTAAATTATCTGGATTAGAGCTGTCATGATTTTGGCATTTTTTAGTAAAATCTTCCATTTCCCAGTTAAACCAAGATAGTCTGTTTTGATTTTTTAGTTTTTTCTCTAGTTTGTGATAAATTTTTATTAGATACTTTACGTCTAATGCGGCATATTTCATCTGCTTGTCGGTCAGAGGTCTTTTTTTCCAATTACTTCTCTGAGATTCATCACATAATTTTCTAGAGCAAAGCTTTTTTGTTAGTAGTTTATAGCCAATATTATGATTAAGATCAGAAAAATTTGCCATAATTTGAGTGTCAATTATGTTATTATAGTTGTTTTTATCCTTATTGAAATACAAAACTTCTAAATCATGCCTGGCGGAATGAATTACTTTTTTAATATTTTTATTTGATATAATATTGTATAGTGGATTTAGATTCAATTTGTAAGAAATTGGATCAATAATATACAAAATATCATTAACATTAATTTGTATTAAGCACAAAATTGGATAGTAAGTTCTGTTACGCATAAATTCTGTATCAATAGCACAGATTTTATGTTTTTCTGCCTCTTTACACAATTGAAGTAGGGAGCTGTTATCGCATATGTAATTAATTTTAATGGGGAATAGTAGGTCTTTAATCGCTTCTAACATAGTTTTTTTAGTCAAATAGAGTTGATACTGATTTTTCAAAGGCTGTATTGTTAATTGCAGTGGCAAATAAATTTGCAATTGAGAGGATTTTTATTTTATTAGTTAAATTAATATTTTTATGTTGATCAATAGAGTCGGTAATCACTAAGGTTTCAAATTTAGAGTTTTTAATTTTTTCTATTGCCTCACCTGATAAAATGCCGTGAGTAATGTAGGCAGAAACTGAGTTGGCACCAGCTTTGATCAGAGCTTCTCCAGCATTACATAATGTTCCTCCAGAATCTACTATGTCGTCAATTATAATGCAATCCTTACCTTCCACCTCACCAATTATATTCATAACCTGACTTATTCCAGCCTTAGGTCTTCTTTTGTCAATTATACCGAGTTCAGCATCAATTTTTTTAGCAATTGCCCTTGCTCTAACTAAGCCACCAACATCAGGAGATATGATTAAAGGATCTCTATCTTTAAATTCTTTCTTTATATCTGCTGCAAATAAGGGTGCGGCGAAGAGGTTATCAACTGGTATATCAAAAAAACCTTGAATTTGTGTAGCATGTAAATCTATGGTTAAAACCCTATCAGCACCTGCTTTGGTTATTATGTCTGCGACTAACTTTGCTGATATTGGGGTTCTTGGTAGTGATTTTCTATCTTGTCTTGCATAGCCAAAATAGGGAATGACAGCTGTTATTCTTTTGGCAGAAGCTCTTTTTAGGGCGTCAATAGTTATTAAAAGCTCCATAATATTGTCATTAGCAGGGCAAGAGGTTGATTGAATAATAAAGATATCCTCTCCGCGGACATTTTCCTTTATTTCAACATACACTTCATTGTCAGCAAACCTTGTAATATTGGCTTTCAAAAGAGATAGTTTTAAATTTTCAGAAATTTTTTCAGCTAAAAATTTATTGCTATTTCCAGATAAAATTTTCATAATTTTTTCATTGTTAGAGAATTCCTTTATTGTAGCTAGATGGCTTTATACGAATCAGTTTTTAAGGAGAGTTCTAGTATCACAATATATTTAACCCCAATAATAATCAAGTCTTATGTTTTTTGGTGAAAATACTTATTACGTAGTTAAGGCTTTGCATATCATATCCATTATATCTTGGATGGCTGGACTATTATACCTTCCTCGTATTTTTGTTTACCATACTCAAGTTAAGTTTGACTCCGATGCTAGTAAGATTTTAACTATTATGGGTCATAAATTATATAAATACATTATTAATATTGCTGGGTTTTTAAGTTTTTTCTTTGGAATCTGGTTGGTTTACCTAACTTCTTCTAGCGTTTGGCTTCACACTAAGATGACTTTAGTGGTATTATTATTATTATTTCACCTCTACTTAGGTTGCTGTCAGAAGAAGTTTGAGAAGGGGGAAAACAAACATAGTGAAAAATTTTATCGTATTATTAACGAGGTTCCAACTATCATAATGATAGCAATTATATTTGTAGTAGTGTTTAAAAAAGCCTATATGTATTAATTTTAAATCTTAAAAATTGTGAATAGAAATTTAATACTTAAGAGGAATATATATAAGTCAATTCACCGAGGCTGTAAAGAAAATGACATACTTATCGGAGAATTTGCCAAAAGTGAGCTCGAAAAACTTTCTGAGACAGAATTATTAATTTACGAATCTTTTTTAGAAGAGGATGATCTAGAGCTTTATAATTGGCTTTTGGGTAAAGATACTGTTCCTGAAAAATATCAAAAAATAGCTTTATCTATTAGAAATTTTCATAAAATAATATCATAATATCGTTTTTTATGATATTATTAAATCTAATTTCTGATCAAATTTTTCTATCGGTAATAAAGAGTCAAAAAACTGCTCTTCATAAGCGATACCAATAAATTTTGTTTTGTAATTATTTTTACGATATTTTTCTATCAAACAATCGTACAAGCCACCACCCATACCAATTCTATTGTTATTTTTATCAAATGACACTAAGGGACAAAATACAATGTCCATGATCTCATCTGTAATATTTTTAGGTTCAATAATTTTCTGTATCTTGGGGTTATTTATTAAATTTTCTTTACTTAATGTGCCAAATTCTAGGTTTTTAATGGTAATTTTTGGCAAGAATATTTGGTAATTATTTTGCTCCAAAAATTCCTGAAGTAAATCAAGTTTTAATTCGTTATTTATGGAAAAATACACAGCTATATTTTTAGCATATTTTTTAGATTTAAGATATTCAATAGCTTTCTGGCATATTTTATTAGATTCATTTTTTACAAAGACACTATCAAAATTTAGCCGCTTATTAAAGAAGTGTGTTCTAATTTTACTTTTCCGTTCTTGAGACATAAAGCTGCATTATTTTTGCCGACGTCTCTTCAACAGATCTTCTTGTGACGTCGATTATTGGGCATTTTAATTTGGAGAATAGAATTCGTGACTTAGCAACTTCGTTTTTAATTTTTTCAATTTTAATGTAGTTCGTTTCGATATTAGTATCTCCCATTGAGCTAATTCTCGCCTTTCTAACTTGTAATAATTTTTCAGGATCTATCATTAATCCGACAATTAATGGCTTTTTTACTTCATAAATTTCTTTTGGAAATGATTCTAAATCAACAAAGGGTATGTTTGTCGTTTTATAGCCTCGACAAGATAAAAAAATTGAAGTCGGAGATTTGGAGGTCCTGGAAACACCAATAATAATTATATCTGCAGAATCTAAGTCTCTTATCTTTTTTCCATCATCATGCTCTATGGTGTAATTTATCGCCTCAACTTTAGAAAAATATTCTTCATCCAAAGTATATTGTCTGCCAATTGATCCACTTACGTCCATTTTTAGATATCTTGAAAATTGCGAAATAATCATAGATAAGGCAGAAATACATGGCAAGTTTAAGTCGTCACAGTGACGTCTGAGAGTTTTTGTTAGTTCATCTTTTAATATGGTGTAAAGGACAATTCCGGGACTATTTGTTATGGACTCCTTTATTCTTTCTATCTGATTAATGTCACGGGTTAGTGGCCAAATAAACTCCTCAACCTCAACATTATCAAATTGAGAAATTACCGCTCGAGAGACTGATCCTAAAGTTTCTCCAGTTGAGTCTGAAATTAAATGTAGATTAAGTTTTTTCATAAAATTATTTTATCTAATAACAATCTATTATTTATAAACTTTAAAAAAACAATCTCAATATAAATATATTGATTGATAATTAGTGAGTGCTGTAGGATAATAACATCTTGTAGCGTGACAAATCAGCAACAAGATGTTAAAAAAATTATGTCAGACTTTAAAACACTAAATTTAAGTATTAAAATCCTGGATGCTTTAGATAAAAAAGGATATGTCAATCCAACGCCAATACAAAAGATGGCAATCCCGCATTTACTAAAAGGTAAAGATCTTTTAGGGATAGCTCAAACTGGTACCGGTAAAACAGCTGCCTTTGCTTTGCCAATCTTAGATAATTTAATCAAAAGTAACCACAAGGTTAGGCCTAACCATATTAGAACTTTAATTCTTACTCCAACTAGGGAGTTGGCATCGCAGATTGCTGATAATATCGAACTTTATGGGCGCGATCTTGACTTAACTCATCAAGTAGTATTTGGTGGTGTTAGCGTTAATAATCATATCAAGGCTATGAAGAAAGGTTTTGATATTTTGGTAGCTACTCCAGGAAGATTGCTTGATTTAGTGAGTCAGAAACATATTTTATTTAACCAATTGGAAATATTAGTACTTGACGAGGCTGATAGGATGTTAGATATGGGTTTTATCAATGACGTTAAAAAAATCATCTCCAAGCTACCAAAAACTAGGCAGACCCTTTTGTTTTCAGCAACTATGCCTAAGGATATCTCGTCTTTAGCACAAACTATTTTAAATAATCCAGCGAGAGTTGAAGTAACTCCGCAAGCAACTACTGTAGAAAAAATTGACCAAAAAATTAATTTAGTAGCACAATCCAATAAAAAACTTCTATTAAAATCCATTTTAAATAAAGAGGAGGTAAAAAGCGTATTAGTCTTTTCGCGCACAAAACACAGAGCTAACCGTATTGTTGAGCATGTAGAAAAAGAGTCAATTGCAGTGGCTGCAATACATGGCAATAAATCGCAAGGAGCTAGGGAGAGGGCTTTAAGCGGATTTCGTCAAGGCGACATCAGGGTCTTGGTGGCAACTGACATTGCTGCAAGAGGAATTGACATTCCTGCAATTACCCATGTTATTAATTACGACATCCCTGCTGACCCAGAAAGCTATGTCCATCGCATTGGCCGTACTGCTAGAGCGGGAAGGGAAGGGATCGCCATTTCTTTTTGTGATAGTTCTGAGCTTAGTCTTTTAAAGGAAATTGAAAAGATTATTAAATTTAAAATACCAATAGACGAGACTCATCCATTTCATGGCGTTAAGGCCAGTGAAGAGTCAAAAGAGCTTTCTGATGATAGGGTTAGAACCGGGCGCAATAAATTGAGCTCAAGACAGGATACCAAAAATTCTCAAAACTCCTATTCTGATAATAAAAGAAAAAAACGTAATTTCATCTCAGAAAGTGGAAAAAAGCGTACGAAATCACCATCATTTTCTAGAGGTAATAAATAACGCTAACTTTTGCATAGACAGAAAAAATCTTAAAGAATCTAGAATTTATTAACTTTTATGCAGTAAATTGATAATTTTTAGGATAAGAAGGTAGGAATTAACAAAAATTTGGTGAATTTTACTTAACTAATGAAGAGTTAAATATGAGTAAGGTTATTTCAAGGTTAGTAGGTGGAGTTAAAAATTTTCTCCATACAGAGTGCGTCAAATACTCACATTGCAATAAGAAGGTTGAAAATGGACAATCTCCAAAGATAATGATAATATCTTGTAGCGACTCTCTTGTTGATCCTGCCATACTTATAAATGCAAGTATGGGGGAGTTATTTAGACACCGTAATATTGTAGGCCTTGTTCCGCATATAGGGTAAAAGAAATGTCAACTCCTCACGGTACTAGTGGGGTTGTTGAGTATGTTATAATATTGGGGCATGGATATTGTGGCGGAATTTCTGCGTTATTAGATGATTCTACGGATCAGGAATCTAGCCAAAGATTTATTCGTTCATGGATGAAGATAGATATTCTAGCAAAGGAAAGAATGAAAAAAGAAAAGTCTGATATTTCGTATTTGGAACAGAGAGATTTTTGCTAAAAAACATTATGACATTCCCTTGGATTAATGAAAGGGTAGGGGTAAAGCTTATCATTGTATGGCTGACATTTTAAGTGTTCATGATGATTAAAGAGAATGTTTTGAAACAAAAATACTCTAAACTGACTTAGTGTGGTAACGGACTTTTTGATGATTCAAGAAGTAACAAAGATAAAGAAAAAGATTGTTCTAACTCGGTTTGTTTTAAAGGTATATTTTAGTATTATACCTCAAAAATACCTTGATAATGAATATAAAAAAAACTAAACAGTTGAGATTTCATTTTGTTAGCATATTGTTTTTGGTCTTTGGAAAGTTTTTTTAAATTAATAAATATTATATTAGATGATTAAAGTTAGAAATTTATCAATATCTTTTGCAGGTCAAGATATTTTTGAAGATATAAATGTAGTCTTTAACAGGAGGGATAAGGTTGGCTTTATTGGTCGTAATGGCAGTGGTAAAAGTACCTTCTTGAAGTTAATTTTAAGTAAATTAGAACCTGATGATGGCGAAGTTCTAATTCCCAATGGTTATCACATAGGCCATTTAGAGCAGCATATTCACTTTACCCACAACTCAGTAATTGACGAAGTTTGTAGTGTTTTACCTGAAGATAGAGAGTATGAAGGTTGGAAAGGTGAAGAAATTTTAATGGGCCTTGGGTTTGCTCAAGACGACATGTTAAAAGATCCAAAAGATTTTTCTGGCGGTTATCAGGTAAAAATTAATTTAGCAAAGCTACTCTTAACTGAGCCAAACATGCTGCTATTAGATGAACCAACAAATTATCTCGATATTCATTCAGTTAGGTGGCTCAAAAAATTTCTACAAGATTGGGGTGGAGAGTTGGTTTTAGTTACTCATGATAGGGGTTTTATGGATGAGGTCATTAATCAAACTTTAAATATTCATCGTGGCACCTTTAAGAAAACTCCTGGCAACACTCGTAATGTAATGGAAAAAATTCTTCTAGAAGAAGAAGTTTATGAAAAAACTAGAGTCAATGAAGATAAGCAGAGGCGAAAAACTCAAGAATGGATTAATCGTTTCGGTGCAAAAGCTAGTATGGCTAGTAGGGCGCAATCAAAAATTAAAATGCTTGAAAAACAAGGCTCTAAAGATAAATTATCCGACATTTCTTCCTTAGAATTTAAATTTAATTATTTAGAAAGTAATATTAAAGGAAATCTGGTCGAAACTAAAGATCTAACTTTTGGTTATGATAAGGATGATATTTTGATTAACAAACTAACCTTTAAATTAGCCCTAGAAGATAAAATCTGCATCATTGGTAAAAATGGTAAAGGTAAATCAACCTTATTAAAGTTAATTACCAACAATTTAAAGGCCATAAGCGGTGACACTAAAAATCACAGCAAAACTGAAATTGGTTATTTTGGGCAGATGAATATTGACCGTCTTGATACTAAAAATAGCATCTATGAGGAAATGCAGCAATATGTACCAGATATGAATCAAACAAATGTTCGTCGGGTATGTGGTAACATGATGTTTACCGGAACATTGTCAAATAAAAAGATTGGAGTCCTATCTGGTGGCGAGAAGAGTCGAGTGATGCTTGGTAAAATTCTTTTAAAACCTGCCAATTTACTAATGCTTGATGAGCCCACTAATCATTTAGATATGGATTCTTGTGAGTCATTATTGGATGCGATTAAAAATTTTGAAGGAGCTGTTTTAATGGTTACTCATGATGAGTATTTTTTACGCGAAGTGGCTAATAAATTGATCATTTTTGACCATAATAAGGTTTCGGTTTTTGATGGTGGTTACGATGATTTTTTAAATAAAGTTGGCTGGAGCGATTAATGTTAATTATTATCTTTTTTTAAAGGTGGTAATTGGCATAACCTAAAAGTCTTATCAAAAATTTCTCAAAGACCATCTGGGAAGCTATACATTATATACTTTTGTAATAAAAAGGGCTTATCTAAAATTCTTTATGCTGTAGAATTTGGAAATTGATATAAATTCCTTCTTGCAAATTTTTCCCCTTAAAATATAATCCTTTTTTTATACAATAAATTTAATTTAAAATGACAGAAAATAACTTTGATGTAGTAATAATTGGTGGTGGTCCTGGTGGTTATGTCGCAGCTATTCGTGCAGCACAATTAGGTCTTAACACTGCCTGTGTAGAATCTAGGAAGGCTCTTGGCGGAACCTGTCTTAATGTTGGCTGTATTCCTTCAAAAGCTATGCTTGAAATTTCTCATAAATTTTATGACGCAACTCATAATTTTTCTGGCTTCGGCATTCAAATTGATCAGCCAAAGATTGATATTGAAAAGTTAATTGAAAACAAAAACAATATTATTGAAGGTCTAACAGGAGGCATTGCTGGACTTTTTAAGAAAAACAAAGTTACTCATATTAATGGTTTCGCAAAGTTTATTTCAAAAAATGAGATTGAGGTTGATGGTAAGCAAAAAATCACTGCTAAAAATTTTATTATCGCAACTGGTAGTGAGTCGACTAACTTACCTAATGTCGAAGTTGACGAAAAAGTAATAGTTTCTTCAACAGGTGCTTTAGAATTAACTAAAGTTCCTAAGAAATTATTAGTTATTGGGGCGGGCGTTATTGGTATTGAAATGGCTTCTATTTGGGGCAGATTTGGAGCAGAGATTGAAGTTATTGAGTATTTAGATAAAATTACTCCAGCAATGGATGGTGAAATATCTAAGCAATTTCAAAGAATTTTAGAAAAACAAAAATTTAAATTCAGACTTTCTCAGAAGGTTACTTCTGTTAAGAAGGATAAGAACGGTGCCGTCATTGAAATTGAGTCAGTTAAGGATGGTAAAAAAGAAATTTTAAAAGCTGATATTGTTTTAGTTGCTATTGGCAGAAAACCAAATTCAGAAAATATTGGCTTAGAAAATATTGGAATAAAAGTCAATGATCGAGGCTTTATTGAAAATAATAATTTAAAAACCAATATTGACAACATTTATGTTATTGGTGACGTCACAACTGGAGCAATGCTTGCTCACAAGGCTGAAGATGAAGGTATGGCGGCGGCAGAATCGATTGCTAATGGCTATGGCCATGTTAATTATAATCTTATCCCAAATGTTATATACACTCATCCAGAAGTAGCTTCGGTTGGTAAGAGTGAAGAAGAGTTAAAAAAAGATGGCATTGAATATAATATCGGTAAATTTCCTATGATGGCTAATTCTAGAGCTAGAGCAACTTTTGATGATGCTGGTTTTGTAAAGATTTTAGCTTGCAAAAAGACTGATAAAATTTTAGGTTCTCATATAATTTCTCGTGAAGCTGGTAACATGATCCACGAGGTTGCGGCAGTTATGGAATTTGGCGGTAGTGCAGAAGACCTTGCCAGGACTTGTCATGCTCACCCAACTTACAATGAGGCGGTAAAAGAAGCTTGCTTGGCAGTTGACAAGAGACCGATTCATATTTAATTTTTTTCGACAGGTAGGTTGAATTTTTTCAAGGAAAATATTTCAACCTAATAGTAATTATTGCAAATAGAAAATTAAAAATAACATAATTCTCTTAAGGCATTTCACATATTGAACATAAAAAAACATCCTAAAGAATCTGATGCACATAAATATACTTAATCTATCTGGCAAAATAACAGCAGAAGAACTATCTGAATTATTTAAGGCCTATGGAGCGGTTGAGTCCTGTGACGTAGTCTTGGATAAGAAGAGCGGCAAATCTAAAGGCTTTGGATTTGTTAAGATGTTAAATCATGAAGAAGCTAGTGATGCAATAAAAAGTCTTCACGGTAAAAAAATTGATGGCAGTAAAATAAAAGTAAAAATTTCAAACAAAACTAAATAAACTATTTATCCCAATTCTAGATAGGGTAGGGCAGTAACCCAAAAACCCTCTTCACGGAATTTCTTTAGAAAAGATAATTACTGTCTATAAAATCTAGTTTAAAATTTCTAAGGAAAATCTTTTGGGCAAGAGAAAAAGTTGCAAAATATATCTACAATTCTTAGAGCGTCGCCAGTCTAATACTAAATTATCAGTCGCAAGAGGTTTTAAAGTGTTTTATCAGCTAGAAGATTACTTTTTGGAGGTTATGACTAATAAACGCCACCTAAAAGATTGTCAAATTTACGACATTATCTCTTCAACTTCACCATTCTACTTAGTGCGTCTTGCAATATAAACATATATTGTATAATATATATTATGTAAAATAAGATTACTGGTAAGTCTGCACTCTCTTACTAAATTCAAGTACCAAATGCAACAAATCACAACTGGTGGCGCAATTAGATTGATTTTGTAATAAGAGTTTAATTATAAAGCAAAAACTCTTAGCATCAGAACGGATATAAGGATAATGATTATTAGGAATGTCTTATAAAATACTTTTTAATCAAAGCAATATCTGATGATTATATAAATAATTTATCTGGATGATCTAGATTGTAAGTTCTTACCCAAGACTTATGATTATCGTATCACGGTATTTAGGAGTAATAGCGTTATTATAGTGAGCCTACCCTTTATTTCTTCTTGTCTTATTGTTGTTAATACACTAATTTACTCCTAATTGCCCTGCAAATCTTCCAAAGGTCTTTCTCTTGTCAGTATTTCTATTAATTTTGGATCAAATATCTTTTTTGATTTTGCAACATCCCATCCTGCTTTTAAAAGAGGCTTATCTATGATTTCTTGCCTTATTAATAGAGCTTTTAAAAGGATTGTAAGGGGGGTGCAAAATCACCCTCTATCCAGTCAATCATCAACCAAATTGAAGAAATTAGATAGCTATATGCGTACCTAATCATGCCAATAAACACAAGCCCACTATTATTAGTGACAACTGCAGAGACAGAACTACGAGTCAAAGTTTTACGCTATAATTTACTAATGACAATCATTTTATTTGTAGATTTTTTTAGGCTTTAGGTAACGTAACCCCAGTTTGACCCATATATTTACCGTTTTTATCCTTATAACTTCTAATACAGCGCTCACTACCTTTTAAAAATAAAAATTGACAAGCACCCTCCCCGGCATAAATTTTTGCTGGAAGTGGAGTTGTGTTTGAGAATTCAAGGGTTACATGCCCTTCCCAACCAGGTTCAAGAGGGGTAACATTAACAATGATTCCGCATCTAGCATAGGTTGATTTACCAACGCATATTACTAAGATATCTTCCGGTATTTTAAAATACTCAATCGTTCTTGCTAGGGCAAAACTATTTGGTGGGATGATGCAGACATCAGTTTTTTTATCAACAAAACTATCTTCAGCAAAATCTTTAGGATCTACAATGGCTGAGTTGATATTGGTAAAGATTTTAAATTCATTAGAAACTCTGGCATCGTAACCGTATGATGAGTTTCCATAGGAAATAATTTTTTTACCATCATCAACCCTAATCTGATTATTAACAAAGGGGGTAATCATATTTTTTTCTGCAGCCATTTTTGCAATCTGACCGTCTGACATTATTGACATACTTTTGTAATATATAGTAGTTATTTAAGGTAGTAGCGTAACAATAAAATAAAAATAGCAGTTAATCAAGATTTAATTCTTTATAAAAAATTTGTTTTAGCTTGCATATTTTAAAGGTAAGAATTGCTATAACAGTAATTATTAAATTGAACCACATAGATTTAACAAAAAATTTTTCTTTTAAAAAAAATAGAAGGAAGATGTTATAGTTAAAATATGTAATTAAAGTTAATAATTACTATTAATATGTTAAATTACTTATTTCTAATTGCATTTTAGCAAATATCTCAGATAATCAATTACCTAGCTATAATATCAATTTATTTTTCTATCCAAGATTAATAAAAAGTTGTAAATTACTCATAAATTTTCTAAAATCTCTACATCATTTACGTTAAGTTTTTTGTTTTAAAGTGAGTTTTACTGCCATTCTTTAAGTTATAAATGAAAAAAAATTTATTAAAAATATTAAAATCTCCCGATATTGCTTCCAAAAAATGGGTTTCATCGCAATATGATTTTGCGGTAAGAAATAACACGATAGAGATAGAGGCTGACGCAGCTATTGTTAGGGTTGAGGGCTCAACAAAAAAAGCTTTAGCAATATCTTCTGATTGTACACCGAGATATGTTAAGGCCGATCCATTTATGGGGGCTATGCAGGCAGTTGTTGAAACTTATCGCAATATTTCAGCAGTTGGTGCTACCCCAATGGCAATTACTAATTGTTTAAATTTTGGCAATCCTGAAAAACCGGAAATTATGGGTCAAATTGTCAAATCAATTAAAGGAATCAACGAGGCTTGTAAATTTTTAAATTACCCCGTTATTTCTGGCAATGTTTCCTTATATAATGAAACTGATGGTTCGGCAATTAACCCTACCCCTACTATTGCTGGTGTTGGCCTGTTCAAAGATCTTGATAAAAGATGTAATTTAAAATTTAAAAATATTAATGATGAAATATTTTTAATTAATAATATTTCTGGCCATATTTCATGCTCTCTTTATGAAAGAGATGTTTTGGGCAAAAACTCAAAAAAAAATCCTCCAAAAATTAACTTAGAATTAGAAAAAAAACACTCACTATTTGTCAGGGAATTGATTTTCAACTCTAAAATTAATGCTTGTCACGATATTTCTGATGGTGGCCTATTTGTGACTTTATTTGAAATGTGCAATGATGATTTAACTTTTGATTTAAATCTAAAAAAAATCAAGCCAAAAAATTTAACAAATGAAGAGTTTTTGTTTGCTGAAGATCAGGCTTGCTATGTTATTGTTAGTAAATCTGACGATAAGGATTCAATTTTAAATCTGGCAAAAGAAAGAGATGTCAAAATAACCAGAATAGGTAACGTCACTAATGGTGACATTGTAATTGATAATCAAAAAATACCTTATCAAGAGTTAAAGACTATAAATAATAATATTTTTTCTAATAAATTTTCACAAATTTAAATTATGGTAAAAAAAGATAAAGACTCTTTTGGTCAGATGTTTTATGCCATCAAAATATTAGATAAACTGCTTGGGACGAAGTTTAATATAGATGGTGTTGAAAATATTAAAGACCGACCGACACTCTTTGTTGCCAATCACTTTACTAGAGTTGAGACGTTACTGCTTCCATATGTCATTTACAGATATTGCAAAAAACAAACCCGGTCTTTGGCTGATTCTAGTTTGTTTAATGGCGCTGTGGGAGATTTTTTAACGAAAACAGGTTGCGTTGCAACCAATGACCCAAACCGTAATAATAAAATTATTGGAAACCTTATTAAAGGTGATGCTGACTGGATCATATACCCAGAAGGATCGATGATTAAGGACAAAAAAATTATCAATCAGACCGGTAATCAAATGTTTGTCAATGAAGTCGGAGAAACTAGAGTTAAAACCGGCTCTGCTGTACTTGCTATTAAGGCAGAATTAATGAAATACGAAATTCAAAAATCATTCAATAGCGGATCCTTAGACAATTTTTCTGATTTAAATATTAGAAATAAGGATGATATTTCTAAAAAAGACTTACAAATAATTCCGATTAACATCACCTACTATCCAATCAGACCCGGAACAAATTCTATACACAAGATAGCTAGTAGGTTTATTAAAGATTTACCAGACCAGTTGTCAGAAGAGTTGCAAATTGAAGGAAATTTATTATTATCATCGAATATTAATATTAGTTTTCTTAAGCCAATAAAAGTTAGTAAATATATCAGAAGTAGTAAAAATATAATATATAATGTACCTCTTTTAAAAAAAGAAGTTAAAAGAAACTTAATTATAAAATATTTTAAAACTAGATTAACTAATGAATTCATGTATCGAATTTACTCTAATACCAAGATAAATTTTGACCATATATTTATTAGTTCGATTTTCTATTTTCATGATAACAAAATATCAATACAGCACCTAAAAAATATTATATATTATTCATCATTTTTAATTAAAAAATCAAAAGATTGTAAGTTTGGAGACAGTATAGGTGGTAAAAACCTAACCTTATTATTAAATGACTCTAAACATGGAAGTTTTGATGACATTGCTAAATTAGCTATAAAATCAAAAATTATCACTAAAGATGAAGAATATTTTACAATAAATCATAAAAAATTAAATCAAGATGGCGACTTTCATAATGTTAGGTTGGAAAATACCATATCTGTTATTATGAACGAGTTTTCTGTCTTAACTGTAGCTAATAAAATTGTTAAAAATATTACTAAATTAACTGAAGAAGAGGCGAGACATAATATTGCTTGGAAAATTATTGGTCAAAACCTTAAAGAATATGATCTAGATTATGATAAGTTCTATAATAAGAAATTATCAAAAAGCAGAAGTAAGGCGGCCCCTATATTCCTTGATAATAACAAAAGCGACGTTGGCATCTTACTTTGTCATGGCTACGGCTCCTCACCTAGAGAGGTAAAATATCTTGCTAAATTTTTACACGAAAGGGGTTATAAAGTTTATTCAGTAAGACTTAAGGGGCATGCGACATCGCCTGAAAATATCAAATATGTCACTTGGCAAGATTGGTACGAATCAATTCAGAGTGGCTTTAATATTCTTGATAATTGCTGCAGCAAAATTATTCCCATCGGCTTTTCTACTGGCGCTTTGCTTTCAATTTTACTTGTCGCTAAAAAACATAAGCATCCAAAAATTATATCATTAGTCTCTATATCAGCAGCCTTAAAGTTAAAAGATATCAGATCTATCTTAGTGCCTGGGGTTAATATTTGGAATGATATTTTGGATAAATTTAGTATAGAAAAAGGTAAGTTAGAATATATACAAAATAACTCTGAAAATCCGCATATTAATTATAAATATAATTACCTTAAAGGTGTTGAAGAGCTTGGAGACCTGATGGACGAAGTCAGAAAAAATCTAAAAAAAATAGAAGTTCCTACTTTAATTATTCACGCCAAGCAAGATCCTGTAGTACATTGTAAAAGTAGCGAAATTATTCGAGACAAAATCTCTTCAGAAAAAAAAGAATTTGCTATAATAGACGCTGATAAGCATGTAATTATTACCAATGAAAAAGCCAGAGATTCTGTTTTTAATAAAATTTATGAATTTATTAAGAATATACCTTAAATATGACAAAAATTAATAAAGAGTTACTAGGATTCCGTCGAGAAATAGATAAAATTGATCTTAAAATTCTAAAACTACTTGAAGAAAGGATGGAAATTGTTAAGGAGGTGGGTAAGTTCAAGAACAAAACAAAGCATCAATTTTTTATTAAATCAGCAAGAGAGGCTGATATGATGAATAAGTTAGTTAAAAAATCTTCCAATAATATATTTAACGAGACCATCATTGCAATTTGGCGCAAAATTATCACCAACGCAAATCTTCTGGAACAAGAAATTAAAATTGCCCTTTGTAATCCAGAAGAAAATAATGATTATATTTATGTTTTACGTGAATATTTTAATAATCTAGTTCCAATAGGTAATTTTCAAAATACTACAGACACAATCCAATCTTTAGAAAAAAATGAATTTCAAATAGCCGCCTTTTCTTTGCCAGAATCTCCAGAATACTCTAATAATGACAATTGGTGGGTTGATTTTACTGCCGATAATGACATTAAAATTTATGCTAAAACATCCTTTAAAAACTCTGGCGCTTTGAACTTAGTTTTGGCTGCAAAAAAGAAGGTGGAAGAATCGGAATCTGACAATACATTGTCTGTTATTGAGTTTAGTAGAAAAATTAGTGAGAATGAAGTTGTAACAAACCTAAAATCTGCAGGTTTTAATTTTAAAATTCTAGATAAATCAAATTCTTCCAAAGTTAACAACATCGATCTCTATTTGATTGAGCTCGAAGGTTTTTTGAGTATGGAAAGTAAAGAAATTCAGAATTTTTTACAGTCTGAGGTGGAACCACTTATAAGGATAATTGGCTACTACAACAACTATCAAATCTAACAAACATTTAGCAATAGAATTTCCTTTATAACTCTATAAAAAACTCTTAGAGGGGTATGAAGTCCGGCAGTGTAGAAAAAAAACATAAGGTAGGAAGTGACATAACTATTCACCTAAAAGATAAAACTCCTGCTTTGTTAATTTTATAACTTTTGGACATTCCATTTAAATCTCTAATTATCTCTTTATACTGCTCTTCTTCAGATGGCATGGGAACACCCCACAAGCCATCTATAGGAATTGCTTTTATTTGTTTTATTTGCTGATTATCGATGATAATAGAAAAAATTGCAGATTTTCTTGTCTTTCCACGTGATGAAGGGAAGGAAAAATTACCGGTTGAGAAAATTACCGGCAATTTATCATACTTTTCTATAGGTCCCAAAATATGAGGATGAGACCCAACTATTAAATCAACCCCTGCTTCCCCCCAACTCTTTATTAGTTTTAATTGATAAGGTAGAATTTTTGTCTTTTTTTCATCTCCCCAATGTACCATTACTATAACAAAATTTTTGTCTTTTTTTGCATCTCTTACTGCACTGATAGTGTCATTTATAGATATATCATAAGCTGAAGCAATGCCGTGGGATTTTTTAGTAGCATACCAAGAGATATCATAAATAACTCTAGAAAAGCTGAATACAGCTATTTTATTATTTTTTATATTAAATAACATCGGCTTATAAGCAGACTTTATATCCTTACCAATACCCGAATGTTTAATATTATTTTTTCCTAAAAATTTCATGGTATCTAACGAACCCTCCTTTCCATAATCGAGAGAATGGTTATTTGCAAGGGCTACACCATCTATTCCAGCATTTTTTAGTATCTTAGCTGATTTAATAGGGGATTTAAAATTATACTTTTTACCTTCTAATGTCGAGCCTACATCATTTCTGGCGATTACCGTCTCAAGATTTAAAAACATTAAATCAAATTTTTTGGTAATTTTTGATATTTCCTTTAAAGGATTATCGTCAGCTGTTCCGTGTGTGAAAGAAGTATCTCCAGCAAATCCAATATTTATTATTGAATTTTTCTTCAGTATATTTAGTGATAAAATTCCGGATTGAGAACAGCTACATATTATAAATACACCTAATATACTTAGTAACTTCTTTATTTGACTCACTTACAACTGAATTTAAACTATGGAATAACTAAAAAAATTTACAATAATTATATTTATAGGTAAAATTATATATTGCCACCAAATACATAATTTCAAAATACCTTATCCACTTGACTGACATTACTCAGTAACACTTGCACAATAACAATTAATCTTAAAATATTCCAGAAGGAGTAAAATAATCTCGTATTAAGCAGTTAAGAGAAGATTAAGGTTTATCTTTCTTGATCCATAAATGGATAATTAAGATAAATTTTACTAACTCTTCTCATTATTCTTAGGTCAACTTCACTTGTCAATACTGGTTTACAGTAATAGCTCGATCTATTAATATTTAGTAAATCACACTGAGATCTTGGACTAAGCTTTGGAGAGTGTAGAATATCAATTATAATTACCTTTAAAAAATCTCTAATTAATTTGATTCAGAAATTCTTGTAAAGATATTTTACTCTTACCAGCTCTTTGTAAAATCAATGGCCGGATCATTCCATTTTTACAATTAATTTTAAAATCCTTCGTACTAATAACAAAAACATCTTCCAGCTCTTGATTGACATCTTTGGCGATCAATTCTGCCTTGTGAATTTTTATCCTCTCAGCATTCATAATAAAATAGGTAGAGCCGCAAGCATTTAAAGCTCTAATTTTATTGTAAACCTTATCTACATCCTGATTGAAATCTAATAAAAACTCAGATTTTTTAATTTTTTTGGCATAAGTTGCCTGTAAATGATCTTGAGTAATTAATTTATAATTATTAGAGTAAATATTTTTCAAAGTTTTTATTAAAATATCAGACCCTTCTTTACTTAAAAATTCCAAAAATTCTTTACAATGAATTTTGTTATCAATTTTCACCTCTTTCATTGATATAATATCTCCACTATCAAGATTTTCATCCATTTTAATAATAGAGATTGCTGTTGTCTTGTCACCAGACATTATTGACCTCTCAACTGGAGCAGCGCCACGCCATTTAGGTAATAAGGATGGATGAATATTTAAGCAGGCAAATTTTGTTCCTTCGATAATTTGTTTTGGTAGAATTAAGCCGTAAGCTACCACGACAGAAAAGTCAGCCTTAAGATTAATAAATGCTTGCTTTATCTCGTCAGATTTTAAGTTTTCTGGACAAAAGACCGGCAGATTATACTTTAAGGCTAAATTGTGAATTGCCGAGTTTTGTACTTTATGCCCCCTGCCCGCAATGTTTGGCTCTTTTGTGTAAACAGCGATAACTTCAATCTCATCATCAGCCATTAAGCTTTCTAAGGTTGGAACAGCAAACTTTGGCGTCCCCATAAAAATTATTTTCATTTAAAAATATTGTTTTTGTTAAATTATTGTCATATTATATCGAGACTCGTGTTAAAAACTATGTTAGAAAACTAAATAATTTATCTTTATGTTTTTACCCATCACCCACAAAAAAAACCTTATAAAATATAGGCATATTACAGTCATTTTTTATAAATGATAGGTAAAATATTTTGATACATTACTTACTTTAAGGTGGATTTTGATATGATATTAACTATCAAATATACTTACCTTTTGCTTGAAGATACTAATTAGAGGCTAATTTTTAGAGGCCTCTTGATATAATATTGTGATATTTTTTATTAAAATTCCATATAAATAATGAGAGAAATTTGTTTAGATACAGAAACAACAGGTCTGGAGCCAAAAGATGGGCATAGAATCGTTGAAATTGGTTGTGTTGAAATTATTAATCGAGTTAAAACTGGTAATGTTTTTCATACTTACATCAATCCTGATAGGGATATGCCGGAATCTGCTTTTAAAGTCCATGGTATTTCTGAAGAGTTTTTGAAGGATAAGTCAAAATTTTCTGATGTTGCAGAAGAATTTATTGATTTTATTAAAGACACCAATTTGGTAATTCATAATGCTGCATTTGATATGAAATTTATCAATTCTGAATTAAGAAAATGCGGTCTAGAAATTATTGAGAGAAGGTTTGTTAAGGATTCTTTGACAATGGCCAGAAATAAATATCCTGGAGCCAAAAACTCCCTTGACGCCCTCTGTAAAAGATTCAAAATTGACTTATCACGTAGAGAGAAGCACGGAGCGTTGCTTGATGCCGATTTATTGGCCGATGTCTATGTTGAGTTAATTGGTGGTAAACAAAGATCTCTTTTTGAAGAAGGGGTAGGAGAAAAGGAGTTTTCAATAAGTGTTAAAGAAACTTTAAAAGAATTAGCTTCAAGAAATTTCGTAACATCAGAGAAAGATTTAAAGCTGCACGAGGCTTTTATTAAGGAAAATTTTAAAGATAATTTTTGGGGTTATTGATGACAATTTGATATAAGATTTATATAAAATGTGGTTGTTAAGAATGTGGTAAAAGGTTTTTAAGTCTTAATATAAAAAACGAATTTGGAGCGGGTGAAGGGGATCGAACCCTCACCGCCAGCTTGGAAGGCTGGGGCTCTACCATTGAGCTACACCCGCGAAGACTCTTAATAATAAAATTTTAAATTAAAAAAACAAATGTTAATGTTGGGTAATACCTAATTAATACCACCCCCTATATTTTGTCGGTCTTTTAATTCATCAGGTATAGAAATAATTTTTTAAACAACCTTGGTTAGAAAATATAGAAAAGATTGACAATACCAATACATAATTAGAAGTAAGTATCGAGCCAATTTGCTATCATTTTTGCCAACAAATTTCCTAGAAATTTTTAAGAAATTTAGGGATAAAAATTTATCATGATAGGTTTTGTGATTTTATTAGAACTTACCCTGTAACAAAACAAGCATTCCTACACCAACCAACAAACCAAACAATACTTTTGCAAGGTCAGCTGCAACAACGGGCAAAGTAGCTCTTAAGCCAACCTTACCACTACCTATTAAAGAGATTGCTAATTCACGACCAGTTAATAAGCCAATAAAGACCCAAGTGGTTGACATTGGGATATTATTATATTGTTTGAAATAAATTAATATCACAACATAGACCAAATCAATTAAAGTTGCCGCTCTAACATTTTTAGTTCCAGATTTAGTTTTTACAATTCTCTGAATCTTACCACCCCTTTCATAAAACATAAACAATAAGAAGGTAACAAATACCACGGTAACAATAATCATAGAATAAATGTCCATTGATCTTGGTAAATATACTGCAATGTTAGCAACATCATGAGAAAGCCAGCTATACCAGAGAAAAGTAGTAGTAATAAATTGAAAAATTCGCCAATTTTTTTTAGATTCACGACTCATTGGGTATTTTTCTTGGTGAAAATATTTTGTAACCAGCATCCAAACAACAAAAGCAATTAAAGCTGCCAAACCATACCCCAAAAAACTCTTCATTAACATCTTGTTAAATACTATCTGAGAAGTAAAAGAGCTTAAAATAATAAAAGTAGTCGAAATAGGTATGCCAAGCCTAGTTAGAATAACTAAAATTAAAGGCGGGATAATTATCATCCAAGAAGTTGGTTCATGAAATGGAATTGCGTCTAATCTGCTATAAGAAATATCACCATCATTAAAATACCAACTATTCCAAATAGTAAAAACCATAATTCCTCCAGCAAAAAAGAACATTTGATACCAATTTAAAATACGTCTATTAGACCTAATAAAAGTACCTAAAGTTTGAACCGCATCATTAGCCATTACTGAGTAAGCAGCTAGCACAAATGCAATTAAAGAAAAAATATTAACTGATAAAATATCCATTATTTAAATGAGCAATTGATTATTATTTTGCATAAAGCATAATCTTTTTATATTCAATTTAAATATAAATCAATGGTTTTTATAGCCAATTTTTTTTCTTATTGCAAAAATTCAATATTTAAGAGAAATATTCTTGTAGTTTTGCTATTAGGCTGCTCTTCTGGAGGTCCAATTTATCTACTCTCAACATCTTTAAAAGAATTTTTAATATCATCTGACGTAGATCTAAAAACAATTGGTTTTTATTCTTTAGTTTTTACCGCTTATAGCATTAAATTTTTATGGTCTCCACTTATTGACTCCATTAAGATACCTATTCTTTACCAAAAATTTGGACAAAGAAGGTCTTGGCTCTTAGCAAGTCAAATATCCCTTATTCTTGCGATATCGATATTAAGCTTGACTATTAATGTAGGAAATATTTATACCATACTACTTGTTGCCATATCAGTGAGTATCGTTTCTGCAACGCAGGATCTAGCTGTTGACGCATATAGAATAGAGTATGTCAAAAAAACAGATCAACCCCTATCAGCAACAGCTTATGTTACCTTCTATAGAATTGCCGGCCTTGTAACTGCGGCAATTGTTATTTTGGTTGAAGAAGTTAATTTAAGTTGGAGCTCAGTTTTAATCATTTCAACCATACCAGTTTGGATTGGTATATTAGCGACAATAGTTGGTGAAGATATTTACCCCAAAGAACCTGAATATGATAATTTTTTTACATGGTTTAAAATTTACGTAAAAGGTCCCATAGTCGATTTTATCTCTAATCATAAATGGTATATTATATTTCCTTTTATTTTTTGCTTTAAATTGTGCGACTCAATGGCTGGAGTAATGACTCATCCATTTGTAAGAGATATTGGCTTTAGCTATAAGGAGTATTTTGAGATCGTTAAGGCGTTTGGATTAATAGCAATAATTTGTGGATCTTTACTGGGAGTGCTAATTGCTAGACAAAAAAACCTAGTTTATGCCATCTGGATTGCCTTATTTATGCAAATTTTATCCAATTACGGCTTTTACCTACAATCTATTGTCGGCATGGATTATCAAACATTATATCTAGTCATTTTTGTTGAGAATTTTAGTGGCGGAATGGGGGATGTTATATTAATTTCCTACTTAAGTAGTCTATGTAATAAAGCCTTTAGTGCAACCCAATATTCTCTATTATTTGCGTTGGCATCTTTTAGTCGCACCATATTTGGTTCATTTTCTGGGTTAATAGCAGAGCAGCTAAATTGGGGAGGGTTTTTTATCTTATCTATGGTAATAGGAATACCAGCCATTATTTTACTATATTTTATAACCAAAAATTATGATTTTAAACGAAGATAATAGTAACTCTGTTAACTTAGCAGCGAAGCTATTAAAATCTAATGGTTTGGTGATTTTACCAACCGATACCATCTATGGCATTGCAGCAGATGCAAATAGTGATTCGGCAATTCAAAAAATATATAATTTAAAAAAAAGAAGTAAAAAAAAGCCAATAGCAATTTTTTTAAAAAATATAATTGAAATTGAAAAAAATTTTATTCTAAATGACTTAGAGAGGGAAATAATTCAAAAATACATTCCTGGTGCGATAACAATTATATTGAGACCAAAAAAAAATAATAAATTTTCAAAATTATTAAATCAAAACAATGACAGTGTAGCAGTTAGAATACCAAATCATAAATTTTGCTTAAAACTGTTAAATGAGTTTAGCGGACCTATTGCTATTTCTAGCTCAAATGTATCCGGTCAAAAAGAAATCAACAATATAAATTTATTAGAAAAGCAATTCAATAATGATGTTGATTTAATAATTGAAGGAGAGTTGGGTAAAAAGCAAATAGCCTCAACAATTATAAAAATTGAAAATAATGAGGTAAAAATTTTAAGACAAGGTTTGTTTAATACATACTCATAGAAAATAATAAAATTATGAAAAAACTTTTAATAGCAATAGATGGTCCATCCTCATCTGGGAAAAGCACTATCGCTAAAAATCTTAGCAATTTTTATCAAATTCCCCACTTAAATACCGGATCATTATACCGCGCCCTGGCCTTTTTGGCAGATAAAAATAAGATAGAATTAAGTAAAATTAATGAAATTGCAGAACTAACAGATCAAATACCAAATTTAAATCTAGAGTCGGAAGAAATTCATAATGAAAAAATAGGTAAATTAGCTTCAAAGATCGCTCAGGAACCAAGAATTAGAAAAGTATTACTTGAATTACAAATAAATTTTAAAGAAAATTCACTAACTAAATATCGTGGAGCAATTCTAGAAGGTAGGGATATCGGTACAGTAATATGCCCAGAAGCTGACTTTAAATTTTTTATCACTGTCGATATAAAAATTAGAGCCAAGAGAAGGTTTGAGCAATTGCAAAAATTAAATCCTAGCATAAGATATGAGGACATCTTAGAAGATTTGGAAAATAGGGACTTCAATGATAAAAATCGTGAGCTTGCACCCTTATTAAAAGCAGAGGATGCAATTATTATTGATAATTCACAACAGCCGAGCATAATATTACAACAAATAACAAAGATAATAAATGGATAAAGTTAAAATCAAAAGAGTCTTAATTTCAGTCTCAGACAAGAGTAACATAGTTGATCTAGCAAAATTCCTTGAAGAAAAAAATATTGAAATAATATCAACCGGAGGAACTTATAAACTATTAAAAGAAAATAACATTAATGTTATAAATATTTCTGACTTCACTTCATTTCCAGAAATTTTATCTGGCAGAGTGAAGACTCTTCATCCAAAAATTCATGGTGCATTATTAGCAATTCCAGAAAATAAGCAGCATATAAAGGAGGCTAATGAAAATGAAATAAAATCAATTGATTTAACAATTATAAATCTATACCCCTTTATGGATCATATTAAAAAAGGCTCTAGCCCTGATTTAATTCGTGAAAATATTGACATCGGAGGACCTTCAATGATACGATCTACTGCAAAAAATTATTACTATAAAACAATTGTTACAGATGTAGCTGATTACTCAAAATTACAAGAACAGATTAGTAGTAATGATGGATGCACAGATTTGAAATTTAGAGAGGATATGGCAAAAAAAGCTTTCTCTTTAACTGCTAGCTACGACTCTAATATTGCTAATTGGTTTAATAGGGGTGAAAAAGATGCTGGTAATAAATTATTAATATCTGGGGAGTTGAAGCAGAAACTTAGATATGGAGAAAATTCTCACCAAAAAGCTAGAATTTATCAAGACAATTTTTTTGAGGGCGGAATTGCTTACGCTAAGCAGCTACAAGGTAAGGATTTAAGTTACAATAACTTCAACGATTCCGATGCAGCGCTATCTATTGTAGCAGAATTTGACAATCCAACTTCTGTTATAGTAAAACACGCCAACCCATGTGGAGTTGCGACATGCTCAAATAACGATATATTAAGTGCCTACAAAAAGTCTCTTGATGCCGACTCCAAAAGTGCTTTTGGCGGTATTGTTGCATTAAATAGAAAAGTTGAAAAGGATCTGGCTGAAGAAATTAGTAAAATATTTTTTGAGGTTATTATTGCTCCTGATTTCTCTAAAGATGCGTTGGAAATTTTTGCAAAAAAGAAAAATCTACGCTTATTAAAAATAAACCTCGATAACTTTAAGCGCAATATTGAAGTTAAAACAATCTCTGGTGGATTTTTAACTCAAAATGTGGATAATAAAATTCTTACTAAACATGATTTGAGATTAGTATCTAGTACAAAAATTATCGACAAGGATCTAGAAGAGTTGGTTTTTGCTATGAAGACATGTAAACATGTAAAGTCAAATGCCATAGTAGTTAGTAGTAATTTTCAAACAATCGGCATAGGATGTGGACAACAAAATAGAGTTGATTCTGTTGAAATTGCTTGCAAAAAATCATTAAACTTCACATACACTAATAAATTTTTAGCCTCAGACGCATTCTTTCCTTTTGCTGATAATATAGAAATTGCAGCAAAATATGGAATCAAAGCAATCGTAGCTCCCTCTGGATCTATTAGAGATGAAGAGGTTATTGAATCTTGTAATAAAAATAATATTGCTATTTACTTTCTAGAAACAAGACACTTTAAGCATTAAAAAGAGTTCTTAAGGAGTTTGTTGTGGTCATGTTAAGACATTTATACAGCTAATTTTATCTCAAAAATATTTTGACAATTGGTGCTGCAACAATTCCAATCTCTAGATATAAATAGATGACTTATATTTTAAGATAAAAAGTATTATTGAATTTACTCTTAATATCTAGATAAATTTTATAATTACTCTTTTGTTTGAAAGATAAGATGTACATTTTCGATCCTCATATACTATGATGCCAAATTTTATCTTCAAAACAAACTCACCCCACAAACACAATGATAATATTAAAAAAGGGCGTCTAATATTTATATATTTTTTAATATTAATATCTTTTTTTTTAATTTTATTAAGAATATTTTATCTCGCTATAACTGGTGATAAAGTAGTTGTTAACGCATCCTATGACCCAAAGAAAGTTATAGTAAGGGGAGATATAACTGATAGGAATGGTACAATTATTGCCACCGATCTTAAAACCAAGTCACTATATATTGACAAAATATTAGTTAAAAAGAAGAAGGTAGTATCAAAAAAAATAAGCGAGATACTTCCAAAAATATCTTATGACAAAATCTTGCATAAGATAACATCCAGAAAAAGTGCAAAGTGGGTTCTGATTAAAAAAAATATCTCACCAAAAGAGCAACAATTAATTAAAAGCCTTAATTTACCTGGAATTGTTTTTGAAAATGACATGACCAGAATATACCCACACAAATCTCTTTTTAGTCATATCGTAGGATATGTCGATTTAGATAGAAAAGGACTCTCTGGTATGGAAATGCAATACAATAAAAAACTAACAAAAGGTGAGGATGTGAAGTTGGCAGTAGATTTAAAAATTCAAGACATCCTTACTAGAGAAATTCATACATCTTTTAAAAAAAATAAATCTGACGCTGCTGCTGGAATTGTAATGGACGTCAATAATGGAGAAATATTAGCGTTAACCAGTCTTCCAAACTTTAATCTAAATCAACAAAATGAAGCAAGCTCTAAGCAAAAATTTAATAGAATTACATACGGACTATATGAGTTAGGATCAATATTAAAGATCATCACCAACGCAATTGCTTTTGAAGAAAATTTAATAAAACCAACTGATGTCTTTAATATTGAAGATGCTATTAAATATGATGAATTTGCCATCGAAGACGCTTATAAAACAAAAAATGAAATGGATGTTAGGGAAATATTTGTTCATTCATCAAATATAGGCACAGTTAAGATAGCAAAAAAAATTGGCAAAAAAATACAAAAAGAGTATTTTAAAAAATTTAACCTGCTAGATAGAGTGCAAACTGATTTCCCTGCCCTTGGGAAAACAATATTTCCTAAAAAATGGCGTGATATAAATCTATATACCATATCATATGGTCATGGAATAGCTATTACACCACTTCACATTGCCTCGATAGTTGCAGCAATTGTTAATGATGGTAAATATTACGCCCCATCTTTTATTAAAAAAGATGTTAATAAGAATAATAAAAAGCCAATAATAAAAAAAATTACATCGGAAATAATTAGGTCATTCATGGAAGATACAGTAAAATATGGAACTGGAAAAGAATCTTATCTGGAAAATTATAAAATTGGTGGTAAAACTGGTACTGCAAATAAAGCGGCTTTTGGAAAATACGATACATCTCAAACAATATCATCATTTATTGCGGCATTTCCTATAGATAAACCTAAATATCTGATCTTTGTAATGTTTGACAATCCAAAGACTAAGTTTAAGGCTGGTGGATTAATAGCTGCCCCAGTTGTAAAAGGTATTATAAAAAAAATAATTACATATTAAAAAATTAAAAATGATAGAACATAAAAAAAATCAAATTTATGGCACAACAATATTGTCGGTTAGAAAAGATGGTAAGGCTGCAATTGCTGGAGATGGTCAGGTCTCATTTGGAAATACCATATTAAAATCTTGCGCCAAAAAAGTTAGAAAATTAGGAAATGGTGATATTATAGCTGGCTTTGCCGGAGCAACTGCTGATGCCTTTACTTTGTTTGAACGGTTAGAAGAGAAGCTAGAAAGATATCCGAATCAACTTACAAGAGCTTGTGTTGAATTGGCAAAAGATTGGAGATGTGATAAATACTTAAGAAAATTAGAGGCGATGTTGATAGTAATTGACAAAGAAACTTCACTTGTTTTAACTGGTAATGGTGATGTTTTGGAGCCGGAAGATGGTATAGTTGCTATTGGATCTGGGGGTAATTTTGCATTATGTGCTGCAAAAGCTTTAAAAGATTCAGACATGAACTCTGAAGAAATTGTAAAAAAGGCAATGAAAATAGCTGCTGACGTTTGTATATACACCAATAATAATCTAGTTATAGAAACTATATAATGTTTAAAATATTTTTTATTATAATTTTTATCTTATTTTCTAAAGTTATTTTTGCTGAAATAAGCTTGACAATTGATGATTTAGAAATTCCAAAATTTAATATCCTGTTTCAAGGTTGTGATAATGAGGGAGATAAAGAGTCTCAATTAATTATTAAAAAAATTCAGAAAAATTTAAATAATACTAACTTATTTAATATAAAAAATTCAGAAAAAGAAGAAATATACAAAATAAAAGATGAGGTAAGTAATGAAGAGATTATATTGTATAGTAGATATTCTGAAGATGGCATAGACGTACTACTTCATTGTATGCAATCATTAGATGTAGGAGTCGACAGCAGCCATACAAGGATTAATTTTAAATTGTGGGATATTTTAGACGAAGAGGAATTTTTATCCCAAAATAATATCTACAGTAATAATTCTTCAAAAATAGCAAACCTAATTTCTGACCAAATATTTAAATCAATTGTTAGAGAAAAAAAAGGTCATTTTAATAGTAAAATAGCCTATGTGTCTGAAAGCGGTAACATTAGGGATAGAAAAAAAAAGATAGCAACAATTAACTTTGATGGTACTGGATTACAATATCTTACAAATGGAAAAAATTTAGCTTTAACGCCAAAATTTACTAATGATCCAAATAAATTAATGATTCTCTTATATCACAATAATACCCCATCTTTATTTACCATAAACACTGAACTAAATACAATTCAAAAGTTAAGTAGCTTCAATGGCACCACTATGTCAGCTAGTGCGCACCCAACTAACCCTAATTTGGTAATATTCTCTGCCATAAATAATGATGGCAATAGTGACATATATTCTGTAGATCAGGTTACCGCCATTAACAAAAGATTGACATTTTCCAAATCAATCGAAGCAACAGCCTCCTTTTCCCCAGATGGAAAAGACATTATTTTTACTTCTGATAGGTCTGGAAGTCAGGAAATCTATCAGATGGATATTAACGGTAGAAATGTTAAGAAAATTAGCAATAACAAGGGTGATTACTCAAAACCTGTATGGTCTCCTGATGGCTCATTAATTGCCTTTACTAAAATTATCAAAGGTAAGTTTGTTATTGGAGTTATGACTAGTGATGGCTATAATGAGAGAATATTAACCTCTGGCTATGTTGCCGAAGGTGTGAGTTGGTCACCAAATAGTAGATATCTAATATATTCTAAAAAAAATGGCCCATTTGGAGAAAAATCAATTCCCAAATTATACGTTATTGACGTGGTAACTGGTTACGAAAAAAAATTCCCAACACCGGCAAATGAAGGTGCGACTGATCCAGACTGGATAGGGTTAGACTAACTAAAGACATAAAAAACTTACCAACACAACTTCAGACTCTTTTAAATATTAAAATAATATGATAAATAAATACAAAACACATAATTGTAACGAACTAAACATTGAGCATATTGATGAAAAGATAATCTTATCTGGGTGGTTAAATTCAAAAAGAGACCATGGTAGTTTACTTTTTTTAGACCTTAGGGATTCTACGGGATTAGTGCAGTGCGTTATTGATTCCGACCCTAATCATAAGTTTGAATTAGATTTTGGTGGCAAAATTAATGAAGAAGCTGCTGCCCTAATTCAGGAAAAATGTAAAAACGAAGAGTCAAATAGGACTGAGACCAAAGATAGTAATGCTGTTAATCCTAATTTTGTTGCAAGTTCAAAAATTCGACTAGAATCGGTAGTTACAATTGAAGGTATCGTTATTAAAAGGAACTCAGAAGCAATCAATAAAAAACTAGCAACGGGAGAAGTTGAGGTAAAGATTTCAAGAATTAAAATTGAGTCCTTTTCTGAACAGATTCCTTTTCAAATCAATGATGAGAGTGGAAATTATCCTGAAGATCTTCGTTTAAAATATCGCTTCCTAGATCTCCGTCGTAAAAAAGTTGCCGATAACATTAAACTTCGTTCTAAAGTTGTATCTTTTATTAGAAAAGAAATGACAGAGGGTGGATTTTTAGAAATTCAAACTCCAATCCTAACCGCATCATCACCAGAGGGGGCTAGAGATTATTTGGTACCATCAAGACTAAATCCTGGTAAATTTTACGCACTACCCCAAGCGCCACAGCAATTTAAACAGCTTTTAATGGTCAGTGGCTTTGACAAATATTTTCAGATTGCTCCATGCTTTAGAGATGAAGATCTTAGAGCCGATAGATCTCCAGAATTTTATCAATTAGATCTTGAAATGTCTTTTGTTGAGCAAGAAGATGTATTTACCACTGTTGAACCCTTGTTAAAATCAATTTTTAATAAATTTGGAACTAAAAAAACTTCTACTAAAAATTTTGAAAGAATAACCTACAAGGATTCAATCCTTAAATACGGCAGTGACAAGCCGGACCTCCGTAATCCAATTATTATATCAGAGGGAACTGAGATTTTTAAAGATTCTGGCTTTGGAATTTTTGCTAGAGCCATTAAAGATGGGCAGATAATTAGAGCAATTCCAGCGCCTAATTGCTCATCAAAACCACGCTCTTTCTTCGATAAAACAATAGAATTTGCAATTTCTAATGGTGCTGGTGGACTAGCTTACATCATCTTTGATGAAAATGGAGTTGCTAAAGGTCCTATCGCTAAATTTCTATCAGAAGAAAAATTAACATTACTCAAGGAAACTGCCCATCTTGATTCTGGCGATGCAGTATTTTTCTCTTGTGGTAAGGAATTAGAGGCTGCCAAAATTGCGGGATTAGTTAGAACTAAATTAGCAGAAGATTTGAAATTAATTGATACATCAATCTATAAATTTTGCTGGATTATTGATTTCCCAATGTACGAAATTAACTCAGAGACTGGAAAAATTGACTTCTCTCATAACCCTTTTTCAATGCCACAAGGGGAAATGAAAACTTTAAAAAGCGAAGATCCTTTAAAAATTAAGGCCTATCAATACGATATTATTTGTAATGGCATCGAGCTATCTTCTGGCGCTATTAGAAATCACAAACCAGAAATTATGTATAAAGCTTTTGAAATTGCAGGCTATGATAAGGAAGATGTTGAAAGGGAGTTTGGCACTATGTTAAATGCGTTTAAATACGGAGCACCTCCTCATGGCGGTATAGCTCCTGGAATTGATAGGATTATCATGCTTTTAGCAGATGAGCCAAATATTCGCGAAGTCATAACCTTTCCTATGAATGGTAAAGCTCAAGATTTATTAATGGATGCTCCAGCAAAAATTAATCCCAAGAATCTTAGTGGGCTTTATATCAAAAGCACTTTTGAAGAAAAAAATAAAGAACAATAAAACTGTAATAATGGCGGTCTATACTAAATTAAATTTTGAACAAATTAATGACTTTCTAACCAAAAATTATAATATTGGTTTGCTAGAAGATTTTAAAGAGATTGTTGCAGGCGTTGATAATAGCAATTATATCATTCAAACCAATCAAGATAAATTTATTTTTACCATCTTCGAAAGTAGAATCAAAAAAGAAGATTTGCCATTTTTTATGAATTTAAAAAATTACTTATCTTCTCAAAACATCTCTTGCCCTAAGCCGATTTTTAATAATAACAAAAAAATTATTAGCGATGTCGGAGGAAAATCTGCCTCAATAGTTAGTTTTTTACCAGGAGTAACATTGTTGCCGCAAAAAAATGGCCTTTATAATAATATCGATAATAAGCATTGCTCTCAAATTGGAGAAATCACAGCTAAAATGCAGCAATATGGTGTAAATTTTTCTAAAAATAGAGTAAATGACCTTAACTTTTCACATTTAAAAAAGTTGTTTAACGAAATTGATAATAAAATTGAAGATTATCGCCCAGGATTAAAAAAAGAAATTACGAAATATATTGACTTTCTTGATCAGGAATGGGATTTAAACTTACCATCTGGACCGTGTCATCTAGATTTGTTTCCCGATAATGTTTTTTTTGATAAGAATAATAATCTATCAGGAGTAATTGATTTTTACTTTGCTGCCAATGATCTTTTTGTCTACGATCTTGCTATTAATATTAACGCCTGGTGTTTTGATGGAGATAATAAGTTTTGCCAAGAAAAGTATAATTCCTTACTTGATTCCTATCAGGAAATAAAGCAATTAACTCAAAAAGAAAAAACTTTTCTACCAACCGCGCTGCTCTGCGCCTCACTTCGATTCTTATTGACGAGGTTTTATGATTATTTCAATACCCCAAAAGACTCCTTAGTTAATATCAAAGATCCTGATGAATATCTAGAAAAAATTAGATTTTTTAGTATGCATCTTCACTAACAAACGCAACGTAAAAAAATTTAAGAGACCATTCATTTAGCTACGTAGAGTAAAATAAGTTATGGTTTCTATTTGAGTAGAATAATATAATTTTTATTCTTTAATTTAAAAAAATAAAATAAAAATTATATTAGCATGTGTTTTCGTTCCATTGGACTTTGAGCCCTTTATAGTTACCACGACCTACCTTCATCTAGTTTTTATCAAAATAAATAAAAATATATTTTACTTATTAAAATAAGGTTACTAACCTGTGAACGTAATAAAAATTACTTTAATTAATTATTAAATTTAAAAATAATGTTAACAATTGGCGATAAATTTCCAGCTTTCAATTTAAAAGCTGTTCCTGGTGGTAAATATCCAAATTCTATGGATGAAGCTTTTATTGATATTAGTAACGAAACTAATAAAAATAAATGGCAAGTTATTTTCTTTTACCCAAAAGATTTTACCTTTGTTTGCCCAACTGAAATTGCAGCTTTTGCAAAATTAAACACAGAATTTTCCGATAGAGATGCAGTTTTAATGACAGCTAGTACTGATAGTGAGTTTGTTCATTTGGCTTGGAAAAGAGAGAATGAAGATTTAAAAGATCTTGAAATTCCAATGCTTGCAGATGTTGGTGGAGTTTTGTCTAAAGATCTAGGTATTTTAAATCCTGATGCTTTGGTTTCAAATAGAGCAACCTTTATTGTCGATATAAACGGAATTATTAGATTTGTGTCAGTTACTGATCTTTCGGTTGGTAGAAACCCTGATGAAGTTTTAAGAGTTTTAGACGCCCTTCAAACTGATGAATTGTGTCCTTGTAATTGGAATAAAGGTGATGATGTAATTGAAGTTAAGTAACTAAAATTATAAAAATCCTAATTTAAGAGGGAGTCAAAGTTGCTTTTGTAACTTTGACTGTTGCGTTACCACAGTTCAAAAGATATTATTTCGACATCTGCCTATCGTAAACAGAGAACGCAGAAGCATGACTTATATTACTTAGTCAATAACTTCTTCTTTATTTGGGTGTAGAAGAAAGAAAAAATAAGATATTCCATTATTTACAGGAATTTTCCTAATGTTATTTACATACCTTACTGAAAACTTATACATTATAGTTCCAATGGGTATTTTACTTATTATTTTACTATTTATATATAAAACTAAAAAAATAAAGAGGAAGTGTCTAATTACATCCTAATTGGTATTATGATGCCATATCTGATGACAAGATCTGACTATACAAAGCTATTAGCTCATCCGTCATCTCCGCACCGCTCTGCGTCTCTAGCTTTCTAACAATAGATATCCTCCTTATAATTCTTTTAGCAATAGGATGACCTAATTCAGTAGCAATATCTTCTAGAATAGGTAAAGGAACAAGATCTTCACCACGCTCATACTTTACAATCTGCTGCTTGGTTTTATTAATTTTCCGTCCAAGACTCATATAGGAGATATTTTTGGTGAGCCTTAATTGCTCTATATTCTTACCTAAAAATATATTTGATTTCTTAATATTTCTTTTAATGCTCATATAATTTCTTCTTATTTCTTCTTATTTTTTCTTATTTTACACTTATATCTGATATATTCAAATTTTAAATCAAACAACTTTATTAAAAAGACTGTTTTAAACATAATTAAATCACGAAATCTAGAGGAGCTCGTTAAAACTTATTTAAAAATAGAATATTTAATAAGATATTTTTTTTGGAACCATACTGCTACTGAAAAGCAAATGATAAAAATGAAATAATTAAAAAGATTAAACTAAGATAAATAACAAAGATAAATTTCTTGTTACTTAATGAATATGGAGATATGTTGTTATTTTTTGAATCACACCTATTAAGATCTTTATAATCTGTAGTAATATAATCTTTTTTTTGTAATAACTTAGATAACAGTCTTTTTATAATAACTAAAAAAAAATAAATGGCTATTGGGGTTAATGCTGGCCAAATTTTAAGGAGAATTTTTAAGATCATCGCAATAGTATAAAATGCTATAATTTACTTTTGTAGGAGTATGATGAGTTTTTATAGTAGCGATTCTAGAATATAGAAAGTAAAAATCTTACCTTTGTATATATGACTTATTTTTTAGATAAGGCTAATATATATACAAAGATAGAATTGAGAGTTATAATAAAATATCTCTAACTAAAGAATCCTCTTTTTTTAGGAGGCTTAACATCTTCCTGTGGAGATGATTGAGAAACTTCCTCATCTTCCTCACCTACTGACTCGATAAGATGAGATATATCTTCTCCAGTTTCTTGGTTAATTGATCTATAGCTTAGTTTTGGTCTAAATTTTTTGTCAAAACCAATTACCTTAACCTTAACACTATCACCTTCATTAACAATGTCTTCAACAAAATCAACACGATGATTTGCAAGTTCAGAGATATGAACAAAACCATCCTTGTTATTAAAAATATTAACAAAAGCACCGGCATTTATTACTTTTACCACCGTACCTTCATATATATCGTCAATTTCAGGTTCAAAAACTGATTCCTTAACCATCAAGATAGCCTCTTCCATCATACTGGCATCGCTTGAAGATAGTTTAACAATACCACTTTGATCAACATCAATTATAACTCCAGTTTTTTCGCAAATTGATTTAATATTTTTGCCTTTTGGGCCAATCAAATCTTTAATCTTCTTACGAGAAATCTTGATAGATTCACTTTTTGGTATGTTACTATTTAAACTTTCTCTTGGAGCAGAAAGAGCCTCAGACATCTTAGATAAAATATGAACTCTACCAACTTTTGCTTGATCAAGAGCAGCCTCCATAATTTCATGATTAATACCAGATATTTTGATATCCATCTGTAAAGCCGTAATACCATCTTCAGTTCCTGCAACTTTAAAATCCATATCACCAAGATGATCTTCATCACCCATTATATCAGATAAGACTACATATGAATCTCCTTCCTTAATTAAGCCCATCGCGATACCAGAAACTGGCTTAGCAATAGGAACTCCAGCATCCATTAATGACAATGAAGCGCCACATACAGTAGCCATAGAGCTAGAACCATTAGATTCAGTAATTTCAGACACAATCCTAGTCACACATTGGAATTCTTCAGAACTAGGAAATATTGGGTTAATAGCCCTAAGAGCTAATTTACCATGTCCAATTTCTCTTCTACCAGGAGGTTTTAAATAACCGACCTCACCCACAGAATATGGTGGAAAATTATAATGCAGCATTAAACTTTGCTTAGTAACACTACCATCAATGCCATCAACCATTTGCTCATCTCTGGAGGAGCCGATAGTTGTTACAACTAAAGCTTGGGTTTCACCCCTAGTAAACAGTGCAGAGCCATGAACTTGAGGTAAAATACCAACCTCAGCCTTAATCTGCCTCACATCCTCAGGAGATCTACCATCAATTCTAACTCTATTCTTAATAATAGAGTCTCTAACTATATTTTTAGAAAGATTTTTAAAGATAGCATCTATCTTGTTAACCCCTATGTTATTTTCTTCATCTAAGAACTTTTCAACAATCTCAGATTTGATAGCGTCAAGAGATGTAACTCTTTCCTGCTTATCTTGAACTCCATAAGCAGATTCAATCTTAGATTCAGCGTAATTTTTGATTTCATCATCAATTTTAGAGTCGGTTTCGATGTTGAATAAAACCTTCTCCTTACCAACCTCTTCTTTTAACTCGTTAATTAATTCGATTACTGGCTGAAATTGCTCATGACCAAATTTTACTGCACCAAGCATTATCTCTTCTGATAACTCTTCAGCCTCAGACTCAACCATCAGTACGGAGCTTTTGGTTCCTGCAAGAATTAAATCTAACTTACTATTTTCTAAAAGAGTAGCGTCAGGATTTAAAACATACTCACCATCAACATAACCAACTCTAGCACCAGCAATAGCTTCCAAGAAAGGAGCTTCTGATATATGAAGAGCAGCCGAAGCGCCAATCATAGCAACGATGTCAGGGTTACATTTTTTATCGTAAGATAAGATTTGACAAATAACGTTTATTTCATTACGAAAATTACTAGGAAATAAAGGTCTAATCGGTCTATCTATTAATCTAGATGTTAAAGTTGCAAGCTCTGAAGGCTTAGCTTCTCTCTTAAAGAATCCTCCAGGAATCTTTCCAGAAGCATAGTATTTTTCAATATAGTTAATAGTAAGAGGTAAAAAGTTGGATCCTTCTAAAGAATTTTTACCAACAGTTACTGCGCACAAAACTGTTGTATCGCCAATCCTTGCGATCACCGAACCAGAAGCTTGTCTTGCTATTTTTCCGGTCTCTAAAGATAGTTTATGTCCACACCAATCAATTTCTTTTTTTATTTCGTTAAACATATATTTTGATTTTGTTTTATTTGATTTATGCAATAAATTGCTAAACATTAAAGTAATATCAGCAAACTGACATTACTTTCTAAGAGATAATTTATTAATAATAATACCATACCTTTCCAAAGATTTCCTTTTAAGATAGGCTAATAATTTTTTTCTTTGATTTACTAATATCAAAAGGCTTCTTCTGCAAGAATGGTCTTTCTTATGCTCTTTCAAGTGACCTGTTAAACCCTTTATTCTCTCTGTCAATATCGCGCATTGCACCTCAACAGACCCGGTGTCAGATTTTGCAGTTTGATATTCTTGTATTATTTTTACCTTAATCTCAGTATTTAATGTCATTATTAATAATTGTTAATTAACAAACCTTATAATTTTACTTACCTCACTGTCCTTAATATCTAGAACAGCTATTAATTTACCACTTCTAACTAAGTTAACAAGCTGATTTTGATAAGAATTAATTGGTAACGCAACTTTCTGACCATAAGAAAGTTTAGATACAACATCATCTTCGATCTCTAAATTAGATCTAGACCCTAAAACATCTACAGTTTTTAACTTAAAATTAGCATTCTTAAATCTAGATAATATTTTTAATTTATCAAGAGAAATTGTTTCGTGACAACGAAAATTACCAACCTTTAACCTTCTTAAGTTTGATATATACCCAAAAGACCCTAGTTTTTCTGCTAAATCTCGAGCAAAAGACCTGATATAAGTGCCTTTAGAGCATCTAATAAAAAAACCTACTTTTTTGTCGTTATTGAAAATTAATCTAATTTCTTTAATACGTATTAACCTAGATTTTAATATAACCTTCTCGCCAGACCTCGCCAGTTTATAAGATCTTTTGCCATTAACCTTAATAGCAGAAAACTCTGGCGGAGTCTGCTCTATCTGACCCAAAAAAGAAGAAATTATAGAAAAAATTTCTAAATTTGAAGGTCTTTTTATGGCAAAGGATTTTATCTTACCCTCAATATCGTCACTATCTCTTTTTTCTCCCCACTTAATTTCCGCATAATATTCCTTCTCTTCCGCCTGTACATAATCAATAACCTTAGTTGCTTTATTAATAGCTATAGGCAAGACACCGGTTGCAATAGGATCTAAAGTTCCTGCGTGACCTACCTTCTTAACTTTTAGAATTCTCTTAACTATAGAAACAACCTTAGCAGAAGAGTATCCTTTTGTTTTGTCAATGTTTAGCCAAAAATGATCCTCCATTTATTTTTATAAGCTACTTTTTTCTTAGAAAAGCTGGAATTGATAAAATATCATCTACTGAACTATTATCGTGATCATCCTTTACGTCGATAGAGTTGCCGTCAAAAATACTATCCTTAGCACCCTCTTTTTCTTTATTTTTTAAGTTTAAAGTTTCTATTTTTTTTAAATTATCTATTATAATTTTCTTTTCTTTATTTTTTTTATCTTCCTTTTTTATGTTGTTTTTTTTTGAATTCATAAAAGAAAATAATCCAAAAGAAGATCTCGCCTTTCGCCTTTCTAAATCTGCACCATTTCCTCTCTCCACCTCTTCTATTCTAGAAATTTCTTCAATAATATTTTTAAACTCAACTTCGGATTCATCTGCATTCTCCTCTTTAATTTTTTTATTATTTTCACAGGAAGGTAAGTTACTATCATTGACGATGTTATCAGTAATATCAGTATTATTATCAGTATTATTATCGCGAGATACCTTGCTGATAAAATTCTTATTTATATTGAAACCTTTCTGTTTATTAACTTCACCTTCTGGTTTTTTAGAGATTCCTGGGTCGAAAAATGTATTCTGTTTGTTAGAAATTGCACTTATAACTCCCTCATTAACGTCTCTTTCGCTTCTAACTTCTTCAGCACTTATAACTCTTGGAATTGAGTCGGATAAATCATCTTCATCTCCCTCGATTCCAGTTGCAACGACAGAGATACTAATTTTACCTTCCATATCTTCTTTAAAAGCTGTACCAAAGATAATAGTGGCGTTTTCATCAACCTCTTTTTTTATAATATTAACAGCCATGTCTGCCTCAAAAAGAGTGATATCAGTTCCACCAGTCATATTTACTAACACACCCTTAGCTCCCTTAATAGAGACGTCATCTAAGAGGGGATTAGAAATTGCGGCTTCGCAAGCAATTATTGCCCTATCCTCTCCCTCAGATTCTCCAGTTCCCATAATAGCTTTACCACCCTTAGTCATGATGGTCCTAATATCAGCAAAATCAAGATTTATCAATCCAGGCTTGACGATTAAATCAGTAATACCTCTAACACCAGTATGGAGTATGTCGTCAGCCATATTAAAAGCAGATTCAAAAGTTGTCTGCTCATTAGAAACCCTAAAGAGATTCTGATTTGGAATAACAATTATTGTATCAACATATTTTTTTAACTCTTCTATACCAGCTTCGGCAACACTCATTCTACCCTTTCCCTCGAAATGAAATGGCTTTGTAATTACGGCAACGGTTAATATACCTTTTTCTTTAGCAAGTTTAGCAATGACTGGGGATGCTCCTGTACCAGTGCCACCGCCCATACCAGCTGTAACAAAGACCATACTACTGCCCTCAATATAGTCTAGAATCTCATTAGCACTCTCTTCAGCAGCTTTACAGCCAATATCAGGAAATGAACCAGCTCCGAGGCCTTTTGTCAGCTCCTCTCCTAGTTGTATTCTATCTGCAGCAAGAGAGTCTGACAAGGCTTGGTAGTCAGTATTTACAGCGATAAATTCAACACCATCTAAATTAGATTTGATCATGTTATTTAAAGCGTTTCCACCAGCCCCTCCAACACC
>CAJQHK010000007.1 GCA_905478165.1 uncultured Rickettsiales bacterium | reverse complement strand
GATTGTAAAATAATATGTTACTTTTTTAACTTGGTAAAAACTAGCTAACATAAGATTTATATATATTGAAGTTAAAAATAACATCATGTATATAAGTATATAAAAAAAGAAGATAAATATCAACTATATTGTGATATTAAGGTAATTAATTACAATTATTGTTAGTACCAAAAGGTAGGTACTACCAATTCCCATCTTTAAAATATAGAAGTTAAGACAGATTTTTCGAAATCTTTTTATTCATAAATCATCAAAAAGCCTTACACCCTATTAACATAGGGTGGGCATTTTTTAATAATTTATGAATAAAAATATTTCGAAAAAAACTGCTTTAAAGGTAGGAATTGGTATAAGAGATAAGTTTATACTGGGTGATATGGGTTGAGTACTAAAATTGGATATTTTGTTACTAATTATACGCATTATGGTACCACAAAGAAAAGAAAGAAGCTGCCAAAGATTTAAAGTCTATTTATTTATCTATAAACGAAAAGCATGCCACTCCTTGAATATCCTGATTATATCAGAAAGGCAACATATACTACCAATACTATCGAATCTGTTAATTATAGTCTTAGAAAAATTATTAAAAATAGATCAATATTAAAAAATGACATTGCTATTTCTAAACTTTTATACTTAGCTTTAAAAAACATAGAGAAAAAATGGATAATGCCGAATGAAATGCTAAAATTAGCATCAAATTCATCGGTCTAGAAATTATATATTTCGTTACATTTAGTACTTGAATTTAGCAGACTACCTATTAACCAAATTATTTTTCCTATCCACGTCAAAACTATTCTAGATTATTTAGTTTTTTATCTTATTATGGTTTTACAAATATTTCAAATTAATAAAAATGACTAAAGAGCCAGAAATTACTGCAGAATTAATAGAAAATCATAATCTAACCAAAGAGGAATATCAGAAAATCCTTGAAATCCAAGATCGCGTACCAACTTTTACCGAACTTGGCATTTTTTCTGCCATGTGGAGTGAGCATTGCTCTTACAAATCTACTAAAAAATGGCTTAAAACCATGCATACTCAAGAAGATTGGGTAATTTGTGGTCCAGGTGAAAACGCTGGCATTATTGACATTGGCGATGGTGACGCTGTAATTTTTAAAATGGAGTCACATAATCATCCATCTTTTATTGAACCATTTCAAGGGGCTGCAACTGGTGTTGGCGGTATTTTACGAGATGTTTTTACTATGGGAGCAAGACCAATCGCTAACATTAACTCCTTAAGATTCGGCGACATTGACCACCCAAAAACTAAACAACTAATTAATGGGGTAGTTTCTGGTATCAGTCATTATGGCAACTCGATTGGCGTTCCAACCGTTGGTGGCGAAGTAACTTTTGACAAAAGTTACAATGGTAATATCTTAGTTAACGCCATGTCAGTTGGTATAGCTAAAAAAGATAAAATTTTCTACAGTGCAGCAAGTAATATCGGCGCTTCTGTTGTTTATATTGGCTCAAAAACTGGTCGCGATGGCATCAATGGTGCAGTTATGGCATCTGATGAATTTAAAGAAGGTGACGAAGATAAAAGACCAACTGTACAAGTTGGCGACCCCTTTACTGAAAAACTCTTACTTGAGAGTTGTCTAGAATTAATGCAAAAAGATACTATTCTTTCTATCCAAGATATGGGAGCGGCTGGCCTAACATCATCTTCTTTCGAAATGTCTGGCAAGGGAGGTACTGGCATTGAGCTCAATCTTGAAAAAGTTCCTCAAAGAGAAAAAAATATGACCCCTTACGAGATCATGCTCTCAGAAAGTCAGGAAAGAATGTTAATGGTAATTAAGCCAGAAAAAGAAGAGGAAGCTAAAAAGATTTTTGATAAATGGGAGTTAGATTTCGCTGTAATTGGAAAAGTAACTGACACTGGAAGGGTTGTAATTAAAATGAATGATAAGATTTACGCTGATATCGAATCAATCCCGTTATCAGAAAACTCTCCAGAATATGATCGTCCATGGGAATAATTAAAAATTTAACCATTTATCTCGTACTAATTGTTACTCTTGGAATGTTATTTTTATTTTTCATTGGTGAAAAGAGGGTACTCAATCAAGAGGAAATTACGGTTCAAATAGATCTGCCTGATAAAATCAATATCTGCAGCGCGCACTAATACCAATTCCCACCATAATATTGGATAAATAATAACATGATCTAGCTTTATCTTTTAAAGGTGGGAATCGGTATAATGCATTATAAACGGGAAATGATATAAGACCTAAATGAAACATTGTGATCAAGAGATATTAAATAATTTTCTTTTACTTTTAGAAAGTGAAAATGGGTTTTCTAAAAATACCATAACCTCTTATCAAAATGATTTATTGCAATTACAAAAATTTCTTACCCACAAAAAAACAGGCCTTACAAAAACATCTGAACAAGATCTTGTTAATTTTTTAGCATTTTTGGATCAAAATAAAATTACCACCAACACAATTTGCCGTAAAATAGCAACATTTAGAAGCTTCTTTAAATTTTTAGAAATCGAGAAAATGATTTCAGAAAATCCAGCAAAAAATCTCATAATCCCAAAGAAAAAACAAAAAATACCAAAATTTCTTTCTGAAAAGGAAATTTTAACCTTATTAAACTGCTCCAACAACGACCCTTCAGAATCTGGCGTTAGAATTTCCTGCATGCTAGAAATTCTTTATGCCTCAGGTCTTAGAGCTTCCGAACTAGTCTCATTGCCAATTAATATTATTGGCAAAATCAATCAAAATAATAAAATTACCCTTAAAAATTACTTAATTATTAAGGGTAAGGGTAATAAAGAAAGAATAGTTCCTCTTAGCACAAAATCATTAGAAATCTTAGAAAAATATCTAAATTTAAGAAAGAAAATGGGTCAATCACACTCAAAATATCTTTTTCCTGGAATTATTCGCGCTAGTAAAAAAGAAAAAATTATTACCAGAGATGTAGTTTGTGCCGATGCCCATATTACTAGACAAAGATTTCATCAGATCTTAAAGGAGTTAGCTGGCAAAACCGATATTGATCCTGATCGTGTCTCACCTCATATTATTCGACATTCTTTTGCCACTCATTTATTAAATAATGGCGTAGATTTGGTAATTTTACAGGAATTGTTGGGACATAGCGATATATCAACTACACAAATTTATACTCACATAATTGAATCAAAATTACAAAAACTAATTAAAAAACACCCACTAAATGTCTAATATTAATATAGAATTTAACATAAAGAATAAAAGTTGGCTAAAATATGATAAAAATATTTCAGTAAGTATTAGTAACTTCTTAGAAGAGGTATCAAGAAAAATAAAGTTAAATCGCATTCTGAAAAAAAATATTAATATCGAAATATCAGTTCTCTTAACAAATAATGATCAAATTAAAGAATTAAACAAAAATTATCTCTATAAGGACAAGGAGACTAATATTTTAGCCTTTCCATTGCACGACCTAGACTTAAAAAAAAATCAAGATGTTACTGAATATTTATTTGATAATAGTTTAATTCTCGGAGACTTAGTATTATCTCTAGAATACATACAAAATGAAGCGTTGATGCAGGGTAAATTAATAGATCACCATTTAAAACATTTATTATTACATGGCTTGCTGCACTTAATTGGCTATGATCATATTGAAAGTAAAGAAAGAGAGGAGATGGAAAGGTTAGAGATTAAAATTTTAGAAGAATCTAATATCTCCGATCCTTATGCCGATAATCAAACCTAACTACACATTTAATAAAAAGATTTTTCTTAATGATTTTATTTGAAAAAGACCTGTATATGACTAGTCAATTAAAAATATTTCTTAAACTCCACCTCTTCTAAAAATGTAATAAAATCACGAGCTAACTCCATATTGTTACCGGCAATAGCAGAGGCCTGATAATTAATTTCAATATCTGGTATCTTAGCAACGATGTTGACGTCATCCTTTGGCAATACGGCACTCTCCAAAACTAATGCAAAAAGGTTTTTATCTTCTGCAACAAAATCAATAATAGATTTTTTATCCTCATTTAATTTTCTAAAAACTACATTAGGCTTAATGTTGTATTTTTTTACGATTTTACTGCTGTATTTACCAAGAGATTTATACTCAGATTCAGCAATTAAAGCATACCCATTACTACCTAAGTTTGTAAAAATTGAACTAAGGTTTTTTTTATCAATCTTACTTTCAAGAAATTTTTTATTCTTATTAGAGGTAATTAAAACTAGGCTATCTTCAGAAATGTTTGATATGCTGTAAATATCAATTAAACCCTTTTGTTTTAAAGAATTAATCCAATCATTATGAGATGAAATAAAAATATCTGCTGGCTCTCCTTCGTCAATTTTTTTAATTAAATCAAAAGACGATCGAAAATTAATAGAAACTATCACATGCCTTTCTTGTGAGTATTTTCTAATAATCTTAACCAATGGAACTGCCAAGTTAGATTCAGCAAAAATAGTTAAATTTTCAGATTCCTTAGCATAAGAGGAGTTAGAAAAAAATAGAATTAATATTAAAATTTTCTTAATCATGATGAAAATATTTGATTCATAATTATTGCTGCAGCATTAGAGACGTTTAAACTTTCTGCCTTTGGGCTCATCTGAATTTTTACCAACAAATCACAATTTTTTTTGACTAAACTCCTGATACCAGAACCCTCTGAACCTAAAACTAAAGCAATATTTTCTAAGTTTCTAACTTCAGAGATATCTTTTGACGCCGAACCATCTAAACCCACGCACCAATAATCAATTTTTTTTAAATTTTCGAGTAAATTGTTTAGATTGCCGTAAGAATGTAACTTGATATTATCAATATAACCAGTAGAAGATTTAAAAATTGCATGACTTTTTACTGGAAAATGCCTCTTATCAACAAAAACATACTCAAAATTAAAAGCGAAAGCGCTTCTGATGATGGCCCCGATATTTTGTGGATCAGTAATTTGGTCTAAAATTAAAATATGAGGCTTATGATTAAATTTTTTTACTAAAAATTCATTTTCATTCAGTAAACTTATTTGATCAATTTTAGCAATAATGGATTGGTGGGAGACATCTTCCGTAAATTCCTTATCAATCCTTTTTTTATCACAAATTTCAATAAGATTTTTTAAAAATTTTATTTTATTTTTCTGCAAAAACTCTTCTAATTCTAGGTAATTTTTTTGAGTGAGTAGTATTTTATGGATCTTTCTACCATTTAAAATGCAATTAAAAATAACATTCTTACCGTAAATCCACATTATAAGAATGCTTCTTTTAACTCCTTCTCAACTACGGGACTGACAAAGGAAGAAACATTACCACCAAGGCGTGCCACCTCTTTAACCAATTTGGAAGAAATAAATTGCAGTTCAGTGGAGGATGGTAAAAAAATAGTTTGCAAGTTGGGATCTAATTTTGAGTTCATGTTGTAAATTTGAAATTCATATTCAAAATCAGAAATCGCTCTTAATCCTCGAATGGCAATTGTAGCTTTTCTTTTCTTAGCAAAATTAACTAAAAGACCAGAAAAATCACTGACCTCAACATTTTTAAGGTCCTTCAATTCATTCCTAGCCATACTTACTTTCTTTTCCATTGAGAAAAATGAACTTTTTGTATTATCGCGAGCTATAGCAAGGATGACATGATCAAAAATCTTACTAGCTCTTTTGATAATATCGATATGTCCTAAAGTAATTGGATCAAAGGATCCAGGATAAATTGCAATATTTTTTATCATTATCTTTAATTTAAACTTTTCAATAACATTATCATAACTTTATCTTTTTTGTTAAGATAGCTAAAAAAAACCTCATGAAATATATAAATATTATAACTATCTTTTATCTATTTTCAAGTGGGAGGTCGTATGGTACTAGATCCAACCCCCTCCTTGTTGTCAAACCTTAACAGCACTAGACTCCTTAAAAAATTAAACTTACTAAGAAAACTAACTTATAATAGTTCCAGAATATATTTTGCTACAATCAAAAATTTCCGATATAGAGGGGAGTGATGGACCCAATTGGCTAGCTAATGACGAATTTACCAAAATAGGAGAATAGATCAAGTCAGTTAATAGACTTACAAAAGAGGAGGCTCTTGAGCAAGAAAATGGGCTACCTATTTTGTATGCGGAGCCTTCTAACAAACTAACTACACTCTCTTCGGCATTACTACGACTAGCGTCTTCATTTCAATGAAAATTTACATCATCCATTTCGTTAGAATTTTGATATACCACTCTACCTTTGAACCAGTCATATATTAGATTCTCCACCAGCATTACAAAATAGATCTTATCCAATAAGGCAATATTCTTAATGTGTTCACAAAGTTTGTAAAGTGGAAAAGATGGCTGTTACCCTCAAAATATCTCACTTTATTTAAAATTTCCCATACCGAAGAAAACCCCCTAAACAGCGACGAATAATAAAATAATAACAAATATTTACGACAATCTTTTAATAGACATCTTTAATAAATATCATAAAAATCGATCTCTATGGCAGATATATTGTGGATGTATTTTTTTACGAATATAAAAAAAGGAGTTGCAAGAAATCGTAGATAATGAAAAATATCTGAATCAATTATTATTAAAAAATGAATTATTTATAAGAATTTGTGTTTTACTAAAAAACACTTTATTATTTTAAAAAATTATCAATAATATTATTTAAAATCACAATATTAATAGCAGGAAAATTAAATAAAGAGATTGATGTTTTATAAGATATAAAGCTTTAAATACAAAATTATTTAATAAAATAAATATGAGGGCAGCTCTTAGCGATAAAACATTATGGCTAGACTAATGTTAATTTTTGCCCTTAAAATATGCTGATTAAAACAGATGTTTTTTTCTCCTAAATCATCAAAAATCATTATTTTTTAATAGTTTATGAATAGAATATTTTAAAAAACCACCTTAAAGATGAAAATTAACATAATCAAAAAATTAGAACAGAAAAAATCAGTAATTTTAAAGGTTAAAATCTCATCAGATTTAACTACGCCCGTTTTAACTTTTTTAAAATTAAAGAAATATTTTCCAAAAAATAATTTTCTCTATGAGTCGGTAGAAAAAGGTAAAAATAGAGCTAGATTTTCAATAATAGGTCTCAAGCCAGACTTAATGTGGAAAATTAAGGATAAAATTGCCTATTTTAATGAAAATTTTGAAGAAAACTCGGAAAATTTTATCAAAATCACTGAAAACCCCCTAGAAAATCTACGGAAACTAATAAATTCCTGTAAAATTAACGACATAAAATCTGATTTACCTGTAGAGTCCGGTCTTTTTGGTTACATGTCTTATGACATGGTCAAATTGATGGAAAATATTGGCGACCATAGACAGGATGACGAAATTAATATTCCAGATTCTATTTTTATTAGGCCGCAAATTTTAGTTATTTTCGATAGTTTATTTGATGTAATTTACATTACTGCACCAATTTTTCCTCAAGAGAACCAAAATCCAGAAGATTCATACAAACATGCTCAAAGTAACATTAAAGAAGTCACTGACATTATTAATTCATCATTTTCTGGCTCTGAAGTTAATTTAGGAGATAAAAAAATAGAATTTAAGAATCATTTATCAGAAGAAAAATATAAAAATATGGTTCAAAAGGCCAAGGATTACATTACCTCTGGAGATGCTTTGCAAATCCTTATTTCTCAAAGATTTTCAGCAAAATTTAATCAAGAAAATTCTTTTGATTTTTACCGATCACTTCGCTCTATTAACCCTTCTCCCTTCATGTTTTTTGTTAATTTTGATGATTTTAATATCATCGGTTCAAGCCCTGAAATCTTAAGCTCTCTTAAAAATGGTAAAGTTACTATTCGCCCTCTTGCAGGCACCAGAAAAAGAGGAAGGGATGAGTTTGAAGATAAGAAAAATGCCAAAGATTTACTCTCTGATAAAAAAGAAATTGCTGAACATTTAATGTTAATTGACTTGGGGCGTAATGATGTTGCTAGAGTCTGTAAAAAGCAAAGCGTCAAAGTTACTGAAAAAATGATTATTGAATATTATTCCCATGTCATGCATATTAGCTCAAATGTTGAGGGAGAAATTTTAGATAATAAGGATGGTTTAGATGTTTTGACTAGCTCTTTTCCTGCTGGCACCGTTAGTGGTGCACCAAAAATTCGTGCCATGCAAATTATTGAAGAAATTGAGGAAGAAAAAAGAGGATTCTATGCTGGTTCGGTTGGCTATTTTTCAGCAAATGGAGATATGGAGCATTGCATCTGCCTTCGAACCTCACTTATTAAAAATAATACAATCTATCTTCAGGCTGGCGCTGGAATTGTTTATGATTCAGTGCCAGAATCAGAATATCAAGAATGCCTAAATAAGGCTGCTGCATTAATGAAATCAATAAAAATCAATGATAATATTCTCTGATTTTATTTGATAATTTAAAAATATCTCTCCATTCCTGAGGCAATTGCAGAAATTTTAGAAATTACCTCATATATCTTGGTCAAATCTTCCTTTTTACCACCAAGATCAGTATCGTCAGAATTTAAAATATTTAGATCGCTAAATTGCATCGTACCAGAATTAAGATTACTCTTCTCATCTCTGGCCTCATTGTAGCGAAATAAATTACCAACGACTTCGCCGCCAACCATATAAATCATTGGCTCAGCATTAAACCCCCTTATTTTATCAATTGTTGGCACACCTTCTTGAATAATAACTTGATGATTTTGTACATTATTTTTAAGCATATTCATCTTGTTACGATTTTTTTTATTTAATGAAACTAACTCATCAGCAGAAGATACATTCATAATTGCCATACCATAGGTTCCATTATCAGCCTTAATAAAACAATAAGGATTCGATTTTATCTCATATTGTTTGTATTTTTCTTGCAAATCTTTTAAAAGATTGCCAGTTTTAATAGCCAAATTGTCAATACCAACTTGTTGTTTAAAATCAAGATTCTGTGCCATGTCAAATTTAGCAGAAATTAGCCAAGGATCGATCTCAATTAAATTAGAAAATTCAGTTACTAACTCATTATAACATCTAAAATGCTCTGATTTTAACCTTTGAAACCATCCAAAAAAAGGGTCGGGAATAATTTTTTGCTCAATATTTTGTAAAATTTTAGCAATTCCATCAGTAAAATCATTATTAGAAATAATTAAATCTGGCTCAAAACCTTTTGAAGTTAAAATTCGATCATGTTTTCTGATAATTTTATTAATTGTAATTTTTTTGTTATTTTCTAAATCAATTTCTAAAATATCAGTGATTTCGCTATTAAGGTTGGCAATTTCAACCTCGTAACCTGCATCTAAAATAATATTTTTTAGTGACAGGACATTCTCAAGATATTTAAGATTTTTTGTGTGAGATTCGGCAATAATCAAAATTCTCTTAATTCCTGGAAAATTATTATTTAAATAATTTTTAGCTTTTAGGTTGGCATTTTTTTTTGACTTGGAACTTAAATGATTAAAACCTGCAGGAAAGCAATTGACATCAACAGGAGCAATCTTGTGCCCAAAATGACGAAGATCTACTGAGTTATAAAAATGTAAATTAACATTTAATAATTTATCAGCAAACCAATCAGATATTGGGTCTTTTTTTCCCGATATCCTTTCTAATAATATTTGATATATATTAATCATTTACAAACTAACTATTGCTGAAGAACTCCTGACTGAGGGCAAAGAAGGTATGTCACTTTCTTTACTGCCACGCATCTCTTTTTGCAACTCTTTAATTCCATCTTCAATATAAAAAGTTAAGGGTAGCCGTATTGGGTATATTTTCTGCCCATCATTTACCTCCCTTGCAAAACTAATATTCACAGATTGCGACCCGCCTCCTAAAGAAATCTCTAATCTGTCATTACACACCTCTCTTTCTATCTCTAAAAGAGAAGTGTTAGTAACATCACCAAACCCACCCCTAGAACGATCTAAAATCGCACAACTCACATCCTCAATATCATTATACAAAGCTAACTTCCTTATTCTCTCGTCAATTAAATAAAGATAATCAGGCTGCAATATCCAGACCGATTCCTCTACAATTTCATCTGAAAAATCCATCTTAATTACCTTACTACTAAACTTCATATGAGAAAGAAATTCACGTCTTTTGTTGCTTAAAAATTTTACATTATTTATGCCCAATAACTCGATATCAAACTCGTCTTTGCTCAACTTTATGTAATTATCAGGCTTATCAATATTACTAGGCATTATAATGTGTTTCTATTTTTATTAATATTTTTCTACCATTTTAAAATTTTTTTTCATAGCAAAAAAACATGATATTTATCATAATATTTTCATGAGTATGTGTCAATAAAATCATTTTCTATTTTACCAACAGCAATTTCCATCTTTTTTAACTAATTTTTTATAAACCAATGATCTTTTCTACAGATTCTGCTTTAATTTTTTTGTAAATCTCTAAAATAGCAGAATTTTTTGCTTCCTTCTTGCTAATCAATGAGGAGCCGCTAGATTCAATCATATTACTTGCTAAAATTTTACCCTGATTAATTAGAGAAAAGTTCACTCTTAGTTTAACAATAAAACTGCCATAAATTTTGTCAGAAATTTCCTCCTTTTCTATTTTTAAGATGATAAGATTTTTTGATTTATGATTTCTAGTGGTTAATTTAATCTTCTGTTCTGAAAATCCTTTTTTAATAATTCTGGAGATATCTTTGTCGGCTTTTGGGTCAATCTTAAAAATTATTTTTTCAATTAAATCATCAAAAGAATTTTGATATGAATTGTAATTTTTATAATTTTCCTGATAATCTACACCCTTGTACTTTATTGAATCTAAAATAATATTTAAAATTTTAGCGTCATTAATTTTGCTTTGTATTTTACCTAGATTCCTATATTGATCAATAATATTTTTTTCCTCTAAATGTTTTGATAGATTTTCAAACCTTTGATTAAGATTATTTAATTTATTAGAATTTTGCTTGATAAAATTACTCCTACTAATAGCCACCTCAACATAAATCTTATCCTTAAAATTTGCTGAATTAGAAATTTGATAATTATTAAAGGTAATTTTTTCTAATTTTTCACTGATTTGTTCTCGATATTGCTCACTAACATTCTCATTATAAGACTTTGCCAGCATTCTAGATTCAGAAGAAATATTGGTCATCAGTTTTGAAGAGGCACTACTAAGAGCAGACTTTGTAGCCGAGTTAAGGCTATACCCAGAACCAACGCCATAAAGAATTGATAGATTATTCTGCTTTGGAGAGGTATAAAATTCCGGCAAGGAATTCAATTTCTGCGCTTGATCAAAATTGAATCCCAAGCAAGATGATAAAAATAATAATATTACAAAATTTTTCACTTTACTCTTATAAAAAGATCAACATTTTTATTGCATTTCCTAGACTTAGGCAAAAAAGATCTTGGGCTCATAGTAACCCATATCTTTAAAGCAGTTTTTTTTGAAGTATTTTATTAAGATTTATTGAACATTATCGAAACCTCTATTGCTGGTTTTTTGCCAGTTAAATCCATCATGTTTTTCATTAATTTTGATTTAACCCCCTTAGCAATTGATTTTGATATTTTACTCAGATCACCTTCCTTTTTAAAAAGAGATTTTTTAGCTTTTCTAATCTCAGAGCTAGAGCTTTTAACTGCATTACCAATATCATCCTCAATATCATTTAAACAATATGGATCATTTTCAAAATCATAAGAGCCAACGGATTTTAAATCAATATCAAGAATCTCACCGCTTGTTGAGAGCAAAACTATAACAAAAACCGCTCCTGAATCTTGTAATATTTTTCTCTGAGAGATTATTTTGCCATCAGTTGGAATTAAGTTCTTACCATCAACCGCTAAATAACCAGTTTCTACATTTGCAATTTTCTCACAACTATTCTCATTAATCTTAATAACACAGCCATTTTCAGTTAGATTGGCGTGTTCGCAACCCCACTCTTCCTTAGCAAGCCTTCTATGCTCTAAAATATGATAATATTCACCATGAACTGGAATAGAAAATTTCGGTTTAGCTATCTTATACATTTCCGCAACTTCATCACGATTTGGATGTCCAGAAACATGAATCATTTCAGTTTTTTCAGTGATTACCTCTATCTTTCTTCTAGCAAAAAGGTTAAAAATATTAAAAATCTGCTTTTCATTACCAGGAATAATCTTAGAAGAAAAAATCATTGAATCGCCAGACTTAAACTTAATCACACGATGATTATTGGTGGCAATTTTCATGGTTGATGCGTTAATTTCACCCTGACAACCAGTACATAATACTAAAATTTTGTTCCTATCGTAAGATCTTATTTCATTTTCAGAAATTACGCATTGCTGCAAATCCTGTAAATAACCAGATTTTTTACCAACCTCATACAATCTTCTAATAGAAAAACCTGCTAGAACAACTTTACGACCAGACTTAATTGCCGCCTTAGCAATTGTTGATATTCTGGCAATATTAGAAGCAAAAGTTGTAACACCAACCATCCCTTTAGATTCCAAAATAATTCTCTCAAGATTTTCTAATAACTGCCCTTCGGAACCTGATCTACCCTTATTTAAAATATTTGTAGAATCAGAAACTATGGCTAAAAAACCCTCTTCATCAGCAATTTTAGCAATCTTCTCCTTCTCTGAAATATTTCCAACAACAGGATCGGGATCAAATTTCCAATCTCCAGTATGTAAAATATTACCAAATTTAGTTCTTACGCAAATTGCATTCATTTCTGGTACCGAATGAGTCAGGCCAATAAATTCCATCTCAAAAGATCCTAATTTTAATTTTTTTGAACCGTCAATAACATTGATTTTAACCTGCTTTTTAAAAGAATATTCCTCTAATTTTGCTTCAAGAAAATTTTTAGCAAGATTCGTACAATAAACTGGAACCCTTAATTCCTGCCACAAATGCTGCACAGAACCAATATGATCTTCGTGAATATGAGTGATTACAATTCCCAACAGATCTTTTCTATGTTTTTTGATAAAAGTAAGATCCGGTGCAATCATATTGACGCCAGGAATATTGTGGGCAAAACCAAGTCCAAGATCAATCATAATAAATTTACCATCAAGATGATAAAGATTTACATTCATACCAATTTCTCCAGAACCACCGAGAGGGATAAAAAGAAGGTTATTTTTTTGTTTTTTTAAGTCTAAGTTCATTATCAATTTTTATAAGTTACAAGCTAGCAATGTTCTTTGAAGATTTACCTTCAAAACAAAGAAATTTCAGAATAAAAGGTTGTTGACTAAGGTCTCTAGATTCTTGACTAACCCCTAAGATATCATCTTTGGAAGCGTTAGAATAGTTTCCTAAGAAACTTCAGTTATTATAGTGAGTTCTGAAGATCTAGATGATTTGAATCTACCCATTCTCCATAATATGTTCCATGTTTACTTCCATCAGATGTTTTGAAGTTAATTTTGCTCAATCTATTATCTTCCACTATATCCCATACAATTTTTTCCTGTAGTATAAATTGTACCCTCTCTAAATTCTCCTTTTGGCATAATGTTATATTTTATTTGAAATAAAATTCTTAACCATGTCCAAATCCTTCTCAATAATACTCATTTTTTCTTCCTTATTCATCAAGTCAGATAAAAATAACGGTAATTTTGCCTCAGGAACTTCTGACTTCACAATAGCATCGGGGAATTTTGAAGGATGTGCCGTTGCTAAAATTACGACATATTCACCTTGATAATCCCTAGATTTTTGATATAAATCAGCAGCACCAATGCCGGTTGCGGTATGGGGATCAAGAATTTCTTCATTTTCTTGATAGGTTCGATTGATAATTTTGCAAGTCTCTTTATCGTCAATTGAATAAGAAATAAAATCATTTCTAATGTCAGAAAAAATTTCATCAGAAACTTTTAACTTACCCGTCTTTTTAAATTCTGACATTTTATTAAAAACCTCATTTTCCTTATCAAATTTTTTATGATAATCAAATAACATTCTTTCAAAATTACTAGAGACTTGGATATTCATACTAGGAGATAATGTTTCTATCAATTCCTTGCGAGAATAATCATTACCCTGAAAGAATCTAGTTAAAATATCATTTTTATTAGTAGCTACAATTAATTTGTTAATTGGAAGTCCCATTCTTTTAGCTAAATATCCAGCATAGATATCACCAAAATTCCCAGTTGGAACGGAAAATGAGATTGGATTTTTTTTAGAAACATCTAATCGAACAGCAGAATAAAAATAATAAACAATTTGAGCCATAATTCTAACCCAATTGATAGAATTTACCGCAGCCATTCTTGCACCACCTAAAAATGATTGGTCAGAAAACATCTCCTTAACATATTCCTGACAATCATCAAAATTACCTTTCAAAGAAATGTTATGAACATTGTCACTTATAACACTTGTCATTTGTCTTCTTTGAACTTCAGAGACTTTTTTATAAGGGTGTAAAATAAAAATATCTACATTATCACAATCTTTGCAACCCATAATTGCTGCGGATCCGGTATCGCCAGAAGTTGCTCCAACAATGACAACTCTCTCCTTCCTTTTTTCTAAAATAAAATCAAAAATATTACCCAAAAATTGTAGAGCAAAATCTTTAAAAGCCAAAGTAGGTCCATGAAAAAGTTCTAGTAAAAACTGATTATGTGAAAGCTGCTTAATTGGCGCAATTGCTTTATTAGAAAATTTTAAATAGGATTTTTTGATAATTTTTGTTAAATCTGAGTCAGAAATTTCACCAGCAACAAATGGCTTCACAATCTTAAAAGTTAAATCCTGATAATTTAGCTTTTTCATCTCTGATATTTCTTCTTTAGAAAATTTTGGTAAATCTTCTGGAATGTAAAGCCCTCCATCTTCAGCTAACCCTTGCAAAACAACATCTTCAAAATTTAAATTTGCTGCCCTTCCTCTTGTACTGATATATTTCATTATTCTTTTATTAATTTCCCAATACCAAATTTTACCTTAAAAACTATGTTAAAAAAACTAAATAATCTATCTTTATCTTTTACCTATCATCTACAAAAAGCCTTGCGAAATATGGACATATTCCAGTTATTTTTTACAAATGACAGTAATAATGCTTTGATATATTACTTATTTTAAAGTAGGTTTTGGTATGATTTGTATTTTATAACAATATCATCTCCTATATTCCTAACTTTATCAAGTCGAAATTTATTCTCAACATCTGATATCAAATTAACCCCTAAATCAGAAGTTGCAGAAATTGCATCATTACCTAAAATAAAGTTACCTTTAACCAAAATCAACTCATCAATTAAACCTCCCCTTAAAAAACTAGCAAAAATCTGTCCACCACCCTCAATTAAAAGATTGTTAATTCCAAGTACTGCAATCCTTGACACCAAATCCTCTAGATCAATATTATTACGAGTGTCTAGGGGGCATTTTATAAAATTAATATGTTGGTAATTTTCTGTATTTTTATCAAAATCATCTCTGACCACAAAAAATGTTGGAATTTTTTGACAAGAGTTTACAAATTCTTGACTCAAATGAAGGTCAAAATTTTTATTTAAAATAATTCTTATTGGCGACCTATCCTCAATTCCAGAAATTCGACAATCCAATGAAGGTAAATCCTCTCTAAAACTATTTGCTCCGATTAAAATTGCGTCATTTTTTGACCTTAAGAAATTAGTATATTGACGAGAATCTTTGCTAGTAATCCATTTACTATCAAAAGTCTTTGTTGCAATCTTGCCGTCAATTGTGGTAGCAATTTTTACCGTAATGAATGGTTTATTTTTTAATTTTGCTTTAAAAAAACCACGATTTATCTCTTTAGCCTCATCAGCCATTAATCCAAACTGAACCTCCACCCCCTTCTCCTGTAATAATTTAATTGACTTGCCGTCAGTTCTAGTGTCGGGATCTTTTACTGCAAAAACTACTCTTTTAATTCCTGACTTTATAATTAAATCAAGACAAGATAACCCTCCTCTACCTTGATGGCAGCAGGGTTCGAGGGAAATATAAATGACTGAATCTTGTAACAAATCAGAAGATAATTTAGAAATAGCCAGCTCCTCAGAATGAGGGCGACCAGTAGAGCCTGTAACTCCAGTTGCTAAAATAACTCCTTCCCTGACGATAACAGTTCCAACGGAAGGGTTGGGGGCGGTAATTCCAATATTATTTTTTGCCAAATTAATAGCCAAAGACATGAATTTTAAATCTTTATTTTTTGTCTGAAAAATCAAGATTTTTATATAAATTAATACCTCTTATCAAATCAATTGCCCGAGTTAACTGATAATCATCATTGTATAAAATATCATTTTCTTTTTGCTTAACCTCTTCATCGCTATTTTCCTTTGCTATCTCTTTGATCTGACCTTGTAAATGACCGTCAAGATCAGATTCAGATTTTAAATTATTTTCAACAGCTTCTAATTTAGCTTCCTTAACAACAATATCAGGCTTAATACCGTCTGCCTGTATTGATATTCCTGAAGGTGTATAATAAAGAGCTATGGTTAATTTTATGGCAGAACTACCTTTATTTAATGGAATAAGAGACTGCACAGAGCCCTTACCAAAAGTCTTGCTACCAACAATAAGACCCCTCTTATTATCTTGAATTGCCCCAGCAACAATTTCAGAAGCAGAGGCTGACCCCAAATTAACCAAAACAATAATTGGCAATGATTTTAATAATTTTTTATGATCCTTATCTTTGAATTTATAAGCTTCTTTAAATATACCTCCATCACCACATTTCAATGTATCTCTTGACTGATAAGACGCTCTCTTCGTTCCTCTACCCTTAATTGAAACAACCTCTTTTCCTTCTTTTAAAAATATACTACTAATATTAACTGAAGCATCTAAGGCTCCACCAGGATTATTTCTAACATCTAATACTATGCCCTCCACATTATCCTTACCAATTTTTATAATAGCATTTTCTATTTTAGTTGCAATATCGAAACTCACGCATTTTGAAAAAGTAGCCAGCCTAATATAAGCAATATTACCATAAATTTCCGATCTAACTGAATCGATCTTTATTATGTCACGAACCAAAGTAAATTTTAGAGGAGTTTTCTCGCCTTCCCTTAAAATAGTAATTTCTACGCTAGTTTTTGGCTTTCCTCGAAGCATTTTAACCACCTCCATAACAGATTTGCCATAAATAGACTTACCATTAACTTCAGAAATGTAATCTCCAGCTTTAATTCCAGCCTTTGCAGCTGGAGTGTTATCAATTGGTGTAATAATTTTTATTAATTTACTATCCGAACTAATTCTGATGCCTAAGCCACCAAATTCGCCTTCAAGCTGGACCCTAACCTCACTAAAAACATCTTTCTTTAAGTAAGATGAATGTGGATCAAGAGAAGATAAAATTCCCTCAGCAGCAGCTTCTAAAATTTCTTTGCGAGTCTTTTCATGTACATATTTTTCTTCAACATAGTTTATTACGTCATTCAGAAAGTTTTTGTTATCAAAATAAACATCTTCTTCCTTAGTTTTAGTTTTGATATCTTTTTTATCCTCAATATTTTCTCTTTTGCTCACCAAAGACAACCCTTCATTTTCAAGCACTTTTGTTGAGAAATATTTTTTAATAATCTTTGGGACCAACTTATTATCAGGATTAGAAATAGCCGAACTAAATACGATAATTGATAATATAGATGACAATATTACTACTTTAAATATGTGTTTCATCAAGAATAGTTTGGTTTTCTGATAGAGTTGCATCAAGAAATTTTAATTTTTAGATTTATCTTTTTTATCGAATTAGGCAGACAAAAAGTATTATGAAATACAGTCATATTTCAATTATTTTTTACAAAAAACAGTTGATATATTACTTAGTTTTAAAGTGAATTTTAGTATTGTACCGCGACATATAAAAACTATAATTGACAAAAAACTTATCACAAGACAAGGTTTAAATTCTATCATGATTTTACTTATTTTAATTCAAAAATTAAATCATGTAAATCTCAGTAAAGAACTATTATTCTTCAGGAATACCAAATTCGTCTCTTATTTTTTTCTTTATTTCTTCGGGAGGATGATCGCCATATGCAGAATATAGTATCTTACCATATTCTTCTAAATGAATGATATTATCATTAAGAGCTTTTTTAAACATAGGTAACTTTAACCTCTCAATCAATACATAGTACCAAGCGGGGCGATTATCATCGATACCTTTAACTAAAAATAATAAACTAGCATCAGCTCTCTTTGCTTGATTTTCTGGGCTAGCATTAACTCCTATATTGGTTGCTGTCATATTATCTTTTTTAGCATATTTTTCAGCAAATCCACCTGATGATTTACGATCTTCGGTAGCGGGACCGGAGGATTTTTTGTATCTATCAGCAAAAGAATTGCCACCTGAATCACTCATAATGTTTATTTTATATTTTTGCTTTACTTAGTATTAAGCATTATAATCTTTAAGCCACCAATCATTAACTGGCATCTTAGGTCCGCAAGGACCACCTTCGCTTGAAACACAAGGACTTTTTATGTCTACATATTTCTTGCCAAAACAAGAAGTTACAAAAAACAACAATATAAATAAAAAAATTTTTATCATTAAATTAATAAATAAATGATGGTGGGTCTGGGTGGACTTGAACCACCGACCTCGCGCTTATCAGGCGCGCACTCTAACCAGCTGAGCTACAAACCCCTATTTTTGATCCTTTTAGTCTAATTACCCATTTAATAAAATCAATAATAAATCTTTAACTTAAAAAAAGACGCAATAACATTGTTCCAATATAGGACTTTAAAAAAGACTTTTATACAATATGCTTCAGTTGTACTGAGGTCTTTTAAAGCAGTTTTTTAAAATTATTTAAATTTATGTTTACTGGACTCATAACTCATATTGCAGAAATTACAGACACTACTAAGAAAAATGATCGAGATCTAGTTTTGACAATTAAAATTGCCGAAAAAGACCTTAAAAACGGTAAATATCAAATTGGATCGTCAATTTCCTGCTCTGGAATTTGCTTAACTTTAATAAAATTAGAAGAAAAATCAGGTTTTAATTTATTTTCTTTCGAAGTTTCTCCGGAAACTATTGCCAAAACTACCATTTTTAATTGGAAAATTGGTAGTTTTATTAATATTGAGTTTTCTCTTAAAATTGGCGATGAAATTGGCGGACATCTGGTTGGTGGTCATGTTGATACAATCTGTAAAATTCACGAAATTACCAAAGCTAATAAGGATTCTTGGATTTTTACCTTTAAAATTTCCAATGAGTTTAGAAAATTTATCTGTCAAAAAGGATCAATTTGTATTAATGGTATCTCATTAACAGTAAATGATGTAATAGATTTTGATAAAAATCATTTTTTATTTCAAACCAACATCATTAGCCATACTCTTGACAGCACCAATTTACAATTTTTAAATAAAACGGATCAAGTTAATATTGAGATCGACATGATTGCCAGATATGTTCACGCTAAAAATGTTTTCATTTGATTTAAAAAAATATGCCAATAACTACCAATCCATCTGCTGCATCAGAACCTCCAACTACTGAAAAAGACATAATCTAGAATTAGATTACGAGCGGGACCCATTGGACTTTACCCCCCCAAATCATTTGGCATAGTTTGCACAAATTAACGTTAAAATATTTTGGTATACAGGTTGTTTGACAGGAATACTAACCTCCCCAATTGGCAAATCTAGTAAATTCGGCATCAAAAAACAACTCAACACCTCCAACTGGGCCATTTCTTTGTTTAGCGATAATTACTTCTGATTTATTTCTAATTTCATTCATTTTATCTTGCCAATTTTTGAAAGATTCAACCTCGCTCTCATCTGGCCTTTTGCGCTCTAAATAGTAACTTTCACGATAAATGAAGGTAACAACATCTGCATCTTGCTCAATTGATCCAGATTCTCTTAAATCAGAGAGCTGCGGTCTTTTGTCATCTCTTTGTTCAACCGCCCTTGAAAGTTGCGAAAGAGCGATAACCGGAATATTAAATTCCTTAGCAATAGCTTTTAAACCTTGTGTAATTTCAGTAATTTCCTGAACCCTATTTTCAGTCTTCTTACTACCCCTAATTAATTGTAAATAATCAATAATCAATAAGGATAAATTTTTCTTCTTAACTAATCTTCTAGTTCTAGTTCTAATAGCAGAAATTGAAAGAGCTGGAGTATCATCAATAAAAATTGGCATTTCAGCAATTTCAGCACTTCTGGCGCTAATTACTTGCCACTCATCTTCACTAATAGCTCCGGACCTAAATTTGGTAGCGTTAATACTAGTTTCCATCGATAAAATTCTTGAAGATAATTGATCAGAAGACATCTCTAAAGAAAAAATTCCAACAGATCTTTTTTCCTCTTTCTCTTCATCTTTTTTTATTAAATCCTTACAAGCATTAACTGCAACATTAATAGCTAAAGCGGTTTTACCCATCGAAGGACGTCCGGCAATAATTATTAAATCAGAATCTTGCAAGCCACTTAAAATATGGTCAAAATCAGCAAGACCAGTCGAAACTCCAGTTATACTAGAGTCAGCTTGTTTGGCAATTAGCGTTTTCTCTAAAGTGGTTTTTAAAGCTTCTGAAATCCCCCTAAAATCACTGCCAGAATTTTGAGCAAAAGTTAAATTAAAGATTTCTCTTTCAGCGTTTTCAATTTTTTCTAATGCCGTCTGATCATCTAAATCATTACAATTTATAATAATATCTTCTGCAATCATGGTTAAGTTGCGCTTGAGATATAAATCATAAATTAATTTTGCATAATCAGCTATATCAACAATGCCAGTAGCCTTATCCATTAAAACTGCCATATATTTCATGCCGCCGATACCAGATATTTCAGTACTTTCGGAGAAAAATTGCTTCAAAGTAACGTTATTGGCAATAATATTCATGTCACTAACGATGTGAAGAATCTCAGAATAAATTTTCTGATGTGCGGGCTCATAGAAATGCTCAGATAGTAAAAATTCTGATACACGATTAAGGTAATCATTATTTAAGATAATGGTACCTAAGATAATTTGCTCAGCCTCCAGATGATATAATTCCCTTTTATTAATTGATTTTACTGGTTCGGTAGCTATATTATCAACACTAAGATTATGTTCCATTAAATTTGTTAATTATGTTGGATTTCCTGAATAAAATTTACAGCCATTTTGACTCTTCTTCTATTAGTTTTTTTACGATATTAGTTTTAATTATTATTTATGCTATAGTAATTTTTATCAACAATAAGATAATAAAAAAATTGCAAAAAAGAATTGCTAATGACAACAAGAAACAAATAATCCTTACCTCTCTTAAAAAACCATTAAATTTTTTCTTTCTATCCTGCTTTACAGCAATTATCACTATATTTTTTCAAAAATATTCTAATTACAGCTTAATTATTGCCCACCGAACCTTTACTATCGGCCTAACCTTTTCACTTATTTGGTTTGGTTGGAGAATGATTATTTCTTATGAAAATTATTTTACCGAAGATAAGAAAAATAAATATGACTTAACAACTATTTTAGCTGTCATTAAGCTTCTTAAAGCTATTTTAATTATTGTCTTTTTATTAATGGCTCTTAATCAATTTGGGATTAGCTTGAGTGGCATTATTGCCTTTGGTGGTATTGGTGGCATTGCCATTGGTTTTGCTGCTAAAGATCTTTTGGCCAACTTTTTTGGTGCTATCATGATCTATCTTGATCGACCATTTTCTGTAGGCGATTGGGTTAAATCTCCTGATCGCAACATTGAGGGAACAGTTACTAATATTGGTTGGCGACTAACAAAGATTCGAACTTTTGAAAGCAGAATGCTTTATGTACCAAATTCAATTTTTAGCAATATTGCCATTGAAAATCCCTCTAGAATGTCTAATAGGAGAATTTTTGAAACAATCGGCGTTCGCTATGATGATGTTAAAAAGGTTGGAGCTATTATTGAAAAAGTCAGGAATATGCTAGAAAATCACGAAGATATTGAAAGTAAAAAAACTTTGATGGTCAATCTTAATAAATTTAATGATTTTTCTGTCGATTTCTTTATTTATACTTTTACCAAAACTACAAATTGGGCAGAATTTCATGAGGTAAAGCAAAAAATTCTTCTACAAATTAGCGATATTATTGATAATGAAGGAGCGGAAATTGCCTTCCCGACTTCTGAAGTTAAATTATCTGGTGGGTTAGAAAAATAGATTTAATTGATATTTACAAACTAAATTATAACACCTTAACTCCCTCATTCTCAGAAGGAGTTAGAAATTTACTCGACAATATCAGTTTTAGTAAAAAATTGTGCAAGCTCAATTTGAGCATTTTCATCAGAATCAGAGCCGTGAACTGAGTTTTGCTCAATATTAACTGCAAAATCCTTTCTAATTGTTCCTGCTGCAGCATCTGACGGATTAGTTGCTCCCATAATATCTCTATATTTCTTTACGGCACCCTCACCTTTTAAAACTTGCACAACAACTGGGCCAGAAATCATAAAAGAAACTAAATCATCATAAAAAGGTCTTTCCTTATGAACTTCGTAAAATTTTTCTGCCACATCCCTTGTCATCTGAACTCTTCTTTGAGCCACTATTTGTAATCCAGCATCCTCAATATAAGAATTGATTTTACCGGTAATGTTTCTCTTGGTTGCATCCGGCTTTATGATTGAAAAAGTTAAATTTGTCATTATTTTAGTTATAATTAATTAATATTTCTTGATTCGACTGATTCTTTGTATATATTTTTGATATAAAAGTCAACAACTTAAAACTCCTACTAAAATTGCAAGATAACTTTGACAATAGTTTAATAATAAATAGATATGAGCTTTACAAATTTACCAAAATGGGATTTAACTGATTTTTACCAAAATATTGATGATAAAAATATTGAACTAGACTTTAAAAACTTAGAAAAAAAAGTTAAAAAATTTAGCAATGATTACAAAGGAAAAATTACCAAATTATCCGGTGAGGATCTTTATCGAACAATCTTAGAAAATGAAGAAATTGCCGAAAAATTCGGTAAAATATCTAGTTTTTCCTATCTTAATTATGCGGCAAATATGCTAGATCAAAAAAACACCGCCTTTTATCAAGATTCTTCAGAAAAAATTAGAAAGATTTCTAAAGATTTGGTCTTTTTTGAATTAGAAATTAACGAAATCAAGGAAGATGATCTTCAAAAACTTTACAATTCATCAGAAAACCTAAAAAAATATCAGCCATTCTTAAGGGATGTCAGAGTTTTTAAAAAGCACCAATTAAATGAAGATTTAGAAAAAATTTTACTGGAAAAAAGATCTACTAGCTCCAGTGCTTGGAGCAGATTATTTGACGAAACTATTAATAATATAAGATTTTCTTATGATAAAAAGGAATTAAATGCTTCGGAAATTTTCAATTTACTTAGCTCCAAAGAATCTGCAACTCGTAAGAAAGCATCAAAAATTATTGGCGAAACCTTAGGAAAAAATATTCGCCTACTATCGTTTATCACCAACATTTTGGCCAAAGATAAAGATATAGATGACAATCTTCGTAATTTTGCAAAACCAATTTCCTCAAAAAATTTAAATAATTTTATTGAGGATAAAATTGTTGATAATTTGATTTCGGTAGTGAAAAAAAATTACCCAAATATTTCGCATCGCTATTATAAAATTAAAGCAAAATTACTTGGATTAGAAAAAATGCACTATTCTGATCGTAACGCACCTCTATCTATGGATGAAAATTTAACCTCTTGGGAAGATGCTAAAAAGATAGTCCTTGATGCTTATAATAATTTTTCACCAGAATTAGCAAAAATTGGACAGAAATTCTTTGATAATGAATGGATTGATGTTGGAGCTCGTGATGGAAAAGATTCTGGCGCCTTTGCTCACCCGACAGTACCGTCTGTTCATCCATATCTATTATTAAATTATCAAGGAAAGATAAGAGATGTCATGACACTTGCTCATGAATTAGGACATGGAGTTCACCAAATTTTATCTTCTAAGCAGGGATATTTTATGTCAGGAACGCCACTTACTTTAGCCGAAACTGCCTCAGTTTTTGGAGAACAGCTGACCTTTCAAGAAATTTTAAAAAGAGAAACTGACCTTAAGCGCAAAAAAATTATCATAGCCTCTAAGGTTGAAGACATGATCAATACAGTTGTTCGTCAAATTGCCTTTTTAGAATTTGAAAGAAAGGTTCATGATGAGCGTAAAAAAGGTGAAATTTCTACTGAAAAATTATGTCAGTTTTGGATGGAGACACAGAAAGAAAGTTTAGGAGATGCCTTTGTTTTTGATGATGAATATAAATATTATTGGTCATATATTCCGCATTTTATTCACTCACCTTTTTACGTTTATTCCTATGCTTTTGGTGATTGCTTGGTCAATTCATTATATTCTTGTTATAAAAATGGTTTAGAAAATTTTGAAGAAAAATACCTAGAAATGTTAAAATCTGGAGGTACTTTGCACCACAAAGAACTTCTATCACCCTTTGGACTGGACGCTAGTAAGCCAGAATTTTGGCAGCAAGGTTTAGATATTATTTCAAACTACATTGATCAAATAGAAGATGCTGAGTAAGATATATCAAAAATTATTTTTAGGTAAGCCGAACCTAATATTCTTAATATTTATTTGTGTCACTTGCTTTTCTACCTATCATGCCCTCGATTTTAAATTAGACGCCTCTTCCGACTCTCTCAATTTAAAAAATGATAAGGACGTAGAATATTATCGCGAAATTGTTAAAGAATTTGGATCTGATGAATTTTTGATAGTTACTTACGACCCCATTAACAAGGATTTATTTTCTGATGATAGTTTAGCAGATTTAAAAGAATTGAGGCGTAAATTACTAGAAATTAATGACGTAAATTCTGTTATTACAATTCTAGATGTTCCACTGATTAACAGTCCAAAAATTTCCTTTGAAGATTTGCCCGCAGGTATTAGAAGAATTTCAGATGGAAATGTTGATAAAAATCTAGCAAAAGCAGAGCTTACCACCAACCCCTTATATTCGCAGAATCTTATTGACCTGAACGCTGAAATTTCAACTATCCTAATTAAATTTAAAAGAGACGAAGCTTATTACAAATTACTAAATAAAAGAGACTCCTTAAGAAAGGTAGCAAGAGATGACAGGCTTTTAAATGAAGAAAAATTAAAAAATGTTGAGAGTAATTTTAGCAAATATCACCAATCTAACCTAAAAAAACAAAGATATAATATTAAAATAGTGAGGCAGATATTATCCGATTATCAAGATAATTACAACATTCATATTGCTGGAGTGCCGATGATTATAGCTGATTCAATTGATTTTATCAATAGTGACATCAAAATATTTAGCCTTCTAATATTAATTTTTACTATTTTAACATTATTATTAATTTTTAAATCCCTAAAATGGGTTGTCGCTCCATTATTGATTTGTGTAGGGGTAATAATATCAATGCTTGGCTTGCTTGGCTTTTTAGATTGGCCAGTAACGTTGGTTTCTTCTAACTTCATCTCCTTACTATTCATTATCACGCTATCAATGAATATCCATTTAATGGTGCGATATAGGGAAATACTCACTAAGGAAAAAAATATCAGTCAGATAGATTTAATATTGTGGTCGGTTAAAAAAGTGTCCTTACCCTGTTTTTATACCTCAGTGACAACTATAGTTGCCTTTGGATCATTGATTATGAGTGATATTACTCCAGTTATTGACTTTGGCTATATGATGGCAATTGGTATATTAATTTCCTACCTATTTACTTTTATATTACTACCAAACTTACTGACCATCAACAATGATGATATCGTTAATCACTCTAGGGAGTATAATGTTTTAACCAACTCTATTAATTATTTTTATCAGTTGGTAAGAAAAAAATCTTCATTAATTATCATCATTTTCTCCTCCCTATTTCTTTTGGCTATTATTGGCATGTTCAGATTAACGGTTGAGAATAGCTTTATCAATTATTACAAAGAATCCACCCAGATTAACAAGGGCATGAGGATGATAGATAGCAAATTAGGTGGCACTACCCCTCTAAATCTAGTGATTGAGGCCCCTAGAAGTGTCAAAACTGAAGAAAAATATGAAGATGAATTTGAAGATTTCTTTTCCGAAGATGATTTTGAGGAGGATAAATGTCAGTTTTCTAATAGCTATTGGTATAATAGTAATAATATTGATCTTATAGATCGAATTCATGATTATCTAAGTAATTTACCAGAAATTGGAAAAGTGACGTCACTATCAAGCTCGCTATTTATACTTAAATCTCTTAATGGCGACGCAGATCTTGATGATTTTATACTAACACTTGCGTGCAATAAAACCTCAGAAGATATAAAAAATACCTTATTTTACCCCTATTTATCGGATGATGGCAATAAAATACATTTTAGTGCCAGAATTATTGAATCTAGTAAAAATTTAAGAAGGAATGAACTAATAAAAAGAATAGAAAGCGATCTAGTTACAAAATTTAATTTAGAAGAAGATGATATCCATCTAAATGGTATCTTAGTTCTATATAATAATATTTTACAAAGCCTCTTTAAAAGCCAAATATTAACTTTGATCTTTGTATTTTTTGTAATCTTGATAATGTTTCTTCTTATTTTTAGAAATATTAAAGTCTCTCTCATTGCCATTATTCCAAATATTATTGTAGCGGTTTTTATCCTTGGAGTTATGGGCTTGACAAACATCCCTCTCGACATCATGACTATTACTATTGCCGCAATTGCAATTGGTATTGCCGTTGATGACACAATTCATTATACGCACAGATTTGAAGAGGAATTAAAAAAAGATGGAAACTATATTGAGGCAGTTAAAAGGTCTCACAATACGATTGGAAAAGCTATGTATTACACAACTGCTATAGTTGGATTTGGATTTTTTATCCTAGTGTTTTCTAATTTTGTGCCGACAATCTATTTTGGATTTCTAACAACATTGTCAATGGTCTTCGCCTTGTTAGCTGACTTCTTGTTGTTACCGGTTTTATTTGTTAAGTTCAAACCCTTTGGGAATGACAATAAAAATTCATCCTATATTTAATGCCCACCCTATGTTAATAGGGTGTAAGGCTTTTTGATGATTTAAGGATAAAAATATTTCGAAAAAACTGCTTTAAGGGTGGGAATTGGTATAAGTGGCAATTGGGTAGAAAAATAAAAATAAGGGTTGCTGTCTGATTTTACTAACCAAACGTCATTGATGATGAACAAGCTCACAAAAAGGAGAAAGTTGAAAATTACTATGTCAACAAGGTTATTAATCTGAACTTTATTTCACCAATAATTATCAAGAAAATATTGACTGAAATTAAACCTATAACCTTGAGATTGCAGGATATTATCGCAAAACAGATTACTTATTTATAGGAAGATCAGGAGGATATTTTTGAGCATTAATCTTGTAAAATTACCCCCCTAAAAACTTAAATTTTAGCAAAAAATTATAATAATTTTATTGAAATTAAGATAAGTTTTTAATATTTCTTTCAATATACTCAATCATAAAGCCAGCAACATTCTTTTTAGTAGCCTTCTCAATGCCCTCAAGTCCCGGAGAAGAATTTATCTCAAGAATAAGTGAACCACGATTTGACCTTAAAATATCAACACCTGCTACATCCATACCCATCACCTTACTAGCTTTAATAGCCATAGCCCTTTCTTCTTTAGTGATAGTAACTGGCTGCACGATTGCCCCAAGATGATAATTTGCTCTATATTCACCCTCATTGGCAATTCTTTCCATTGAGGCCACAACTTTATTGCCAACAACAAAACATCTTAAGTCTCTGCCTGATGATTCTTTAATAAACTCTTGAACAATTACATTGGCATGAAGCTGTTTGAATGCTGATATAACACTTTTTGCGGCGCTATCTGTTTCAGCCAGAACGACTCCTTCCCCTTCAGTTCCTTCAACTAATTTAATTATCAATGGAGCTCCTCCCAGAGATTTAATGATTGCATCAATAGTAGTTGGAGAATTTGCAATACCAGTTGAAGGCATTGGAATATCATTTTTTGCCAAGATTTGTAAAGATTTTAGCTTATCTCTGGCGTTCAAAACGGCTACAGAGCTATTTAAAGAATAAACCCCAAGCATTTCAAACTGCCTTAGAATAGCGGTGCCATAAAAAGTAATAGAAGGCTCAATTCTGGGGATCACCGCATCTAAATCTCTAATTGGTTTACCATTTTTATCATAAATTGTTGGCGTATCATTAGTTATATTAACAAAGCATTCTGTAAGGTTAATAATTCTGAATTTATGACCTTTTTTTTCCGCCTCTTCTTTTAGTCTTTTATGGGAGTATAATCCTTTTTCTGATACCAATAATCCTATTTTCACTGCTTTGTATGTTAAAATTATAATTGATAAATTTGTTAAAAAAATTAGCATATATAAAATTAACTATCAAAATAAATTTAATTAAAAAATGAAAAATAAATTTAGAATCGGAATCACTGACGATACTAACATTATGAGGTGTCGACTTATTGTTAAGCTTATTGAGATATGTGGAGCTATTCCCACACTAGTTCCTGTGTATTTAGATAAAAATACACTTAGAGATAAGTCAGCTAGTTATAAAGAGTTGGATGAGGCTATTGATGTTCATTTAGATAAAGTTGATAATATTTTGCAAAGCTGCGATGCTTTGATATTTCCTGGCAATAAAAAAGATGTCAATCCCGGTCTTTACGGGGTATCGCAAATTCATCCTGAAACCAAAAAAAGACTGAGTCAAAATAAATTAAACGTAAGACAAGAAACAGAAATAAAGATGCTACAATATGCATTAAAAAAGAAAGATATTCCAGTTCTTGGAATATGCGGTGGAATGCAATTAATAAATGCTGTTTTGGGAGGTTCATTAGTACAACATTTACCAGATGATCCTAGAATTATTGAGGAAGATAATACTCATCATGATAAAAATTTAAAAGATATGACGGATGATGAATTACAGGATTTTGAAAATAATTTTGAGAAAATTATCAGTGGAGAAAAGGAGAATAGCTTATATCAAGGAACTCACTCAATGAAGGTAGAAGAAAATTCATTACTTGCTAAGATCTATCAAGAGCAAGATCCAAATATTGATTTAAAAAATATAAAAGAATTAAGCATTCATCACCAAGGATGTTTTGCAGAAAATATCTCTGATAAATTGAAAATTGTTGCCACTTCTCCAGATGGAGTTATTGAAGCTGTTGAGTATAAAAATCATCCAAAAATGTTTTTATTAACCCAGTTTCATCCAGAATGTAATGCTAGTGGCATAGCTTTGTCTTTGGTCAAGAAGTTGATAGAATCTTAACTTAGAAAATTTATATTTTTAACATTATTTTTGCTTTTTTAGATAATGTTCGCCTAACTGCGCAAAACCAATTGTATCTATTAAAACAAGATGTTAATTTTTACTTAAACTTTAATCATTTTTTAAATAAAATTATGAATATATTTCCATATTTAATCAAACCTAATGGGTGGTTTATAAAAACCTTTATATTGATAATAATCCTAACAACATCAGTACTTGGATATCTTGGATATTTAAAACCCACGATTGAGTTACTTGATTCTGAAAAACTATCACTTACCTTAGGGTCAATAAAGATATCCCTGTATCAACTATTAAAACGCGCTACATTTATTATTTTACTACTAGCGTTAGCAAACTCTATTTTAGATAAAGGGGTTAAGTATCTCAGGAGATTGAGGAGGATAAAGCCAACTAACAAACCTCTAATTATCAAAATTTATCAGATACTTATCTTTTTTATAGCCTGCATGATTGGTTTAAATATTTTGAATATTAAAGTAACCAATTTAGCATTTTTTGGTGGTGCGGTTGGTATTGGACTTGGCTTTGGTTTACAAAAAATTACTTCCAATTTTATTAGTGGCTTAATCCTATTATTTGAAAAATCAATTGAAGAAGGTGATTTGGTAGAATTGGACAATGGTGTATATGGCTTTATCAGAAATACGGGGGCTCGCTACACACTGATCGAAACATTTGATAGTAAGGAGATTATGATACCAAATGAGGAGTTTATTACTAAAAATGTAGTTAATTGGACATATTCTAATAAACAAGGAAGGGTTGATATCTCGGTTGGAGTTTCCTATAAATCTGATATTGAAAAAGCTAGAGATCTAATGTTAGAAGCAGCAAGGGAGCATAGTATGTGCAGCAAAACCCCAGAGCCAGAGTGTTTTCTTAGGGAGTATGCTGATAGCTCAGTTAATTTCTTATTATATTTTTGGGTTGATGATGTTACTATTGGAAGATTTGAACCTCAAAGTGACGTTATGAGGGTTATTTGGAAAAAGTTTAAGGATAATGATATCGAAATTCCTTTCCCTCAAAGGGATGTTCATATTATCAATAATGATGGCAAAACTAATTCAATTAAAAATAAATGATAAAAAACTTATTTTGAATCACCGTACTTTATGTTTTACGAACTTCTTGCTCTAAAAAATAGCAGAAGTTAATTTATTAAAATCAAATCAATAATCCTCTGCCTTAGAGAAGAATTTTACGAAAATCAAGATATAAGTGTTGAGTTTTGCAATGTCACCCCTATTTCTAGATTACAACTCTCTTTGTAAAGAATCGTTTCTTCTATAATGGAACATTTAGATAAACTAGTTTTTGTCAAAAATTTATGATAATTTTTGGCCAAAGATAGTGCTAAAATCCACTTTTGTATATATTGCAGATCTTAGTATAAGAAGTATAAACGCTCTATAATATACGGTAATTAATATCAATCTCTAATGAGAAGATCCTCTCCTTATCCAAAAAGTTATTAACATCCTTGTTAACATAATAGATGAAAACATAGAGGCTAAAATTCCAATTGATAGGGTAACCGCAAAACCTTTAACAGATCCAGTACCAAGAAGATATAAAAATAGAGCTACAATTAAAGTCGTGATATTGGAATCGATAATAGTTCTAAATGCCTCCGAAAATCCATTGTCAATAGCAACCATCTTCTTTTTAGTTTTAAGCATTTCCTCTCTTATTCTCTCAAAAATCAAAACATTAGCATCCACTGCCATACCAATAGTTAGTACAATTCCAGCAATTCCAGGTAAAGTTAGTGCAGCCCCAATAAATGACAATAAAGATATAATGATCGAAATATTTATCACAAGAGCAATAATTGCCACCAGCCCGTATATTCTATAAATGAATAACATCAATAATATCACCAAAATAAATCCAATAATTATTGATGTGACACCAGATTTAATAGAGTCAAGCCCAAGAGAAGGTCCGACACTTCTTTCCTCAATAATTGATAAAGGCGCTGGTAACGCACCCGCTCTTAGAATAATAGCGGTTTCTTTTGCCTCTTCGATATTAAAGTTACCAGAAATTACGCCCAAACCTTGATTAATCACCGAATTTATTCTAGGTGCCGTTACCACTTTGCCATCTAAAATAATTGCAAATAATCTACCAATATTTTCCCTAGTAATTTTAGCAAATTTTTTGGAACCAATTAAATTAAACTTAAAAGAAACGGCCGGCTCTCCTTCGTAATATGTAGCATTAGCATCTACTAGCATATCTCCACTTAATATGACTTCATCATGTATAATGTACGAACGTCCACTATCATCATACACCTTACTTTTATTTTTTAATGACTCGATAGAATCTTCAGACTGAATGCTATTATCTACTAAATGAAAAGTCATTTTAGCAGTTTTACCAAGAATATTTTTGATTTGACCTGGGTTACTAATACCAGGAACTTGAACTAATATTCTGTCAATATTTTTTGACTGAATAATTGGCTCTTTAGTTCCTGTCTCATCAATCCGCCTTCTTACTATCCCAATCGACTGAATCATCAACTTCCTCTTCATCTCCAAAATCTCATTATCAGTAAAACTTAAAATCAATCTCCCATCCTTATCATCAATTTTGATATTACTGTTAATTTTGTAGATAATTGTTTTTATATCCCTAAAATGTTTCTCATTCTTGACGATGATAATGATTTTATTATTTGATACTCTAGGTAAAGCTCTAATTTTTTTCTCCTTTAATTCATTCTTTATTTCTAAACGCAAAACTTCTAATTGCTCTTTAATGTAGTAATCAGTATCAATCTCAAGCAACAGATGAGAACCTCCTCTTAAATCTAAACCTAAAGAAACTTTTGAACCTGAAAAAAACTTAGCGAATGAAGAATCCTGACTTTCTTTTGGAATAAAGGATGGTATGGTAAAATATATAGATATTATACATATCGAAAGAATGCTAGCAATTTTCCATTTAGAAAAATATAACATTATTTTTTAGCTTTTGTAGGCTTATTGACAATTTTTGGTGAATTTTTTGACTTTGCAGATTTGTTTTTTTCTCCAAGCTCAATTATATTGCGATTCTTAATTTTAATAATATTACCTTTCGATATTTCTAATAAAATTAAACCCTCCTTACCATTAACTTTCGAAATAATACCGTGTATACCAGAATCGGTAACTACAGAATCACCTGCTTTTAACTCATTAACCATTTTTTCTCTATTTTTTTCTTTCTTCATTTGAGGTCTAAATATTATAAAATATAATATAAGCGCAACCAAAACTAACGGCATCAAGCTGGTTAAAGTGCTCGGCTGCTCGGCAGTACTATCAGCAAAAGCTGAAAATGACAAAAATACAGTAAATAAAAATATAATTTGCTTGCTCATAATTTAATCTTTTAATTCGTTAAATAATTTATCTACACTTGCTTCAGAATTTAAAATTCTACTTGAAGCAGAGTCAGATTTAATCTTCTTAATACAAGAAGTAAAGGTAAAAATTAATAAAATAATCAATATACTTTTAAAAATATATAACTCCTTCATTATTGACCCCTTTCCATCTCAAGCTCTTCAAACATGTCTTGAACCGCTTCTTGAGATTTATCAATATTATCCTGACTCATATCAGAATTAACAATGACCTGCTTAAACAACTCCTGACTATCCTTTAAAATTTTGGCGTAATTATTTTGTTTGATAACCATCCTGATAAATAGTGATCCATCATCAGCCTGATATATATCAGTTCTTTCTGCGCCAGACAATTTAACATTTTTAACAACATTTTTTGTAGCCTGAGAGAAAAATTCCTCCACATCATTAACGTCATTTAGCTTAGATTCTCGTAAAGCATTCTTGGTCACACGAGAAATTTCAGATTGTAAAATTTCTGCAATATTAGCCCTTGCATCAGATTCCGCTTTTGGAATTTGAAACCTTAATCCACCACGACTTGGAGAGGATATGCCTACTGCAGCAATACCATTTTCAATTTTTGGATCAAGAACCCATTCTGGCAAATTAATGTTTGAGCTAGTAGATTTTAAAACTTCTTTTTGATCCGTATCATTTGAAGAGCATGATACTAACAAAAAAATTATAGCAATAACCTTGATACAAAATAAATTTTTCATAATTATGTTAGTTTTTATTTAAATAATAATGGTCTCTTATTATTAATAACAAAATAGAAATAGCAAGAATAATTACTACAAAGATCCAGGTAGAAACAAAAAATGGTATAAACCCAGAAGACCCGAAAGCGTGCGATACAGCTATCAAAATATATAATAAAAAACCAGATACAACTCCTATAATAAAATTGAAAATATTATTTTTATTCCTAGTGTTAACTATTGTAAAATACAAAGCTATAATTGATACAGCTATCAATATGAACGGCTTTGAAAGTAAAGAGTGATAATAGATTTGAAATTTTCTAGTAGAATATCCAGAATTTTTCATATCTTCTATTAAATTTGGTAATTTGAAAATCGAAAAGGATCTTACGTCACTAAAATTATTGCTAATTTTTTGCCTTATAAACTCAGAAGTTAAATCTGTTTTCATGCGAAAATCTTCTAACTTTTTATTAATTAACTTATCATTATTAACTCTGACATTTTGAGCAACCAAATAACCTCCCTTTAACCTTAATTCCTTAGTATCAATCTTTTGATAAAATTCATTATTAGAATTAAAATACCAAATCTTTGCGTCATAAAAAATAATATCACGATTATTTGCTGATCCAGATCGGAAAATAATTTTGCCACCTAGATTATCAAAATTATTTTGCTTAAACCAAATTCCATCTTTTGGACTATAAATAAAACTATCTTCCTGATCTTTTTTAAGTGAATTTTCTATCTTTTTATATTTTTTATCAGAAACGATAACAATTTCATTAAAAACGGATACCAAAAGAATTCCAATAATAAAAATTGATATAGAAATTGGTGTTATAATTTTAAATAGAGATAATCCAGAGGAGCGCATTACTGTAATCTCATTACTTAAGGACAGGGAGTAGAATGTCGTCATTACCGATATCATAATAAAAAAAATAAACATCTCTCTAATAAAGCTTGGTAACTTCAATATTGCTAAAAAAAACGAAGTTGACAAAGGAACTCCGCCAGCACCATCAAGAAGGTCAAACAAATTAAAAGTAATAATTAATACCGAGATACAGCAGGTTATAATAAAAAATCTCTGTAAAAATTGCCTTATTAAATATAAGTTAATTATTGAAAACATTAATTGAGTTTATTTTTTGCTATCACAACAGAACAGAATATAAAAAATATAAGAAAATTTAAATATATTAATGGCGCAAATGCTATTGATTTTTCCATTATATTGTAAATCAATATAGATGAGGTAATAAAAAGGATTGCCAGAAATACTGATTTTAAAATATTTCTTAAATTACCCCTCCTATTAAAAGAGCCGCTGAACAAGCTTGAAGTTGCAATAAGAGTTAATATTACAGAAAATAATGGCATTGTTATTCTTTTATGAATCTCGACCTTATATTGAGCAATATGTTTTGGATGAAGATTTTTATCATAATTTAATAATTCACCAAAATACCTCTCCCTAGCCTTCCAAGTAAAATTTTCATTAATTTTCTTTTCGTCATTTAAATCAATAATATAGCTATCAAATCTTAAAATTTCTGTAATATTAGTTTGATTATTAAACCTCTGAATAGTTCCATCCTTAAGATGAATAAGTAAGGAGTCTGATTTTCTTTCGATTAATCCACTAGTAGAGGTGATAGTTGATGAATAGTTTAAATTTCTATCATCATAAATTAAAATTCCTGACAATAGATTACCCTTCCTACCTTCAACGCTGATAGTGACATTATTTAAGTTTTCAAAAATACCAGGAGAAATCATTATATTATTATAATTTAACTGAAAATTATGTTTTTTCATCTTTAAATGCTTATTCGCCATCGGCATCAAATACAAAGAAATTACGTAACACACCAAAGAACATAAAACAGAGAGTAAAATAACCGGCCTTAAAATATTGAACTTACTAAGTCCTGCATTTTTTAAAATCGTAATCTCATTATTAGAAATCATCTTATTAAAACAAATTATAAGAGAAATAAATAAAGACGCCGGAATAATAATTGTTAAAAGCCAAGGTGTGATTAAAATCAATAAAGATAAAAAATCGACTAACCCAACCCCCTTTTCAGTTATAAATACCAAAAAAGATGACGATCTGGTAAGTAAAATTACTGAAACTAAAGTTAAAGTTACAAAAATAAATTGCTTAATATTATTTTTTAGGATATATTGATAATATAATTTCAAAATTTAGTTATTGTCTTGTGCCAAAATTTATCTTTAAAATATTTTATTAAATCTGGATTAAAAATGACTCTTTGATATTAAATAAACAAATAATGGCGAAAATTAAAATAAATCTCAATGGAAAAATTACTGAATTAGCAGAAAAATCTTCCATAGAGGATTTAATAAGTAATTTAGGTTTGGATGTAAAGAAAATTGCAATTGAAAAAAATTTAGACATTATTTTTCCTGACCAATATAAAAACGAAATCATTCAGGAGGGAGATGAAATTGAAATGATTCACTTCATTGGTGGAGGTTAGATATTAAAGTTCATTTTTTTACTTAGTTCTTGCCCTAAAAATATAATTACCATAAATTTTTTAAAGAGAAAAGTCTAAATTATATTTTTTCATTTAGGATGAAATGTGGGCGTCATTTTTCTTAATCAATATGAAACCGATAAAAAGATTAACAAAACTCTTAAGAAGTAGTTGTTTATTTTTATAAATAACATGATGTTACAATAATTTTTAGTAGAATTAAAGGTGAGCGTCCAGCAAACCCGCTCCTATTAATTTATTTAAGTCTACTCCAGAATAATATCCCAAGGAAGTAACTGCGCTATATCCCTAACTTTATAACCCTGAATAACATCAAAGACCTTAGTTAAATATTTATGAATAAAAATATTTCGAAAAAACTGCTTTAAAGGTGGAAATTGGTATTAGTCGCAGTCTGTATATCAAGAAAAATATTAGGCCACAAGACCCCTAATCAAGTTTAGAATGAAAAGCTAAAATTAGCATCAAATTCTTTGGTTTAAAAATTATATGTTTTGTTCAAATTAGTAGTGGAATTTAGCGTTATTTTTGACTATTTCCTAACTATACATAATACGCTTTAGACTGATAATTACCATAATAGAATTGTCAATCAAAATAATTAAAACTTGCAATATAAAAAAAAATTAGCGACTATTAATTTTTTTACAAAATGCCTGCGTGATGGAATTGGTAGACATAACGGACTTAAAATCCGTGGAGCCTAGCTCGTGCCGGTTCAAGTCCGGCCGCAGGTACCATCACAGATTGCATCAACTCTTAGCTTAAAGTAAACTCTAATTAAATCATCACTCTTTCAAGTTAAAATGGTGCTACAGAAACAACTTCAGAAAATTTGCGATCTATAAGAGAAACAGGTTCAATAATATTGGGTTCTAAAAAGGCGTTCTTACGCTCCTTTTTTATATTCGTATTCATAATATTGGTCTTCATAATGATTCTTTCTAGCAATAATTATGACAGAGGGTGCATAATAGACAATGGCTTTATTGAGTCTTCTATAGTAGATGCCAAGGGTTATAAGGTTACAGGTAATGAATATATTCCTGTTCAATCTGGTGGACAACAATCTGATTGGAGAGCTAATGGATATAAAGCAGATGGTAACGCCTTCATTATTGATATTAAAGGTATTACATATATCAATAAGAAGTTTGGAGACGGTAATACTAGGTGCAGAATATGTGCAAAACCAAAAACAGATTATGAAGATGACGATAAAGTAAAATTTATATTAAAAGGTAAGGATAGTAGTGGTAATCCAATCATATATGACCGCTCTCTGCATAACTGCCTTTGCACAAAGATTAGGAATGTTGGTGGTATAAAGGAAGAAAACCTCAATAATAACCCAGACCTACATCACATCGATATCAGAGAAAAACCAACGGCAATTACTGATAGCAAATATTGCCCCATATATACTGAAGGTGTGAGTCAATATAAAGAATGTGAAATACCAGGAACTGATAATCAAAATAGTGAGAGTAATTGGAGCTGTACTGATCAATTTTTTATTGATCTAAACAAAAATAATGAGTATGACCCTGCTAAAGAAGACATAGTCTACAATGACCCAAGGTTAGAATACATTGATTTAAATTATAAGAAGAAAAATACTGAGGAAAAAGAATCCGATAAGCAAGAGACTTGCTATAATGATGCTGGATATAACGCTTACATTGGATTATTTGGTTATAATGGAGAAACTGAGCCAACAAAAGAATACGCGCTATATTCAGAATTTTATCTTAAAGATGTAGATAAATATAGATATTCCAGCCCCAATAATCAACTATATCCAGGTCATGAAGCAGGAGAGGAGATAAAAGTTAAATTTAAAGATGGTTACTATGAAGATAACAGTGGTCATTACAATATTTATTTTATAGAAGGTGTTTTAGATAAGGAATATAACGGTATATTGACAAATATAGTCAACACTATTGAAGGATTATTTTACAATGATGGGGCTCTAGAAAAATCATATAATAAAATTGTGAGTAACTCCATTTTCAAAGCTATTGTTAGATTAACATTAATATTATATCTTCTATTTATGGGTTTTGGCATCTTAAGCGGTACAATGGAAATATCTCGTCAGGAATTTTTTTCCAAAATACTAAAGATTTCTCTAATAATATTTTTTACCTCTCCAGATAGCTGGTCATGGTACAATGGTATAGTTGTAGGATTTTTTATTGGCAGTATTGAGACCATGTCCAACTTCACATTAAATTTGGACCTTTTCCACATTAGCAGCGACATAAGGACATTAGAACAACTATCTTCTGTCAGTGGCAATGCGTCAAAATTTGCCTTTCCTGACGAAATGATCAAAATATTTTTTTCATCGGAAAATGTATTTATCAAATTGTGGTCCCTTCTTTTTTCTCCCTTTAACATTGCTGCCATCATTATTATTGCTGGCGTGTATATTATCATGATTTATTTTATATATATCATGGTAAAAATTGTTATTGTTTATCTAACTTTATTTTCTAGTTCAATATTATTATTATCCTTAGGTCCCTTAGCATTTATTTTAACAGTTCACAAAACTACATCCACCTTCTTTCATAGATGGTTAGTGACTCTTGGAGCAAGATCAATCGAGATTGTAATGGTTTTTTTAGTACTATATGCCTTTCTGTCGATTATCAATGATAAAATTGGGTTATATGGCCAAGCAAGTCCGGAATCTTTGCTGTATTTCGAAAGCTGTCCCGCTAATTTATTTGATTTGTTTAAATGGAGCGGTAAAACGGGTCTTACAATAGGCGATATAGACAGTGAGACGGCAACTGATAAAGTAGCGGAGGCAGTCTTAAGATCACTATTATCATTTTTTACAATTTACGCTGCAGATCCAACTAAAGGAATAGATAGTGGGGATGGGACTGGAAAATTTGTTGGTGATAAGGATTTTTTTGAAATGATACTTATTATTATGGAAGTAATTATATTACTATATTTCTTAGATATGGTTATATCTCAAATTGGCATCATCGCTTCTGGACTAATTTCTTATCAACAACAATCTGCTAGGGTTAATAGTATAATAGGGGGCATATCGAAAGAGGGGTCCGCCATATTTAGCAACATGATGGATAGCAATTCTTTCATAATAGGATCTGCAAAATCAATGGTAAGTAGCGGTGTTGGCTATGCAAAAAGAATTGGACCGGGATCTGCAAAATTTCTCCAAGAGCATGATGGCGGCTTCAGAGCTCTTGACAGGTTATCTGGTGACCGAATAAGCAGAGCTAGTTCTTATATTGCAAAGAGCCGTATTGGCAACCGAATAAGAAGAGCTAATTCTTATATTGCAAAGAGCCGTATTGGCAGTGGCGCTGGTAGAGCTTACTCATCCATCACCTCAGCTTACTCATCCATCACCCCAGCTTACTCATCCATCACCTCAAATGAAGCTTACAACAACGCCGAATTATCTCCTAAAATTAAGAGTGCGATAAAAAAGGCAGAAACAAAGTTTAATAGTAGTAAGGAGGGGTTAAATATAGAGTCGGCGATAAGGTCTCAAATTATTAATCAGGTTTCTTTAGAAGGAGCCTCTGTTAGTAAAATGCACACTGTTACATCTATCTTAAATACACATTTTGTAGAAAAGAATATATTAAGTGTAATACAAGACCTAATTGAAAAAGATCCGTTATTAACTAATATTGAGGCAACAAAAAAAGTTAAATTAGCATTACGAAATAACATCAAGAATCTAATACAAGAAGATAACTCAGTTAAATATAATGAACAAGATTTGGAAAAAGAAGTGGAGAGACAATTCAACATTAAATATCTAGATAATAAGTTTGATGATCTGCTAAAAAAAGTTATAAAAGAGAATTTGAGTGATGAAAAGGTGTATAAGAATTTTGATATTGAGCATAAAAAAATAGTTATACGCATAATGAGCGATAACAGAATGAAGGAAAAAAGTTTGAGTTCCGACGACATCACTACTCAAGATGGTTATAATGCGTTGCAAGACAAGATATATAATGACGCCGCCTTTAAAAACCTCCAAAGAAAAATAATTGCCCACCAAGCTCATAATAATAGTAAAGGTACCACCAAAAGAAACATAAATTA
>CAJQHK010000006.1 GCA_905478165.1 uncultured Rickettsiales bacterium | reverse complement strand
ACATTTCTGTAATCTTACTTCTTTTTTCATTAGTTTTTTAAAAATTTAAGTTAGTAAAATTATAAATAAAATTAACATTTTATTTATATTCTCATTTTTAAAAAACACAATTTATTTTACGAACTCAATTCTTCACCCCTTCAGGGCTTCTCCCTTTGGTCGTCATCCAAATTGCGTTGCAATTTGACGAACCCAATTATTTAATTTATCGAGGGTTAGAATTGAGTTTTTTGCAAAATCTAATTCAATATTTTAACCGATATTTTGGAAAATTCTGGCGGAGCACAAAGCACACTCTACGAACTATTCGACGAATTTATGAAGTCAATATTTATAAGGGTTTAAAGCATATTTGGGTCGTCCTAAAAATTTCGAACTTTTGTGTTTGTTGAAGTAAACAACATCAATTACGAACTTTTTGGCGGTAAAAAGCCGTGGGTTCGAATCCATATTTTTTAGATCTAACTTTCACTATCTTCTACTATTTTTTTGGTAGTATTTTCAATAAAATTATCTTTTGAAATTACTGACCTCCCTAGTTCTTTTTCAGTATTAATTCTAGCATTTTTAGCAACATCACCACCCCTCTTAGCAACTTGTTTGTTTTTATCAAAACTGTCTGGTTCTTCTTGTTTTGAAATTTCAGTTGTTACTTTTTCGCCAAGCATGGTAAAGATCAACTCAAAATCCGTCATATGATCACGAAGATTTTGATTGGATTTTGTAAGTGATTTATGTTTTTTATATTCAGATGGCGCCATGCCAAAAGTAGCTCTAGAAATTTCTGCTGTTAAAATGGCAAAATCTTTTTCATGCTCAACTCCTCGCTCTTTCCATTCATCAGTTAGATTTTGCCTGATAGCAATGCCACGAAGTCTCTTATCAATCCAATCTTTAGAGTATCCTTTTTGCTCATAAATATTCTTCATTCTTTCTTGAGCCAATTCTGGATCTTCAATTTCTTGAATTCTTTCATAACCAACTTTAGCTAACCATCTTTTAAAAGGTTCTGCATTCTTTGATGGAATTGATTGAATAATACGAAACATAGTTTCGGTGTTAGCACAGTCAGTCGCATATTTTTTACCATCAGGAGCTTCTAATTTCAGTGCGTGACAATTTGTCACGACCTCACTTCCTTCATCAATTTTTAACCTTTGTTTTAACTTTCTCCAATATGCACCAGCATCTTTACTCTCGGTTAAAACTGCCACTACATCGACAACAGAAAACCACCATTGATCTTCATGCCAGATTCTGCGTATTCTTTGGTTTTGAAATGTGATTAGTTTATTCATTGCGGCTATCTGGATTTTTGAAAATTATATTAGAAATTTTCTTAAAATCTTTTAGGTTAAAACTTTTGTTTTCTTGAGCATCTAATTCATTTTTACTTAATTTTATTAGATAATCAGCAATAAGTTTGTAAAATAATTTTTGATCTTCGTGAACATTTGGGTCCTGGGTATCTCCTTCCAACAATAGTTCTCTAACCGTTTTATCAATTTGAGTTGCAATTACACTTATTTGAGAAATATTTCTTAGCTGATTATTAATTCTTTCAATTATTACCAGTAGCTTATTAATAAATATAAAAACTCCTGATATCACAGATATGATAATTAATGAAAAAGGGAATTTAAGCAAAAATACCCCAAGATAATCTCTAGATTCTGATTTTGGGATTTTTTGAAAATCAGATAAAATACCTACACCATAGCAATAGGCAAAAACTGTTGTTATAGCTAATAATATTATTGCCCCAATTATATAGGTGTAGTACCACTTTGTATTTGATTCTGATTCTTTCTTAAGGTCACATAACTTCTCTACTATACTGTTTCTTTTTGTAAGCTCAGCAATACTATCTTTCAAACCAGTCTTTTTATCGAGTAATTTTTTATTGTCTGTTTGTAGTGTAGAAATATTACTATTAAGTTTAGATTTCCTTTTCTCTAACCCAAGTTTATCATCTTCATTTTCAGACTTATTATTGCCGCTAATGATTTTTTCTAAAGTATCTTTTTTTTCTTCTAACGTTGCAATTTCCGCCTTTAACCCCTTAGTCTGAGCTTTTTCATTGCCATTTATTTTGCAAGATAGCTTCTCTATGCTTTGTTCTAGATTACTTTTTTCTGTAGTAAGTTCGTTGATTTTAGTGCTTAATGTTATCTTTTTGGTCTCAAGATCAGGTATCTCCTTAAATAGAGAAGTTTTGTTAAAATATTCTGAAGTAGGATTATTAACTATTTCAGTAAGATTATTTTGGAAAGAATCTGATTCAGATAGATCTATTCTATCAATAGTTCTCTTATTTTTAATATACGCTAAAATTTTTACTACTACTACATTATTTGGATGAGACATTTTAATTTGCTTAGATTGGTTATTTGCAACTTATCTAGCCAATGTTAATTCAAAATGATTAGAATTCATTAAAAATATATTGATAAATTATTTCTCCAATTCTCCATTTGGCGTACACCGAAATATGGGCAATAATATCAAGGCTTAGAAACTTATTTCTGCGTGTTCTTTAAGGAAATTCTTCAATAATCTCCGTATTTCAAATTAGAGCTTCTAGATATTTCTTAAAAATTTAGTCTCCATTCTAGAAAAAGCCAGAACTCACAAGAAATGATGAATGCAAACTAGTAAAGGGTTTGTGAGTACTTATTTGTACTCCATAGGACTCCCCCGTAATGGCCAAGACAGACGGATTGATTCAGAATTTCCTGAGGCAATTCTTCACCCCTTCAGGGCTCCTCCCTTTGGTCGTCATCCAAATTGCGTTGCAATTTGACGAACCCAATTATTTAATTTATCGAGGGTTCGAATTGAGTTTTTTGCAAAATCTAATTCAATATTTTAACCGATATTTTGGAAAATTCTGGCGGAGACAGAGGGATTCGAACCCTCGATACAGTTACCCGTATACTTTCTTAGCAGGAAAGCGCTTTCGGCCACTCAGCCATGTCTCCTTTTAATAAATTAATTGTGATAGGATATGAAAAAAAGTCAAACAATAATTTCTTACACTCATTCCTAATTTTATCATTAAAATAGCACTATATCCAGTCACCGAAGTATTCCTGAGCTAATGTTAAGGCAGCTATCATTGCTGTATCAACTCTCAAAACTCTTGGTCCTAAAGAAATTGAATAGATATCTTTGGACTTAATGAGGTCAAACTCATTATTAGAAAAACCACCCTCCGGTCCAACCAAAACGATAATTTCTTTATTTTTAATATTTATCTCTTGAAAAACTTTACTAACTTTTTTCGACTCTCCAGACTCGTCGCAGAGAATAAGAAGTTTATCATCACTTAATTCATCTAAAAAATTATTTAAATTTTGTAATTTTTCTATTCTTGCCAGGTCATTTCTTTCCGACTGCTCTGCGCCTTCCTTGGTGTTTGCCAAGAACTTCTCTTCATTAAATTTATTGATAAAAGAGCGTTCAGTTGTAATGGGAATAAATTTTGTTACTCCCATTTCCATCCCCCTTTTGGCAATTGATTCTAAAGTATTATTTTTAACTATTGAAAAAGCTAAAGAAATTTTTGGTGGAAAATATTGTTCTTGAATTTGTTTTTTAACAATGATTTGGCATTTTTTCTTATCAAGATCTTTGATTTCTGCTAAAAAATCTCCATCCTTACCATTAAAAATATTGATTTGATCAGAAATTTTAATTCTCATAACATTTTTTAAATAAAGAAAGTCCCTATCTTTAATGTTAATAATTTGTTCTGGATAAATTTGATCTAAGTTTAAAAAAATCCTTATCATGTTAAAATTGGTTTATAATGATATATCCATTAAGATTAATATCTTAAAATAAAGTTACAATATTTCCTAGATTTAAAAGAATATTACCATAAAATCATTAAAATTAGTAACTATATCAAAAAAACATGAAAGAAAGAATTGCAATAATCGAAGGTTTTAGAACTCCGATGGGAAAAGCTGGAGGGGTCTTAAAAAACGTCTCGGCTCATGATCTTGGGGCAAAGATTGTTAAAGAGCTTATAACTAGAACTCGTATTGATCCAAATATTATTGATGAGGTGATCATTGGTAATGTGGCAAATCTTAGTGACGCAGCAAATATTGCTAGGGTAATTGCTCTAAAGGCTGGTGTTCCAGAGCGTGTGCCGGCATTTACTGTTCATCGTAATTGTGCTTCAGGCATGGAAGCTGTTACGACTGCGGCCAATAAAATTCTTCTTGGTGAGGCGGAAACCATCATTGCTGGTGGAGTAGAGTCGATGAGTAACATCCCTCTTTTATATAATAGTAAAATGACTAAATTATTTTCTGATTTATTCAGGGCTAGGTCGTTTTTTCAAAAATTAAAAGTTATTTTTAGGTTTAGATTTAGTTTTTTGTCGCCAGTAATAGCTGTACAACAAGGGTTAACCGATCCAATTTCTGGGTTAGTGATGGGCTCAACTGCTGAAAATCTAGCTAGAGAATTCAAGATTACCAGAAAAGAGCAAGATGAGTTTTCTGCACAAAGTCATAATAGGGCAGAAAAGGCAACAAAAGAAGGTATTTTTAATAATGAAATCATTACGATCTTTAATAATAATATTAAAAATAGCAAAATTATTGAAAATGATGAAGGAATTAGGAACGGTCAAAATATGAAAGACTTATCTAAATTAAAACCATATTTTGAAAAAAATACTGGGACCGTAACAGTTGGCAACTCCTCGCAATTAACTGATGCTGGGGCTGCGATGATTCTGATGAGCGAATCAAAGGCAAAAAAATTAAAATTAAAGCCGCTAGGATACCTAAAAGATTTTGCTTACGCCGGTCTTGACCCAGACCGTATGGGACTTGGCCCTGTATTTGCTACGGCAAAATTATTAAAAAAATCTGGAGTTAGATTTGAGGATATCGACTTAATTGAGATCAACGAAGCTTTTGCAGCGCAAGTGATCGCTTGCAAAAAAGCTTTTGAATCTGATGAGTTTGCTAAAAAAGAACTGGGTCTAGAATCAGCAATTGGCAAAATTGATGATAAAATTCTTAATGTCAATGGAGGAGGAATCTCCCTTGGTCATCCAGTTGGTATGAGCGGCTCTAGAATTATTATTCACGCTTTAAAAGAGCTAAGAAGAAGAAAGAAAAAGACTGCACTTGCAACTCTTTGCGTTGGAGGTGGCCAAGGTGGCGCTTGTCTGCTAGAAACTGAATAATAAAATCCACCTTAAAATAAACAATTTACCTACCATTTATAAAAAATGACTGGAATATACCTATATTTCACAGGGCTTTTTGTAGGTGGTAGGTAAAAAGATCAAGATAGATTATTTAGTTTTTTAACGTAGTTTTTAAGATGGATCTTGGTATAACGCCAATTATCTTAGAAAGACTTTTGCCATCCGAACATAAACTTATAACTACCTCTTAACATCGGGCCATCAATTCTTTGGTAAGCTGGCATGCCAAATTCTATTGCTAAGCGATGATTTTTAAAATATCCGGAAGGGGTGAGAAAATTTAGCCCAACTAAGGCGTCAATTTGTTTTTTATCATGAAGTTCTGGATTCATTGGTGCCGACATATATTGACCAGACATCATAACATTAATATCGCGGTCCTTACCATCGATTTCGTCGATTAATTTTCCATCTAAACGCAGTGATATACTAAAGGTGTTATTTAACTTTCTTGACGCCCAAGCGGTTAAGCTGTAGATATCTCCCAAAGTATAGCCATTATTATTTCTACCAAGTCTAAAAGTTCCATTAAATTGAGAGCCCCAAGACCAATTATTAGCAAAGCCACTGTAACTCACTCCAGGAAGTAAATCGTAGGTACCAGATCCCATTTGCATTGGGTAAGCTAATCTATCTCCGTTATTTTTTACATCCCTAATTGATCCGGTTGGAATGCTTAATCCGGCATTAAATTGAAATCTGTGATCATTGTTATTATAAAATTGGAAAATACCATTAATTTTAGTATCTAATTTACCGCCATTACTCAGGGAAGAAGATTTGCTGTTGTTGCTGATGTTCATTTTTTTTTCAGCAATGCCGCCCATCAGAGTTAGGTTTAGTTTGTTAGTAATACCATACATAATGCCGAACATATGCATTTTTATGGCCATAGTTGTTGGCTTAGCCATGTAATTAATTTCATCACTAGTTAAGTTATCCCTGTTATTACGATTTCCATCCATATACATGCGGCTGAGACGATAGGAAGTCATAATTTTTCCCTTTTGATGTATGTGGTCACGCATTACTCCAATAGGAGCGTGATAATCAGGTCTGTCGCTTATTTCGTTGGCCGCCACACCTAATGATAAAAAAATAAGGCTGAATGCAATAACTTGTTTTACTAACATTTTCTAATCTTTACTTAAATATTTTATCCATTTATCAGCCCCTTTCAGTCCTAATAAATTATTTTTGGCTTTTTTAGATTCGTCAAGCATACCTAATTTATAATAAATGGCATAAATTCTGTATAAGGCTTCTGGATATTGCTCTGTAAAAGAATAGCTATTTATAACATAATTAAAATTATTTATCGCCCCCACATAATCTTCTTTTTTTTGATAAAATCTACCTATTTCCATATAATAACCAGCTATATTTTCGTTAATTTTTTTTATTTTTTTTATAGCATCCTTGGCGTGTATCGATCCAGAATCTCTAGATATAATATCTTTAAAACCATAAAATGACATTTTACTATCATCTTGTGACCTAGAAATGTCTGGCATTTGTTTGTAATAGGATAGGGATCTCAAATATTGCATATAAACTACATTTTTATCTGAAGGGTAGCTATTAATATAATCCTCAGTTAAGTCAATGGTCTCTGGGTATGATTGATCCTTATAATAACAATAGGACGCTAAAATCTTAGCCTCCTTTGCCCACGAAGAAAATGGAAATTCTTCAGTAATTTCATTAAATTTGTTGGCACACTCGGTAAAATTACTGTTTTTGATTAACTTTATGGCTTTTTTATACTCTTCCTCTACCCCATTTTCCTTTGGCTTGTTGACGCAAGAAACGGATAATAAAGTGATAAATAAAATTGTAATTAAGTTATATATGAGTCTGATCATTAATTTGATGATATCAAAAGCAGGAATATTGTTAGGGTAAAAATTAGAATATAAGATAAAATTTGATAAATATAAACTAATTCGTACCTAATTAGGGCAAATTTTAACCTATCGTAATGCTCAATAGCAATGTTTTTTTTAAAAATAGGTATAGATGATAGTAAAAAGAAAAAGACGGCAAAAAGGAAGGAAAAATTTACTTGATACAAAATATTTAAAACAAAATACATTAATAGGGTCGTGATATTTTTTTTATAATTGAGTTTTACTTCATTATAAAATAGAATCAGGTCTCTAATCAAAATATTTAAGAGTAGCATGGTAATTTTTTCAAGAAAGTCTGTTAAGGAAGATATTTTTACGCAAAAAACTAATTTTAAAAGCATTTTTTCTAGCAAGAAGTTAGAAAGAGAGCAAATTGAAGAGTTAGAGGACTTATTTATCAGTGCGGATGTTGGCACTGAATTTACTGCAAAAATTATTAACTCCATATCTAAATCTAAGTTTAATAAAAATATTAACTTCGAAGAGGTTAAAAAAATATTATCAGAACAAATATCTAAATTACTAACTCCAGTTGAAAAAAAATTAGAAATAAAATCTCATCAAAAGCCTTATATTATAGTTTTTAATGGAGTTAACGGCGCCGGGAAAACGACAACTATTGGTAAAATATCTCATTTATTAAAAAATGAAGGTAAAAAAATATTAATTGCATCATGCGACACTTTTAGAGCTGCAGCCAATGAGCAGTTAAAAGTTTGGGCAGAAAGATCTGGCTCTGAAGTGGTTGAAGCCAGTAAGGATGGCGAAGACCCATCTGCTGTCGCTTTTAGATCGGTTAAAAAGGCTATTGATGAAAATTTTGACGTCCTATTGATTGACACCGCAGGTAGGTTGCAAAACAAAAAGGGGCTGATGGAGGAGTTGGCCAAAATTAATCGAATCATTAAGAAGGCGGGAGGTAAGGATAGCGATGAAAACATCCTAGTAATTGACGCTAGAAATGGGCAAAATATCATTAATCAAATCTCCATCTTTGATAAATATATTAATATTACTGGGTTAGTGATAACCAAATTAGATGGCACTGCCAAGGGGGGTATATTATTGGCAATTACTGAAAAATTTTCTAAACCAATTTATGCCGTTGGTGTTGGTGAAAAAGTAGAGGATTTAAGAGAATTTAATGCAAAAGAATTTGCGGAAGGATTGTTTTAGGTTTATTATGGCAAATCTTATATAAAATGTTAACTAAACCAATAAGCAATCTGCTAGAATGCCCAAAAAACCTTACAAGGCCTTTGAAAACATGCTATCTACGACTATAAAATCAAGGGTGGCAATATAAAGGATGCCCCCCTAACTTAAATTAATTAATTTATATAAAGGTATAGATAATAGCTAAACCTACTATGAGTAATAAGGGTGCAAAAGCCATTTTTTTGTAATTTAAGTTAATAACACAGCCAAAAATTTATACCAATGTCTATCTTTATAGTTCTGCGATAAGAAATGATATAATCTGGATTTATCTTTTAAGCCTCTAATTACTAAAAAGCCGTACCAAGACAGGCCTTGGAATTAACTATAAGGTGGTCATTTTTTAGTAATTTTATCTTAAAATAAAATATAACTACAAATTACAACAAACTTCTTAATAATCTAGAAAAAAAATACTTCTTGTCGGCATGGCAAAAAAGATTAGCGAAAAAGGTAAATTCTATGATTCACAGAATCTTGCCAAAAGATAAAGATATTAATACTTTAACAATAAAAAAGTTAGAAAAAGTAGAAAAATACTCAATTATAAAGCCCCTAATCAAGCTTGGAATGAAATGACAAAATTAGTATCAAATTCTTTGGTCTAAAAATTATGTGATTTGTTGTATTTAGTGCTTGAATTTAGCTGAATACCATCACTTTATTTTATCTTGTGGGCGCAACAGGATCCAGCCTTTGGTCAGCACTATCATCTGTCGTCACCTGCGAATTACTCCCACCTGAAGCGGATTTAAAGCATCTCGCAAAATAACTAATCATACCAGGTGTTGGATTAGGATTCGGTGATAATACTGCAACCATCTCCGGATTATTTGCAGCCGCGAGATGAAGGGCGGTCAATCCTTGGTTATTAGCCTTATTTATATCTGCTCCGTTTTCAACTAATTTTTTAACTATATCCAAATGACCATTTTCTGCCGCGAGATGAAGGGCGGTCCATCCTTCTTCATTAGCCTTATTTATATCTGCTCCTTTGTCAATTAATGTTTCAACTGTCTTTGTATGACCATTTGCAGCCGCGAGATGAAGGGCGGTCCATCCTTGGTTATCAATCTCATCTTTATCTGCTCCGTTTTCAATTAATTTCTCAACTATTTCCTTATGATCATTTGCAGCTGCGAGATGAAGGGCGGTCATTTGTTGGTTATTAGTAGCATCTTTATTTGCTTCTTTTTCAATTAATGTTGTAACTATATCCAAATGACCATTTGCAGCCGCGAAATGAAGGGCGGTCCATCCTTGGTTATCAATTGCATCTTTACCTGCTCCGTTTTCAATTAATGCTTTAACCGTCTCTATGCGACCCTTTTCTGCCGCGAGATGAAGGGCGGTCATTTGTTGGTTATTAGTAGCATCTTTATTTGCTCCTTTTTCAATTAATGCTTTAACCGTCTCTATGTGACCCTTTTCTGCCGCGAGATGAAGGGCAGTCCATCCTTGGTTATTAGCCTTATTTATATCTGCTTCTTTTTTAATTAATGTTGTAACTATATCCTTATGACCCTTTGCAGCCGCGAAATGAAGGGCAGTCCATCCTTGGTTATCAATCGCATCTTTATTTGCTTTTTTTTCAACTAATTTTTTAACTATATCCAAATGACCATTTGCAGCCGCGAGATGAAGGGCGGTCACTTCTTGTTTATTAGCATTATTTATATCTGCTTCTTTTTTAATTAATGTTGTAACTATTTCCAAATGACCATTTTCTGCCGCGAGATGAAGGGCGTTCCATCCGAGGTTATCAGCTTCATTTATTATTTCTTTACCAATAGCTGATTCTAAGATGAAGGAAATTTTGTATAAATTCTTTTCTCCCCCCCTAAGAGAAAATTGATGCAAACATTTAGCTATAAATCTTTTTACTGTATCATCATCTATTTCTCTCGCATTAGAATCGCTTTCTTCTTCTTTACTATCAAATATTTCTTCTAACTCCTTCCTTCTTTTTTTTAAATGATCTCTTACAATTTCATCAATATTACCACTCTTAATTTCTTCAAATTTAGGAGCAGTGAGTTTATGACAAGTATCAAGATTACCAGAAACACAACTAGAGATATAACGATTCGTAAAAATATACATTGTTTCAGGATGCCTCAGGAGCTCTTCCAGTAGACCCTTTTTATCTCCTTCTAAAGAGAATCTGGTTATTGCTAACACATTATCCAATATGCTTAAAGGAGATGCGTTCTTTCTACTAGAGTAAGATATTATCCTAACGGCGGTATCTTCGACTGTTGGTCCTGTTAATGTTCCAGAATGACAACCAATGACATGTATAGAGCCTGAAATTTGTTCAGCAAGTTTTTCAATACTATCTTGCATTGAATATCGGCCATATTGTCCCTTGCTTTCCCTTTCTGCTAATCCGTGGGATATAAAAATTGCATTTGTGGCTTTGACATCCTTTAGTTGAATCTTAATAAATTCTGGCGTTATCTCTTCTTCTTTGTTACTAATTATTAGAATCTTTTTATCTTGTAATTGCCTTGCATATTCAACTAGTTTTGCATTTAAGTCTTCAAAAGATTTATCACCTGGATTGTCAGGACCAATAATAATTACTAGGTCATATTCTTGTTCTTGTGAATTATTTACCTTTAACATATTATATCTTCTATAAAGAGATGTTAAAAAAATTTAAACATAAAAAGATTAAAATTTATCATTTCTTATGATTTGATATTACTTTTTCTAACAACGCACTTATTTGAAATTTTTTAAAAAACACCAACTATAATTATAACAAAAAAACAACCTAATGCAACAAATTAAACTAGATAATTCTTAATAAAATATTATTATTATAAAAATAATCATTTTATACCAATTTCCACCTTTAAAGCAGTTTTTTTCGAAATATTTTTATCCTTAAATTATTAAAAAATACCCGCCCTATGTTAATAGGGTATAAGGCTTTTTGATGATTTAAGGATAAAAAGATTTCGAAAAAATCTGTCTTAACTTATATATTTTAAAGATGGGAATTGGTATCATATATCAAGTAGTAGTAAAAAACCATTTCACCGCATTGATGGAAAGTGTTGCTCACAATCTCACAAGAATGGTGTTATTTTAACTTCTGAAAAGATTGTATTAAGTCTGCAAACAGTAGGGCTGGCAACATTCCTCCTGTAATGTTGTTGGTCGCCTTGTTATTATCATTTCCTATCCAAATAGCTACAACATAGTTTGAGTCAAAGCCGACAAAATAAGCGTCTCGAAAGTCTTGACTAGTTCCAGTCTTGCCAAATACATCTTCTGCGATGTTGGCGTTTTTACCTGTGCCATCAGCTACTACTGATCTTAGAATACTTTTAATCATACCAACCTCCTTATCATTAAAAATTTGCCCTATATTAGAGGACATTCTTTGATAAATGACTTCATTCGAGCTAGACTCTATTTTATCAATAAAAGATGGCATAATATAATGTCCACCATTAGCGATTATGGTGAAGGATGTAACTAATTCCAAAAGCGTTAATTCCATCGTACCCAAAGCAATAGTTAAGTCTTGACCAATTTCTCCCTCTATATTCATTTTCCTCATATTTTTTAATATATCTTTAATACCCACCTTCTGGGCCAACTGAACTGCAACTGAATTCATAGATTTTGCAAAAGCGCTTCTAAGGGAGGTTTTTCCATAATATTTATTATTATAATTTTTAGGACTCCAATTGCCAATTGTAATTGTTTTGTCTTCAAAAATGTCATTAGGGGTAAAATTTTTCTGAAAAGCTGTTAAATAAATAAAAGTTTTAGCAATTGAGCCTATTTGTCTTTTAGCACTGACCGCTCTATTAAACTGACTCTCTCTATAATTTTTACCACCTATCATTGATAATATTTTGCCATCGTAGGACATTGTCATAGCGGCAATTTGACTATTTTTTAATCTTTTTGGGTATGCATGATATAATTTATCGACAGCAATATTAGTTAAATTTTGTATCTTACTATCTAAAGTGGTGGTGATTTTAAAAAATTTAGCTTTTTTGTGTTTTTGATTTATAAAATCTTGATATTTTAGTGACACGTAATCAGTAAAATAAAATTCCCATGATTTATTCTTTTTATATCCTACGCCATTATCTAGGTACTTAATTGAGTCTAAACCAAGAGATCCGTTGTCGATCATATTTTTAATTACAATATCAGCCCTATCTTCAGATAGTTTTCTATTTTTATTTGGTGCTAACTTAGATGGAGCTTTTAAGACTCCAACCAAAATTGCCGACTCATTGAGGCTTAAATTTTCAACTTTTTTGTTAAAATAAAATTTAGCAGCATCATTTACGCCGTAATTACCAGCGCCAAAATAAGCATGATTAAAATAGAGAGTTATGATCTGTTCTTTGTTAAAAATTTGCTCCAATTTATAAGCTAGTAAAATTTCACTAATCTTTCGATCGAAGGTTTTTTCTTGATTGAGGAATAAAATTCTTGCCAATTGCTGAGTTATTGTGCTGGCACCCTGCTTTATCCTTCCCGACTTATAATTCACAAAAAAAGCTCTGATCATTCCTCTAGGATCAAAACCTTTATGAGAGAAGAATCTTCTATCTTCAGTTGCGATTAAGGCGCCTATCAGATGCTTTGGAAATTGATCAAAGGTTACTTGGTTAGAATATAGGTCGCCAACAGTTCGTATCTTCGAATTATCAGAATAATTAATTTGAATAATTTTATCATTTTTATTTAGATTTATATCTTCAATATCTGGTAGATTATGATATTTATAAAAAAGATACACAAATAAAAGGCCACTTAACCAAATGGATACAATTATAAATAATTTAAATAATATTTTAAAAATTTTTTTCACTTCTTATGAAATATTTAATAATCAATAATAAAATTTTAGAAGCAAGGGACGGATTAATATCTGTCGATCAAAGAATCATTAGGTTTGGTGACGGGGTTTTCGAAACATGTCGCATCATTGATCAGAAAGTCAAAAATTTTAACTCTCACTTAAAAAGGTTACAATCTAGTTTGATGGAGCTTAAAATTGTGGCAAATATATCGCATCTTGAAGAGTTATCTTATCAACTTATTAATAAAAACAAACTAAAAAATGGCTTTCTAAGAATCTCTATTAGTCGTGGCGTTGGTAGTAGCGGCTATCTACCAAAAAAAGATATAGAGCCGTTAATTATTATTGAAAATCTACCATATGTTCTGAAAAAATATGATAAAATTATTTTAGGAGTTAGTAAATATAAAAGAATCTCAAGCGACTTTTTGCCAATGAATGGTAAAATTTCTAATAATCTAATTTCCGTCATGGCCAAGATAGAGGCCGAAGAAAAGGGGTTATTTGATGTCGTTTTGCTTAACGAGAAAGGTGAAGTTACCGAAACTTCTTCAGCTAATATTTTCTGGAAAAAAAATGGCAAAACCTATACCCCAGACCCTGTAACTGGCATTGTTATTGGCACGGTTAGAGAGGAGTTTATGAGAAATAATGAAGTTTTTGAAGTTAAGGCCGGTCTTAATGAGTTAATCGAAGCGGATGAAGTCTTTATCACCAATGTCAATGTTGAGATATTAAAAATTGATAAATTAATAAAATAAAGTTGAATTTGAATAAAAACATAAATAAATTGATTCAATCATTTAATTTAATTCTTTAAAATCATGTTAATAGGAGTTCCAAAAGAAATAAAAAATCACGAATATCGCGTTGGCGCGACACCATCTGGAGTTAAGGAGTTGGTAAGAGCGGGGCACCAAGTTTTAATTGAAAAAAATGCTGGTTTTGAAATTGACTTTACGAATGAACAATATATTCATGCTGGCGCCAAAATAGCAAAAAATGCAAAAGAGGTTTATGCTCAAGCCGACATGATATTGAAAGTGAAAGAGCCTCAAATATCGGAATGTCAAATGATCAGAGAGGGGCAAATAATTTTTTCTTATTTACATTTAGCAGCTGAGTCAAGATTAACTCAAATGCTAATTGATTCAAAATCTATTGCCATTGCTTTTGAGACCGTAAGCTCTTCTGACGGGTCATTACCTCTTTTAGCTCCAATGAGCGAGGTTGCTGGTAAATTATCAATTCAAGCTGGCACTAAGGGCTTAGAGAAGGCTAGCGGAGGTAGAGGAGTTTTGCTTGGTGGCGTACCGGGGACAGCAAGGGCGAAAGTAACCATAATTGGTGGTGGCGTTGCAGGGACGAATGCGGCAAAAATTGCTATCGGTATGGGAGCGGACGTGACTATTTTAGACAAATCTCTAAAAAGAATTCGTTATTTATCTGATATTTTTGGTAATTCTTGTAATATTTTATATGCTACATCAGAAAATATTGAAAAAAATGTTATAAATTCTGATTTAGTTATTGGGGCAATTTTAATTCCAGGTGCGGCAGCGGTAAAATTAGTGACCAAAGATGTTGTTAAGAAAATGTTAAAAGGATCAGTAATGGTTGATATTTCAATTGATCAGGGTGGCTGTTTCGAGACTTCAAAGCCAACTAGCCATAGCGACCCTATGTACAATGTTGATGGCGTAATTCATTATTGCGTTACTAATATGCCGGGTGCGGTTGCTAGAACCTCAACTGTGGCCCTAGAAAATGCCACCTTACCATTTACACTAAATATTGCTTCCAAAGGTTATAAAAAAGCAATAGAGGAGGATTCCAATTTAAAAGATGGTGTCAATGTTGTTGATGGAAAGGTAACTTACAGAGCTGTTAGTGACGCCTTAAATTATGAATATTTTAAAATATAGTAACTATCCTCGTTCAGTGCCAACAGCTTCGGATATATTATTAAAACCGTCCTTCTTCAATAATATGTCCAAATCTCTCTTAATCGTTTCAACCAATGAAAATCCTTCATAAATAAAAGCTGAATAAATTTGCACCATTGACGCGCCTCTCTTAATTTTTTCATAAGCATTTTCAGCCGAAAAAACTCCACCAGAAGCGATCAATGGAACTTGACCGCCTGTGAATTGATACAGTTTTGATAATATTTCGTTAGACATGTCAAAAAGGGGCTTTCCCGTCAGCCCTCCTACCTCTTTTTTATTATTTGATTTTAAATTTTTGCGTGAAATTGTTGAATTTGAAATAATTATAGCATCAATTTTATTTTTTAAGATTGCACTAGATATATCTTGTAATTCATTGTCATTCAAATCTGGAGCAATTTTTAAAAAAATAGGAATATCTTTACCGATTTTAACCGCTAATTCTAATTTTTTTGTTACAATCTTTTGTAAAAAAACATCTAGTTCAGATTTCTTTTGAATATCTCGAAGATTTTTAGTGTTTGGCGAGGAGATGTTTATGGTAACATAAGAGCTTAATCCGTAAACCAAGTCCATTAAGTTGGTGTAATCTGAGGCCAAATCTTTTTGATCTTTATTTTTGCCAATATTAATGCCAAAAGGGCCATTGATTTTTTGGCTTTGAATATTTTGTAAGAATTTCTCAATACCAACATTATTAAAACCCAAACGATTTATAATTGCCTTATCTTGCTCTAAACGAAAAATTCTTGGTTTAGCATTGCCTAATTGCGGTTTAGGTGTAACTGTGCCAGATTCTATTGATCCAAATCCAAATTTAAACAATCCTGAAATTACTTCAGCATTCTTGTCAAAACCGGCAGCCATGGCAATTGGATTGTCAAATTCTATGCCGCAAATAGTTATTTTTAAAGAGTCGTAATTTGCAATTTTGGGATATTTAAGAATATCACTCTTCAATGCCCAAATAGCTAAATTGTGTGCTCTTTCAGCATCAAATTTAAATAAAATAGGTCTAATAAAATTTCTATACATATATTAATATTTATAATATCTTAGATTATCATTATAATTTTGATATCCATAATCCTTATTATCAACATTACTGAATTTTTTACACATCTTACCTGAGCTATCGCGCCAAAAAGCGAACATACAATATCTGTCATTTTTGCATGATGTTGCGCAATCTGTGTAAGTATTTTTCCATTCAGATGAGTAGTATTGTGTAGAATCCCAATCCCAGCCATTATTTTGATATGAAGTATAACCAACATATCTACTATACTCATTATATGGAGCTACTTGTAAAGCAAAGCTTTTTTGCATTGATTCATTGCCCTTTGATATATTGGCATATAAGGTTACATTATTAGTTGCAACCCCAGGATTTGGTCTAATTACAACGCCATCACCCTCTCTAATACCGCCATTATTATCCCCAATACTGTAATCAGATGATGACCAAGATATATTAGTGCCATTGCTACCAGAAGTTACTAAGTTTAGTTGTGTTTTGATATTATTAATATCTGAATTATCCTGCTTAATCATATCAAAATTTAGGGCATTGTAATCTGCTAAAACAGAGTTCTCATCATCTAATACACAATTACCATTAATAACAAGATCTAACTCTCCATCATCATTAATATCATTAAAATAATATCCCAAATTACCGTCTGATCTATAATTAGAATTACAATTTAAAGATCCCATACTGGCAATAGAAATTTTGTTTTCATCATAACTAACCGATATAGATCCATCAATACCTGTTAATCTATTAGAATCTACATAGTCATTAAGTGTATATTGTTTTCTATTACAGTTTCCGTTAATAACAAGATTTGGCTCTCCATCAGTATTAATACCATTAAAATAATATCCCAAATTACCATCTGATTCATATCCTGAAATACAAGTTAATGGACCTCTTCTCTCAGCTGATTCTTTATCTTCATCATAATCAACTGTTAATAAGTTAGTTAATCCAGAAATAGACTCCCAGTTGTCATAACTATCGAGACGGTATTTTTTAGGGGTGCATGATCCGGTAAATATTATTGATTCCGTACCATTTGTAAACTTATATGTGACTGTTCCATCCTCATATCCAGGAATACAACTTAAAGTGTTAGTGTATTCATTAAACATGTACTGCGCATTTAATCCGCCATTAATGCCTTTTGGAATAGACTTACTAGATGATACTGCCCATTCTTGCAATGTTTTTGTCTTTTTATTGCAAGCAACTCCAGAAATTGTTACTACCGCAGTGGAGCTAGACAAGTTATACTTTAATTCGCCGCTATTTTCGCAACCAATTTTACAGTCGATGTCTATATCTGCTTCGGTTCCATCACTTTTTTGTACCACATCTCCAACTTGCTTTTTAGAGCATTCAGTAATTAGCTCACTCTCAGGTATTATTCCGTCACCATTACAAATGCCATAAAGCTTTATGTTGCAGTCTTCTTTATCAAAATAATATGATAAATCTCCTGAAGCCGATCCGCCGTTAGCGCACTGAACTTTGCTGGAGATCTTTTTTTTGTCCACTCCAACATAGTCAATATCATATTCTATACTCTCACTAATTTTGAGTAAGCCTTGTTGATTAAATGTATCATAAGTGCTGAGAAAGCAACATCCCTCAAAAATCAATTCTTTTTCCTCGTTTTTTTCAAAGTAATACCCTAAATTACCAAACTTTACGTAATTATCTTTACAATTGATTGCTTCAGGATTGTTGCTATCTTTATCGGGGTCATAATATATTATGGATTTATTAACTATTCCGTCGATCAATTTTTCGGGAATAACTGCAGACTTCATGGTCGTATCTGCTGATAAATAAGGAGGACTTTCGTTGATTGTTTTATATGGTTTTTTGATCACAATAGGCTGAAAAGAGCCAGTATTATTAATTGCATATTGAATATCATCTATCGTTCCAACGAAAACATCATCACCAAATTGTATTTTACTGACTCGAGAAAGCTCAATATTTGACAGAGTGTAAGTCGTTCCATCTTTGTTAATAGTAGCAGTGACATCAGATAAGTATGTGTTTAACGATATTTCTCTGTCAGAAGTATTTTTTATATATATCTCATACAATAAATCTTGCGATAAGCCTTGGTTTGAATAAAATCTTATAATATTTTTTCCTTTATTTGCAGTTAAAGATCTATCTAATTCTGAAATTGTAAACTTAATATCCGTAGAATTTTTTAACACACTATCTCTGGATATTAGTATTTCATATGTAGATGATCCGCTACAGACACTATTGGAAAACGTTACTGCGAGACCAGTTATGTCACCATCCGCGTCAAACGAATTATTTGTATCATAACATGAAGCAAATAAAGTTTTAGAAAATAAAATTGATGCGCATAATGTTATTGCTGAAATTGTTCTAACATAATCCATTTTACTTTATACATTCAAAAATTATACACTCTAAAATGTCGGATATATCAAAAAAATTCGTAAAACCCCACAAATTCATAATTAGAGCAAAAGAGAGTGCTGGGGCGAAAGGAAAGAATTTTTCTTTTTTGAAAAATTTCCAAGCCACACCATATATTATACCAGAAATACCAAGAAAAGCAACAAAATATACAAAATTTTCTAAACCTAGAAAAAATCCGGCCACAGGAAAGAACTTTAAATCATCGCTTCCAATGGCATAACCACCCCTAATTATCAGGAATATATAAAAAATAAAATATATAAATAAACCGTACAAAAAAGCTGAAACTAAATGACTCTTAAAATCCAAATTTTCAGTTATAAAAATATGGTAGCAAATTGCTAAAATTAATAATATTACCTGAGAGATGTTTGGAATAAAATAATTTTCTATATCAACTACGGAGGCGATCATTAACATAACCACCACCATTAATATTAAGTATAATTGTAAATCTAATTTTTGCCCTAAAGCAAAATAACTAATCAAAAACAATATGGCACAAAATATTTCAATTAAAATATAACGAGGAGAGATTTTTTTTTGACAAAATGAACATTTGCCACGCTGCAAGAGCCAAGATAAAACGGGAAATAAATTTTTTATTTTTAAAATATTATTGCATTTTGGACAAAAAGATCGTCTTATTATAATATTAATTAATTTACCATCTTTGGCGGCCAACTCGTAGCTTGCCATTGAAACAAAGCTACCAAATATAAGGCCAAGAACAACTATTAAGAATATTTCCATAAAATGAAATTATTAATTATTTTATTATTAAATAATAAATTAAATTTAAATCTCAGGGGTATTAATTTACTTCTGAGTTTGAAATTCAATCTAACTCTAAAACTAGTTAAAAAAATACTTACAAAAAGTATTAATTTCTTATTGCTTGGGTCAGTATTACTTACCTTATCTAACTGTTATCAAGATAAGGCCGAGATTATCACCAATAAAAATAAGATATATTCTAGCAAAAATTATTACAAGGAAAATAGGCTTAAATTCAAAGAGATTAGCAAGAAGAATTTAAGAAATATTGTTAAGTCGGGGCGCAGTGATTCACATATTTTAGCAAAAAGAGATGTTAAAATAGAGGATCAAAAAAACTCTTCCTATGTTGTCGTTAACCCCGGTGATACACTATATGCCATTTCTGCAACTTACAACGTTCCGAATCGCGATCTTATAGAAATTAATGGACTAGAGGAGCCATACACCATTAGGGCAGGACAAAAATTAAAACTTCCTTCCTTTAAGTATCATAAGGTAAGCGAAGGAGACAGTTTGTATTATATTGCCAGAACTTACGATATGAAAATTAGCGAATTAATTAGATTAAACGATTTGCAAAAACCTTACAATATTCATGTAGGCAGTAAAATAAGAATTTCTGAAACCGCATCCATTAAGAAAAAATTTAAAACAAGTCGGAGTCAGTCGAAAAAAAGATTAGTCAGTACAAAAAATAGTGATGAATTTATTTGGCCCGTACATTCTGGAGCTGTAATTTCAAAATTTGGTCAAAAAGAAGGGGGTCTTTATAATGATGGAATTAATATTAAACCTTCTGGTGACAATGAGGACGTATTGTTGGTTAAAGATGGAAGAGTAGCCTATGTTGGTAACGAACTTAGGGGTTATGGTAATTTAATTATTATTAAACATAGTGATAGTTGGATTTCTGCTTACGCTCATTTAGATAAAATTTTAGTTAAAAAAGGTCAAAAAATAAGACGTGGTACAAAAATTGCAACCATCGGTGACACTGGTAACGTTTCAGAAAGGCAATTATATTTTAGCTTAAGACATAAGAAGGAGGCAATTAATCCTGAAAAATATTTAAAACCTACCTTAAAATAAAAAATATATTAAAATATTTTTACCCGACATCAGGTAAAGCTATGTCTCTAGACTTTGTGATGACCAACAATTTTTAAATCATAACCTTCGAGTCCAATAACAGATTTTGGCGACCTACTTAATAAGACCATGTTTTTTACCCCAATATCATTTAAAATCTGAGCGCCAATGCCATAATTTCGAAGAATGTTGTCATGCGACTTGTCAATCTTGTCAGTATTTTCTGAACCAGAGAAAATAACAACAACACCGCTGCCATTTTTGGCAATAATTTTCATTGATTTTGCTAAATTGTTATTTTGACCTAAATCATTAGCCAAAATATCATTATTAAAATGCAAATGATGCATCCTAACTAAAATATTGTCATCTTCACTAATCTTGCCATAAATCAAAACCTTATACTTGCTGTTGTCAATCTTGTTTTGATAATCTGCTGCTATAAATTTACCGCCAAAGCTTGAATTTATTTTATTTTCTGCAATTTTTTCAATTAATTTATCATTTTTAGTACGATACTTAATTAATTCTGAAATTGTGGCAATTTTAAGATTATGTTTTTTGGAAAATTCAAATAAATCATCTCTTCTCGCCATCGTTCCATCATCATTCATGATTTCACAAATTACTGCTGATGGATTAAGATTGGCCAATTTTGCAATATCAACCGAGGCCTCAGTATGTCCTGCCCGTACCAGCACACCACCCTCCCTTGCTTGCAATGGAAAAACATGTCCAGGACTTACGATATCTCTTCGATCTTTGTTTGAGTCAATAGCGTCGGAAATGGTTTTGGCGCGATCGAGGGTTGAAATACCGGTGGTAATCCCTTCTCTAGCCTCAATTGAAATGGTAAAGGCGGTTTGGTGACGAGAGTTGTTGTTCAGTGCCATCATTGGTAATCCAAGCTCCCTAATTCTCTCCTTTTCAAGAGCGAGACAAACTAAACCGCGACCGAATTTTGCCATAAAATTAACTTCCTGATTGCCGCATTTTTCAGCTGGAATGATTAAGTCGCCTTCGTTTTCACGATCTTCATCATCAACCAAAATGAATATCTTGCCTTTTTTGGCATCCTCTATAATTTCTTCTATTTTTGCAAAATGTCCCATAATTTTTAATTCAATATTAAAAGAGTCTCTGAAAAAACCTATTTATGTATCTTAGTAATCATCAATTTTTGTTATCATATATAGCATATTACGCCAAAAATTAATAAATTCTAGGATAAAAATACCCAAAAAATAGGATTTCTTTAGGTTTTTTATCAGCTTTTCTAATAAACTAATATGATCATTAGTATCGTTTAAACAAGGAATAAAGTAAAAATTCTTACCACCCCTATCTAGAAATAATTCCCTATAGCCAATACCCACCCCTTCTAAAGGTTGGGTACGTCCTCTCTACTATGTTTTTTAATAGATTTTTAAAATAAATATCTAACTATTTTAAATAATAATTTTTAATTTTAAAAAACATAAATTATGAAAAAAGATATAAGAATAACTCAATATTAAACTTATTTAATGTTCAAGACTCTATGAATATGGATCAATTCTCCATAGCAGTAATGGAATCCTTAATGACCTTAGAAAGAGAAGAGTGTCTAAAGAGAGTAGAGTGGAAAGTGGGTTTTGCGACAGGCCCTTTAGCATCTCCAGAAAAGCATTGGAAAAAAACCTCTAGATGAATATTATAAAGTAATTTATATGGATATTATGTGTCAAAACAGAGAGTGTTTTTTAAGTTTTATTACTTCGTCAAAATGACACTCACTATTTTTTTACCATATTATTGGATTTATTAGTATTTGATTGCTTACTTACCTATCTATGCAAAATATTGATATTAACCCCTTAATCTCTGGCCGCGTGAATGTTGGCTGCTCATCAATATATGGCCACCAAAGGAGTCCGTAAGTCTAAAACTACTACAATTCCTCTAGAATGCTCGGATTATTTAAAAACAATCAGTCTGCAAGAGTTGAGTTTACGAGTTTAGTAAACAATAATTAACTCGAGCCTAAAACTTTCGATATTGACATTATCGCATTAAATACATAAAAATAATATGACATTATAACATAACAATTAATTAATTATGATTATTGCTTATTCTTTGGTTATTGGCTGTAGCTTAATGCATATTTTTTGCTGCGGAGTTCCTTTGCTTACAACTATTATTGGCTTAAGTACAACTCTTGGATTTGTTAGCGGTGGAATTTTGCAAAATCCTTTATTTGAAAATTTTGAAAAGTTTGAAATTGAAATTTTACTTCTGTCTGGAATGGTTTTGTTATCGGCTTTTATTCTAAAATTTAAAGCAAAAAAACTTGATTGCTGCGAAGTCGAGGCAAAAAATTTTTGCAACATAAGTGAGAAAATAAATAATTTATTTTTAAAGATTTCTTCGGTCTTGTATCTGTTTAGTATAACAACTTTTACTATTAGCCAAATAGTTTAGATTCTAAACAATGCACATATTACATATGCCTCGAATTTCAACTGTGGCATCCTCAATTTTGAAATTATTTTTTGATCCTATTTTTTCCAGCTGATTTGTGAGATCTTTGTCACAACATTCTCTTACCTCACTACATTTATTACAGATTAAAAAAGAGCATCTTTTGTGCTTTAATGGATGAGAGCAAGTTACGTAGCTATTTGATATATGTAATTTATGAATTAGTCCATGTTCTAATAAGAAATCTAAAGTTCTATATACTGTTGCTGGTTTTGCTGATGAATCTTCTTTTTGTAATATATTGAGTATATCGTAGGCTTTTGAGGTCTGATGGTTTTGTAAAATTATTGAAAATACTTTTTGACGCAAATCAGTAAAACGTAAATCTTGCTTGATGCATATCTCCTGTGCCATTTTAAAAGCATCTTGGGTACATTTATTGTGATCACTGCATGAAGTCATATTCTATTTTAGGATTGAAAGTTAAATTGTTATAATATAACATTACAGCAATAATTCTAGGGATCAAACTTTGGGACTGTTGAATTTTCAATTTTTCTAAGAATTTTTAGAAAAATAATAATTTTACCAAGAATTGGGGAATTTCACTAGGAATTCCCTAATTTTTTTGGTATTTTTGGTTAAATTTTAAGTTTTTGTC
>CAJQHK010000005.1 GCA_905478165.1 uncultured Rickettsiales bacterium | reverse complement strand
TCCGATTCTAATGCTAATTTTATAGATGAAGATCTGAATTCTGAAGAGTAATTATTGCGTTTTTGATTGGACATAATTTTTATTAATAATTGTTAAAAATCTGTCCGGAGAAGTGTAGCCACATCAACAAGCTAACTTCGGCTGTAAAGGAGGTAATAAATTCTGGTATGGATTCAAGAAGCATGCCAGTGTAGATATGCAATCAGGGATGATCAATAAAGTGGCCATCACTAAGGCCAGCATTATTGATTCAAAAGGCATGAAGCACGTAACTCCGACAAGTGGAGCTGTTTACGCAGATAAAGGCTATTGCGATAAAAATGCCAAAGCCGCAGCAGCCAAAAGAAACCTTCATCTAGCCGCTATGAAAAAAACAACATGAAAGACAAGGGTCTTGATAAATGGTACTGCAAGCTCAGATCTCCTTATGAGAGAATATTCAGCAAAACTAATCACAGAGTCAGATATCAAGGAATTCAAAAGAATCAGTTTACTGCTTTTATGGAAAGCATTGCTCATAATTTTAAAAGATCAATAGTTTTAAACGATCTTTACCCGCCCCCAAACACAGCTTAAAAGGGATAGTTGTGCCTAAATTACAAGAAAACTCAAGAAAACTAAGAATATTCATAAAAATACAGGGAATTTCTAACGAAATTCATCGTGATGTTGTGGATTTAGATTTTTTTGAGGGAAATTTAGGGGGAAGTGGGGTTTGCGACGCTCCCAAAGAAAGCCTAAAAAAGGATTAATATGGCATTCTGACAGAGGTAGTCAATATGCTTCAGAATCTCACAGAACTATTCTAAAAGATCACGGAATTATTCAGAGTATGAGTAGGAAAGGTAATTGTTGGGATAATGCTGTGGCTGAATCTTTTTCCCACACCTTAAAAACAGAATTAACCAATCATCATCAATTTGAAAATATACAAGAAGCTAAAAATATAATCTTTGAATATATTGAGGTTTTTTACAATCGAATTCGAATTCACTATGCTAATAATTATTTGGCACCAGCTGAATTCGAAAAAAGAAACAGGTTTTTAAAGAAATCTTTAAAATCTGTTTAAATTTAGTGTCCTCAAAACTGTTGACGATCACTATTGCTTTTAAAGCATCTCAGACTATTTTTCTTTTAAACATGGATCATTGTTTAATCTTAACAAACTATGAATATGAAAAAAATCCCAATATTGGTGGAGCAAAATTTTTTGAAGAAAATTTGGGAAATTTAGTTAAAATTCAACAGGCCCAAAATAATTTACATTTCGGTTGGTTAATACAAAATACCAATTATAATTTACAAGATACAGCTTAATAATCAATCTTTTACCTGTATATTAACGATACAAATAATACGAGGCACGAATCAAGTTTTATTTTTTGGTTACCTTTAAAGTTAATACAATACCATTTCAATCCGTATGTGGCAAAATAAATTACATATTTTATTAAGAAAAATTGTAATATTTTTTATTGGAATTATTTTAATAATATTTTCAATTTTTACATTTTTATCTTTACTAAGTTTTCATCCTGAAGATCCATCTTTTAATAGTTCTTCAACTTTTGGTGAGGTAAATAATTTGGTAGGAATTTTCGGCTCTCATATTTCAGATCTGATATTTCAAATTATGGGATTTTCTGGATTTTTTCTATGTTTTATATTATTAAAAATTGGCATAAAAATTTCTAGCAGAGGAGTAAAGAAAAATATCATTGTAAAATTAATATTATTACCATTATTCATACTATCATTATCTAGTTTTTTCGCCATCTTTCCTGAGCCAGATTGGTGGATTTTTTCTAGTTTAGGCGGAGTTAACGGGTTATTTGTTATTAATAAAATATTTTTACCTAAAATCATTACTGCATTTTTAGGCTTAATAATAGCTATTAGTATTACATTGGTAATTATTGAAGTTAAAATAAGGGATGTGCTGTATTTTGCTAGATTCTCAACACTCACATTTAAATATATTTTAAATTATTTACTAGGTTTGGCACTAAAAAATACCATGCCTAAACTTAATATAAAGGACTCCTCAAATGATGTCACAGAAGTTAGTGATAACAATTTGGTTTACAAGTTAGGTCAAAAAGATATTCCTGTTACAATTCATAACAAAAAAGAAGTAAATAATTTAAAAAGAACTAACAAAACTAAGTTATCAGTGCAAAATATAATGAGGGATGAGTCTTCTTATATATTGCCAAAAACTGACCTATTAAATGTGTTAAAAGAGGTGGATGTTAAGAAAGTTGCTAAAAAACAATTAGAAGAGCAGGGTAAGTTGTTGGTTAAAACTCTGGGTGATTTTGGCGTTTATGGCGAGACTGTTTCGGCAAAATTAGGTCCTGTTATCACCTTGCATGAATTTGAGCCCGCTCCTGGGACAAAATCATCTAGAATTATTGGTTTGGCTGAGGATATTGCTAGATCAATGAGTGCCATCTCTACTAGAATTTCAATTATTCCTGGTAAAACTACTATTGGCTTTGAACTTCCTAATAAAGATAGAGAGACTATATTTTTTAGAGAAATGGTTGAATCTAATGAATATCGTTACAGTCAGGCATCTTTGCCTTTAATTTTAGGTAAGGATATTGGTGGCTTGCCAATTATTGTTGATTTAGCTAAAATGCCGCATTTATTAGTAGCTGGTACCACTGGTTCTGGTAAATCTGTTGGTGTTAATGCTATGATTCTGTCGCTTTTGTTTCGATTCTCCCCGGAGGAATGTAAATTTATTATGATTGATCCAAAAATGTTGGAACTTTCGATCTATGATGGTATTCCTCATTTATTAGCACCAGTTGTAACTAATCCTCATAAGGCTATTGTAGCTTTAAAGTGGGCTGTAAGAGAGATGGAGGAAAGATACAAATTAATGTCCAGCCTTAATGTTAGGAATATCACTAATTACAATGAAAAAATTATTTATGCTAAAAAGCACAACCAGACTCTAACTAGAACAATTCAAACTGGTTTTGATACCGAAACCGGTGAGGCCATAATGGATGAGGTAGTAATTAAAAATAATAAGTTACCTTATATTGTAGTTATTGTTGATGAGATGGCAGATTTAATGCTAGTTGCTGGCAAGGAAATTGAAGCTTCAATTCAAAGATTAGCACAAATGGCAAGGGCGGCAGGAATTCATATCATAATGGCAACACAGCGACCTTCGGTCGATGTTATCACGGGTATAATCAAGGCTAATTTTCCAACTCGAATCAGTTTTCAAGTTACATCCAAAATTGATAGCAGAACCATTCTTAGTGCGCAAGGTGGTGAGCAGCTTTTGGGGCGTGGTGACATGATATACCTTTCTAGCGGAAGTAAAATGCTTCGTGTTCATGGTCCATTTTGCTCTGATAGTGAGGTTGAGGATGTAGTAAGATATATTAAATCACAAAAAGTTGAGATTGATAATGAATATGATTCTAAAAAAATTCTTAATGAGTTTGACTCTGTTGAGAGTGAGGATCTAAAAAAATCAGATAAAATCTCTTCTTCCGGCTTTTCTATTGAGGTTGATGAAGGTGTGGATATTTATGAACAGGCGGTTGCAATTGTTAAGAGAGATAAAAAACCTTCAATTAGCTATGTTCAAAGGCAATTGAGAATTGGCTACAATAAAGCAGCAAATCTTATTGAAAGAATGGAAAAGGAGGGGGTTATAACTTCAGCAAGCCATTCTGGAAAAAGGGAGTTAATAGAGGAGGATAAATAAATCTTAAAACATAGTTACGATGTAGAAATGTTTGTAATTCTTCAAAATTTAATGGTCCTGCTGATAGCCCAAGAGTAATGAACAACCTTCTTAATCATCTCTTGCTTCTGAACCAACGCTACTATTTTCCCTCTAAAAACTCAAAATAACTCCAATCTTTTAAGGTCTTTTTACTAAATCATGTAGTTAAATTTGATAAATATTATTGGATATTTATTTTTTTTATAACATTTTCTACCGTAATACCAAAATGCTTGTACAAATCTTGATATTTTCCAGATGCGCCAAATCCTTCCATACCAATAAACACACCATTATCTCCTATGTATTTTTCCCAACCTTGTTTTATTGCAGCTTCAATTGCAATTTTAAAATTATTTTTATTACCAAGGGTTTCTTGTTGATATTCTTTACTTTGAGAATCAAAAATTTCAAAACAAGGGATGGAGATAACTTTTGAAGTAATGTTTTTTTCTTCTAAAAGCTTTTTAGAGGCTTGAATTGCAATCTCAACTTCAGAACCGGTTGCTAAAATTGAGATATCTGGATCTTCATTATTTGAGTAAATAATGTACCCACCCTTGTAAATATCTGGATTTTCTTTTGCGGTAGAAAATGCTAAATTTTGACGAGTTAAAGAAAAGGCCGAAGGTGTATTTATATCTTTTAAAGCCATTTGGTAACAGGCTAAAGTTTCAAAATCATCACAAGGTCTAAATACATTTAAATTTGGAATGGATCTTAGATTAGCTAAATGCTCGACAGCTTGATGAGTTGGGCCATCTTCACCTAATCCAATTGAATCATGTGTAAAGATGTAGAAAATTTGTCTTTTCATCATAGCAGCAAGTCTGATTGCTGGCTTCATATAATCAGAAAAAATTAGGAAAGTTCCAGATAAAGGAATTAAACCTCCATAAAGGGACATACCATTCATCATTGCTGCCATAGCATGCTCTCTAATGCCGTAATGAATATAGCGATTAGTGTAATTTATAGGTGACAGCGAGTGAGTGCTTGGGGTTTTGGTGCCAACAGAGCCAGTTAAATCAGCAGAACCTGAAATTAAAATATCAATTTCTTTAGTAAAAAATTCTAAAACTTTGGCGGAGGATTTTCTTGTCGCTTGAGATTTTTGTTCTTTTAAAATGCCTGTTTTAAAATCTGCAATTTTGTCAGACAAATTTGGTAGAATTTTGTGATAAATGCGGTTAAATTCCTCTTTTTTTCCAGAATTTTCAAGATTTTCTTGCCATTTTTGGCATAAATTAATATTTCTGCTACCAATTTCACGCCATTTTTCTAAAATTTCATCAGCAATTTCAAATTCACCATAATTCCAACCTAATTCCTTTTTGGTTAACTTAATTTCATCAGCTCCAAGAGGTGAGCCATGAGATTTTTCAGAGCCAGATTTATTGGGAGATCCATAAGCAATAGTAGTTTTACAATCAATTAAAATTGGTTTATCAGAATGTTGTGCTTGTTGTAAAGCATCTCTAATTTGGGTATGATCATGCCCATCAACAGAAATTACATTCCAACCAGCAGCTTCAAAACGCATTGGTATATTTTCCGAGCTAGTAATATCTAAAGTGCCATCAATTGAAATGTTATTATTGTCCCAAAGGGTAATAAGATTATTTAATTTTAAATTAGCAGCAATTGAAATTGATTCCTGGCTAATACCTTCCATTAAGCAGCCATCACCAACCATACAATAAATTTTATTATCAATAATATCCTTACCAAATTTGGCGCTATTAATTTTACCAGCAAGCGCCATACCTACGGCATTGCCAATACCTTGACCTAAGGGGCCAGTTGTGGTTTCAATTGCTTCTAGCTCACCAAATTCTGGGTGACCAGCAGTTTTTGAGTGTAATTGACGGAAATTTTTAATATCATCAAGAGAAATATCCTTATAACCAAGTAAATAATATAAAGAATACAATAACATAGAGCCGTGGCCAGCAGATAAAATGAAGCGATCACGATCTGGCCATTTTGGATCATTAGGATTAAATTTAAGAAATTCTGAAAATAAAATAAATGCCACATCGGCAAAACCCATTGGCATACCCGGGTGGCCAGATTTAGCCTTTTCGATAGCATCTATTGATAAAAATCTGATAGCATTAACTAGTTTATTTTTTTTACAAGATATCATTTACTAAAATTTACATTTTTATTTTTGAATATAAAATAAAAATTGTATAAATCTAGTTATTAATATCATTTAAGTTTTTTACCTACCTTCAGAGCTATTTTTCCCTAACCATATTTGTGCTTTGCTAAGATCTGTGGTAGGTTTATCCAAATTCTTTCTTATTTCATCAATAAAATCTTTAATTTGTGGTATGCCTTCTACTCCTTTTTTTTCTACTTCTTCAAGTATGGCATGTCGGAAGAAATATATTTTTTCTAATTTTATTTGCGTTGGTAGTAAAAAACTCTTCGGTAAAAAATTCGACAAGATTATCTTTTGCATTTTTTAAATTACCATGTTCAGTAATTATAACTTGGTGACGATTATGATTTTGATCATATATTGAATTTATGATATTTTGAATATCTTTTTTAAAAGATTCACAGTCTGTTTTTATTTTTTCTTTAACCAATTCAGAGTCTTGTTCATAAACAGACTTGTTATCACTAAGAAAGGAAGTTACTATATAGTTCAAAGTTATTTTTGATCCATCATGTAATTGACCATGGGGACGTGTTGTTTGAATTTGATGAACTGCGTCTCTTGTTCTATTTTTATTGTCATATATATCTAGTGTTACCGCTGCTTCACTAACATCTAAAATGTCTAATATTTGTGATATTTCTTTTGGATTCAAACTGTCTTTTACCGCAAATTGAAATATTCTGCTAGGTAGTGATACTTCTTTTTCTTGTAGTAATTTTAGTCTTTGTTCAACTACTGTCGCTTCTGGTGATCTACCAGGTCTTTCATTCAAACACGATTCTATTGTAACAATAAAATCTTCAATAGATGGTGTGCCTTCTACATTTTCTATTTGACTAACTATATCATCTTTGATGGAGTCTATTTCTTTTAATTTATCTTTGTTGGTAGTAAAAAACTCTTCGGTAAAAAATTTGACAAAATTATCTTTTGCATTTTTTAAATTACCATGTTCAGTAATTATAACTTGGTGACGATTATGATTTTGATCATATATTGAATTTATGATATTTTGAATATCTTTTTTAAAAGATTCACAGTCTGTTTTTATTTTTTCTTTAACCAATTCAGAGTCTTGTTCATAAACAGACTTGTTATCACTAAGAAAGGAAGTTACTATATAGTTCAAAGTTATTTTTGATCCATCATGTAATTGACCATGGGGACGTGTTGTTTGAATTTGATGAACTGCGTCTCTTGTTCTATTTTTATTGTCATATATATCTAGTGTTACCGCTGCTTCACTAACATCTAAAATGTCTAATATTTGTGATATTTCTTTTGGATTCAAACTGTCTTTTACCGCAAATTGAAATATTCTGCTAGGTAGTGATACTTCTTTTTCTTGTAGTAATTTTAGTCTTTGTTCAACTACTGTTGTCATAATTTTTTATTTTAGTTAATTAATTAAAGATAACTTATAATATCATAATTTTAAGACTATGTCAAATTGTAAAAATTATTTATGTTTTTTTGCTAGAATTTAACATTATTGGTACTAATATTCGTTAGAAAGATAACTCTGTGAGAGTAGCTATCTTTTTAAGATAATTATAAAAATAACAATGAGTAAATCTTCTGAAAATTCAATTAATTTGATTAAGTTCATCCCAAGTGCAGTTACGCTTTTTGCACTTTGTATTGGTTTGATGGCTATTAAATATTCTTTTGAACAAAATTGGTATTTAGCAACTTCTTTATTGCTTTTTGCTACTGTTTTAGATGCTATTGATGGCCGTTTGGCAAGGTTTCTAGATTCTACTAGTGAATTTGGCGCTGAATTAGATTCTTTGGCTGATTTTGTAAATTTTGGCGTTGTTCCTGCCTTTATCATTTATAATTGGATCAATAAATTTGTCGATATTAAAGGTTTTGATTTGGCAATGGTTTTAATTTATACTATTTCTATGGCTATTAGACTTGCTAGGTTTAATATCGCCAATAAGGATGAGGATAAGCATCCAATTTTGGATAAGTATTTTTTTCAAGGAATTCCTTCTCCTGTTGCAGCTGCAATGATGATGATGCCTCTAATATTAACTTTTCAGTATGGCGAAGGTTACTTTTTTAATGATCCTAGAATAATAATTTCCTATTCTTGTGTTGTGGCAATTTGTGCTGCCAGCACTATTCCAACCATCTCAATTAAACATATTCCTGTTAGAAATGAGTATAAGCATTTAACTTTATTAATTTTAGGGCTAATTATTGTCGGCTTAATCACCGAGCCATGGATTACATTATCAACAATTTGCTTGATTTATATTGTCTCGATTCTCTTTACAATTGCGGCCTATTTCAGGATTACAAGATCTTAACTGTACTATTATGAACTGTTCAAGTTGTTTTGTCACAGTTCCTTAGGAAAAATTTTATTAAAATGAAAAAAATTATAATTATTAATGGTCCAAATTTAAATCTTTTATCACTTCGCAATCAAGATATTTATGGTGATTGTTCTTTAACAGATATTGAAAATAAATGTCGAAAAATTGCTAAAGACAATAATTTAGAGGTAAGTTTTGAGCAGAAAAACTCAGAAGGCGATATTATTGACTTAATTCAAAATGCTATTGATAAATTTGACGCAATTATCATCAATGCTGCCGCTTATACGCATACTTCAGTGGCTATTCGTGATGCTTTAGAAATTTTTAATGGTAAAAAAATTGAATTACATCTTTCTAATATATATAAAAGGGAAGATTTTCGCCATAAATCCTTAATTTCTGATATTTCTGATGGTATTATTGCTGGTTTTGGGCCAAAAGGCTATGAGTTGGCTTTGTTATCTTTAATTGAATAAATCAATATTAAGATAATTCTAATTTATAATCTAAGGATATTGTAAAGACAAAGTTAAAGAAGGTATCTTTACAAAATATACTTAATTTACGCTCTAACCAATTGCAATTTTTATTTTTGTCTGGATTGTTTAAGATAATTACTATCAAGATAAAGAAAATTATTACATAAGTTCTTGATTTGTTTATAATTACATCATCTTGTAATGACTCTTATACCAATTCCCATCTTTAAAATATAGGAGTTAAGACAGATTTTTTCGAAATCTTTTTATCCTTAAATCATCAAAAAGCCTTACACCCTATTAACATAGGGCGGGCATTTTTTAATAATTTATGAATAAAAATATTTTGAAAAAAACTTCTTTAAAGGTGGGAATTGGTATTAGGGATAAGTAATAATATTTCTCCTTGAAAAAAATAATGAAATAATATATATTTTCCTTTTTAACAAATTACTCCAAATCAAATTATATGGTGAAATTAAATAAAGAAGATTCTCTTAAAATATATAGAGAAATGCTCCTTATTAGGCGTTTTGAAGAAAAGGCTGGCCAACTTTATGGTATGGGCTTGATTGCTGGCTTTTGCCATCTTTATATAGGTCAGGAAGCTATATCTACTGGTATGCACTACAATATGCAAGATGGCGATAAAGTCATTACAACCTACCGTGATCATGGTCATATGATATCCCTTAAGTCTGATCCAAAAAGAATTATGGCAGAATTAATGGGAAGAATAGATGGTTGTTCTAAGGGTCGAGGGGGGTCTATGCATTTATTTGATACTGAAAAACATTTTTATGGTGGTCATGGAATAGTGGGAGCGTCGGTTCCTATTGGTGCCGGACTTGCCTTTGCTGACAAATATAAGGAAACCAATAACGTAACTTTTTGTTATTTTGGAGATGGCGCATCTCATCAAGGTCAGGTTTACGAGGCTTTTAACATGGCAAAATTATGGAATTTACCTATTTTATTTATCATTGAAAATAACAAATATGCTATGGGAACTTCTCAAAATAGATCTTCATCAATAGATGATCTTTCTAAAAGAGGGTTGGGATTTAATATTCCAGGTGTAAAAATAGATGGCATGAATATTTTGACCGTCATAGAGGAAGGCAAGAAGGCTGTTGATTATGTTAGATCTGGTAAGGGTCCAATTTTAGTTGAGATGGATACTTATCGTTATCGTGGTCATTCCATGTCAGATCCTGCAACTTATAGAAGTAAGGATGAACTTAATGATAAAAAGCAAAATCAAGATCCAATTATTTCATTTAAAGCTCATATTTTAGATAATAAAATTGTTTCTGAGGATGAGATTAAATCTATTAATCAGGAAATTAAATCTAAAATTGCAGAAATAGTTCAATTTGCTAAAAATAGTCCAGAACCGGAGGAAGAGGGCATTTTTGACCATATTTACCAATAGAGATAATAAATTATGACAATTAAAAAACTTACAGTTAGAAAGGCGCTTTGTGAGGCGATGAGTGAAGAGATGAGGAAGGATGATAAAATTTTTATCATGGGTGAAGAAGTTGCGGAATATAATGGGGCGTATAAGGTTACTCAAGGAATGCTTGACGAATTTGGATCAAAAAGAGTGATTGACACTCCGATAACTGAGCATGGTTTTACTGGTCTAGCTGTTGGTGCGGCTTTTTCTGGATTGAGGCCAATCGTAGAATTCATGACTTTCAATTTTGCTATGCAGGCTATTGATCAAATCATTAATTCTGCCGCTAAAACTCATTACATGTCAGGTGGACAAGTTAAATGTCCGATTGTTTTTCGTGGTCCAAATGGTGCGGCATCTAGGGTAGGAGCGCAACATTCGCAATGTTATGCTGCTTGGTACGCTGCAATTCCTGGTTTAAAAGTTATTTCCCCTTACAGTCCCTCTGATTGCAAGGGCTTGTTGAAAGCTGCAATTCGTGACCCAAATCCAGTAATTTTTTTAGAAAATGAAATTACTTATGGTATGGAATTTGAAGAAGATTATGATGATGATCATATAGTCGAGATTGGGAAGGCTGCTATTAAAAAATCTGGATCAGATATCACGATAATAGCGTTTTCTTTAATGGTTGGTTACGCCCTTGAGGCAGCTGAAGAGTTGCAACAGCAAGGAATTTCTGTTGAAGTGATTGATCTTAGGACTATTCGCCCACTAGATAAAGAAACTATCATTGAGTCGGTTAAAAAAACTAATCGCTGTTTAATTGCCGAGGAAGGTTTTCCATTCGCATCTATAGGCAGTGAAATTTCTGCAATGCTTGTTGAGGAAGCTTTTGATTATCTTGACGCTCCAATTGGTCGTTTAGCATCAATTGACTGCCCCTTGCCTTATGCAGAAAATTTAGAAAGACTCGCATTACCAAAAAAAGACAATATAATCGAGAAAGCAAAGGAAATCTGCATTGGTATAAGTAATTAATTAAGAATGAAAGAGTATTTATCATCAAAAATTCATAATATCACAGTTACAGATGCCAATCTTGAATATGAAGGTAGTATCGAAATTGACGAGGATTTAATGGAAAAATCAAACCTAGAGGAATATCAAAAAGTATTAGTTGTTAGTATAACTTCTGGCGCAAGATTTGAAACATATGTGATAAGGGGTAAAAAATTCTCAAAAACAATTGCAGTTCATGGAGCTGCTGCTCACTTAGTTAAAAAAGGAGAAAGAATCATCATAATGTCATTTGAATTTTTAGAAAAAGCAAAAGAACCAACTATAATTTTTGGAAATGACTGATATCACAAAATTAGATCTATTTAACACCATAGATGGTCTTAGAAGCAAAAGCTTTTCTGCTGTTGAATTAACAAAATCCTACATTAAAGCAATTGAAGATAATGTTCATTTAAATAGCTTCATCACGACAACCTTTGATTTGGCAATTGAATCTGCTAAGGAATCTGATAAAAAATTATCTAAAAATGAGGCTAAAATTTTAGAAGGTATTCCTCTTGCCATTAAGGATTTATTTTGTACCAATGGCGTAAAAACAACTTCTGCATCTAAGATGCTTGAGAATTTTATTCCAGCATATGAGTCAACAATTACTCAAAAATTATGGGATGAAGGGGCTTTAATGCTTGGTAAGGTTAGTATGGATGAGTTTGCTATGGGTTCAGCAAATATTACTAGCTATTTTGGTAATGTCATAAGCCCTTACAAAAAAAATGGAGAAGATCTAGTCGCTGGCGGTTCATCTGGTGGCTCCGCCGCCGCAGTTGCTGCTAATTTATGCGTTGCGGCAACTGGTAGTGATACTGGGGGATCAATTCGTCAGCCAGCATCTTTTAATAACATTGTTGGTGTTAAGCCAACTTACGGTAGATGCTCTCGTTATGGTATGATAGCTTTTGCTAGTTCTCTTGATCAGGCTGGATTTTTAACTAAAACTGTAAAAGATAGCGCCTTACTTCTAAAAATAATTTGTGGCTATGATGAAAAAGACTCAACCTCTATAAAAAAATCAGTTCCCAACTTTGATAAACTAATTAATAGTGATATAAAAGGTAAAAAAATTGGCATCCCAAAAGAATATTTACTTGATAATATTAATGAGGATGTTCATAAATTATGGCAAGATGGTATTAAGGCCTTGAAAGAGGGTGGAGCTAAAATTGTCGATATTAGCTTACCTCATACTAAATACGCATTGGCAACTTATTATATTATTGCGTCAGCCGAGGCTTCTTCCAACCTTTCTCGCTATGATGGTGTCAGATATGGCTACAGAACTCCTAAGGAGTGCTCATCATTAGATGAATTTTACGAAACTACTAGATCGGAAGGGTTTGGCTATGAAGTAAAAAAAAGAATTTTAACAGGAACTTATGTTTTGTCAGCTGGCTATTATGATGCTTATTATAAAAAATCTTGTAAGGTTAGAAATTTGATTTTACAGGATTTTAAAAATGCTTTTAAAGGAGTTGATGCAATTTTAACTCCAACCGCTCCAACTTCCGCCTTTACAATAAAATCTATCAAAGAAAACAGTCAAGATCCAACAAAAATGTATCTCAATGATATATTTACTATCCCAGCTTCTCTTGCTGGTATGCCAGCGATATCTATACCATTTGGCTTCGATAGGGATAATTTACCTCTTGGTTTGCAGATAATTACTGATCATTTTGATGAAGAAAATATGTTTAACATAGGTAGTTACTTAGAAGGAGCTAAGCCTAAGATTCTTTAACAGTGGCTGTTAGCTGTGAAGTTTTACATATGATTTGCAAATTCACCTCCATTATCAAAGATCATAGTTTTTCTGATATATTTTGGGATCTTAGATATTATAATCCCCCAATATGATGCTTAATAGTTAAGACATTAAACTCTTATGCTGCCTACTTAGTTGTCTCTACATGGAAAAATGACCTGATAATTTTAGGTGTATTGCTCAATAGTTCATCTGGGTTATATTCTGGACAATATTCTGGACAATATGGGGGAAGGTAAGATAATTCTATTTTTTCACTAATAATGGGCACATCCTTTTCGTTGGTATATATTAATCTTCTTACCTCCTTGCAAAACTTGACAAACAATGTTAGCAACATGTAAAAAACTTATCTCTGATAAAAGATTATTTAATCAAGATATCTCATTATGAGATGTAGATAATGTTACAATCTGAACTCAGCTTACAGCGGTTACATTGTAATTATGGACAACAAGTCAAAAAACCAGTCTTTAATAACCGCGCTCTAGGATATTAATAATTAGTAAAAATAATATAAGATCCCAAAATTAATCCTGCTATTATTCTGTAATAAGCAAAGATAGTAAAATTATTTTTACTGACAAAATTTATAAACCACTTAATAATTATAATGCTTGAAAAAAAAGCTGATATAAAGCCAATAGAGATGATAAATAGGTGATCTAGGTTTAAGATATTGTAATTTTTATATAAATCATAGATCGTAGCAACAAAAATAGTTGGAATCGCTAGAAAAAAGGATATTTCAGTTGCCAATTCTCTTTTCATTCCAAGAGCTAATCCTCCCATTATCGTGGCTCCTGACCTTGATACTCCCGGTATCACAGCTAAGGATTGTATTAATCCAAGTAATATTGAATTCTTAATATTAATTTCTTCAATTTTACTGAACCTGCTTTTGATATTTAATTTTTCAATTATTAGGAAAATAATTCCACCAATAATTAATGAAATAGAAATTATTATTAGGGAAAAAAAGTGAGCCTTAATGATTGGATAAAGTAAAAATCCAATTATTGCGGTTGGTATAAAGGCGGAGATAATATTTAGGGTAAATTTTTGAGAATTTTTATCGCTTGGTAAAGTTGTAATAATATTAATAATTTTACTGCGATATAAAAATATTATTGCCAATATAGCTCCTAATTGAATTGCAATTTCAAAGATATTATTTTCTATTTCATTAAAATTAATTATTTTTGAGACAATTATTAGATGAGCTGTCGATGATATTGGTAAGAACTCAGTTAATCCTTCAATAATTCCTAATATTATTGCTTTAAAAATTATTGTGACATCCATTATTTGAAATTATTTTTGAGGGTGTTTTGTGTTATGTGTGGTACCCCTAGTCCGACTTGAACGGACACATCCGTAAGAATAACAGATTTTGAATCTGTCGCGTCTACCAATTCCGCCATAGGGGCGTAGTTTTAATGATAAATAATGTAAAAATTATATAATTTAAAAATTATTTTTAAATAGGTAATATATAATTAAAATAGTGGGTGCAACAAACATCAGACCATCAATTCTGTCTAATATCCCTCCATGTCCAGGAATAATATTTCCACTATCTTTGATGCCAAATATTCTTTTAATTTTTGATTCAAAAAAGTCACCAGTCTGTGCGACAATAGCTAGAAAGGCGCTTGTAATAGTAAAGAATAAAATTCCACCTTCAAACATTAAGGTTGATAAAGCTCCAATAATTGCGGCTGATAACATTCCTCCAATTAATCCTGACCAAGTTTTGTTGGGACTAATTAATGGCATTATTTTAGGACCTCCAATGTTTTTACCAATAAAGTAAGCAAAAATATCTGTTGACCATACTACAAAAAATAACCATAAAATTATATTATTGTCAATAGACCTTAATTCTAATATTGAATAAAATGGTAATAATAAGTAAAAAAAGCCAACTAAAAGCCATTTATTTTTATTTTCTACATCGCTTTTGGTCAGATTATTCCACTCAAATGCCGCTAAAATTGTCATAGATAAGATTAATAATAAAAATAATGTTTTCGATAGAAAGGTAGCATATAAGATTACTGGAATTAAAACTAAAGAACTAGCTATTCTTTGTTCAAAATTTGATAGACTTTTAATGGATTTGATATTAGAAAATTTTTTTAAAAAATTTTTTATTTTAAGAAAATTTGGTTTCTTTAGTCTATTTTTACCTTGCTCCATAGTTTCTTTTTCTTTTATTAAACTCATCTATGGCTTTTTCCAGATTCTTTTTTTTGAAGTCTGGCCATAATGTGTTTGTAAAATATAGTTCAGAATACGAAGATTGCCACAATAAAAAATTACTTAATCTATTACACCCCCCAGTTCTAATAATTAAATCTGGATCAGGTATCTCTGGATTATATAAGTTTTTACTGATTAATTCTTCATTAATATCGGAGATATTTATTTTTTGATCGATAATATTTTGAGTAATTTGTTTTACTGCATCCGTAATCTCTGTTCGTGAACCATAATTAAAGGCTACATTGAGAGTGATATTTTTATTATCTTTAGTTCTTTCTTTGATTGCTTTTATTTTATTTTCTATCTTCGGGTCTAATGCTGATAATTTACCTGAGCTGAGAATTTTTACACCATATTTAATAATATCTTCTATGTCGTTTTCTAGGTAACTTTGTAATAATAGTATCAAATCCTCTACTTCTTTTTTAGGTCGCGACCAGTTTTCAGTAGAAAATGCATAAATGGTTATATACTTAATTTTAAGTTCTAACGCTGATTTGATTAATTCTTTAATGCTATTTGAGCCTGATTTGTGACCTAATTTTACCGGTAACATTCTTTGTTTAGCCCAACGGTTATTACCATCCATGATGATAGCAATGTGCGTGGGAGTTATTTTGTCAGGCGACATGATATTATATTGTCGTTAGATCTTTTTCTTTGTCCGCTACGGTACTGTCAATTTTTACAATAAAATCATCGGTAATTTTTTGCAACCGATCTGTAAAGGAGTGGATATCATCTTTTGATCCAGCTTCTTTGTTTTCCTTTTTAAATTTATCTATAGCATCCCTCCTAATATTTCTAATTTGTACCTTTTTAGATTCGCTATATTTTTTTGCTAATTTTACTAAATCTAACCTTCTTTCTTCGCTTAATTTTGGTATAGAGATTCTAATTGATTGACCATCTGACATTGGGTTTAGTCCTAAGCCGGAATTCATAATGGCTTTTTCGATAGGTTTTGTCATCTCCTTATCCCAAACCTGAATATTAATAGTTGAAGCGTCTGGTGCTGAGATGTTTGATAATTGGTTAATTGGCATAAAGCTACCATAAGACTCAACTTTAACATTGTCCAGTAGTGAAGGGTTGGCCCTACCTGTTATAATGGTGGAAAGCTCTTTATGTAAAAAGTCCAAAGTCTCTTCCATTTTAATCTCTGCTTGATCTAGTGATTCTTGCATAATTTATTTTTTGATTATGGTAAAATTTAAATCTCCATTGAGTACTTTTGTTAAAGCATTATCTTCATCAATTGAAAAGACAATTATTGGTAAATTATTATCTTTTGCCAAAGTTATTGCTGTCTGATCCATAACTTTTAAATCCTTATTGATAACTTCTTGGTAGGTTAATTGGTTAAACCTGGTGGCATTTTTATCTTTCTTTGGATCATCTGAATATACCCCGTCAACCTGAGTACCTTTTAATACTACGTCACAATTTGTCTCGACAGCTCTAAGGATTGCAGCAGTGTCGGTTGTAAAAAATGGATTACCAGTTCCGGAGGCGAATATGACAACTCTCTTTTTTTCTAAATGTCTAACAGCTTTTCTTTTGGCGTAGGTTTCGCATATCGTATTCATTGGTATGGCAGACTGCATTCTAGTTGGAACGTCGTTCTGCTCAAGAATATTTTGTAAAGCCATGGCGTTGATAGATGTCGCTAACATTCCCATATAATCGGCACTAGCTCTTTCCATACCTTCAGCTACAGCAGACACACCCCTAAAGATATTACCACCACCAACGACAATACAAATTTCATATCCTAAATTATAGGCTCCAACAATTTGATTGCATATTCTTTTCATAGCCTCCTTGTCATGACCAAATGGCTTATCCCCCATCATAGCCTCACCAGATACTTTAAATAAGATTCTTTTATATTTAAGTCCCTCTGTCATTAATTATTGATCATTTTATTTACTTCTGAAGCAAAATCCTCATCTTTCTTTTCAATACCGTGACCAAGTATGAATAATTTAAAATCTTTGATTTCGACCTCAGAACCTAACTCTTTAGAATAATTTTTTAATAAATCTTTAATTTTAATTTTATCATCCATAACAAAATTTTGCTCTAATAGAACAATTTCTTCATAATATTTTCTAATTCTACCTTGAATCATTTTTTCAATGATATTTTCTGGTTTACCAGATTCTCTAGCTTGTTCTTTTAGGATTTCAGTTTCTCTAGTTAGCTTTTCCTTACTAATTGATTCAATATTTAATGCTTCTGGCTTAGTTGCTGCAATATGCATGGCAATTTGCTTACCTAATTCTTCTAATTTTTCCTTGTTAGAGCTTGTGGATTCTAAAGCAATTAAAACACCTAATCTCCCCATGTTTCCCTTAACCTTGTTATGTATATATTGAGTAATTACACCTTGGGCAATAGAGAGGGAGTCAATTCTTCTGAGGTTAATATTTTCACCGATTACAGCAATTTGATTTTTAATTTCATCCTCGATAGGAGTTGAAGAGTTTGGGTAATTTGCAGCTTTCAATGCTGATAGATCGGAACAATCATTAGCAATATTTGTAATATTTTCTACTAAATTTTGAAATTTTTCATTTTTAGAAACAAAATCAGTTTCAGCGTTAACTTCAATTATTGATCCCTTATTATTGTTGACAATAGTTGATATTAAACCTTCGCAAGTGGTTCTGGAGCTTTTTTTTGCCGCAGAAGACAATCCTTTCTTTCTGAGGTGATCAATTGCTTTCTGCAGATTATCTCCACACTCAGCTAGAGCTTTGTTACAGTCTGCTATGCCGCAACCAGTTTGAGATCTTAACTCTTTTACTAATTTTAAGTTTGCCATCTTTTGTTATTTTAAATTAAATTATTTTGTTTTTGCTTTATCCTTTGCTTTAACCTCTGGTTTGGTTGCTTTTTTGATTTCTTCAAGCTTTTCTTCTGATTTGTTGTCATTGGTTTTGACTTCTTCAGTCGCTTTAGGTACTGCCTTAGCTTTAGCTTTGGTTACTTTTTTTACTTCCTTAGTTTTCTCCTCCTCTTTTTTAGGGTTTTCTTTGTTCTTTGCTTTAAGATTCGCCTTAGCTTTGCTTTCTGTTTTTAGAAAATCTTTTACACCACTTTCAGAAGCGCTTTCTTCTATTCCGCATAAAATTGCAGAAGAAATTAAGTGATAAAGTAGTTCAATTGATTGACGAGAATCATCATTTCCAGGTATAATGAAGTCAACAGCATCAGGATTGCAATTAGTGTCAACTACGGCAACAATTGGGATACCTAGTTTTTTTGCTTCACTAAGGGCGTTAAATTCTCTTCTGATATCAATAATTACGATTAAATCTGGATGACCACCCATATTTCTAATACCGCCAAGTGCAGATTCTAACTTCAATCTATCTCTTTCCAGAACCAACCTTTCTTTCTTATTTAAATCCAACTCTTCATTAGCTAAATCTTTTTCAATTTTTTCAAGGGTTTTAATAGAGTGCGATATTGTCTTCCAGTTAGTCATCATGCCACCAAGCCATTTTTGATTAACATAATATTGACCACATTTTTTTGCGTATTCAGAAGTTAATTCCGACGCTTGTTTCTTTGTTGATACGAATAGAATTCTGCCATTATTTTTGGCAACATTTTTAACAACTTGTAGAGCTTGAAATAATAATTGAGATGTTTGATTTAGATCAATAACACTAGTTTTGTTGTGAGTGCAAAAAACATATTTTGCCATTTTGGTGTTTAGCTTTCTGCTTTGATGACCAACATGAACTTTTGCTTCTAATAATTGTTTAATTTTTATTTTAGGTAATTTTATTGTAGTTTCAGTCATAATTTTATAAATTAAGGTTTATTACATTATTACAAAGTAACGCCAATTAATATTCGACATTTTTAATCATCCTTCAATTTAATATTGATGACACCTTAAACTTTGTAATATGTATTATATAACATCATATCGTCGCAAAGATAAGCTTGGACATAACATTTTTTACAGAGAGGTTGATGATAATTGTTTTTTTTTATTTTGCAACTACAGGACCGCTAAAGTTTATAAGAATTTTTATTATACTAATCTCCATTTTTAAGGCAGTTTTTTTTCAAAATATTTTTATTCATCAATTATTAAAAAATGCCCTCCTTATGTTAATAGGGTGTAAGGCTTTTTGATGATTTAGGGATAAAAAATAAAGAAAAAATCTATTTTAACTTGTATATTTCAAAAGTAGGAATTGTTATTACTCTATAAGCCTCGTTACAATAGTTTTTAAGATTTATGTAGAAATTGTAGAAATTTTATTTTTTATCGGACTAGATCTTTCGCCATATTTTTTTCTTGGCATTCTTCCGGCAAGAAAGGCCTGACGGCCAGATTCAACTGCTAATCTCATAGCTTTGGCCATTAAGATTGGATTTTTTGCATGAGCAATGGCACTATTCATTAAAACACCGTCGCATCCCATTTCCATAGCTAGACTAGCATCTGATGCGGTTCCAACGCCAGCATCAACTAAAATTGGTACCTTAGCATTGGAAAGGATAATTTCAATATTTAGGCGATTTTGAATACCAAGTCCAGATCCGATTGGAGCACCAAGTGGCATCACAGCCACGCAACCAATATCTTCTAATTCCTTAGCTACAATTGGATCATCATTAGTGTAAACCATAACTTCAAAACCTTCACTTACCAGTAATTCTGCAGCTTGAATAGTTTCGGTAATTTTTGGATACAAAATGTCGTCATTAGATAAGACTTCTAATTTTACCAGATTCCAATTACCTATTACTTTAGCTAATTTTAAGGTTCTAATAGCATCTTTAGCGGTAAAACAGCCAGCGGTATTTGGTAGGTAAGTAAATTTTTCTGGATTAATAAAATCCTGAAGCATTGGCTCCTCTTTTTTTTCAATATTCACTCTTCTAACTGCCACAGTTACAATTTCTGCGCCACTAGCTTCAATTGCTAATTTTGTTTCTGCTAAATCCTTATATTTACCTGTTCCAACTAGTAATCTGGAGTTAAATTTTCTACCTGCTATTTCTAAATAATCTTGACTCTTCATAATGTAAATTTTTTAAAAATGATTTAATTTTTTAGTAATTTTTTTATATCTTCCAATATTGCATAAGCACATGGTACCCAGATAATGGTCAATATTGTGCCAGCGCTTAAGCCCCAAAGCATTGCAAGCGTCATTGGAGATAATATTGGGTCATAACCGCCAAGACCATAGGCAGTTGGGAAGAGGCCAGCGATTGTTGTGAAGGATGTTATGGTAACAGAACGAAGTCTCATTGCGGAGGCGTAGGAAAGAATTTCCTGTAAACTCTTTTGATTCCCTAATTCCCTTCTCAGTTGATCAATATAGCTGATTAAAATAATTCCTGAATTAACTATTATACCTCCAAGGCCAATAATTCCGATCATCGCCATAAATGAAAGAGGTTTTCCATGTAGGTAGAATGCTATAGCAAAGCCAAAAAATCCAAGCGGAACCGTTGTTAAAATAATTAATGGTTTAAGATAGCTTTTAAATAACAAGACTAGCATAGCAAAAATTAAAATAACTGACAATTGGAAAGCTGAAAGAAGGCTTTGTAAAGACTCGTTGGTACTCTCTTCAACTCCGGCAAATTTAACTGAAATCCCAGGAAATTGATTTTGATATTTTTTAAAAGCGTTTCTAGCTAATTGGTTAGCTGCGGTTGGAGTGGTAATATTTTCATCGACATTACCAATTAAAGTTTTTGATCTTTGATTATCAAATCTTTTAACGAAAGCGCTACCTAATTTTTTTTCAAAACTGGCCAAATCTTTAAGCAAAATAAGGTTTTGATTTTGATCAAAAATAATAATATTTTTTAGATCTTCTAACGAACTCCTTTTTTGATCTTTAAATCTAACAAAAAGATCCACATCTTCATTATTTAGAGTTACGTCGGAAACAATTTGTCCAGCAATTGCAGTTCTGACGGCCTTGGAAATATCTAAAATATCAAGATTAAAACGATTAATCTTTTCGTAATCAAAATTAATAAAAATCTCATCCTCACCAATAACATCGTCATTAGAAAGGTTTGAGATCCCATCAATATCCTTGATGTCATTAATAATCAAAGAAATCATCTGATCAATATCTTTTGAATTGTTAGATTGAATTACGGCCTCAATATCATTGCCAATTGGAGGTCCGTTAACCGCTCCTTCAAAAGAAATCTCTGTAAATTCGGTAAAATCAATCTCTTTTAATTTAGAGATAATTTTTGATGCAGAAATATTATATTCAGTATAATCATTAACATTAATTGACATGTAGGCCACATTTTCACCGCGAGAATATTTTGGTAAATGCTCCTTGAAGTCTGAAACTCCAGAAAAGCCCGTAATTGTATCGATATTATCTTCTAATTTTTTAAAAATTTTATTGGCTGCATTTTTCAATAATTCATTAGTGGTTTCAATCTTGATATTTTTATCTAATTTAACGCGAACGATATAATTTTTAACTTGCTCATTTGGAAAGAGGATAAATTTATTTTTACCAAGGAAGAAGAAGGAAATAAAGATAACACCAATGAAAGAAAGTAACATTAAATATCTTTTTTTAACTAAAATAAAAATCATTTTTTCAAAGAGAATCTCAAACCTTGTAAACCAGTCTATTTCTTTAATTTTGTGGTTTAATTTATTTTTAATTGAAGCAAGGCGAGCCGGTAACAACCAAAATGATTCAATTAAAGACAGGAATAAAGCTAAAGATACGATAATCGGAATCCATTTAATAAATTGACCCATGACGCCTTTAGTAATTAACATTGGTAGGAAGGCGGCAATAGTAGTAAAAATTGTTATTGAAATTGGAAAGGCAAGGTTTTTAATAGGTAAAATTGCAGCTTTACGAGAATTGTAGCCGCGACGGTAATATTTAGAAAAATTTTCACTAATAATAACACTATCATCAACAAGCATACCAAGGACAATAACCAGAGATAAGATTGTAATGGTATTTAGGGTGAGGTTAAAAAATACCATAAAACCAATTATCGCCGAAATAACAATTGGCAAAGAGATTGAGGAGTAAATCGCAACCCTAAAAGGCAAAAATACAAAAAGAGAACAAAGGACGATGATTAAACCAATAAGGGCATTAGAAGTTAGGATTTTTAATCGACCCTTAACCTCGATCGACTCATTATAGGCAGTTTCCAAATTAATGTCTGGGTACTGATTTTTGTAAGTAATGATTTTTTCCTGAATTTTCTCTATGAGCTTAAGAATGTCGGTGCCAGATTTTTTATATACATCAAGAAGCGTGGCATCTTCTCCATTAAAACTGGTGATAACATCAATTTCCTCCGTACTATCTAAAATCTGAGACAAATCTTTTAATTTGATAGTTTGTCCATTAAAATTAGATCGAATGATGATATTTTCTAAATCAGTGACATTTTGGATCTTAGCCTCAATTCGAGTTAAGGCTTGAATTGAGTTGGATTCAATATTGCCACTTGGAATTGATACATTGCGAGATTTAATTTTATTGACCACCTCTAAAATACTAATATTATTTTGTGACATTTTTAAGGGGTCTAAATCAATCTTAAACCTCCTTTTCTTATAACCGCGAAGCAAAACCTTTTTAATATCCTTATCTTTCTCTAAATTGTCTTTGATAATTTTGGTAACAATATCTCTCTTCCTGTCTTCGTTTGAACCAGTAATTGCCAGTTGAAGCACTAGAATTTCTTCAGACTTAATCTCGGTAAAAATTGGATTTTCTTCTAAATCTAGGGGTAAATTTGGGGTACGATCTATTGCTTTTTGTAAATCTGACATAGTTTTGTCAACATTCAATCCTCTTTTATCAATATCAAGGCGAATTGTGATGGTGCTTTTCCCCGGTTGGCTCACGGATTTAATATCTTTTACGTCACTTACTGTTAAAATTTCATCCTCAATTGGTTTAGTAATTTTTACCTCAATGTCAGCGGCTGAGGCGCCAGGATAGTTGGTTAAAATAACTGCCGTTGCAAAATCAACTGGCGGACGAGTCTCGGATCTTATATTTAGCATTGAATAGACGCCAATCAATATAATTGTAGCCGTAATTACGGCGGTAAATTTGCTATTATTAATAAAGAATTCAGTAATTTTATACATCTAGAAGAGTGAAAATCGTTAAATAATTAAAAATTAAATCTAAAAATTGTCGAGAGATCGCTATTTTAGTAAGAGATGTTTCTAAGAGCATATTTTGATCATCAATTAATCTCTGAAGTGAAATCCTGGCTTGTTTGTATTTCTTGCGAGATTCATTCAGGATAATTTCTGAACTTTTGACATTAATAGTTTGATTTTTTAAAGATTCCCGAAGTAGGTAAGAGTTGTTAACAAAATCTAGATGGTAAGAATCGAGTTCTGATAATAATTTCTCTTTCTTTGTTAAGTAAGATAAGTGGCTAGATTTAATTTTTAATCTTTCATTATTTTTTTTAACTCTACCAAGAGGTATTACAATTTCGGCTCCAACAGAGTAATATTGACTATCCTTATTGGAAGAGATGTTGTCGTAAGAATCGGAGAGACTATTATTGCCATCAAATTTTTGAATTTCAGCATTTAGCTTAACGTCAATATCGCTATAGGTAGAATTAATTTTTTTCTGCATTTGATATGATTGCTTCTCTTTGACTAAAATTTCATCATATAGGCTATATTCCTTTGGAGTTGAGATTTTAGAACTGATAGAAAAGGTTAGGTCTAGGAATTTACGCTCAATCTGGTCATAATTATATTTTGATAATTTTATTTTTTTTTGAGATAGGTTAGGTAGTTGTCGCCTTAATTGCTTTAAATAAAACTCTCTTTCTTTTTTTAGTGATAAAATTTTACTATGACGAGTGGTGACTTCAATTTTCTGTCTTTCAACATCATCAATATCGGCAATTTTGCTTTTAAATTTTTTTTGCAAATCTTTAAATTGTTTTTTTGATAATTTTAACAATCTTTCTGAGATATTGATGGATTCCTGATTAAGAACCAGGTCGTAATAAGTTTTTAGAACTAAAAATTGAAAAATTTTACTATCAATTTGCCTTTGTAGATCTGAAATTTCTATTTGAAAAGCTGCATTTTTTACTTTTGATTTAGAAGTTTTGCCAAAAAAATTCTTATAAAGATCAATCGAGGTTTTAAAGAATAAAGCATTTCTAGTCTCCGGCCTATTACTGACATATTTACGACGATAAGAAATGTTGCCAATTTTGGTATCAATACCCGATTGAAAACTTTTTTCTATAGCTGTTGTAAAGTTAGTATAGGGGGAGATAGAAGGGAAAAAATTTTGGAATGATTGTTTAGTTTTTTCATAAGAATAAGATCCAGTTAATTTGGGGTCAAAATTTTCAAGAATATCGTTATTGCTAATTTTACTATTTATAAAATAATTTTCTATTTCTTTAATTCTGGCTGGGTTTTTTTTTAGCTCTTCTTTAATAGAATTTGGGTTTAATAAAAAAATTTCACTAGATAAGGCGTTATTTATATTGCAAAATAACAGGGTAATAGAGATAATTTTTAGGAAATTTGGCATATTTAATTTATCACTGTAAGGAACTCCTTAAAAGGAGGTTATTTATATAATGAAGGATTGTAAGGAATCTAAAAACTCTTCTTTGATGCCATCCTCTTTTTTAACTTTGCACTTCTTAATTTAAAAGAATTCATGCGGAACGATATCCACTACACAGGCGATCCCAATAAGCGTTGATTTTAACAATTCTTTTAAATGATATAAATATTATAAATGACTTTATTAAAAACAAAAGAAGTTAATCAAATTTTTGATCTTTTCTCTAAGCAAAATCCAGAACCAAAAACAGAGTTAAATTTTTGTAATAATTTTACACTTTTGGTTGCTGTTGTACTTTCTGCACAGGCAACTGATATCGGCGTTAACAAGGCCACTACACCCTTATTTAAAATCGTTAAAAACCCGAAAGATATTTTAAACTTAGGTGAAGAGAATCTAAAAACTTATATTAAAACAATTGGGCTTTTCAACTCGAAAGCAAAAAATATTATGAATTTATCAAAAATTTTAGATGAAAAATATAATGCCATCATACCAGATAATTTTGAAGATTTAATCAAATTACCTGGGGTTGGAGAAAAAACCGCAAATGTAGTTCTGAACTGCGCTTTTGGCAAAAAAACTATTGCAGTTGATACTCATGTTTTTAGAGTTAGTAATAGAATCGGCTTAGTGAGTGAGAATACAATTGACAAAACTGCTAAAAAAATTCTTAAAAAAGTACCGCCAAAATGGCAATTACACGCTCATCATTGGCTTATTTTACATGGACGATACATATGCACTGCCAGAAAGGCAAAATGTAATGAATGCATAATAGAAAATCTTTGTAAAAAGAATAATACTAATTCCCATTTATAATGCATTACATAGTAAAATATTGTAAGGTTAAAATTGTCAAAAAACGACTGACCTATGTTGATAGGGTGAAAGGTTTTTTGGTAATTAAAGATCTAAAAGAAGAAGCTAGATCATGCCATTACTTATCCAGTATTATAGGTGGAAAATGGAATAAGGTATGATCAGAAGTGTTGTTTTTTCATCGTTATTTCATATTTTAGTTATCCTTATCATAATCTTTAATATGGCAGGATCTAATCATCAAAAACCAAAAGAAGTAAAAGAAATAAAGGTTAATATTATTGAGCAAAAAATTAAAAAAGCCCAAACAAAAAAAAAGATTCAAAATAAATCAAGGGTAAAGACAGAACCCAAAATAAAGCCTAAATTAAAACCAAAAAAAACTAAACAAGCTCCAAAAATCAAAAAAGAAATACCAGAAAAAACAATAATTAACAAAACTCCTAAAAAGAAGAAAACTGTTAAAAAAAGACCTCCAAAAGTGACAAAAAAATTAAAAAAAGAGGTTAAAAAGGGCGGTAAGGAAAAAAAAATACCTAAAAAAATTATTCGAGACATCGCAGAATATACTGGGGTTGATGATTTCGGCATTTCTGGAAGAGAAAGAGCGAACCTTAAACTTCAAGTTACTAGGTGTTATCAAGAATCTAAAAAGAATTTTGAAAAACTTAATATCAATGTCAGTGTTAATGTCCATGTGATGTTGAATGGGATAATTGATTACAATAATATGATCTTTACTAATCAGATCGAACTAAGTAAGGTTGATAAGAAAATTTTGCATAAAATAACCATTTCAATCGTTAAGACTCTGAAAGGTTGCAGTCCTCTTCGAAATCTGCCAAAAGATAAGTATGGTATTTGGAAAAGGATGAATATTAAATTTAAATATTAGGAGCTGTATAAAGTAACCCATATTTTATATGCATTTTTCCCTTTTATTAATTTCATTTTTAATCTTGAAGTAGTAAGTTACGACTACAATTAAAAATAAAATCTAAAAGAAAAAAGATTTTGGTATGATTTTTGCATCAATCAAGGTCTCGATTGTTTATTTAAACATTACTTACAATTAGCTTATGACAATAATAAAATATCTCATAATAGTAATCTTGTTAATAGTAAGTAAAAACTCCTTTGCTACAGAGGGTGATAACAAATTTATTTCAGGAAAAATTAAGACAGAATTTTTTTTTGTTGACAACTATACCTCTAATAATAAAAAAAATATATATAAGGATTATTACAATAGGACAAAATTAAGCCTAAGAGCAAATATTACCGATCAATTATCTCTAAATTCTGTTATTAAATCTTCTAAAATGAAGCAAAATTTAGAAAATGAAATGAGAGATAAGTCGTTAACCGGATCTGGTACGAGATCTTTTGAAAATCATGGCGCTTATCTTGAGAAGTTATATTTAAAATATAGTACAAATAATTTAGATCTTTTTGCTGGTAAAAAAACTCTTAATTTTGGCAATGCCTGGAAAAAAAGTCAGTATATGTGGATTTTAAATAAATCCTTAGAATATTATCAATTTAATGAAAAGTTTGCTTTAGGGGGAGTTTTAAAAGGTGGTAGGGAAGATGGTAATGGTAAGTATCTTTTAACTCTGGGTAGTTATTTTAATGATGATAAATATTCAGACAATTCACGTATTACCAAAAGAGAGTATATCGGTAATAATACCACTAAAAGCGGCGATGATAAGTCTTTATTTGCTTCATATTATGCAGCTTTAGATATTAGTTACGATTTTGGTAATGATGAAAAATTAACATATCATTTTGGTTATGTAAAATCGGCTATTGCTGACCGAGGGTACGATGTTGAAAGGTTAGAGGTGTCTGATCAAAAATCTTATGTGGCAAATATAAATTATCAAATTCCGGTAACTAAAAACATACTGCCAAAAATCTTTATTGAATATGTTTTTTTAGATAATTACGGGGGTAGTAATTTAAAAAATTCACACTTATTAACTAAATATATTACACTTAATCTTTATCAAAATTATCACCTAACCTACACTATATTTAAAGTGAAGCATTTTGAGATAGGCACTAATAATATCGATAAAGACATAGATGAAATTTCTTTGGGTTATAAGTTTAATAAAAATAATATTTTAAATGGCTTGTCGACTCGCATTGGTTACAATAGGGAGGTAATCAATAAAAAAACCAGTAACGAAGAAACTGAGTCGGCAATATTATATTTAAAATATGAGTATAAATTTTAATGTATTTAGAGCCAATTCTTCTTATCAGATCTAATAATAAATATAATAGGGGGTTAATTAATTTTCAGGAACTGGGGTATAAAATAATTAATTCTGACATTTTAGAGGTCGAAGAACTACCTTTAGAGGAGTTAAATAGCGAATATGTTATCATAATTACCAGTATGAATGCTATCTTTGCTTTGGAAAAATTACAAATTTCTAAAAATAACAGAATTTTTACTGTCGGAGAGTTTTCAGCAAGTATTTTGTCGAATTTGGGTTATAAAAATATAATTTTTGGCAAAAATTCAGCAAAATCCTTATTAGATCAAATTATTCAAAAACAACAAATTAATAGGGCTCAAAAAATTCTCTATCTTTCGGGAGAAATAATTACTATTGATATATCAAAAAAATTGCAAAATGAAAATTATGACGCAATTCGACAGATAGTCTATAAAATTAATTCTAAATCATTGTCAAAAGAGATAATTTTTAATTTAAAGAATAATATCATAAATAGCATTGCTTTATTTTCTCAAAATGGGGTTAGAGTATTTTTTAATTTATGTAAAAAGGAGAATATAGATTTATCTAATAAAAAAATTATCTGTTTTAGTGATAATATTAGAAATTTTTGTCAAAAATTAAGCTTAGAGCATAAGTTATCTGTGAAAGAGGTAACATCAATATTTTAGAATAATCGCTCTCGCACTATCTGGAAATATGTATTTTTTAAATGTTAATAAATTTATTACCACCCAGATTTCAAAAATAGGCGATCAAGACTTATAATGTAATAATAAAAATGACAATCCACTCAAAAACTCCGCAATAAGCATTGTCCTCAATCTCAGTAACTTCTTACCTCTCGAGGTAAGAACTGTTAACAGTAAAGACATTGTCAGCAATCTAAAATTCTGGATATAGTGTTATCTTATACCGAAATCCACCTTAAAATAAACAACCTATCTTGACTGTTTTTCACCTATTATATACAAAAAGCCTTGTGAAATATCGATATATTATAGTCATTTTTTATTAATGATAAGTTAGCAAATTAAGATAGATTATTTAGTTTTTTAACATAGTTTTTAGGGTGGATCTTGGTATTAATAAATTAAGAAAATTTAAGCGCCCTATTTTTTACAATTAGATAATTATCTTCATTCACTAAAAAATACTGTCTCACATTCGTTATGACGCTCATTTACAGTATTTAGGTGTAAAAAATAAATCATTTTTTATTAAAATATCTAATTTTAGTACAATCTTCACAAATTCACTAGATAAATTGAATTATCAATTATAAAGTTATTTTAAAAAAAGTAATAAATTGATGTCAAAATTACCAAAAAAATATAAACATTTAGAAATTGAATCTAAATGGCAAGATAGCTGGAAAGAAAAAGATGTCTATAAATGGCAAAACGATCTTCCAAAAGAGCGAAATTTTGTCATAGATACTCCTCCTCCAACCGTTTCTGGTGTTTTGCATATGGGTCATATTTTTTCATATTGTCAGGCAGATTTTATCGCTAGGTACAAAAGAATGAAGGGTTTTGATGTTTTCTATCCAATGGGGTTTGATGATAATGGACTTCCTACCGAAAGGTTGGTTGAGAAAACTATAAAAAGAAAGGCCGTTTCAATGCAGAAGCGGGAATTCATTTTTGAATGTAAAAAAATTGTTGCTGATGCCGAGATAGAATTTGAAGATCTTTTTAGTCAAATAGCACTTTCTGTCGATTGGAATCAAAAATATCAAACAATCTCTGATAAGTCCCAAAAATTAGCTCAATCATCTTTCATTGACTTATATAATAAAAAACTTGTTGAAAAAAAATTCGATCCAGTTTTTTGGGATATTGCAGATAAAACCGCGCTTGCTGGTGCAGATTTGATCGATAAAGAGTTTGATTCATTTGCAAATGACATAATCTTTAAAATAAACGAGACAGATCAAGATTTAATCGTTATGACTACTCGTCCAGAACTTCTTCCTGCTTGTGTTGCTGTGATGATTCATCCTGAAGATGAAAAATACAAAAATTTACATGGAAAATTTGCAATTTCTCCAATTTTCAATGTCAAGATTCCTATTATTTTAGATGAGGATGTAAAAATGGATAAAGGGACTGGTGCAGTAATGTGCTGTACCTTTGGTGATGAAATGGACATTAAATGGTGGAAAAAACATGATTTAGATTTAAGGATAATCCTTTCTGAAAATGGAAAAATTCTTCCGACTGAAGATATTTCGAAAATCAATAATGATAATTTTAATCATACTCAGTATCAAAAAATAGAAGGAACCTCAATCAAGGAAGCTAGAAAAATTATAATTGAAATTTTAAAAGAAGAAAATCTATTAATAAAATCAGATCCAATCAAACATTCCGTAAAAATCGCAGAAAGGTCTGGAGTGGCAATTGAAATACTGGTTCAAGATCAGTGGTTTATTAAAATCCTCGATAAAAAGCAGGAATTAATCGATAAAATCAATCAATGCGAGTGGCATCCAAAATTCATGAAAATTCGCGCCCTACAATGGGTAGAGAATCTTTCTTGGGATTGGTGCATTTCTCGTCAAAGATTTTTTGGTGTTAATTTTCCAGTTTGGTATTCAAAAAGATCTGGCGAAGAGGGTCGAATTCTCTTGCCAAAGTTAGATCAATTACCAATCGACCCAGAAAAAGATTTGCCAGAAGGGTACAATAGAGATGAAGTTAAGGCGGAAACTGATATTATGGATACTTGGATGACATCTTCAATTTCTCCACAATTATCATCTGGAGGAATTAATCAAGATTTATGCGATGATTCTGAGCGTCATAATAAATTATTTCCAGCCGATCTTCGTCCGCAAGCTCATGAAATTATTAGAACTTGGGCATTTTACACAATTGTCAAATCTTATTTACATCAAAACGAAATTCCTTGGAAAAATCTTATGATTTCTGGTTGGTGTCTTGCATCTGACAAGACGAAAATGAGTAAGTCTAAGGGGAATGTTGTAACTCCAATTAATCTTATTAAGGAAAAAGGTTCGGATATTGTAAGATATTGGGCTTCAACTTCACATTTGGGTACGGATACCGCCTATAGCGAAGATGTTTTTAAGGTTGGGCAAAAATTAACTACAAAATTATTCAATGCAGCAAAATTTGCTTCAATGAATTTTGATATTTTTGAAGAGGGAGGAAAGCCAAAAACAATTTTAAAGGATACCGATTCTCAAAATATAAACCAAATAGCTGATTTTTGGATATTATCACGTCTTAAAGAGGTTATTAAATCTTCGGAAGAGCAATTTGATAAATTTGAATATGCTAAGGCTCGCGAAATTATTGAAGATTTTTTTTGGAATGATTTTTGTGATAATTATCTAGAAATTGTTAAGGTTAGAGCTTATGGACTGAGCGCCACCAAATATCAGGATCAATATTTAACCGAAGATCAAAAAAATAAAATAATTTTAGAGCAAAAAAGTGCAATTTTTACACTTTATCATGTTTTGGAGGGTATTTTAAAATTATTTGCACCCTTTATTCCACATATTTCTGAAGAAATATATCAAGTAATCTTTGAAAATAAAATAAACTCAATTCATCAAAGAGGCTCTTGGCCAAAATTAGAAGAACAATTTTTTGATGAAAATTCTTTAAAAATTGGTAAAGAAATGTTACTAATTATTTTTGAAATTAGAAAATATAAATCTGAGCAAAATATTTCTATGAAAACCACTATTGAAAAATTTACAATTAATGTCAAAGAAGATTTTAGCAATATTTTGGCAGATTTAAAAAACGTAACCAACAGTAACGAAATAATCATTAGTAACAACTTAAATAATGATTTGGTAGAGATATAATCGACGGTCTCTGGTATTATATAAAGCAATAACAAAAAAGATTGATACTTCAATTATTGAATGTTAGGGTGACAATAAATGTCGATTATCAAAACTTTAAAAACTCAGTCTAATGACTTTTACAACAAACCTAAAATACACTTTTGTAATAATTTTATTATTTTTTGCAAAAAATATATTTGCAGAAACGTATAATTTTTCTGATGATGAAACACTTACGATTAACTCAGATCAAAATTATACCTCAATCACAACCAATACTAACAACACAGGAACGATAGATTTTACTGCTAATGGTAACATCCTGACGATGGAGAATGGACTTGCTACGGAGGCTCTGAGACTCAAAGAATTATCACTTTCTTTAAATAATAATCAGTCAATTACCATTAATTCTAATAATGAGGGAATAGCATTTTTTAATAATATTAATATAAGTAAATCTAGTTTCTCGGAACGTTATAAAAAACAACTATCAGGCTCTATAATACTAAATTCTAACAATCTTTATATTTCCCAAAAATCAGAAATTTTAAATCAGGCAATAATTGGAAATGTAATTTTTAATCAATATGTCGAATCAACATTTGACAATCTTTTAATTTCTGGAGATGTATATGGGGATGTATCTGGGGATGTATCTGGGGATGGAAAATTACTGTCAACCAATGCTGGAATCATTACTTTTAATGGGCAAGACTTACAAACAATTAATAATACCCAATTGGGAGATCAAAAAAATCTTTCTGCAACCCTTGGTGACGATGATTATGAGGATAGGTATATTAATAAATTAATTATTAATAATAGCGCAGATACTACCGAAGAAGAAAGTGGCGTTTATTTTAATCAAAATGTTTTTGTTAAAGATTTAGAATTTAGTAATGATCAAGAAAATACAAAAATATTTATTGGTAATTCAGGAGTTTTTGAAATATCAGGAAATGTTACTCACTCAAATCAAAACATAGAAAATTTCTATATTTTAGACGCTGAGGAAGCTGCAGAAATTAAATTTACTGGCACAAGTATGACAGAAGAAGATGTTCAAACTGTTAATGCTCATATTGGCCAATCTACGAATAGATTCGAGAAAGTTACAATCACAAATCCAAATATATTATTTTCAAAAAATTTGTATTTAGATAATTTGGAAATCAATCAAGATCCTGACATATTAAATTCCATAGTAAATATGACGGTAAATTCTGTTTTGGATGTGACAAATTTATCAATAAATAATGACTTAACCCTAGCAGGTTCTGGAACTACAAATATAAAAAATATTGATATATCGAATGATCAAACATTAACATTAAGTAAAGATGTTAATATTTCTGGTAATCTTGGTAATTTATCATCCGCAAATACAGATAAAATCCTATCTTCTAATAATAAAATTACTTTTAATGGAGCTACAACTCAAGCAATTAACACTCAACTAGGTCAGTCAGATAATAGAATTAATAAATTAGAAATTACTAACCAAAATCAAATATCTTTAAAAGAAAATTCCTATATTAAAGATTTATCATTTACCAACTCATCTGGTGGGCTAATAGATATTTTGACTGGAAAAATAATGGATATATCAGGAAATGTTACTGCGGTAAATCAACCTAATTCAACTATTAAGGGGGTGGGAACATTAAGCATCAATGGCTCATCTTCACAAACAATATCATCTACATTAGGCTCTAGTAATGTAGACAGATTAGGTAATCTAACAATTAATAATAATCAGGTCATAATTGACAATCAAACGACTTCATATATTACAGATTTTAACCTTAACGCAACATCCCTATCTTTAAAATCTGGAGCAATTTTAAACTTTAACAATGCATCAGAAATTAATCTATTAAACAAAACCATAAATTACATTATAGACTCTAATGACGATATAAAATTAATATCACAAAATGCGGGCATAAATACAAATAATTCCAATATTAATATTGATTATAGCCAAATCTCATCTAGTTTGAATTTTAACGTGGAACAAACAATAATAGATAATAGTGCAACCGTCAAAACTATAGACATAAATCAAGTAACATTAACAGATAATTCTTATCTTCTAAAGCCTCAAATAGCCACAATATCAGAAAATAAAAAACTTACCCTAACTCATGCAGAAGATTCTATCATCTTTAGTGCAAATATTTTAGGAAAACAAAGCTACGAGATAGCAAATTATTTAATTAATGATCTTGAAGTATATAATATCTATTCTCTAGAAAATAGTGCGAGTTTTAAGAAATTTTCTGAATCAGTGATCATCCCTAAAAATAACTCGTCTTTTAAAAGTAATATTAATTTACTTCAAAACATCAACTCAATTACTGATAATAATATTATATCTAATATCACCAAAAAAGACAATAAATCACTATGGGGAGAGATATTTGGGAATGTTATTGATCATAAAAAAGACAGAAATCAGTCTGGTTATGATTCTGCAAGTGTGGGTATAATATTTGGATATAATACGGATATCAATGGTAATAATTATCTTAATAGCTCTATTTTTTACAATAATTCTAACATAGATGGAAAGATGGGTTCGCAAACCGATAACATAAAGTCTGTAGGATTGTCGCTAAATCACAAAATACACAAAAAAGATAAATCAGGGTTATTTAACTATAATAAATTAAATCTTCTTTATAATATTTATAACTTACAAAGAAATATTTATCTTGGTAATGAATATAGAGTAGCAAAAGCAGATACAGAAGGTAATACAGTAAATATAGTGACGGGATTAGGTTATAATATTAGCAGTAATAACTCAGTAAATATAATTCCAAAAATTGAATATCAATATTATCAAGATAGTATCAGTTCCTATCAAGAATCAGGTGCAAATAATTTATCATTAAAGGTAGAAGGTCAAGATTACAATTCTCATAAATTAAAAATTGGAATTGATTTATATTCCGCCAAAGAATTGGTAGATAAAAATTCATATTTTATATATGAGCCAAAATTATCACTATCCTTCATTAAAAAAATAGGAGGAGCAAAAAATCAAAAAACAAAAATATCATTCTTAAGTCAAAATCAAGAATTTCAAATAGAGATGCCTAATATCAATGATGATTATATATCTATTAATACCTCTCTTAGTATTTACGAAAAAGAAAAGATGCCAATTTTTTCTATTATGTATAATGGTGCATTTAGTAAAGATATGATGTCTAATTCTGGTTCCATTAATTTAAAATATGAGTTTTAATGTACTCCCTATTTAAAAAGAATCTCATTAGGATGAATAATGCCAGTTGTGACAGTAAAAACTACAATCAGTGTCTTAGTGATATTAGGCATATTTTATATTATTAAAATTAATTAATAATCGATCTTATCATATTTTTTAACTCATTACGGCAATGATTAGTTGTATTAAACTCTTTACAGTCTTTTGTGATCTTAAGTCTTTCCAATAAAACCCTTGAATTAATAAATGGTTTTAATATCTTATGATCCTTACGGTTTTGCAGTTGTGATTATTGTTTAATTTGCAGAGTTTTTTAAGAAAATTATATTAGATAGAATGAATATACATGAATATCAAGCCAAAAAATTATTGGCAAAATACGGTGCTGTTGTGCCAGAAGGTTATGCTGCTTTTACTCCTGGTGAAGCTGTTGAGGCTGCTCAAACTTTAAAAAATAACGGTAGTAAAGTTTTTGTTGTGAAAGCTCAAATTCATGCTGGCGGCAGGGGTAAAGCTGGTGGTGTAAAAATTGTTAAAACAATTGAAGATGTTGCAAAAGAATCTGAGGAAATGTTGGGAAAAATTCTCGTTACTCATCAAACTGGCCCAGAAGGTAAGGAAGTTAAGAGACTTTATATAGAATCTGGCTCAAATATTGATAAGGAATATTATCTTTCTGCTGTTTTAGATCGCGTTAATAAGGCGGTTGTTTTTATGGCCTCGACGGAAGGCGGTATGGAGATTGAAGAAGTTGCAGAAACAAACCCAGAAAAAATTATCACTACAATCGTTCCGGTTGAAATTGGAATTTCTGGTTTTCACGCTAGAAAATTAGGTTTTGCTCTTGGTTTAAAAGGTGATTTATTAAAACAATTTGTTAAATTGGTTGCATCAATTTACAAAGCTTTTATTGACACGGATGCATCTCAAATTGAAATTAATCCTTTAGTTATTACTAAGGAGGAGCAATTAATTGTTCTTGATGCTAAATATAATTTTGATGATAACGCTCTTTATCGTCATCCAAATATCAAGGAGTTAAGAGATGTTGAAGAAGAAGACGCTTTGGAGGTTGAAGCTTCTAAGCATGAGTTAAATTATGTTAAGATGGACGGTGAAATTGGCTGCATGGTTAATGGTGCTGGTTTAGCTATGGCAACAATGGACATCATTAAGCTTTACGGCTCTTCTCCTGCTAATTTTCTTGATGTTGGTGGCGGTGCTACTAAGGAAAGGGTTACAGAGGCTTTTAAGATTATTCTTTCTGATAAAAATGTAAAAGCAATTCTAGTTAATATTTTTGGTGGCATCATGAGATGCGATATTATCGCTGAAGGCATTATCGCTGCCGCTAAAGAGGTTAATCTAGATATTCCTTTGATTGTAAGATTAGAGGGTACAAATGTTGATTTAGGTAAAAAGATTCTTGCTGAATCTGATTTAACTATTGTCTCAGCTAATGATTTGGGTGATGCAGCCGAGAAAGCAGTGAACGCTATTGGTGGTGCAAATAGTAAAGTTGCAAGCGCAACTAATTAATTATAATTTTAAATATACAAAATGTCTGTTTTAGTTAATAAAAATACGAAAGTTATTTGCCAAGGATTTACCGGTATGCAAGGTACTTTTCACTCTGAACAAGCAATTGCTTACGGCACAAACATGGTTGGCGGCGTTACTCCAGGCAAAGGTGGTTCAAAACATTTAAATTTACCAGTTTTTGATACTGTTTTAGATGCAAGGAAAGCAACCGAGGCCAACGCTTCAGTTATTTATGTTCCGCCACCATTTGCTGCGGACGCAATTTTAGAAGCAATCGATGCTAGAATCGAATTAATTATTTGTATTACTGAGGGTATTCCAGTTTTGGATATGGCTAAGGTAAAGGCTGCTCTTACAACATCAAACTCGAGATTAATTGGTCCAAATTGTCCAGGAATTATTACTCCAGGTCAGTGTAAGATTGGTATTATGCCAGGTCATATCCATAAAAGTGGATCTGTTGGCATTGTTTCTCGCTCTGGTACTTTAACTTACGAAGCGGTTCATCAAACAACCAGTGAAGGTTTTGGTCAGTCAACTTGCATTGGTATTGGTGGTGATCCAATTAATGGTACCAACTTTATTGACTGTTTAGACATGTTTCTTTCTGACGAACAAACTCAATCAATGATTATGATTGGTGAGATTGGTGGCTCTGATGAAGAAGAGGCTGCAGAATTTTTAAAGCAGGAAGCTAAAAAAGGCAGGTCTAAACCTTGTGTTGGATTTATTGCTGGAAGAACAGCTCCTCCAGGAAAAAGAATGGGTCATGCTGGCGCCATCATTGCTGGTGGTAAAGGTGGAGCTGAAGATAAAATTGAAGCCATGAGATCAGCTGGCATTTTTGTCGCTGAATCACCTGCGACATTAGGAAAAACTTTGTCAGAATTATTAAAATAATTTAATTAAATAATAACCACTATGACCGCAGACGTAAACAGAAAAAAAGCTTTAGACGCAGCACTTTCACAGATTAACAAACAATTTGGAAAAGGCTCTGCTATGAGGCTTGGTGAAAGACCTAAAATTGATGTTGAAACAATTTCAAGTGGTTCTTTATCTCTTGATACAGCTCTAGGTGTTGGTGGTTATCCAAGAGGTAGGATTGTTGAGATCTATGGACCAGAAAGTTCTGGTAAGACAACCCTAACTCTTCATGCAATCGCCGAAGCTCAAAAGCAAGGTCTTTCTTGCGCTTTTGTGGATGCTGAGCACGCCTTTGATCCTGTTTATGCTGAAAATCTTGGTATTAATATTGATGAAATGATTATTTCTCAACCCGATAGTGGTGAATCTGCCCTCGAAATAGTTGATACGTTTGTTAGAAGTGGTGCTTTGGATTTAATTGTTATTGATTCAGTTGCAGCTCTTACTCCTCAAATTGAGCTTGAAGGTGGGATGGCTGATAATCAAATGGGTTTACAGGCAAGATTAATGAGTAAAGCTCTTCGTAAACTAACCGGCGGAGTTTCTAAAAGTGGTTGTACAGTTATTTTTATCAATCAAATTAGGATGAAAATTGGTGTTATGTTTGGCTCTCCCGAGACCACAACTGGTGGTAATTCTCTTAAATTTTATTCTTCAGTTCGACTTGATATTAGGAGGGGTGCACAAATTAAAAATGGAGATGAGATCGTAGGTAATGAAACAAGAGTTAAGGTGGTAAAAAATAAAGTTGCTCCACCATTTAAACTTGCTGAATTTGAAATTATTTACGGTGAAGGAGTTTCAAAAGTTGGTGAAATTATTGATTTAGCAGTTAAGGATGATATAATTGAAAAATCTGGCTCTTGGTATGCCTATAATGGTGTAAAAATTGGACAAGGTAAGGAAAACGTTAAGAAATACCTCAAAGATAATTTAAAAATTACAGAGGAAATCGAAAAAAAAATTAGGTCTAAAGAACTAAAAGATCCTAAGATCGTTGTTACCTCTAATGATTAATTATATAATTTTTAAACAAAAAGTACCATAATAAACTAAGAATACCTTGGTATCATATATAATGGAAGAATTTCTAGTAAAGTAAATGAGATATATAGATACAAGGTCCATATCATCAATATCACAGGTTTTAGAGAGGTATCGTGAACATAATCAGAGATCTCATGGTTTATATAATGTTGGTCTAGCCACCCTTCTTGGCTCAAGAAAGAAAAAAAATACCTTAACAAAAGCTCAGAGAAAAAGAATTGCAAACCAGAGGAGGCGTAAATTTGTTGCAAATATTGTAGTTTATCATGAAAAACTGCATGAAGCTAGTAAGGTTAGTGCTATAGAAAAGGAAAAAAGCAGGATATTGGGTAATATAGTTTTTAGGCCAAGGTCAAAATCTGTATTACAGTTACAAAGAGAGGAGAGGTCTAAAAAGCAAGAAATAGATAGAAAGTTAAGCAGTGCAAGAGATAGGGTGTATGCAAGAAGAATTAGATCCAGGAGTAGGTGGAATGAGTTGCTTGAAAGTCAGGTTAAATCATAGTATCTACACTCCTTAAGACTTATGCCAATTTCTCTTTACCAATACCATCACTTATTCAACATTATGAATGGGAATTGGCACTACATATATGATATATAATTGTGACACAAAATATTATCAATCAAATCAATCAATTAAGGCAAGTAGTCGATAAACATAATATAGCCTATCATCGCGATGATGATCCTCTGATTTCTGACGCTGATTTTGATAAAATTCGTAAAGAATTAACTGAGATAGAGGAGAATTACCCAGAATTACTAGGTAAGTGCCACAAATATACCGAAATTGGTTCAAAAATATTAGAAAAATTTAATAAAGTTAAGCATTCTAAGCCAATGCTTTCTCTGTCTAACGCTTTTTCTCGTCAGGATCTTGAGGATTTTGTTGTTAAGTGTCAAAGATTCCTTGGGGTTTTGCCTCGTAAAGATGTTGATCTTTTTAATCTTAATCAAAGTAAAGGTGATTTAGAGCTTTTTTGTGAATTAAAAATTGATGGATTGTCGTTTTCTGCTAGATTTGAAGATGGTAAGTTTATGCAGGCTGCAACTAGAGGGGATGGTGAAGTTGGTGAAGATATTACTCAGAATGTGACCATGATCAAGAATTTTCCTTTGATTTTGGGAGTAAAAAATCCACCAAAAATCCTAGAAGTTAGGGGTGAAATTTACATGTCAAAAATTGACTTTAAAAATCTTAATAAGAGGCAGGAAGAATCTGGAAAAAATTTTTTTGCCAACCCAAGAAATGCAGCGGCTGGATCATTAAGGCAGTTGGATTCGAAAGTTACAGAATCAAGAAATCTTAAATATTTTGCTTATGGTCTTGGAGAATATTCAGGTGATTTTAAATGTGATTCTCAGGCTAAATTGCATCAGCTTCTATCAAAATTTAATTTTATTACTGAAAAAAATGCAAAATTATTACAAAATTTAGACGAAGTAATGGATAATTACCAAAAAATCTATAATCAAAAATATTTTTTTGACTATGATATTGACGGTATGGTTTATAAAATTAATGATTTTTCTTTACAGAATCGTCTCGGTTTTATTTCTAAAAGTCCAAGATGGGCAATTGCTCACAAATTTGCTGCAGAAAAAGCTAAAACTAAAATTAAAAAAATTACTATTCAGATTGGTAGAACTGGATCCTTAACACCAGTTGCAGAGTTGGAGCCGGTAAATGTTGGTGGAGTTTTGGTATCAAGAGCAACACTTCATAATAAGGATGAAATTGAGAGAAAAGATATCAGAGAAGGTGATATTGTTATAGTTCAGAGGGCTGGAGATGTAATTCCTCAAATTATTTCTGTTGATAAGTTGGTTAGGAGTTATGATTATTTGAGGTTTAATTTTCCTAAAAATTGTCCGAGTTGCAATAGTGAAGTGGTAGAATTAGCGGATGATGTTGTAATTAGATGTCCTAATAATTATGGCTGTGAGGCGCAAATTAAAGAAAATTTAAAACATTTTGTCTCTAAAGATGCTTTCAATATTGATGGTTTAGGTAAAAGGCAGATTGATAGTTTTTTTGATGAGGGTAGGGTAAAGAATTTTGTTGATATTTTTACCTTAGAAAGGCGTGAAAAGATTAATTTATTTGCTGAAAATTCACTTTATAAAAAAGAAAATTGGGGAGAGAAGTCGATTAACAATCTCTTTATTGCAATCAATGAGACAAGAAAAATTGACTTACATCGATTCATTTACGCCATTGCTATTCGTCACATTGGACAAAAAAACTCTAAACTATTAGCTAAGTATTTCGTTTCTTTTGAAAATTTTTTAGAAAGATTAATTAAAATGTCTAAATTAGAAAATTTTGAAGAGTCGGAGCAGTACCAAGAGTTTAAAAATATAGATGGCATTGGTAGTAAAATTGCCGAATCTGTTGTTAAGTATTTTTCTTATCAAGAAAATACAGATCTTTTAAAATTATTATCGCAGGAGTTGGAAGTAATTAATTATAAAATCATTAAATCTGATTCAGAATTTTCTGGTAAAATCATTGTCTTTACTGGAACTATGACAAATATGAGTCGTGCCGAAGCTAAGGATAGGGCGGAAAAGATGGGTATGAAGGTCTTAAACTCAATTTCTAAAAAAACTGACTTTCTCATCGCTGGCAAAAATTCTGGTTCAAAATTAAAAAAAGCAGAGGAATTCGGTATAACGACTCTGAGTGAGGAGGAATGGATTAAAACTATATAATACCAAGATCTATCTTAAAAACTATGTTAGAAAACTAAATAACCTATCTTGATATATTATTTATTTTAAGGTGGATTTTGGTATTATATCAATCATAAAATTTAACTACACATTTGGTTGCAATATTCCCCTTCTATTTTTTCTCTAAAAAATTTAAAAATCACCAATATTCTAATAGTTTTTTAGAAAAATCTTTTTGTTCAGTGTATAGTTAAATTTAATAATTGGTATAATCTAGATTTGATCTGGAAAATCAGTAAAAATTCCATCTATATTTGCTTTTTGTAAAATACTTACAAAATCTTGAAAATTTTTAGCATAATCTGGAATCTGAGTATTATCTGACCTAATGGTATAAATATGAGATTCTAGATTATTTTCTTTAATATATTTTATTATATCTGTGTAAATGATATTATTTTTTGTTGATTTATAGTTAATTATCATGGAAAAATGTAAGCCAACGCCATCCGCGTATTTTGATATTGTGCCTATGCCATTTTTTGTTAATAATTTGTCATAATTGGCATTTCTTTGGTATTTTGTACCATCAACATTGACAAAGTTTTCTTCACAATTGCGCTTACCGATCAATTGAATAATTTTTATGTCGATATCTACATCTTTAAATAATTTATTTTTTATTCGACGCAATTCTTTTTTATCAAAACATTGTAAATAAATTTTATCTGTTTTTTTCTTATAATTGTATTTTTCTAATATTTTTAAGACTTCTTTAGAGATGTCCTTACCCTCTGTTAAGTGAAAATCTGGATATTTAATTTCTGGATAAATGCCAATATTTTTTTTCATTGATTTGTTTAATCCTTGAATTAATTCAATTTCTTCTTCTAAAGTATGAATTTTAAATTCTGAATTAAACACAGGAAATCTGCCCGGAAATTCAATGTTTTTCTCTTTATTTATCTCATGAAATCTTTCTGATAATTTTAATTTTTTTAATTCTTTTAAGGTAAAGTCAATAATGTAATATTTTCCATCAGATCTATCTCTATCTGGAAAAATATCCTTTACATTTGTGGTATAGTTTAAGTATAAATCATGAGAAACTATAACATAATTATCGCTACTCATAACTAAATCCTGCTCAATATAGTCTGATTTAAGTCCGAATGCCAAAGCTTTTGAAGCAAGAGTGTGTTCTGGTAAGTATCCGCTGGCCCCTCTGTGAGCAATAATAATTTCTTTTTTCATCATTACGAGATAATGTCAAAACTCATTTTATAAATAAAAACTTATTATAAAATTTAGCTAAATAATATTCTGATATTAGATAAAACCTTACAAAAAAAGCTTAGTATCTAATTTATTATTTATTTTTCTATATTTAATTGTAAATTAGATAAAAAACATGATTGTAGTAAGTGTCAATTCTAGTTTATTCCTAAGATTTTTATTTTCTATCTTGATTACCATCTTAAAATATGTTATAATTGTAACTTGTCTTGGTATTATGTCAATTTTAGTCTTTGGACATACATATATGCAATATCAAAGGCAATTTATAAAGCAACATTTATGCTTCTTGTTTTTGGCCAAAAATTATCATAAAATTTAGCTAAATTTTATATTACAGATGAACTTTGCTATAATTTATTTTTTGTCCAAAGATTGGAGTCGGTATTAGACTTTAACAAAAGCATTGATTTCTCAGTCTGGTTTGTATTATAATTGTACCAATTTCTTTAATTTATTTTTACTATCAAAATTATGAAAATTAGAACTATCGGTGCCAATATGGAGATTGGCGATTCTTTGACAAATCATGTTAGAGACAGTCTTGAAAAGGAAGTTACTAAGTATTTTAGTAGAGCCATTGATGCTCAGGTAAATTTTAGTAAGGAAGTTTCGGACTTTAAAGTAGTTATCCTAATTAATGAGGGTGTTAAGGGAGGAGTTAGGGTAAAGAGTGACGCTAATGCTGGAGATGCTTATTGCGCATTTAACAGCGCCAAAGATAAGGCGGCAAAACAACTCAGAAGATATAAGCGAAAGTTAAAAAATCATCATAAGGTTATGAATTCTGGAGAGATTGATTTTTTAAATTCAATTTATGAATCTCCAAAATATGTTATTTCTGAGCAGGATGAAGATGATTCGGCTAATGAAAATCAAAAACCTTTTGACATTATTAATGAAAAAATAACCAACATCGAAACCATTACGGTTGATGAGGCGATTATGAAGATGAACTTAGCCAACCTTCCAGCCCTTGTCTTTGTTAATATACAGAGCAAACATATTAATGTTGTTTATCATCGCAAGGATGGTAATATTTCATTGATTGATCTAAAAACGGGTTATTAGGCTTTTGCAAAAACAGCTTACATGAGCCGTTTTTGCAATTCAATTGTGACAATTACCACCTATAATGTTATATAATTATACTTTATATTTTTTAACTAAACACGCTCTTCATATTAAGTATAATTTTTTATCTAAAATTATTTTGCCTATTTAAGCATTATAGGTGGGAATTGACATTAGATACTAAATTTTTTATTGAAAATAAAAATATCGCCAGATGATGTTGGTACAAGAATAGAAAAATTTTTAGCAAAAAAAGCCTTAGGATTCTCCTTATCGCAAAAATTAGTTAGAAAAAAACAGATCCTAATTAATGGTAAGGTTATCAAGATTGGTTATAAAATAGAGGAGGGTGATGAAGTTAGTATCCCGGATATTGACATCTCTAAAAAGCCAATCAAAAAACCTACAATTTCCAAAGAAAATTTAGAAAAGATTACTAAAAATATTATTTACAAGGATGACAATCTTATTGTAATTAATAAAATTAGTGGCATTGCTACTCAAGGTGGATCAAATATTAAGTTTTCCGTGGATAATGTTTTACCATATTTAAAATTTGATCAAGATCAAACCCCCAGATTAGTTCATCGTTTAGATAAGGATACGAGTGGAATTTTATTAATTGCCAGAAATAGAGGGGTGGCAGAAATTTTACTAGAAAAATTTAAAAATAAAAAAATTAACAAAACTTATCTAGCGTTAATTGCTGGTACTCCAGTAAAAAAGATAGGAGAAATTAATTTACCATTATTAAAAAAATATCAAGGTAAAAATGAAAAAGTCTATGTTGATGAGGATGGTAAAGAGGCGATTACTCAATATAAGATTCTTAGTTCACAAAATAATATTTCTTTAGTAGAGTTAAAGCCTATAACCGGCAGGACTCATCAACTCCGAGTTCATCTAAAAGAAATTGGTTATCCAATTTTAGGTGATTACAAATATGGCAAAAGAGATCACAATGCTTTTAAAAGGTTAGCGCTCCACGCTTTTAAAATTGAAATATTAGATTTTTTTGGTGAAAATTTAGCAATTAAAAGTGAATTACCAGAGTTTATTAAGAATTATGAAAAGCGTAATAATGTCAATGATAACACCTCTTGCCTTTAGAATATGTAAACTAAAAAAATTTTCTTTAGTTCTATTGTGCTTTGTCCATCAAAGAAGGGTATTTTTAAATAACTTATGAATAAAAATATTTTAAAAAAAATAACTTTAAAGGTGGAAATTAGTATGATTTTTCTAATTAAAGCATATCAAATATGCTTTTCTCTATTTTTTGGATATGGAAAATGTCGTTTTTACCCTACTTGTTCAAATTATTTTATGGAAAATATTAAAAAAAATGGTATAATTAGGGGGAGTTTTTTTGGAATTGTAAGAATTTGTAAGTGCCACCCTTTTTCTAGAGGTGGAAATGACCCTATAAAATAGATATTATGAGGAGTGTCATTGATTTGGTGAATGCAACTTTGAGTGACACCTTAGAGAGTGTTTGCCCCAAATAATAGGAAAAAGACAAAATAGATTCTCGGTTTTACTTAAAATATTATTTTTAGGTAAGAAGTTGCAATCGCAAGCAATTGTGATGATAATATTATCTCTATGTATGCAAGAGGAATGACGATGTCTGAAATACAAGGTCATCTAAAAGATATCTATGGTACGGATGTTTCTAAAGATTTTATTTCTAATGTTACTGACTCAATTATCACCGAATTAAATTATTGGCAAAATAGACCGTTGGATGAAGTCTATCCTATAATACGCATGGACTCTATTAGAATAAAAAGTAATGATGAAGGTAGAATTCATCAATAAAGCTGTTCATCTGGCTATAGGAGTTAATATGGATGGAATAAAAGAAGTTCTGGGCTTTTGGATAGATAAAAATGAAGGAGCTAAATTCTGGCTTAAAGTTGTAACTGAATTAAATAATAGGGGAGTTAGTGATATTTTATAGCCTGCGTTGATGGGTTAAAAGGCTTTCCTGATGCTATTAACTCGATATTCCCAGATACCAAGGTTCAACTCTGTATTGTTCACATGGTCAGACACTCCCTTAAATATGCACCTCACAAAGAAAAAAAAGAAGTTTCCAAAGATTTAAAGTCTATTTATTCAGCTATAAACGAAAAACATGCCAAGTAAAATCTAGAAGAATTCAAAAAAAGATGGGATGACAAATATCCTGCAATTGCTGATTCTTGGGAAAGAAATTGGCTATAAATCATACCATTCCTAGAATATCCTGATTATATCAGAAAGGCTATATACACTACCAATGCTATCGAATCTGCCAATTATAGTCTTAGAAAAATTATTAAAAATAGATCAATATTAAAAAATGACATTGCTATTTCTAAGCTTTTATATTTAGCTTTAAGAAATATAGAGAAAAAATGGACAATGCCAATCCATAATTGGAAACAAGCATTGAACCAATTTGCTATCATTTTTACTGATAGATTTCCTAGAGATTTTTAAGAAATTTAGGAATGAAAATTAGCTAAAATAGAAAGTTGTTTACACAGTTTTTATGATAGGATCAGTTTTTTGGAAGAAACTTTCAATCAATCTGATAAATTCTTTATTTTCCTCCATCATGCCAATAGTCATCCTTAGGCAATGCGGCAAATTATAGGCTTTCATATCCCTAATTATTATGCCATTATTTAATAAATATTGATTAATTTTTTGGCAATTATTTTCATTTTTAAAATCAATTAAAATAAAGTTGGCAAAAGAAGTATAAAATTTTATATTTAATCTTAATAATTCATTTTTAACAAACTCTAACTGTTCTTTATTGTAATCTTTCGATTTTTTAACGAATTCAATGTCATTTATAGCTGCAATTCCAGCTTTTTGCGCTGCCATAGAGACATTAAATGGGCCACGAACCTTATTTAAAGAATCGGCAATATATTGAGATGAATAGCACCAACCAAGACGAAGGGCTGCTAGACCATGAATTTTTGAAAATGTTCTCATCATAATAACATTTTCATAATTTTTAACATATTCTATGATATTTGGATAATCACTTTCATCAATATACTCAGCGTAAGCTAAATCCATAGCGATGATAATATTTTTTGGAGTATTTTGAATTAATTTATCTAATTCAACCTTGTTAATATAAGATCCTGTTGGATTATTTGGGTTTGCAATGAAAATAATTTTAGTTTTGCTTGAAATTAGTTTTATTATCTCATTGATATCAGTTTTTAAATTTGTCTCTTTAGCTTTAATGGTTTTGGCACCAAATTTTGTTGCTGAAATTTGATACATTAAAAAACCATATTCACTTTGAATAATAGCATCTCCATCACCAGCAAAAGCTTCAATCAATAATGATATAATTTCATCACTTCCTGCTCCACAGGTAATCCTTTCTTTTTTAATGTTATATTTTTTAGCAATTGCCTCGCGCAGCTCAGAGGATGGTCCGTCTGGATAGCGAAAAAGTTGATCGGATGTACTTTTATAAGCCTCTATAGCTTTATTACTAGAGCCTAGAGAGTTTTCATTAGATGATAACTTGATGACATTCTTATTGCCAATTTTGCTTTTCCCGGCTATGTAGGGTTTTATATTTTCAATATAGGATTTTGCTTTAATCATAAATAATAATTAGTATTGCTCAGGGGTTTATTTATATTACCCTCTAAATCTAATTTTGTCAAAATCATTATTGATTCCAATAGTAACTACTTTATATTGAGTTGGTACTGCTTGTATTATATCAAGATCCATCTTAAAGACTGTATTACAAGTTAAGTAATGTATTTTCATCTTTTTACAAATGATAGGTAAAAATATTTTGATATATTTCTTATTTTAAGATGGATTTTGGTATTATACCAATAATCAAACTTAACTATAACATTTACCTTCTATTTTTTCTCTAAAAAACTCAAAACACCACCAATATTCTAAGAGTTTTTTAGAAAAATCTAAAAGAAAAATCTTTTTGCTAAATATGTAGTTAAATTTGATAATTGGTATTATAGTTTGGTTAGATCACTAATAAATGGATATGAAGTATAAGAAAATCGGCATCATTTCAAGCATTAAACCAGGCGCCTTTGAAAGAAAGAAAGAGCTCATAAAGAGATTTAGCTTTATTGATTATGAATCAGATAAAAATCAAGAAATAGACCTTTTAGTTACCCTCGGTGGTGATGGTTTTTTGCTGCACTCCCTTCATGCTTATCAGTTTTTAAAAATACCAATATATGGAATTAACTACGGTACAATTGGTTTTATGATGAATATCGATAGTGATACTTTATTAAAATCTATCGAAGAATCGGTTGAAACTATTCTTTACCCTCTGCAGATGCGCGCTATTGATGTTGATAATATTTGTCATAGCTACATAGCAATTAATGATGTATATTTGTGGCGACAAAAAAATCAAGCAGCAAAAATTGAAATAAATGTTAATAATAAAGTTAGGGTGGAGCAGCTAATATGCGATGGGATCTTGGTTGCCACTCCTGCCGGCAGTACTGGCTATAATTTATCATTGAAGGGAACTATTATCCCATTTGGATCGAGATCTTTAGCTTTAACTCCAATTAGCCCATTTAGACCAAGAAGTTGGAAGGGTGCAATTTTACCAGAAGATTCTGTTTTTAAATTTAAGGTTTCTGACCCATATAATCGTCCGGTAAGTGCTTCTGCTGATTTTTTTGAGGTTAAAAATATTAAAGAGGTCGAGGTTTTTCAACTAAAAAGTAGGGATTTTAGAATTTTATCTGATAAGGATCATACCTTGGAAGAGAGAATTATTAGAGAGCAATTTTTATAATAACATAATGAACATATATCCAGCAATTGATTTAAAAGAAGGTAAATGCGTCAGGCTTTATCAGGGGGACATGAAAAAGGCAACGATATTTAATGACTCGCCATTAGCTCAAGCTAGGTTTTTCGAGGAAAGCGGCTTTAAATTTCTTCATATTGTTGATTTAGATGGCGCTATTGTTGGAGCATCTATTAATGGTCAAATAGTGCAAGAAATTGTTAATAATGTTAAGATTCCAGTTCAAATTGGGGGCGGTATTAGAAATTTAGAGCAAATTGAGAAATGGCTTTCTGTTGGCGTTAAAAGAGTAATCATTGGAACTGCGGCCTTGACAGATCCTGATTTGGTTATTGAGGCTGCAGAGAGGTTCCCAGGTCAAATAATTGTAGGCATTGATGCTAAACAAGGTTTTGTAGCAATTGACGGTTGGGTTAAAAAGTCTGATGTAAAAATTATTGACCTAGCGAAAAAATTTTCTAAGTCAAAAATTGCTGCTATTATTTACACCGACATCATGCGTGACGGCACAATGCAGGGGGTAAATATTGAGGCTACAAAAATACTTGCGGAAAATTCTAATATACCTATTATCGCATCTGGCGGCGTTGATTCCATTTCTAATGTTGAAAAAATTTATACAATCAAACAGTTTGGAGTTGAGGGCGTAATAATTGGTCGTGCTATTTATGAGGATAAAAATGGTGAGTTTTTAAGTCAGTTGAAGCAGTATCTATAGTTAAAAATTTTCCTTTGGGAGTTAAAAAATATTAAGATGAAATTTACATTAAATTGGTTAAAAGAATATTTAGAAACAGATAAGTTGGCAAATGAGATTGCTGATGATCTTACAAATATTGGTCTTGAAATTGAAGAGGTTTCTAATGAATCTACTTTTTTAGAAAGTTTTACAGTGGCAAAAATTATTGAAGCATCGCCTCATCCAGAATCAATAAAATTACAAATTTGTAAAGTTGATGTGGGGAATGAAGTTTTGCAAGTAATTTGTGGCGCTAAAAATGCCAGAACTGGTATTAAAATTGCTTTCGCTAAAATTGGATCTTTAATTCCTTCAAATGGAATGAAAATTAAGAAAGCTAAAATTGCAGGGATCGAAAGTAATGGCATGATTTGTTCTGGTGCCGAACTCAATATAAGTAATGATGGCGAGGGAATAATTGAGATTGATGAGAAATATAAAATTGGCGACAAATTAAGTGAGATTTATAAGAGGGATACTGTCCTTGATGTTAATATTACGCCAAATCGTGGCGATTGTCTTGGTGTGTATGGCATTGCTCGTGATTTGTCAGCTCTCGATGGCTATAAATTAAAGGCATTAAATATTAAGGAGATAAAGGGTGAATTTAGTTCTGATATTAAAATTGACATTATAGATTCCAATTGTTCACATTTTTTTGCTAGAGAAATTAAGGGAGTTAAAAATTGTCCTTCACCAGAATGGCTTACTAATAAATTAACTGCTATTGGTCAAAATTCTATTTCTGCCATTGTTGACGTCACTAATTATGTAATGTTTTGTCTCAATCAGCCAATGCATTCTTATGATGTTGATAAATTGCAAGGCGACATTACTGTGCGAAAAGCAAATGATGGAGAGGAGTTTTTATCCTTGAAAGATTTGCAATACAAATTATCTGAAGATGATCTGGTTGTTAGTGATGAGCAGAAAATTCTCGGTATTGCTGGTATCATGGGCGGAAAATGCAGTACTACAGATGAGGATACTGAAAATATTTTACTAGAAGCTGCTTTTTTTGATGATATTTCGGTTTCTAAGAGTGGTAGAGGGTTAAATTTACTTTCTGAATCTCGCTATCGTTTTGAAAGAAGGATTGACATCAAGACAGCAAAAGTTGCTATTGAATTGGCTACTAGATTAATTTTAGAGATTTGTGGTGGTAAGGTTTCTAATATCATCTTAGCTCAAAATAATTTACCAAAAGAGCAGAAAATTGATTTTAATTTCAATAAAATAGAGCAAATTCTAGGATTTAAGATAGAGAGTAGTAAGGTTGAAAATATTTTAAGGAGCCTAGATTTTGTCTTAGAAAAAAAGTTGGATAAGAATTATCAAATTATAATTCCAACCCATAGAAATGACATAAAGATAGATCAGGATTTGGTTGAAGAGGTTGCCAGAATTAATGGTTACGATAATATTGTTCCTCATATTATTGACAAACCTCTTTTAGCAAGAAAAACTTCTAAAATTAGCCAGATTAGAGATTTGTTAATAAATTCTAAGATGGATGAGATTATTAATTTTTCTTTTGTTAATTCAAATATTTCTAAGAATTTTTCTGATAATGAGGATAGTTTATTTTTAAATAATCCAATTTCAGAAGATTTAAATTATATGAGGCCAAATTTAGCAATTGGGTTACTTGAATCTGTTGCAAAAAATAATGTTAGAGATTTTTCTGACCTATCATTTTTTGAAATTGGTAAAATTTTTCTTGGAACAAAGCCAGAACATCAAACTGAGTCTGTTGCTGGGGTAAGGTTTGGCTTGGAGTCAATTAGAGATCATTTTGGGCAGAGTAGGGGGTTTGATATTTTTGATGTTAAGAAGGATCTTTTTGACGTTCTAGAGATACTTGGTTTTAATTCAGACTCTTTTCAAATCACCGAAGATTTGCCAAAATATTATCATCCTTACAAGTCTGGTGCGGTAAAATTAGGTAAAAATATCATCGGTTATTTTGGTGAAATACACCCAGTTATTTTAAATAAATTTTCTTTAAAGAAAAAAGTTAATATTTTTGAAATTTTCTTAGATAATTTACCTAAAAATAATAAAAAAAGAAAAAACAAAGCTTTAGAAGTATCTGATTTTCAGAGGGTAAAGAGAGATTTTGCATTTATTTTAGATAAGAATATTAAGGCGGGAGATATCTTAAAATCTATCTCTAAAATTGACAAAAATCTAATTTCTGATATCAATATTTTTGACCTCTATCAAGGCGATAAAATTGAAGAGGGTAAAAAATCAATTGCTTTTTCAGTTATTTTGTCCCCAAAAGAAAAAACTTTAGAAAATGCTGAAATTGAAGTTTTATCTGATAAAATTATTAATTCTGTACAGAGTTTTGGTGGCATATTACGAGATGGGGGAAGATAAGTTATAGATTCTATTTGAACAATATAAACGCTGGTATTAAATATTGTGCATCTGACAGGATTTGAACCTGCAACCACTGCCTTCGGAGGGCAGAGCTCTATCCAGTTGAGCTACAGATGCAAAAGCTGTATATTTTCTTATCTTTTTTTTAAACATCGAAAGATGCTCCGCAGCCACAATTTGCCGTACTATTTGGGTTATTAACCTTAAAAAATGATCCACCCAACTCTTCAACAAAATCTATTTCTGAGTTTTTAATAAACTCTAAAGATTCATTGTCAGATGCAAGATAGGTTTTGTTGCCTTCTGTGATTGTGAAGTCATTTTTTGATATTGTGTCATCCAGACTGAACTGATACTGAAAACCACTACAGCCACCACCAATTATTTTTATTCTTAGAAATTTTTCTGAATGATTTTTGTCGGTAGTTATGTCAGTTATTCTTTTTTTAGCAGTATCTGTTAATTTTACATTAATCATACCTCCCTCTTTTTTAATTCATTAAAAACTTCTTTTACAGAAACATTTTTACTACTCAACAAGACTAATAAATGATATAGTAAATCTGCCGACTCTAATATTAATTGATTTTTTCCATTTTTATGGCCTTTTCCTTCTATTGATGCTAGACAAACTTCAAAGGCCTCTTCTATAACTTTTTTAGCAATTTTTTCAGATCCGGAATGAGTTAGAGATTTGGTGTAGGATTTATCTATAGAGCTATTTTTTACAATATCTTCTAATTTAATTTGTAAATTTTCTAAAAAATTATTCATTATCTGGATATAAAAAATCTATTTTAATTTCTTTATTAGTGGTATCGGGGGAAACGTTAATTTTTTTGTTATATTTGTTAACCATGCAGATCGAGTTTTTTATATTCTTACAATAATATATTATTGCTTCGATGTAATAAGTGAAACCATTTTTTAGCTTTGGTAATTTTATTTGATTTTTTTCGATATCTTGCCAATTATATATTTTTATTAAGCTAGCTTTTTTATCTTTATCTATCTCTACTAGATTAATGAAACTAGGTGCTTCGTGATTTATTTTCCAATTTTCTTTAAGTTTCATTTTGATATTAATATTATTATTTGATTTAACAAATATTTCGTCAGTGAGATTAAAATTCGGCAGATATTTGATTATCTTATCCGACGTTATTTCTAACTTAGGAAGTATGTTAAATATTTTTTGATTAGAGTTCTTTTTGTTAATTATTGTTATTTTATTGTTCTTTGAGTCTAATAAATATATGAAATTATTAATATTTATTAAATCTGATACTCTGTTATGATTTACTGTGGTTTCATTTACCTGTCCTGATGTGAGGTTAATTTTTTGCATTATCTGTAGATTATTATTGATGCTAAATAATATATTTTTATCTATGTAGAATGCATCTGACTCAAATGATTTTTTATTTATTTGAAAAATATGCATTTGATTATTCTTGTCTAGATATTTTATGGTATTTTGATCAAGGAAGTATACTCTATCTTTATGACTTATAATGTTTTTTGCTTTTATTTTTAATGTTTCTTTTGTTAGGGCTTGTAATGTTTTGTTTTTTATGTCATAAGAAAGAATCTGGTTGGCGCCATAGTTTGAGATAACCAAATGCTTTTTATCCGCTGACAATGCTAAGTCGGTAGGGAACCATAAATTAGCTTTTTTAGCTCCTATTGTTCCTTGTAGGTGGGATCCTTTTTTGTCACCAGAGCCTATAATAGTAGTTGTTTTACCAGTTTTAATGTCAACCTTTCTGATGGAGTGATTTCCTGAGTCAGCGACATATATGATATTTTTGTCAATCGCAAAATCTTGAGGTTGATTAAATCTTGTATCGCTCAATGACCCATCTACAAAACCAGGAACTATAGAGCCAATTTTTTTGATAATCTTTCCATCTAGCGAAGATATAATAATATTATTGTGGCCAGAGTTAGATATTAATATTGCCTCACCCTTGTAGTTACCTATTTTAATATTGTCAATATAATTTAAAGATGTTGGATTTGATAAGATGTAGGATAATGTTGTTTTTTTATGAGATATTTTAAAGTTTTCTCTTTTTATGTTCTCTGATGTGGTAATTAACTCTGTAATATCAACATTGATTTTATTGAAATCTTTTAATTGATATTTGTTATAAATTTCTCCCTTTGCATTTAGTAGTATAAATTGATTATTTTTTGGCTTAAAATGTGTTAAAATATCTGAATGCTTATCAAATATAATAGGAAATTTTAATTCCATTTTATCTGATAATTTTTGTATATTTACCACCCCCTCCTTACCATTATATACACTAATAACTGAAAGATCACGATTAAAGTTATTTTTTAGATTTCTAGTGTCGATCAATTGTTCCAAATTTGTTTCGCTATCGCTCAGAAATGATAATAATATTATTTTAGATTTAAGATCTTTATTCGATGGTTTTTGCGTAAGGTTAAGCCAGTATTTTTGCTTGCTCAGTATTTTATGATTTTGATTATAAGTGGGTGTCTTAAGATGGGAGAAAAGAGAAAAGATGGAGCTTGTAATTAAGATAAGAGATATCATCAACAAGATAAAAGACCTGTCTTTTTTAGTAATTAACATCTGAGATCTTTAGATATTTTATTGTGGTTAGGGGTTATTGGTAACACCTAATAATTTGTACGGACTTTAACTCTGAGCCTTAGCTTGAACCCTCCTTCTTATTCTTTCTTCGGTTTTTCTTTTAGTTCTTCGGCGTCCATTCTCATGATAAGTTCTTATCCTAGCTTCAATAACTATACCATGTTTTTTAGTTTCCTTTTTAAACTGAGCTATTGCACTATTAATACCACTTCTGCTACTTATTTTAATTTCCATTAAAAAATATTTAAAATAATTAATTTAGATATTGGTGAGCACGGTGGGAATCGAACCCACGACAACCTGATTAAAAGTCAGGCGCTCTACCAACTGAGCTACGTGCTCTGAGCTTACAATATCTTTATTACGACCCCAAGAGGCCGGAAATATCAATAATAAATTTTAATTGTTAACAAGTCAATAAATTATAGAAAATTCTTTATCACACTTAGTGATCAAATATTTTTAAATAAAGTTGGAAAGGTTGTGGTACTAATTATTAAGTTTGGCTACAATATTTACCTTCTACTTTATCTCTATAAAGCTCAAAATACCAGTAATATACTAAGGCAACAGTCGATAATAATACCAAGATCTATCTTGATTTTTTTACTTCATTTCTAATCTTGAAGTAGTTAGCTACGACTTCGATTAAAAATAAAATCTAAAATAAAAAATATTTGAAAAATGTTTAAGTTATTATTGATTGTTACCTAATAGTTTTTGAAAAAAATCTTTTTGTTAAGTGCGTAGTTAAGTTTGATAATTGCTGTGAGAAGGCGCTATAAATTAATTTTTAACTACAATTTTGGATTACGGCTTACAAAGACCTCTCTTACCTTTTGTCTGAATGAAGAGATTCATCTCTTCAACCAGTGGATCTTGATTCGAATTATTTAATGCTGAATTTAAATTGTCATTAAAATTTGTGTCTTGAAACAGGCTCTTGTAAAACTTCCTGACAGAATTTATGGAGTTTTTTTCAATCTTCCCCCTCTTAAGTCCGAGCAAATTAAGGCCGGCCAATTTAGCCCTTTCTCCTGCAACAGTAGTAAATGGCAGGACGTTATTTTCAACTCCAGACATACCTCCGATCATTGCAAATCTACCAATTTTAACGAATTGATGTATGGCAGAAAGACCTCCAATCACAACATTATCACCCACATGAACATGTCCAGCCAATGTTGCATTATTAGCCATAATAACACCATTACCAATTACACAATCATGAGCAATGTGAGAAGAGATCATGAAGAGGCAGTTATTGCCAATTTTGGTAATTAGATTGTCATCTTTTGTTCCTGGGTGGATTGTGACATATTCTCGAATTTTATTATTATCGCCGATAATAATTTTAGAATCTTCACCTTGATATTTTAGGTCTTGAGGATCTTCACCGATTACCGCAAAGGGGAAGAATAGATTTCCGCTGCCAATTTGGGTATTTCCGGTAATTATGACATTGGATTTAATGATATTATTATCAGCAAGTGTAACCTTGGGTCCGATGATTGAGAATGGGCCAATTTCAACATTATTACCAATTTTAGCCTGTGAGTCGATTATCGCAGTTGGGTGAATTTTTGTCATTTTATCTATCAACGATCATTGCAGAAAAATCAGCTTCTGTTACAACTTCACCATCAACTTTTGCTTTACCAGAGAATTTCCAGAAATTCTTTTTAAACTTAACTAATTCAATATGAAGTTCCAAGACATCACCAGGAGTAACAATTTTTTTAAATTTTACATTATTGATTGTTGTAAAATATATTAACTTATTATCTAAGTTCATATCATAAGAAAGGTAGGGTAGTGTGGCAGAAGTTTGCGCCATAGCTTCAATAATCATTACTCCAGGCATAACAGGACGACCTGGAAAATGGCCCATAAAATGTGGCTCATTAAAAGTTACATTTTTTATGCCGACAACTTTTTCTTTGTTAGCTTCAATAATTTTATCGACCAATAATAGTGGGTATCTATGAGGTAAAATCTCTAATATCTCTTGGATGTCTAACTTTTTTTTAATTTCCTGCATTTTTTATTAATTTTTTAAAAGTATTTTTAAATATCACCTTTCTTAGTAGGATTAAGGCTATGACATTTGGTATTACCATTAACGCTATCAGTAAATCAGAAGCGTTAATTATTAATTGTAACTCGTTGATCGATCCAATAAATATCGCTGTTAAGAAAAATATTTTATAGATAAAACTTGATTTTGCGCCGAAGAGGTAAGTGAATGAAATTTCTCCATAATAGGCCCAAGTGATCATTGTGGAGAATGCTAGAAGAGAGGCTATGATGGCAATAAAGATTGCAGCATGAGGTAGCATTAAATCAGAAAATGATTGAACTGTAAGTAGGATTCCTGTGATTTCACCAGACTGATGTGTGGCATTATTTCCGGCAATTAGTATAATTAAAGCGGTTGCAGAACAAACAATTATTGTGTCAATAAAGGGGCTTAAAACACTAACAGATGCTTGTTTAACAATGTCCTTACTCTTTTTTACTGCTCCGTAAATAACTGGTGTTGTGCCAAGGCCAGATTCGTTGGAAAATATTGCTCTTTGTACGCCAATTGCAATCACGCTACCGATTCCGCCGCCAATTGCAGAGTCAATAATGAAGGCATTTTTTACTATTGAAAAAAGAACCTCTGGAATTACTGATATGTTTAATAAAATTAGTATCAAGGCTACACCAACATAAGATATGCACATAATAGGAACTAATTTTTCTGTTACGCTGCCAATTCTTTTAATACCTCCAAAAATTACCATCGCAACCAGAATGCAAATTGTTATTCCAGTGATATATTCGGCAATTCCAAATTCGGAAGATAAAATTGAAGCAACTTGGTTGGATTGATACAAGGCTCCAGTACCTGCTGCACCAATAAAAGTAAAAATAGCAAAAAAAGTAGCTAAGAAGTGATATTTTTTCTTTAAACCTTTTTTTATGTAATAAATTGGCCCGCCAAAATGTTTTTTTCCATCCTTGCTGGACTCTTGATAATAAATTGCTAAAAAGGTTTCTGCATAACGCACTGCCATACCAATAAGTGCAGTAACCCACATCCAAAATACCGCTCCTGGACCACCAATTTGAATGGCAATAGCAACGCCAGCAATATTACCAAGACCAACAGCGCCAGCAATTGTGGCTGTTAATGCTTGAAAATTACTAATACTACCATCATTTTTATTGTACTTTTTGTCTTCCTTGAGGACTGAAATACTTTGCTTGAGAGCTTTAAACTGAAAAAATTTTAATTTAAATGAAAAGTAAAAAGCGCTACCAAGGCAGAGGTAAGTTACAAGGTATGACCAAAGAAACCCATTTGTCTTACTAATAATATTGGCAACAACTTCTATTATGGTAATTTCCATTAATATTTGAGATTGATTGTGAGTTTTGGACATCATAATTAAAAAGTAATCATAATTTCTTTGCAAGATCTAATTTTAAAAATTTTATGGCCTTAGGGGTGTATTAATTTTGTAATTGCTTTTTCTTGAAGTTTTTATTTTTATTTCTACAATTTAATTTCTTTTAAGAAAATACATTTATGTACATGAAAATTAGATCTTATATTTTTGATATTGCTTTGATAATTTTTACCTCTCTTCATAATCTTCTCTATTTTCTTTTTGTGCCATTTTTTCTTTTGGTTGATTTTTCTTTTAAAATTTTTGGCAAAGATACCAATTTTACTAAACTTATTGCCGATAAATGGGCGAAATTTTGGGCGATAATTTTAATGTTATTACTTAGAACTATTTGCGGTATTAGCTATGAAGTTAGAGGGAAAGAAAATATTCCAAAGAACAAAGCGGTAATTATTGCCTCTAAGCATCAATCAATGTGGGAGACAATTATTATGCATATCCTGATCAATTGCCCCGTATATATTTATAAAAAAGAGCTTTTAAAAATCCCCTTTTATGGATGGTATTTGCGTTTTATGAGTGGTGCTGTTGCCGATAGAGAGGGTGGAGCTAAGGCTTTAAAATCAATTGTTAGATGCACTAAGGAATATGTTAAAAATAAACAAAGTATTGTTATTTTTCCGCAGGGCACAAGAACTAAAATTGACGCTAAAATTGAAGATTATCCATACAAATCAGGTCTTTTAGGGCTTTACAATTTTTTAAAAATCCCAGTAGTTCCGGTAGCTCTTAATTCTGGTTTATATTGGACTCAAAATTATAAAAAACCAGGTAAAATTATCATTGAATTTTTACCAATCATTGAAGCTAATCTTGAAAAAGATGAGTTTGTTAATTTATTGCGGGGTGCGATAGAAAAAAAAAGTGACGAATTAATAAAATATGACTAAAAATATTATTTCAGTAATAATGGGTAGTAATTCCGATTTTGTAATCATGAATGAGGCTTGTAAAATTTTAGAAGATTTTAATGTCTCATATGAGAAGAAAATTATCTCAGCCCATAGGACGCCAGATCGTCTTTATGAATTTGCTAAAAATGCTAAAAAAAATAATATCAAGGCAATAATTGCTGGTGCCGGAGGTGCTGCTCATTTACCGGGTATGGTGGCGTCCATGACTATTATTCCTGTATTTGGGGTTCCGATAGCTAGTAAAAATCTGAAGGGTTTAGATAGTTTACTTTCCATTGTACAAATGCCATACGGTATTCCGGTTGGCACTTTAGCGATTGGTGAAGCGGGTGCTAAGAATTCTGCCCTCATGGCCATCTCTGTTTTGGCTGTGATTGATGAGGAGGTTGCAAGAAAATTGGAGGATTTTAGGCGAAAACAAACTGATTCAATCGAATTAGAGCCGACTAATTTAATTTAAATGTTACGATAGAAGAAGAAATACTAAAATGGCCGTTTACAGAGTTGGGTAATAATTGGGGCAGATACAATGAGGATCGATTTAGCAAGGAAGAGGTAAAAAAAACAGCAGTTTAAGGCGCTATAGAGCTGACAACTTATATAGGCCAGACCCTTCCTTACAAAAAGTGGTAAGGGAGAAGTTTGGTTACATTAAATTGCTTGGTGACTCTAATTATTCTACAAGATTTATCTAAATAAAGATACTAAATGGGGTTCGAAGTCCAGTGGTACGAAAACGTACGCTAAGAATAATTGTAAAAATGATAATATTTATCTTAGAAACGCAAAACCACATAATCCCAAGGCAAATGGCACGGTAGAGAGGGGTAATAGAATTATAAAAGATCACGTAATTAAATCTAAAAATCACACAGGATTAAAAATTGATTTAAATAAATTTCTAATTATATTGTAATTTTAATGAAAGACACAGCTCTTTGAAGAAAGAGCTTAATGTCAAAAATACTTTTGATGCTTTAGAGAAGTGGTATAAATTAGATCCAGATTTATTTAGAGTTAATCCAGAGAAATTTTAAAATATGGCTTGTGGTAAAATAGATCTTTCTATTTTAAAAATAGGAGCAGAGTTGTGAAACATTACAACCTGGTCTGCAATAACCGTAAACAATTCCGCAACCAAGTGATGCAAAAAGTGTCTTAACAAAAAAGAGACATTTATTAAAATGACAAAGTAAAGGTTAAGTCTCACTTTGGTAAAAATATATTTTTCATAACTGTAAATATTAAATTAATGAAAAAAATAGTTGTTTTTGGGTTAGCGAGGTCAGGAATTGCGATAATTAATTTTTTGTCAAAACTAGATTATGAAATTCAGATTTGTGACGATCAGCAAGAGTCGATAGATAAAATTGTAAATCTACCTAACATCATTAAATGCTACGACGTTAATAATATAAGGTGGAACTCGGTGGAATCCCTGATTTTATCTCCTGGTGTACCGTTACATTTTCCAGAGCCTCATAGAATTGTAAAATTAGCCAATAAAAACCAGATTAAAATTATTTCTGATATTGAATATTTTTGCCAAATTTTTTCTAAACAGAACTATGTTGGTATTACAGGAACTAATGGCAAATCAACTAGCACCATTTTAATTTCCCAAATTTTTCAGAATTCTGAAAAGAAATTTGATTTTGGCGGTAATATTGGTCGTTCTATTTTTAATATGGATATTTTACCAGAAAATAGTCATTACATCTTGGAGATTTCTTCGTATCAGCTAGATTTAATGCATCAGGCTCGCTTAAAGATTGCTATTTTACTAAATGTCACGCCGGACCATTTGGTAAGACATGGTAATTTTAAAAACTATGTTACTGCTAAGAGGAAAGTTTTTCAGAATCAGGGGGAGGGTGATTTTTCTGTGATAGCAGTTGATAATAAGCAGGCAGCTATAATTTATCAGGAGTTAAGGGGTGATAAGAATTTTAAGGCAAATTTAATACCTTTTTCAATTCAAAATATTTTAAATGATGGTTTTGCGATCAGAGATCATATTATTTATAAAAATGGTCAACAAATTGCCAATTTACAAGGTAAAATTTTAATTAAGGGTGAGCATAATTTAGAAAATATTTTAGCTAGCTTTGTAGCTTGTTACTTGTCAAAAATTGATATTAACATCATTATTAATTCAATTGCAAAATTTACCGGATTAAAACATCGCATGCAGCTTGTTAAAAGGATAGAGAATGTTAATTTTATCAATGACAGCAAGGCAACTAGTCTTGAATCTGCCATTATGGCGATTAAAAATTTTGATAATATTTACTTAATTTTGGGAGGAGAGATAAAAAATGACGATTTTCATCTTTTAAAAAAATATAAAAAAAATATTTGTAAATGTTACTTAGTCGGCTCTTCAACTGATGAGTTGCATGATATTTTGTCAGATAAAATTATTTGTAAAAAAAGTTATAATTTAGAAGCTGCAATTAATGAGTCTTATCAGGAGGTAAGAGATCTTACGACAGAATCGAATGTTCTTTTCTCCCCTGCGGCAGCATCTTTTGATCAATGGCAGGATTTTGAAGAAAGGGGGCAATTCTTTATTGATTGCGTGACGAGATTAATATAATATCATATTCACTCAAATATGGACCTGTAACAAAAACTGTATAGATGCTAAATTCAACTTCTAATTCGAATATAATCTATAAGTTGAGTAAATTTTCTATTTTGGGCCCATTTTAAATCAAATTCATGTGGCAGAAATGCATATTTATATTAATTGATAATTATATTCTTTTATGTTATACTTACATATATAACGTTCTTTTTAACTTCAATATATATAAATCTTATGTTAGTTAGTTTTTACCAAGTTAAAAAAGTAACATATTATTTTACAATCTTCTTATTTTCCATATTATTTTTTAGCTTTAGTTCATTTGCTTCATGTATCAAGATTAAGGATGATAAATTTGTATTTTTACCC
>CAJQHK010000004.1 GCA_905478165.1 uncultured Rickettsiales bacterium | reverse complement strand
AAATTCAAAGATTTTTTTAAATATTTGTTTTGTTTTTTAAATTCCGCTACTTCCCTCAATTTCTTCCACTCTATCTCGGAAGTTTTTCTAAAAAGTTTATATTGTTCATGCTCACAATTCCTCGGTTTTAAATTTACTATAACCTTCATAGTAATAACTAACATCAATTTCTTTTGTTAAGTCTTGTTTTAGCAAAATTTTGATTTCAAGGTCTTTCTGGGCTACGCTCCATTGCTGTAAGATAGTCGTTTTTATCTACTCTATTCCAATCCACTACTTGTTTAATTTCTTGCTTTAAAATTAAATCTAACCAAATGCGCATTGCCCTGCCACTGCCCTCATGAAATGGGTGAGTAATATTCATTTCAACATATTTTTCAATAATATTATCAAAATTGCCTTGCGGCATGATGTTGACATTTTTTAAGGCAGCTTCCAAATAAATTAGGGGTGCAAAACGAAAATTTCCTTTAGCAATATTTACTGTGCGAATTTTTCCTGCAAAATCATATATCTCTTTAAATAGGTATTTATGAATAAAGCTAAGACCTTCAAAAGTGCCAATAGTGGCTTTGTTAATATCTTCGCTATCAAAGAGCTGTTTGGCTTGTTATGTTTAACTTATTTTGTAATATCATTTATGATTCCTTGATTTGTACGACAATTTCATCAATATCTGTGCGTAGGCAGTTTATATTTTGAACTGTGTCTTTGTCATTTAACAAGAAATAAAGCGAAGGCTGTGAAAGTTCCTCTCTATCTTTTATTTTATCCATTGCCGATCTTGGGATAATTAAGGATTTACAAGTTTTATTTAGAATTGAAAGTGTTTTAAAGCCATTTGGTAGGCCGTCAATTAAATATGTGATAATTGTTTTTGGCTTTTTGGTCATGATTTGTTAAAATTGATCGGAATTTGTAATAAATTGAGATTATTTTTAATTTGTAAAAATAGCAATTTGATTTTTATTTATTTTTTTGAGAGAGTTCAGATTACGCGGTTATTTGAGTATTTCTTTCATCCATAATATCTGTATAGGAAATGTCATGATCTACAGTAAGTAATATTTTCCTTTTGTTGCCTTTTGTTAATATTGAGCAATGATCGTATGCGTCAACTCTGTGAGTATGGGTGGAGCGCATAAGGCTTTCTCCACAGGCTGAGAACGTAGGTGTGGGAGCGCGACGCCGGAACGCGTTCCCACATCCATTCATCGCTAGATCAGTATTGCCGACAACCTAGAATGGCAGATCTTCAGATTTAATTTCCCTTTTTTCACCATCTAGAATTTTAATTGAGATATTTGTAATATTTTTTTTCAGATATCTTTTAGCAATTTCTGGCCATTCAATTAGGCATATTCCATCTTTTAAAAGATCATAAAAGCCAATATTATCCAATTCTGACTCATTTTTAATGCGATATAGGTCAAAATGATAGATGTTAATTCCATCTTTTGAGATATAATGATGGTAAATGCTAAAAGTTGGACTTGTTACTTCCTCTTTTTCATCTATTAATTCTAAAATAAAATTTTGAGCAAAAAATGTTTTTCCAGATCCTAATGTCCCATTTAATGCAATAATTTGGTTTTTAGGGCAATTTCTTGCTATTTTTCTGGCAAAATTTGCCATTTCCGCTTTATTCTTAATAAAAATTTTACTTTCCACCAGATATTTGTAAGTTTAACTCTTTTGTAAAGATTGCGACCAGCTCAATATGAGGTGTATAATAAAATTGATCTATGGAAGTTAATTTATCAATTTTAAACCCACTATCAATTAATATTTTAGCATCTCTAGCAAATGTTACTAAGTCACACGAGACCATAATAATATTTCTAATAGATGATTTTGCTAATTTTAAAGATTGATATCTGGCTCCATTCCTTGGTGGATTAATTATCGCTAAATCAAAACCATGCAACTCGTCTTCCTGTAATGGATTGGAATCTAAATCTCTTTTAAACGCCTCAATTTTATGAGATATTATGTTAGATTTGGCATTTTTATTAATAACATTTACCATTCTTCTCTCACCTTCAAAGGCGCTTATTTTAGAGACATTATTTAAGATTGAGAATCCGTAAGTTCCAATTCCAGAATATATGTCTACGACATTTTCGATTTTATTATTTTTAACAAATTCTGATATTTGTTTAATAATAGCCTCCTGTCCTTTTTTGGTTGCTTGTAAAAAAACACCATTTGGTAAGTCGATATTAATTTCTCCCAGACTTATTCGTGGTTTAAATTTTTGAAATATTGGAGTGATACTAGTGGTAAATTTTGAGCTTAAATTGACATTGCCATTTCTTTCTGCAAATTCGGATAATTTTTCACTAACCTCAAGCGATATTTCAAGCTTCTTAAACCCAAAAACTACATCTAAGACATTGTCAAATTTACAAATTGATATTGAATCAATTATTCCAGATGGAAGATTATTTAAAAGATTTTGCAAATCTGGTATTAAATCACTCAAGTCTTTTTCTAACATTAAGCAATGTGAAATTTTTACCAACTCATTACTGTTCTCCTGAAAGAATCCTAAATTATTGTCATTAGTAACGTGGAAACTAACACGACGGCGTGAATTTTTACCAATTTCAATAAAATTAATTTCATCATTAAAGTCTAGATTATTTCTTGCGATTGCTTCACGTATGTTCTTCTTTTTAAAGTCTAGATAAAAATCATCTTTTAAATGCTGCAATGAACATCCTCCACACCTGTCAAAATATTCACATTCAGCATCTTTTCGTAAATCACTTTTTTTAATAATTTTTTCTAATTTAGCTACCGTAAATTTATTAGATTTCTTAGTTATTCTGGCTTCTATTTCGTCTCCAGTGATGGTTTTGCTAACAAATATTTTGTTACTTTTTTTACCTAACTCAGCGCCAATAGCAATTCCAACTCCAAGATTGGAGATGTGTTTAATTTCTAATTTCATTTTTATTATTTTAATTTAAAGAACCTATCTTAGCTTTCTTAAAGATTCTGCCTGAAAGATACATAAAATCAAATAAAATCACGTCATTATATGGTAATGGAATATTAAGTAGTTCTAGAAAATATAGTTTTATTAATACAACCCTCGCCAGAATTAAAGATTTTGGTGGGAGTTTATACTAAACTAACGAAAGTTTATTACGGTACATACTAAAATTTGTGAATATTCTTGACTATTGATAAATTGTTATTGATTATCATTATCATAATCTTTAAAATTTATGATATGAAAAATCTTTTTGCGGCCAATATTAACCAAGATTTAGTGATTTCTGCCTTAGAGGAGTCGTCCAATGATAATCATCAATTAATGGTGATGAATTTTGGTGTTGGCGCTAAGGTAAGAATTTTACAAAAATATCGCGATGCGGTAATAATTGCTAAAGATAATATGAGGTTAGTTCTATCTGCTGACATTGCTAGTAAAATATTCTGTCATTAAAATGCATCAAAAGTTTCCACAAATTGCCTTAATTGGTAATCCGAATGCTGGAAAATCTACAATTTTTAATCTCTTAACTGGAAAAAATCAAAAAACTGGTAATTGGTCTGGCGTTACTATTGACAAAAAATATGGTTTTTTTAAAGAAAAGGGTAAACAATATCAAATCCTTGATCTACCAGGAATTTATTCTCTTGATTCTGCAATTTCTAAATCTGAGGATGAAAAAATTTCTCAAAAAAATATCATAGAAAATGAAGATCAAATTTTTCTTAACATTGTTGATTCTTCAAATCTAGAAAAATCACTCTTTTTGACTACAGAATTAATTGATCTCAATAAGCCAATGATTTTGGTTTTAAATATGATGGATTTGCATGATAAAGCTAAAATTTTTATTGACACCAATCGTTTGTCAGAAATATTTGGTATTAAAATTGTTAAAATTAACTCTAAGGATAATAATATTGAAGAATTAAAAAGAGCTATTGTTGATATCTGTCAAAATAAAAATCTACCAAAAAGGGGGGTGGAATTTAATAAAAAAATTAATGAAGCAACTGACGTAATTTCTAAAAAAACCAATCTTAATAAATGGCAAACTTTAGAATATTTAAAAGAATCAAAAATTAAATTAGAATCAAAATCTAAATTTACTGCTGAAGAAGAAAAAATTATTTCTCAAAATTCTGGGGATAAGATTGACTTTAATATTATTAATGATCGTTATAAATTTATTAACACTATCCTTACTTCAATTTTAAGAAAAGATTCTATCTTTACTCGTAATATTTCCGATAAAATTGATCATATCATCATGAATCCTTTTGTTGGAATATTTGTATTTTTAGCAACGCTTTATTCAATGTTTTTCTTTGCTATTAATCTTGGAGGTTCTTTCATTGATTTTTTTGATATTATCGCTGGCTCGATTTTCGTTGATTTTACTGAAATTATTTTTTCTTCTTTAAATTTCCCTAAATCATTGATAATTATCCTTTCTCACGGTGTTGGCGGGGCTGTTAAAACCTTATGTAATTTTATTCCAATTATTTTCTTTTTATATTTGTTTTTAAATTTACTAGAAAATACAGGCTATATGACAAGACTGGCCTTTATTTCAAGGAGATTTACTAAATTGGCAGGGCTTCCTGACAAAAGCTTTGTTTCGCTTGCTATGGGTTTTGGTTGCACAGTGCCAGCTATTATGAGCACCAGAACTATGAAAAATTTTAAACATAGGGTAATAACAAATTTTATGTTACCTTTCGTTTCTTGTGGCGCTAAGATGCCAGTTTATATTTTGTTTGCTGCAGCATTTTTTCCAGAAAATGGACAGAATATTATTTTTTTACTATATTTAACTGGATTAATTTTGGCCATAATTACAGGATTTATTCTAAATAGAAGTTTTGTAAAGAGTGAATCTGGAAGTATAATCTTAGATTTACCGCCCTTTTCCATGCCAAAATTTGGCATTATTATTAAGGATAGCTATATAAAAGTTAAAAACTTTATTTTCAGTACTGGAAAAAATCTTATTCCAATAATTATTGTCCTGACTATGTTAAATTCTTTTGGAACTGATTTTTCTTTTCAAAAAAATAATGAAAATTCTATCCTTTCTAAGGTTGGTAAAGCTACGGCACCAATTTTTTATCCAATGGGTATTGAGAAGGATAATTGGCAGGCAGTGGTTGGAATTTTTACTGGTATGTTTGCCAAGGAAGTTTTGGTCGGAACTTTAGATAATCTTTACGGTAATCAAGATTTGGAAAGCGACAATAGTGACTATAATTTTCTCTCTGATTTTAGATTAGCTTTTACAACTCTTAATAATAATTTAATTGATCTTTCTAATAAAATTACCGATCCCATAGGAATAAGAATTGACAATATTAAAAATTTGGAGATCGAATCACAAAAGCAAGAGGTTAAAATTTCTACTTTTAAGAGTATGAGAGAGAAGTTTAATGGTAAAATAGGCGCTTTTGCTTTTTTATTATTTATCTTGCTTTATTCTCCTTGTATGACGGCTCTGGTTACATCTAAAAAAGAAATTGGTAAAAAGTGGGCTATATTAAGCGCGATTTGGTCAACTTCCATCGCTTATATTGTGGCGGTTATTTTTTATCAATTAGCTATTTTAATATAAAGTTATGAAAAAATCAGTAATTTTTGGCTTAACATCATTAGAATTAAATTTTGAGGAGATAACTTTCTTCAAAAAAGTAATGCCAGTTGGTTTTATTTTGTTTGCCAGAAATATTAGAGATAAAAAACAGGTAAAAAAACTAACTGACTCTTTGAAAGATCTTTGTGGTCAAAATATTTTTATCTTAATTGATCAAGAGGGGGGTAGGGTACAAAGAATGTCTGAGCCAAATTGGAAAAAATATCCTTCCGGAGAATATTTCGCCAATCTTTATTTAGAGAATCCTGATTTAGCCCGTAAAAAATGTTATGAAAATTTTACAGACCTCAGTAATGATCTTAAGGAAGTTGGTATTAATAGTAACTGTACTCCAATTTTAGATATTAATTTTGAAGATACTCATGACGTCGTTAAGTGTCGCTCCTTTGGTAAAAATTCTAAACAAATCAGTGATTTAGGTAGGGTTATTTCTAACGCTCATCTTGATAATGGAATTTTTCCAATAATTAAACATATTCCAGGTCATGGTCGTGCTCTTGCCGATAGCCATTTAGAACTGCCAATAGTTGATGCTAGTTTGGAAGAGTTGCGAATGACTGATTTTGTACCATTTAAGGAATTATCAGATATTAAGTTCGCTATGACAGCTCATATTTTATATTCAAAAATTGATAATCAAAACCCAGCAACGATGTCTAAAAAAATAATAGATATCATTAGGAATGACATAGGTTTTAAAAATATCATAATGACTGATGACTTATCGATGAAGGCTTTAAAAGGTTCTTTTACTGAGAAAGTAAAAAAATCTCTCAATGCTGGTTGTGATTTAATTTTGCATTGTAATGGTGATATAAAAGAAATGCTGGAAATTAATGATTCACTTGATTATATTGATGATAATGTCTTAAATAAATTAATAAATTAATGAGTAATTTTCTTTATAAAAATGATCTTCCTGATAATTTAGATTTAGGTAAATCAGTCGCAATTGATACCGAGACCATGGGTTTAAAGGTTAAAAGTGATCGACTTTGTGTTTTTCAAATTTCTTCTGGAGACGGTAACGCTCATTTAGTGCAGTTTGAAAAGGATTATGATTTTTCCTCCCCCAATCTTCGTAAAATTCTAGAAAATGATCAGGTTCAAAAGATTTTTCATTTTGCTAGATTTGATGTCAATATGATTAATTTCAACTTTAATATTAAGATAAAAAATATTTTTTGTACCAAGATTGCTTCAAAATTAGTTAGAACTTATAGTGATCACCATGGTTTAAAATCATTACTTTCTGAAATTTTAAATATTGAAATTTCTAAACAGCAGCAATCTTCTTATTGGGGTGCTGATCAATTATCAAAAAAGCAAATTAATTACGCCGCATCTGACGTTTTATACCTTCATGATTTAGAAGATAATTTAGTAAAGATGCTGGAAAAAGAAAATAAATTAAATTTAGCAAAAGATTGCTTTAGGTTTCTGGAAGTTAGGAGTAAATTGGATTTAATAGGTCTTGAAAATATAGATATTTTTAGCCATTAATTTTTGGCAACAAAATCCTGCAATCCAAAAAATATTAATAAATTTATCATTATCAAATTATGGAAACAAAAAATATAGCACAAAGTTACAAATCTTACATTATCGGTTTTATTGCATCAGTAATTTTAACTTTAGCATCCTACTTTACCGTTACTAATCAATATTTTGATAGAATTGGAATTATTATTGCAATTGTAGTTTTTGCTATTACGCAATTAATTTTTCAATTGGTCTATTTTTTACATATGGGAGATGAGGATAAGCCAAGATGGAATTTGTATTCCTTTATCTTTAGTTTAATTGTTATTTTTATTTTAGTTGCTGGTTCTATTTGGGTTATGTACCACTTAAATTATAATATGGGGCATTAAGCATTATCGATAAAAATAACTTACATACTCAATCTTCATCTTTTTGTTTTTAATCTTGAGGTAGGCAGTTACGACTGCGATTAAAAGCAAAATCTAAAAACCAAAATATTTTATTAAATAATGTAAGTTATTTTTGCGATAACCCTAAATTTACAAAATAATGACTAAAATTCTTATCATTGGCTCTGGTGGGCGCGAAAATGCCATAATTTACTCCTTATTAAAATCAAATAAGGTTGATAAAATTTTTTCCGCAACCTCTAATGCTAAAATTTCTAAAATCACAACTCCGTCTAATATAAATTCTGATAATCACCAAGAAATTCTTGAATTTTGTCAAAAACATGATATTGATTTGGTAGTAATTGGTCCTGAACAGCCTTTAGTTGATGGTTTAACTGATTTTTTGCAAGAAAATCATATTAGAGTTTTTGGATCAAGTAAAGAGGCGTCTAAATTGGAAGGTTCAAAGATTTTTATGAAAGATCTTTGTAAAAAATACAACATCTCAACCGCTAAATACCAATCCTTTGGTAAGGCTTCTGAGGCCATTGAATTTTTAGATAAAATTGACCTACCAGCAGTAATTAAAACTGACGGCTTAGCTGCCGGAAAAGGTGTGATAATTTCAGAAACAAAAGAAGACGCTAAAAATGCTATTAATGAAATTTTTTCTGGTAAATTTGGTTCTGCTGGCAAAAAAATCATTATTGAAGAGTTTTTAGAAGGTGAAGAAGTTAGTTTTTTTGCAATTTCTGACGGTAAAAATGCTAAATTTTTTGGAACAGCAGGCGATCACAAAAAAATAGGTGATGGTGATATTGGATTAAATACTGGTGGTATGGGAGCTTATTCGCCATCACCTTTTATTAATGAAGATCTTAAAAATAATATTTTAGAAAATATTATTCAGCCTACTTTAGATGCTATGGAAAATGAAAATTGTCCTTTTGTTGGTATTTTATTTGCTGGTATTATTTTAACAAAAGAGGGTCCTAAATTATTAGAATTTAATATCAGGTTTGGTGATCCAGAGGCAGAAGTTATATTACCAAGATTGAAAACTGATCTTTTAGACATTATTAATGCTACAATTGATGGTCAATTAAGTAAAATTACAATAGAATTTTCTGATAAAAAATCAGTTTGCGTTATTTTAGCGAGTAATGGTTATCCTGAGAGCTATAAAAAAGGGTTTGAAATTGAGGATATTGAGAATAAATTATTTGATGATGAGATTATTTTTCATTGCGGTACAAAATTAGAGAATAACAAAATTCTTTCTGATGGCGGCAGAGTTATGGCTTGTGTTGCTTTGGCAGATGATTTTAAATCTGCAATTAACAAATCTTATCAAATTGTCAGTAAGGTAAAATGGCCTGATTGCTATTATCGAAAAGACATAGGAAAAAAATTATTAGAAAAATAAAATCACTTTTAATCTAAAAAAGAAATAAAATGGCAGGACATTCTAAGTTTTCAAATATAAAACACCGAAAAGGCGCTCAAGATGCAAAAAGAGCAAAACTTTTTACCAAATTACAAAAAGAGGTTACGGTTGCGGCCAAAATTGGCAATCCAGATCCGGAATTTAATCCTAGACTTCGCAACGCCATAATTACTGCTAAGTCGCAAAACATGCCAAAGGATAGAATTGACGGCGCTATTAAAAAAGCAATGTCAACAACTGATGGTGATAATTTTGAAGAAATTCGTTATGAAGGTTACGGGCCAAATGGTGTGGCAGTAATTGTTGAGTCCTTAACTGATAATAAAAATAGAACAGCATCTTCAGTTAGAAGTATTTTTTCTAAATCAGGAGGATCTCTTGGTGAAACTGGCTCGGTAAATTTTATGTTTGAGCATTTAGGTGTTATTGAATATGGAATTGAAGTGGCATCAGAAGATGATATGTTTGAAATTGCTATTGAGGTTGGTGCTAGCGATGTTGAGTCATCTGAAGAGTCGCACCATATTAGTTGTGAATTGGAAAGTTTTAGTAAAGTTAGGGACGCTTTAATTGCTAAATTTGGAGATCCATTATCAGCAAGAATTTGCTGGATTTCTAAAGATCAAGTTGAAGTTAGTGAGGAGGTGATGGAAAAAGTTACTAAATTAATTGATAATCTAGAGGATGATGATGATGTTCAAAATATTTTTACCAACATATAATGATAATGAAAATAAATAAATTACCAAATAATCTTCGATATGCAGCCGATTATATGCCAGATGTAGAATCTGTTTCAATTGCCGTTTTTGTTGGTAGTGGTAGTCGTAATGAGGAGTTTGAAAATAATGGTATTTCACATTTTTTGGAACATATGGCCTTTAAGGGTACTAAAACTCGCACTGCCAAGCAAATTGCAGAAGAATTTGATAATATCGGCGGCAGAATTAATGCCTACACATCTCGTGAAAAAACCGTTTATTATGTTAAAGTTTTAAAAGAACATTCAGAATTTGCTGTCGAATTTTTAAGCGATATTTTACAAAATTCCATTTTTGATCAGGAGGAAATGAACAAGGAAAGAGGAGTTATTTTGCAAGAAATTGCCATGACTAACGACACTCCTGACGATATTATCTTTGATTATTTTCAAGAAGTTGCCTTCCCCAATCAGGCATTAGGTCGCTCTATTTTGGGACCTGAAGAAAATATTAAAAATTTTGATCGTTCTCATCTGGTTGATTATGTTAATAATAAATATCATAATTCTAATATTTGTATCACTGCTGCAGGTAATTTAACAGAAGAGGATTTTGGTAATTATGTTAAGAAATATTTTACTAATTTAAATAATGGTAAAATTTCTGATATTGAAAAATCTTCCTATCAAGGCGGAGATTTTAGGAAAGAAAAAAATGAATTAGAGCAGATTAATGTAGTTTTGGGATTTAAGTCTAATTCCTATCTTGATGATCAATATTATACTGGTCAAATTTTATCTTCAATTTTGGGAGGCGGCATGTCCTCACGACTTTTTCAGGAAGTTAGGGAGAAGAGGGGTTTAGCCTATTCAATTTACGCTTTTAACATGGCTTATTTTGATGGTGGCGTTTTTGGAATTTATGCCGGAACAACTCCAGATCAGACAAATGAGTTGATTAAGGTAACTTTGGGCGAGATTGCTAAGGTTGGTAGTAAAATTGAAGATATTGAGCTCAAGAGGGCTAAAAATCAGGTAAAATCATCTCTTATCATGTCTCTTGAAAATACTGATTCTCGCTGCCAAAGATTAGGAAATAATATTTTAAATCATGGAAAAATAATTTCTCATAATGAGCTGATTGACAAAATTAGTAAAATTACTATAAATGATTTAACTAGCTATGGAGAGGGCTTAACTAAGCAAAACATTACATTCTCTGCCATTGGTAAAATTGACCAAATAATGGATTATAAGGAGATACAGTTTTAACTTGATTCAATAGATTTGTAAACTAAATTAAAACATTATTTACTATTAAATTTATACTAAAATTATGAAAAAAATATTATTATTGATATCTGTTCTTTTTTTATTTTCATCTTGTGCCACTCAAAGATTTAATGTTGATAATAATAATGCTAGACAGTATCCGAAATCTAATCCTCATTATTCAGAAAAGAGTCATTTTTTTGTTGGGGGTGTAGGTCAGACATCTTACAGTAATGCTTCTGAATTATGTAAAAGATCAAATGGTGTTAATTTTGTTGAGGTTAAGCAAAGTTTTACGGATGTTTTGTTGGCTATTATTACTTATGGCATATACACCCCTAGAACAGAAAATGTTTATTGTAAAAAAGATTAATTATATAAGTTACTTACGTCACTCTCAAAAGCATTACCATAGATAGCCTTCTGTGGCAATGCTTTTTTTGCTACTCCACTCAAGACAGATTCAAGCAAAGACTCGACCACTTTAAAAATATAAGAATTTGAAGATGGGACGCGAAATTCCAATCTTCGATTATCATTTTTACCAATCACCCTAATTGCTGTAGTACGATTATCGTAGCCCCAAGAAAGATTTGTTGGTGCCGTATAATTTCCTGATTTATGGAGCTTTATATTTACATCCTTATCAAATCTAATTAAATCTTCTTTTGAAGAGATGTAATTTTCTAAAAATTTTGGCGTACACTCTAAAATGCCAGCAATTGAATATAGTAATAACTTACTTTCATCATCCGATGAGCCGTTAAATAAATTTTTATTATTTTTATCAAGAAAATTAAGGTTAATTTGTAATGAACTACCGCAATCATCATTATATTTTTGGGCAGTAAAATCTGCTTCCAAATTCATTTCAAAAGAAATTTTTCTAACTATTTTTTTAATTAAAAGAAAGTCTCGACAAAGTTTTGGAATATCTAAATATGGGTTGGTTTTAATTTCAATCTGCCCCTTTCCCTGTTCTTTTTCAATCTTGAGAGTGTCAATATTTTGATTTTTGGCAGAAATTAGGAATTTTTGAAAGAAAATCTTTAATTTTTCTTCAGATAATAGTTGCTTTTTCTCTAAAAGATAAAATTCCCACTCAAGACCAATTATCGCAATTAAATCAAGATTTTTAAGGGTCTGTAGTAGTTTTTCAAGATTGTTCATAAAAATAAAATAACAAATTCTTTATAGGATAATTCTTCTAAGGTTACATTGGTAGGTTTTTTAAGACGAACCTCTAGTAAAATTATTTAACAGTTTTAAATAATATTTTCAATTAAAACCGCTTCACCATAAATCAACATATATGATTTATACCATTTAGAGCCATTTTCCTCATAAGATCCCGCTTGATATCGAAGATTTATTACAGCATTATCTCCTATATTTTGTACTTTTGTAAGAAAATACTTCATTAAATCATCCATACCACGAATTGTCTGATGAACCAATCCAAATGATTCTTTTATTATTTTTCCCGTTATATTATACCAGCTCCCATCTTTAAAATATTTCGAAAAAAACTTCTTTAAAGGTGGGAATTGGTATTACTTCCTAGATAGCAATTTGAATAATTAAATATTACTGTATTGGTATTTGTACTGAGTGAGATTAATTTATCTCCGATATCAGATAATTTATTTAAAATTTTTTCTTTCATTGAGGTAAGTTTCATCTGTAGATTTTGATATTAGATAGCTTTTTTAATAATTTTATCTAACGAAAAATCATTATGAGTGCCATTTAAATTAGTAAATTCCTTATCTTTACTTTTTATGTTAGAAAATAATTTTTTTCCTAATTTATAAGGTACCGTTTCATCATATATCGAATGAAATTGAAATATTTTTCCCTCAATATTTTTGGCATATTTAGAGGAGTTGATAATGTTTTTGGCAAAAATACAGAAGATATAATATTGCTCTTGGCACATTGAGTGAATTGAGTCAAAACTATTAACAATGATGGTGCGGTTTAGTTTTGGATATTTTGAAGCAATATAAGTTGCTGCAGCTCCTCCAAGACTACTTCCCATGATAATAATATTTTCTTCCTTCCAGCCATTTTGCAATAAATATTCCATAACTTTGTCAGCCGATAAATAAAAATTCTCTTCGGAAGGTTTTCCATTTGATGGTTTATAGCCTATATAGGTTGGGGCCAAAATATTTAAATTAGTTTTTTTGAAGAATTTATCAATTACAATGTGAATATTGGCACCAGCGTTACCATGAAAATAGACAAAAATTTTATTGCTTTTTTGTGGAATAAAAAATGCTTTTAATGTCTTTCCATCTTTCTTGTAAATTTCCTTGATTTCATAATTTTTAGAAATTTCTGCAATTTTTGAAATATCAATACCATCTTTTGAAGGTTTAAAAATAATCCAATTGGCAGCAAAATACAAAATGATAGAAAAAAGTAGCCAATAGATTATCATGGCAAGGATTGATTTTTTTAATCTTTGTTTAATGTTGTTAATTTTCATTATTTGGAAATTGATTTTTAAACCAAGTTATTTGTCTTTTAGCGTAATTTCTAATTTTTTTAGTTGCAATCTCAAGAACTTCTTCTTGGGTTAATCTGCCATTAAGATAGCAATTTATTTCTTTATATCCAATGGTTTTAGTAATTAAATTTTTTGGATCTGGGTTTAGTTGTTCTAAATTTTTTACTTCATTTATTGCCCCATTTTTAAAAATATGTTGAAATCTTTCATTACATTTTTGATAAAGTTCTTTTCTTTCTGGTAGTAATTTAATTATTTGCATTTGATCTTTTTCAAAAAAAATGTCTTTCTGTTGATTTTGCCAAAATGTTAAATTTTTATTAGTTGTCTTTAAAATTTCCGCTCTCCTGATCAATCTTTGGGAGTCAATGTTTTTAATGTCATTATCACCCAAATTTTTTAAAAATTTAATAAATTTCTCATGACCGATCTCTTCATAAAGATCGCGCATTTCTTGCTTTATCTCTTTTGAAATTTTTGGCATTTTGTTAATACCATGATAAAGGCTGGAAAAATAAAGGCCAGTTCCTCCGACAATAAAACATTTTTTACCTTTTTTAATTTCTTCTTTAATTTTTGGTACAATAATTTCTAACCATTTTGCAACCGAAAAATCTTGTTGATAATTTAAAAATCCATATAAAAAATGTGGAATAATTTTTTGTTCACAAGAGGTCGGCTGTGATGAAAGAGTAGGTAATTCTTTATAGATTTGCATAGAATCAGCATTAAAAATAACGCCATTATTTTCTTTGGCTAATTTTAACGCCAGTGAAGATTTGCCGCTTGCTGTTGGTCCAAAAATTAAAATTATGTTTCTTTCTATGTTCATTACTTTGTATAATTAACGCAATCCTGAGTAGGTTGCTTGAGTTTTGTTGTAGGGGTGTTTTTTCATGTGTAGGTTCTTTTGTGCTGACGGGAACTATTTCCTATTACCTCAAAGTTTGAGTTGGTTTGTTATATCTTTTTTACTCTTTCGGTGACATCTTTATCGAGATAACCCGAAAGTTCTTCCGATTACCACCAAGCTAAAAATAGCAATGGCAATTGTGATAATTACTGGACCTAAGATTAGATCAAATTGATAAGATAGGATGGATCCTAAAATACTAGAAAAAACGCTAATTATGGTAGAAAATAGAAGCATTTGATTTGGTGATTTACTAATGATTCTAGAAATTGATGCCGGAATAATTAAAAGCGAAGTAACTAATAAAACACCCGTAATTTTAACAGTAATAGTAATGGTAACGGCTATTAAGATAGTAAAAATAATGCGGTATTTTGCTGGATTTATGCCCATTGAACAAGCAATATCAGAGTTTAATGTTAGTAGAATCAATTTTTGCCAATTAAGAAAAATAATTGGATAGATAATGATTAAAGCTAGATAAATTAATAAAATATCTTTATTCTCGATAGATAATAGGCTACCAAATAGAAAGCCTTCTAAGTCAATATCAGCATTATCAGAAAAGCTTATTACAATCATAGCTAGGGAAATCCCGCCATGAGCTAGGATACCAAGTAGAGCATCGTTTGATAAAAAATTTCTATTTTGCAGGAATCCTAAAATTAAAGCAAAACATATCGTAACTGCTAAAATCATCAGATTGATGTCAATGGAAAATAAAATTCCAATAGCAACGCCAAGTAAGGATGCATGAGCTAAAGAATCTCCGAAATAGGCCATCTTTTTCCAAATAACAAAACATCCTAGAACAGAGGTTATTAGGCTAATTCCAATTGCGGCGATAATAATTTTAATAATAAATTCATCCATGGTGGTGATCGTGATAATGATTATATATTGATATTAATTTATTCATGTCATCGCCAAAAATCTCTTTAAAATCTGGATTTTGTGCAATGATTTTAGGTTCTCCCTGACAACAAATATGATGGTGCAGGCAGATTACCTTTTTACTTGAAGACATGACGATGTGTAAGTCATGAGAGATCATTAAGATGCTTATTTTTTGCTCCCTATGTAATTCATTAATGTAATTGTAAAATTCTAGCTGACCAGAAATATCTAAATTTTGTGCTGGCTCATCGAGAATTAATAGGTTTGGCTGTGATAGAAGTGCTTTTGCAAGTAGAATTCTTTGTTTTTCACCTCCGGAAAGCTCGGAAAGTGAAGTGTTTAAAAAGTCAGTGATTTTTAAATCATTGATAATTTTATCGAATAGTTTTTGATCTATTTTTTGGTTTAATTTTAAAAAATATTGAGTATTAATAGGAATGGTTTTGTTGATTTCCATTTTTTGTGGCACATAGGCAATTTTTAGATTTTTACTCCTCTTAATATTGCCAGAATCTGGTTTTAATGAGCCAATAATAATTTTAATTAGAGTACTTTTTCCGGACCCATTAGGTCCAATTACGGTAATAAAATCATCTTTTTTAATATCAATATCAATATTTTCTAAGATATTTTTATTAGCAAATTTTAGGTTAATATTTGTTAATGAAATTAGATTTGTCATCAATTTTTAATTCTATAACCTGTTTTAAGTAATTTATAATTTAAGGAAAATAATAAAATATTAACTCCTAAAATAACAAAGATTCCAATTATTAAGTTACTATCATGATAGCCCGTAATGCCGTACCTGAAACCGTCAATTATATAAAAAAATGGATTGTAATGAGCTAATTTTTCCAGAGTCTCGGGTAGGTTTTTGGTAGAATAGAATGTTCCAGATAAAAATGTTAATGGCGTAATGAGGTAGCTAGTGATGGCGGACATGTGATCAAAACTGTCTGATAAAATTCCGCATAAAATACCAAGTAAACCTAAGAATATTGAGCCAAATATTAGGCAAAAGGCGATATAAAAGAAGTTGTAAATTCCGATATCTAAGAAAAACCAAATTGCTACATAAGCTACAATTCCAACCATAATTCCTCTTAAAACCGAGCCGATAGTAAAGGCTAAAATAATTTCAAGAGCACCAAGTGGCGGGATTAGGTAATCAACAATGTGACCCAAAACCTTACCCATAACAAGGGAGGAGGAGCTATTAGCAAAAGCATTTTGCATGGCGGTCATAATAATTAGGCCAGAGGCCATAAAAATTTGAAAATCTAAATTACCAATTTGAATTTTATTACCAACTGAGATAGAAAAAACTGCCAAAAGCAACAGGGAATTGATGATTGGCGATAAAATTGTTTGATGATAAACCTTAAGAAATCGGAAGACTTCTTTTTTAGTTAAGGTTAATGTACCGTAATAATTAATCATTTGGGTTGAAAAAAATATTTAAATCATTCATAGTTCTGATTCTTGTTAAAGTAACCAGAGGTTGCTTTGAATACCAATTATTGGGATTGAAGTTTGTAATAGCATTTTCCATTGTAAATGGAAAATGCTATAAGACAACCTTACTAGTGATCTAAACCATTAAATTATTATTAATAAATGCAAAATTTGCAAGAAGTTAAGAAGGAGTTTTATTCAAAAATTTTAAATAGCCAAAATTTACAAGATTTAGACAATATTAGGTTAATGTTTTTGGGTAAAGAAGGTTTGGTTAAGAATTTAATGAAAAATATTAAAGATTTAACTATTGAGGAGAAGAAGAAAATTGGTTCTGAGGTTAATCAGTTTAAAAACCACATCACTTCAGAAATTCAAATTAAAAAAGAAGTTTTGGAGCTTAAGGAAATTAATGAAAGGTTAAAAACTGAAAAAATTGATGTTACTTTACCAGTTAGAAAATTTAACAAGGGAAAAATTCATCCAATTAGCAAGGTAATATCAGAAATCGAAGAAATTTTTATCAATTTAGGGTTTGAGGTTACTTTTGGTCCTGAGATTGAGGATGATTTTCATAATTTTACAGCCCTTAATATTCCAAAAAGCCATCCAGCAAGGCAAATGCAGGATACTTTTTATTTAAATGCTAATGATAATGATGGTGAAAAATTACTTCTTCGCACTCATACTTCTTCAGTTCAAATTCGTAAATTACAAAATTCTAAACCACCTTTGGCAGTGATTACGATTGGCAAGGTTTATCGTCGTGATTCTGATCAAACTCATACGCCAATGTTTCATCAGATGGAGGTTATGATGATTGATAAGAATGTTAATATGGGTCATCTTAAGTGGATTTTAGAAGAATTTTTGAAGAAATTTTTTGAAATTGAGGAAGTTTCGATGAGATTTAGACCAAGCTTTTTTCCTTTTACCGAACCTTCTGCTGAATTAGATATTGGCTATGAGAAAAAAAATAATCTGATTTCAATTGGAGGTGATAAAAAGTTTTTAGAAATTCTTGGTTGTGGCATGGTGCATCCAAATGTTTTAAAGAATGTTGATATTAATCCAGATCAATATCAGGGCTTTGCTTTTGGCGTTGGGATTGAAAGATTAGCTATGCTTAAATATGGCATTACTGATTTAAGATCGTTCTTTGACAATGATGTGCGATTTTTAAAGCATTTTGGTTTTTAAAAAATCTTTGTATCAATGCTATTGCGAAGATAATAGAATATAGTTACTTATAATTTTAAATACTCCCTCAGAGACTATTTTAAAGATTGTTATCGCGTAATTTATAATGAATGATCTAAAATCCATATTCCCAGACCCAAATTTTTATATCTGTTTTTTTACAGATAGGAATAAGGTGGATATTATTAAAGTCATCTCTTCACTCCCAAAAAAAGCCATAGTTATTTTTCGTGAATATGATCTTACTTACGTAGGAAGGCTAAATTTAGTATGTAAAATTCAAAAAATTTGTCACAAAAAAGATCTTAAGCTGGTAATTGGAAAAGATATTAAATTAGCTAAGGAGGTTGCTACTAGTAGCGTTCATTTTTCTGATTATGATAATTTTTTACAGGATTTTGATGAAATTAAGGAAAATTTTTTTGTAACCTGCTCTTTTCACAGTAAGGAATCTATATTAAAATATCAGGATTTAAATTTTGATATTAGGTTTTTATCGCCAATTTTTAAAACCACTAGTCATGAGAGGCAAAAACCACTTGGAATAGAGGTTTTAAGAGAGTTAGTCGAAGGAGAGGGTGTCAAAATTTGCCCCTTAGGAGGAATAAATACAGAAAACATTGAGAAATTGCAGAATTTGAATATTACTGGCATTGCTGGCATTGATTTATTTAAATTTTTTTATTAGGATTTATTACTAATACTTAGAAAATATGAAGTTACTGTTTAAGTGTATAATCCTATTAAGTAGTGGAATAAAATTGCACAACTATTAATCATATTAAGAAATTTAATTTTCAATATTATTACATACATATTTCAGATTTATGGTACAAATTTTACATGCACGCGCCAAGACCACGATCGCTATCAGAAAAGAGATTCAAAACTCTAAAAAGAGCATCCGTGTCTTAGCGAAAGAGCATAATGTTAATTTTAAAACTATTTTGAAATGGAAAAACAGAGGTGACGTTCTAGATAAACCAATGGGATCTAAGAAACTAAGAACCGTTTTAACTCCAGCAGAAGAGTGGGCAATCTGTATTTTTAGAAAATCTTCTAATTTACCTCTAGATGACTGTTTTATTGCTTTAAAAGATTCTATCCCAAAATTAACAAGAAGTAACCTACATAGATGCTTAAAAAGAAACGACCTTAGTGTTCTACCAAAGCTAGAAGAGAAGAATGTAGAAAAAAAGAAACTCAAAGATTGTGAAATTGGTTATTTCCATATTGATATCACGGAAATTATTTTAGAAAAAGATAATAAATTTTATCTTTTTGTTGCAATCGACAGAATTAGTAAATTTGCCATAGTTAGGTTATATAAAAATCAAACCATAGAGAATTCTAAAATATTCCTAGAAACGGTTATTCGTGATTGTCCATATAAGATACATACTATCTTAACGGATAACGGAGCTGAGTTTACCTACAGATTACTATTAAAGTCTTTGAGGCCAAAGAAATGTCATGATTTTGATTTAATCTGCAAATTAAATGGAATTAAACATAGGTTAACAAAGGTTAGGAATCCCTGGACTAATAAACAAATAGAGAGGTTTAATAAGACAATTAAAGATTCTACTACAAAGATTTATCATTATGATAATTTTTCTCAATTAGAAATATATCTTCAGGAATTCATTCATACATACAATATTGCTAAAAGATTAAAAACTTTAAAATTTAAAACACCCTTTGATTTCTTAATAGAACAATATAAAATAATACCAGAAGTTTTTCATAAAAATCCGCTACACTACTCAAAGGGACTGAACATTTAAGTTATTTCTTCGCAGTTCCTTAGCTTTGTTAGATACAACTTTATTCAAATGTCGAAAATTCATATCAATTTAGGTCAAAATAGCTATAATATTTTTGTTGGCAGTGATATTTGTAACAAAATTAATGAATTTTTAATAGGCAAAAATTATTCAAAAATTATTATTATTACCGATCAAAATCTTGCTAAATTTCATTTAGATAATTTTGAAAAGGAAATTGCTAAAAGCAATCTGCCAATTAAGACAATTATCCTTAAATCTGGCGAAAAGAGTAAAAGTTTTGTTAATTTGGAAAAAATTACTGAAGAGGCTCTTAATTTTACAATTGATAGAAAATCCTTGATCATCGCTTTTGGTGGTGGGGTAGTTGGCGATATTTCTGGCTTTGCTGCTTCAATCTTACTTCGCTCCATTGATTTTATTCAGGTTCCAACAACTTTACTTGCTATGACTGATAGTTCTGTTGGTGGAAAAACTGCCATTAACAGCAATCATGGTAAAAATCTTATCGGTAGTTTTTATCAGCCAAAATTAGTTATTTGTGATTTAAAGTTTCTAAAAACCTTACCAGGTCGTGATTTTTTTTCCGGCTATGCTGAAGTGATAAAATATGGTTTAATAATTGATATTGAATTTTTCCAATTTTTAGAAGATAATTTAGAGAAGATTAAAGAAAAAGATTCAAAAATTCTTGAAAAAATTATTACCAAATCCTGTGAAATTAAGGCGAAAATAGTGGCCAAAGATGAGAGGGAATATGGTTTACGAAGAATTCTTAATTTTGGCCACACTTTTGGTCATATTTTTGAGACTGAAAGTGATTATAGTGGTGAAATTCTTCATGGTGAGGCGGTTGCAATTGGTATGATTTTGGCTTGTAAAATGTCTGAAAATCTGGGATTCTTAACCAAGGAAGACGTAATGAGGGTTGAAGATCACCTAAAAAATGCCAATCTACCAATTTCAGCTTTTTATTTTAGAGAAAAATGGGATGAGGAGAGTTTAATATTACACCTTTATAAGGATAAGAAGATTAAAAATAATTCGCTAACCTTTATTCTATTAAAAAAAATTGGAGAATCTTTAATAAAAGAGGGCATTGAAGTAAAAAAATTAAAATTATGACAAAAAATTTCTATGTAACAACGCCAATTTATTATGTTAATGATAAGCCTCATATTGGCCATGCTTACACTTCTTTGGCAGCAGATATCTTAGCTAGATTTAAAAGGCTAGATGGCTATAATGTGTTTTTTTTAACTGGAACTGACGAACATGGTCAAAAAGTTGAGAAATCAGCAATCAAACAAAATAAATCACCAAAGGAATTTTGTGATGAAATTTCAATAAAATTTAAAAAATTAGCTGATTTCATGGGCTATTCTTATGATTATTTTATTAGAACAACTGATGAAAATCATAAAAAAACTGCTCAAAAGATCTGGCAAATTTTAGAGGAAAAAGGTTTTATTTACAAAGATATTTATGAGGGTTGGTACGCCATTCGTGATGAAGCTTTTTATAATGAGGATGAAATTATTGATGGTAAGGCGCCATCGGGGGCGGAAGTTATTTGGGAAAGGCAAGAAAGTTACTTTTTTAAATTATCTGCTTTTGAAAAGCCGCTTCTTGATTATATCGAGGATAATCCTGATTTTATTTCGCCAAATTCTAAAAAAAATGAAGTTGTTTCGTTTATTAAGTCTGGTTTAAGAGATTTGTCTATTTCCAGAACCTCATTTAATTGGGGAGTAAAAGTTCCCAGTGACGAAAATCATGTAATGTATGTATGGCTGGATGCTTTAGTTAATTATCTTTCAGCTTTAAACTTTACCAAAGACGATGAAAGTGATGATCGAAAGTTATATCAGGATTTTTGGAAAAATGCTGAAAATTCACCAATTCATATTGTGGGAAAAGATATTTTGCGTTTTCATGCTATTTATTGGCCAGCCTTTTTGATGGCAGCAGAAATTCCTCTACCAAAAAGAATTTATGCTCATGGTTGGTGGACTAATGAAGGGCAAAAAATTTCTAAATCAACTGGCAATATCATTGATCCATTTGAAGAAATTGAGTGGCTAAAATCTAAAGAAATTAAGGAAAAAACAGCCATTGATTATCTAAGATATTTCTTAATCAAGGAGATTCCCTTTGGGTCAGATGGTAATTATGCCAAGGAGCAGCTTGTTAATAGGGTAAATAGTGAGTTAGCTAATAATATTGGTAACTTAACTCAGAGATGCTTGGCTATGATTCACAAAAATTGTGAAGGAATTATTAAAAAGGATCCAAATTGTCCTGAAAATCCAGAAATTATTGAAAATATCAGGCAGAAAATTGAAAAATTAGAATTTGATAGGGCGTTGGATGAAATTATTGATTTTTCTAACGGAATTAATAAGGAATTTAATGATCATGCGCCTTGGAATCTAAAAAAAGAGGGTAAAATTGATGAGATGGAACAAATTTTAAGCAATAGTGCAGAGAATATCCGTAAAATCGCTATTTTATTATTACCATTTCTTGAGCATTCTGCCCAAATGATTTTAAGTTTTTTAAATGTTAATAAAAATCATCAAAATTTTTCTTATTTTAGTAAAAAGTTACAAAAAGGGGGTAAAATCAATGAAATAGAGGCCGTTTTTTTAAGAATAAAATAATTAAAAATAGGGATGGTAAGAGCTGTATTTAGGAGTGGAGATGGTAATAGTAATAGTAATATTGAGACCGCTATCACATATCAAGAGTTAAGGATAGAATTATCTAGTAATTCTGTTAAATTTTATAATCAGACTCCTCTTGAATCAGTAGATAATCGAGAATTTACTTTGGAATCTGTAATGGAGGATAGAAATGTTTACTTTTTGCTTTTTGATGAATTAAGGTGGAGTCAAAAAATCTGTCTTTTAGCGGTGAGAGGGTGTGCATTTAAATACTTACTAATCATGAATAAAACAGTTAGGAGTCGGGAAAATATTAATGAAGATATTTTTAGCGCCGTGAATGACAATCATGACGAAAGAAAACTTAATAATTTACCGACATTTATGAAGGGTGAGGTTCAACTTTGGCAAGAAAATAAGCTTCAACAAGAGGGGGAAGAATGTAGTGCTGCCTCACAATTTCTTCGCCCAGACCTTATGTTACAACAGGATAGAGTCCTTCACCCGTGTCTAGACTATTCTCTGACACGAGGTCAATTTAATAATGTATGAGTAAATTAAAAATTATCGATTCTGGAAACAAAAATCAAATTCAAGGAATTATTTTTAATAATATTTCTATAGATGAGAATGTTAGAAATTCTGTTAAAGAAATTATTGAGGATGTAAAGCACAATGGCGATGATTCTTTAATAAAAATTTGTAATAAATTTGATGAGGCAAATTTTACTAAGGGGAGGGATTTAATTGTTAGTGATGATGAAATAAATTCTGCTTTTAACAAGGTGTCGGAAAATATTAAAAAAGCTATGCAAAAGGCTTTCGATAGAATAAAAACCTATCATCAAAAACAGTTACCAAAAAATTTCGAATTTAGTGATAAGGAGGGTAATATTTTGGGAAATAGGTGGCAAATTATTGAAAAAATTGCCATTTACGTCCCTTCTGGCACAGCCGCTTATCCAAGTTCAGTTTTAATGTCTGCCGTTCCGGCAATTGTTGCTGGTATTAAAGATATTTCTATTTTTACACCATCAAAAAATGGTAAAATTGATGAAAATATTCTAGCTGCTTCTAAAATTTGCGGAATTAATAAAGTTTATAAAGTTGGTGGCGCCGGAGCTGTTGCGGCAGCCGCCTTTGGTACAAAAAATATTGATAAATGCGATAAAATTGTTGGTCCAGGAAATAGCTATGTAGCGATTGCCAAGAAAGAGCTTTTTGGACAGATTGGTATAGATATGATCGCTGGCCCAACTGATATTACCATTATTACTGATGGCGTTGATATTAACGAGGAGTGGATAATTGCTGATTTATTGTCACAATTAGAACATGGAATTGATTCCAAAGCTTTTTTAATTACCAATGACAGGGGTTTTGCAGAGAAAGTTAATCAAAAAATTGATATATTTATTAAAAAACTCTCTAGAAAAGAAATAATTTATCAATCAATTTTGAATTCTGCCATTATTTTGGTGGAAAATTTAAATGAGGCGGTAGAAATCTCTAATAAAATTGCTCCAGAACATTTGGAAATTATTACTCAAAATTCTAAGGAATTATCAAAAAAAGTTATTAATGCTGGAGCTATATTTTTAGGTAAATATTCACCAGAAGCAATTGGGGATTATATTGCAGGTCCGAGTCATTGTTTACCAACCTTGGGTAATGCTAGATTTTCCAGTGGCCTATCTGTGTTTGATTTTCTAAAAAGAATCTCAATCATTGATTGTTCTAAGGAGGGTTTTTCTGATATTTCTTCCGAGGCTAGTTTACTCGCTGAGATTGAAGGTTTTGAGGCTCATAAATTAAGCCTAGATATTAGAAGGAGTTAGGATTTTTCCAAATATTTTAGTAAAATTTGCGTTCCCATCTCTGACCAATTATCATCCTTGATTAAGTCCTGCAAATCATTAAAGATTTTTCTTGTTATTGGTAATTGGTTGTTTTTGATTCCTTCTAATAGCAATCTAAGATCTTTAGTTAAATGTTTTGCTTTAAATCCTGGGTTAAAATTATTTTTGGTAATTTCCGATCCTACAGCCATTAATTGTTTGCTTCCGGCCATGCCAGAACCACAAATTTCAATAATCATTTTGGGATCAATATTCATTTCTTTAGCGGCAATAAAAGCTTCACAAACACCCGTTAAATTTATAGCGCAAAGTAATTGATTGATTGATTTTAGTGCTTGTCCAGAACCAGTTTCACCACAATATTTTATTAAAGAGGAGAATGTTTGAAAAACTGGTTGCAAATAGTTGAAATATTTTTCATCACCACCAATCATAATAGTGAGAGTGCCGGCGATTGCACCTTTGTCGCCACCAGTAACTGGAGCATCTAGGAAGATGCAATTTTTGGTGGCTAAAATATCTTCAATTTTAATTGCTGCCTTTTTTCCAATAGTTGTGATATCAACGATAATTGAGTTTTCCTGCAGGTTTGGCAATATTTCTTTTACAAAATTTATGACTGATATTTCATCGTCAAGGCAGGTAAAAATGATATCACAATTTGCTAATTCTGCTAATGTTTTGGCCTCTTTGATCCCTTTTTGAAGTAGTTTTTGATAATTTTTTCTAGTTTTGGTGCGATTATAAATGGTTAAGTCAAAATCATTTTGAAAAATATGCTTTGCCATTGCCGAGCCCATTATTCCTATTCCTCCATAGCCAATTTTCAATGATTTTAGGTTTTTATTCAGTAGCATTTTGTTATTATTAAATTCGCTTTTTAATTATCAGCTTATAAAATTTATCTTATGTTAGATATAGAAAAATTAAAGGAAATTGTTGTTGAGGCAGGTAAAATTGCCATGAAATATTATGATGAGGATTATGACATTCAGAAAAAACATGATGATTCCCCAGTGACTGAGGCTGATTTTGCTGTTAATGACTATATCTCGTCTTCTTTGGAAAATTTATATCCAAATATCTCTATTATTTCTGAAGAAAATTGTCAGAAGGAAAATTTACAAGCTTCAAAGCAAAGTAAGATCTTTATTATTGATCCAATCGATGGTACCAAGGCTTTTATTAGTAAAGAGTCGCAATTTACTATTAATATAGGTTACGTGGAGGGTGGTAAGTTTTTGCTGGGCTTTATTTATGTGCCGATTTTAGATATTTTATATTATAGTGATTATCAAAATTCTTATAAAATTATTAATGTTCAGGACGCAAAAATTTTAAAAAAAGATGGAAATGACTTAAATAATGGCATAATCCAAATTTCTTCTCTTGGCAGAGGGGAGCAAAAAATTCTACTTGAAGAATTTAAGAGTTTATTGATTAAAAAAAATATCCATTCAGCAAGTTCTTATAAATTTTGTTTAATTGCCGAAGGGGTTGCCGATTTTTACCCCAGAAGAGGAAATATGAAAATTTGGGATGTGGCAGCAGCTTTTGGAATTTTAAAATTTCTTAATTATCAATTTTTAGATTTAGAAGGTAATGAAATTACTTTGCAAACTATGATAAAAGATTTTTCTATTCCAAGTTTTAATTTATTTCGCTCGAAGGAGGTTGTCGATTATATCAAAATAAATTTATTGAATTCTTTTAATTCTTCTTCAGAATAATTTACTGAGATTTAAATTGTTCTTATTAACTTTACTAAGAGCTATATATTATAAAAACATATGTGTGGAATTATTGGCGTTATATCAAGTAAAAATTCAGAAGATAAGGTATTGCAGGGTCTTAAAAAAATGGAATATCGTGGTTATGATTCTTCGGGAATTTCAATAATAAGTAATAATATTATCAAAACCCATAAGCAGGAGGGTAAAATTATTAATCTAGAAAACTCAATTAAAGAAGATAAGGATTTTAAAGGTCATATTGCTATCGGTCATACTAGGTGGGCGACTCATGGCGTTGCAAATAAGGAAAATTCTCACCCGCATTTTACTGATAAGGTTAGTGTAGTTCACAATGGTATTATTGAAAATTACCAAGAAATTAAGGATAAATTAATAAAAGAGGGTTTTGTTTTTAAAAGCCAAACGGACACCGAAGTCATAACTAATCTTATTGCTTCATTTTTAGAAAAAAATTTTGATAAAAAGACTATTATTTTAAAAGTTTTGTCAATGATTGAGGGTAGTTTTGCTATTGGTGTTATTTTTCAAGATGAGGATAACCTATTAATTGCAGCTAAAAAAGGATCACCACTTCTCGTTGGTTTTGGTGATGGTGAAAATTACATCGCTTCAGATTACTTTGCTATTAATGACTATATTAAAAATATTTGCTACTTAGAGGATGGAGATATTGCTTTTTTAACTAAGGATAAGATCGATATTTTTGATATAAATCAAAATAAGATTACCAGAGAAATTGAAGAGATTGATAAAAATAGTGAAAAAATTAGCAAAAATGGTTTTGATCATTTTATGCTTAAGGAAATTTATGAGCAACCAGAAACTATCCAAAAGACCTTGGCTAAATATCTTGATAAAAAAAATCATCAAGTCTTGATGCCAAAATTCTCTTTTGATTTAAAAAAAATTGAGAAAATTACTATTGTCGCTTGCGGTACTTCTTATTATTCTGGTATGATTGGTAAATATTTAATTGAGTCTTTAGCAAGAGCTAATGTTGAGGTTGATATTGCGTCAGAATTTCGTTACCGAAATCCACCCCAAACAAAAAATTCTTTAACTATTTTTATTTCTCAGTCAGGAGAGACGGCAGATACTATTGCTGCCATGAAATATGTTAAATATTTAAATCAAAAATCACTAGCAATCGTTAATGCGCCAAAAAGTACAATGGCTCATTTAGCTGATGATGTAATTTTAACTACAGCAGGAGTGGAAATTGGCGTTGCTTCAACTAAAGCTTTTACAGCTCAAGTTGCTATTTTAATTCTTTTTGCTATTGATTTTGGGCAGAAAAGGGGGTTTTTGAAGCAGGAAAAGGTAGATGATTTAATTTCTTCATTAAATTTAATGCCGAATTTAATGCAGCAAACTTTATCAAAAGAATATGTTACTAATATTAAGAAAATAGCTCATGAAATTAAGGATGCCGATAATATTCTTTATATTGGTCGTGGCATTTCGTATGCTACCTCTATGGAGGCTGCTTTAAAATTAAAGGAACTTTCTTATATAAATTCATCTGCCATTGCAGCAGGAGAGTTAAAACACGGGACAATTGCTTTGATTGATAAAGATAGCTATGTTATTGCTATTGCTCCAGAAAATGAATTATTTGATAAAATATCTTCTAATATTGCCGAAATTTCTGCTCGAAATGGCAATGTTATCCTTATCTCTAGTAAGGGCGGAGTAGATAATATTAAAAATATTATTTCAAATTCCTTGCATATAGCTAAAAATTCTGATATAATAGCCGAATCACTACTATATGTGATACCAGTTCAGCTGATTGCTTATTATGTTGCTCTTTTTAAAGGAAATGATGTTGATCAGCCAAGAAATTTAGCCAAATCAGTCACAGTAGAATAGCGTTAAGAACTTAATAATTTATTTTTTGTTATAGTAAATATTGATGAAATTATATATAAAAATTATTTTAATTATCTTTATTTTTTATGCTAAAAATATATTAGCTGCTAATTTTACTATTGGTTCTATTGGAGACGAAACTATCGAAGATTATGATAATTATGTTAATGAAAATACTAATGTAGATACTATTATTTTTGATACCAATGGCTCTTTAACTATCAATGGTACTGGAAATACGCAAAAAATATCATCAATTGAAGCCAATGGAGATAATAATGGTTCAATTAGTTTCAATGGCGATGATACAACATTAAATGTTGAGGGCAATATAGCTGATCAGGATCAAAGACTCTCTCAAATTATTTCAAACACTAATAATTTTATTATTAATGCATCTAATTTATATGCTAATAAATTAGTGATTAATACAAATTCAGAAATATCAGGAACTGCAATTTTAAATTTTAATGATATTATCTTCGATTCAACTGATAATATTCTTACATTATCAAATAATATTAATATTTCTGGTAATATAGGTATTAATGATAAAGGTGGAATAATTGAAGGATCTATTACTAATTTAACTTTTAACGGTACTAATAATCAGCAGGTTTATTCTGTTATTGGTAACGGTCAGGATAGAATTGGTGATATTAATATTTCTAGCTCTTTATTAAATGAGGTTAATTTTAATGATGATGTTACTGCTACTAATATCAATTTTAATAATTATTCAAAAGCAATTTTTGATTTATCTGGAAGTTTAAAAACATTAGATTTATCAGGTAATGTTGAAAATAGTAACTCTAGTGACGCCTCTATTATTAATTCAGCTGGCGATGGATCTTTTTTACTTTCTGGCTCTTCTGATCAAAATATTAATGCTAAAATTGGAACTTCTACTGATAGATTTAATATAGTTAAGATTAGTAATAATGAACAAATTAACTTTTCTCAGGATTCTTACATTAAAACTTTAAATATTAATGGTGCGGCAACTATTAGAAATAGTGCGATAATGGATATTGAAACTGTTAATATTGTTGAAGATGCAATATTTTTAGGATCAGTTGGTAAAATAATAAAAGATTTAAATATATCAACTGGTAAAAAATTAACTTTACAAGATACAATTAATATTACTGGAAATATTCAAGGTCAAGATGGATCTTCAGAAACTATTATAGGTAATTTAGGAAATATTAATTTTACTGGATCTGTTGCACAATCTGTAACTGATGTAATATTAGGTGGTAGTTCAGATTTTGATAGCAGGTTAGCATCTATTACCAATTCAAATTCAAATAATATTAATTTAAATCATAATATTTACGTTAGTAATGTGATTTTAAATTCTGACGGAAATCTTAATTTAAATTCTAATGCAATAATTGATATTGAAGGTGATATTACTAGATCTGCTGCTGGCGGTATTATCTCTGGTTCTGGTGATGTTGTATTATCTGGATCTGCTGCTCAAAATATTAATGTTAATATTGGTCAATCTAGTCAAAGAATTAATAAGATAACAATTTCTAATTCTATTGGGGCAATATTAAATAGTGATATTTATGCTACTAGCTTTCAATATAGTGGTAATAATTTAACTATGATGAGTAATAGTAATTTGGATATTACTAGTGATATGGATTTACGTAGCAAGAATGTTAATTTTAGATTATCTTCTGCAAATGCAGGGGGTAATCCATTTGGTAAAATTGAATTAAATTCTAATAATTTAACACTTAATAATAGTACTATATTTTTTGATTATGCTAGTTTGACGAATAGCGCTCTAAACTTTGATTATAATGGTGGAATTTATAATATTATAAATACAAGTAATATTGACACTCTCGATGATATTTCTGTTTCTGATAATTCTTATTTATTTAACCATTCTTTAAGTTTGGATGGTAATAATATTAAAACCGCTATTTCTAAAGATCAGGAAATTTTTAATAAAGAAGATCTAGGAGAATCTAATAATCAAATATTAAATAATGCCCTTGAGAGAAGTAATATTGCTGCTGATATTATGTCGATTGGTAGTCAGAATGATCTAGAAAATGCAATGGAGTCAATAAGATTGCCAAATAGTGCCGCATTATTGAAATATAATATCACTCTTAATAATGACATAAACAACACAATCTCTCAAAGAATTAGGAATATTTCATTATTTCCCAAAAGAAACAGGCAATCTTTTTGGGGAGATCTTTTTATTTCAAATATGACTCAGTCTGAGGATAAAAATAAGTTTTATGATGGTTTTGAATCAAGCGGTTCTGGGTTTTTAATTGGTTATGATTATGTTAATGGTGGTAGTGTGTTCGGTATTGGAGGTTTTTCTTCTGGGTCAGAGATTAAAAATGATAATCAAGGTAATTTTACTTCTATAGTTACTTCAAGCGGAGTTTCTGTGTATAATAAGTTTGGATCAAAATTTACAAAAGGTTTTTATAATGTAAATAGTCTTAATTATATTATTAATGATTATGAAAATAGCAGGCAGGTTAAATTGCCAAATATAAGAGAAGATATTAAATCTAATATTTCTGGCTCCTCAATGAATTTTAGATCTGAATTGGGATATCATATTCCTTTTGTCAAGAGTTCCATTCTGTCGCCAAAAATAGCTCTAGAATATTTTTCTGATACTAGGGATTCTTATAATGAAACTGGCTCAAACAGTGCAGCCTTTAATGTTAAGAAAGAAAAATTTAGTAATATGATTTTTGCAGCAGGCTTTAATGTGGGTGGTAAATTTTATACTGGTAAAAAAAGCTTATTTTCTCCAATGTTAGATATTTCTTGGCGTAAATATGTAGGTAATAGTGAGCAATCTAGTAACATATCTTTTGTTAATAATGCAGAATATTTTAATGTAAAATCCTATACATTACCATCAGATTATATAAATATTGCCGTCAATGCTGAATATTCTAAATCCGCAAGTCAGTTTCATGTTAATCCAGTGTTTAATTTAAAATACAATGCTATGGTTTCGGATAATTTTATATCTCATTCCTTTATGGCAGAGATTAGTTATAATTTTAACTCAAGATTAATGAGGTCTTCTGAGAAGTGATGCCAATTATCTAAATTAACAAATTTCTTAAATCAATAATAATTTTATTGTTAAAATTGTCGTAATTTTTTATTTCTTTAAATTCCGACCATTCAGTCAGGATTGCAATATGTTTGGCAGAATCGAAGCATTCTTGAGTATTTTTTGAGTAAGTAATTTTGTTTCCTAGCATTTTTTGACTATTCTCTATTGCCTCTGGATCAAAAGCGGTAATTTGAAAGTTATCTTTTAAGAGGTGCTTAATAATTTCGATAGAAGGGCTCATTCTAACATCGTCAGTCCCTGCTTTAAAAGACAATCCTAAGATAGCAATTTTTCGATCATTTTTGGCAATTTTTTTAATTTTTTCTGCCATATTAATAAATCTTTGATTATTTGAGTCAATTACTTGATCTAGGATGGATAGTTTTTGATTATATTTTTTAGCAATATGTGACAAAGCTAAAGAATCTTTAGGAAAGCAAGAGCCTCCAACTCCAGGACCAGGATTGAGGAATTTACTGCCAATTCTTTCATCCATTCCCATTGCTGTTGTGAGATCAGAAATATTGCAATTACTTGCTTCACAAAGATCTGAAATTTCATTAATAAAGGCAATCTTTGTCATCAAAAAAGCATTTGAGCTATACTTAATCAATTCTGCGGTCTTGATGTCAGTAAAAAGAATTGGAAAGTCTTTTTTTATCCAATATAGATAAAGATTTTCTATTAATTTTTGAGAATTTTTATTTTCAATACCAACAACAATGCGATCTGGGTTCATAAAATCTTCAATTGCAAAACCTTCTCTCATAAATTCTGGATTAGAAGCTATGTCAATCTTTATTCCTGATTTTTTTTCAATAGCTACCTTGATTTTCTGATTGGTGCCAATGGGAACGGTAGATTTGATAATGATAAGTTTATATTCATCAATATATTTTGCCATCTCCTTAGATGCCGACATTATATATGATAAATCAGCTTCACCAGATTTTTCATTTTGCGGAGTGCCAACTGCTAAAATATTAATGATAGAACTCTTTACACCATATTCTAAATCAGAAGAAAATTCAATATTACCATTATCAATCGCCTTGCAAAGCATTTTTTCCATATTTTTTTCATAAATTGGAGATTTTTTTGCTTTTAATAGGTTAATTTTTGATGGATCCTTATCAATGCAAATAATTTTGTGGCCATTATTTGCAAAACAAATTGCAGCCGTTAGTCCAACATATCCTGTTCCTATGATTGTGATGTTCATTTTGGTATTTTTATTGCAACTATAAAAAGTAATTTTAAATTATCTTAATTTCTTTTTTTAGTTTTAGTAACCTTGCTGCGATTTATTTTTTTGCAATTACATAAATTATATTCCAATTCTCAGAAATATTTTTTATGTTCATTAATTTTCTTAAGTCAGAAATTTTTAGGTTGGAATTCTTGTTAACAGAATATCCGGCGCCAATTTTTTTTATTGATTGTAATAAGCAATAATAATTATCATATTTTATGGTAATTTTTTTTTCAATAAGTTTGTATGAGGAGAAAATTTTTAAATAATTTTTAAGAATTTCTTGATCAGGAAATGGGTTAATATTTAAGTTATTTATTCCAACATTCTTTATATTATTTAAGCTATTTTTAGCAATAATTGAGAAACAAAATAATCCATCTTTAATCAAGATATTATGAATTTGTTCAAAAACTTGCTTATAATCATCAATCCACTGTAGGGCAAGAGACGAAATAACCAAGTCAAACAAATTGTTTTTTAATGGTAGAAGATTTATGTCGCCATTAATATTACAATTGCAGTTTGACTGTTTTAGCATAGAGACTGCTAAATCTAAGGAAAAAAAATTAGGAATTTTAATATTTTGTGATATTAGGTCGTATAAAAATCCGGTTCCAGATCCAAGGTCAATAATTTTTTGATAATTCTTAGTTTCAGGTGGGCAAAAATCTATTAAGTTTTTTGCTACTTGTTGTTGCAAAATAGCATTTTGATTATAGATTTTTGCCGCTCTGTTAAAATTATGTTTAAGATTACTTTTCAAGATTCTCTAAAGCAAAATCCCAGTTAACTAAGTTATTTAAGAAGGTTTCGATGTATTTTGGTCTAGCATTTTGGAAATCAAGATAATAAGCATGCTCCCAAACATCCATAGTAATCAATGGCTTTAGGTTAGTTCCGAGTGGAGTTTCTGCATTTAAAGTTTTAATAACTTTTAATTTACCATCCTCATCAGCAACTAGCCAAGCCCATCCTGAGCCAAATTGAGTAGCTCCTGCTATCTTAAATTCTTCTACAAACTTTTCAAAAGAACCGAAATCTTTCTCAATTTTTGTAAGTAGCTTACCCGTAACTTTACCGCCGCCATTTTTTTTCATTGAATGCCAGTAGAATGTGTGGTTCCAAATTTGAGCAGAGTTATTAAAAATTCCGGCCTGATTATTTTTTCTAGAAATTTCAATGATTTCTTCAAGAGATTTTTCTTCTAATTCAGTACCTTCAATTAACTTATTAAGATTGGTAACATAAGATTGGTGATGCTTCCCATAATGAAAATTTAAGGTATTTTCTGAAATAAAAGGCTCTAAATCTTTTTTATCATAAGGTAAATTAGGTAAGGTAATAGTCATGATTTTGTAATTTCAATTAATTATTATTTAATATATTTAAACTAACTATTTCATAATAAATCTCAAGGCATTTAACTTAATAAAACCTTCTGCATCCTTTTGGTTATAGACTTCATCCTGTTCAAAAGTAACATATTCTTCCTTATAAAGGCTTTTTGTAGATTTCCTACCTAGAACAATAATATTACCCTTATAGAGGTGTAACCTCACAAGACCTTCAACATTTTCTTGTGATTTGTCGATTAAGGCTTGTAACATTTCTCTTTCTGGTGCAAACCACATACCATTATAGATTAATTTGGCATATTTTGGCATAATTTCGTCTTTTAAATGCGCCGCTTCACGATCTAAGGTGATGGATTCAATTGCCCTGTGTGCGTCAAGTAAGATTGTGCCACCTGGTGTTTCGTAGACACCACGAGATTTCATGCCAATGAAGCGATTTTCAACAATATCAATTCTACCAATCGCATTTTCATAACCATATTCGTTTAATTTGGCTAATAAATTAGCTGGTGATAATTTTTTTCCATTAATAGCGATTGGGTTACCTTTTTTGAATTCAACTTCAATAGTTTCTCCATCTTTTTTGCCATCTCTGGGGTGTTTTGTTCTTTGGAAAATATATTCTGGAGCTTGGCTCCAAGGATCTTCAAGAACTTTTCCTTCGGACGAAGTATGAAGTAGGTTAGCGTCAACAGAATAGGGCGCTTCACCTCTTTTATCTTTGGCAATTTCAATATCATGTTTTTCAGCATAAGAGATAAGTTTTTCGCGAGAATTCAGGTTCCACTCTCTCCATGGGGCAATAACTTGAATATTGGGATTGCAGGCATAGTAACCCATTTCAAAGCGAATTTGATCATTGCCTTTTCCAGTTGCTCCATGAGCTACTGCATCAGCCCCAACTTTTTTAGCAATTTCAATCTGTTTTTTGGCAATTAATGGCCTAGCAATTGAGGTGCCAAGAAGGTACTTACCTTCGTAAACGGCATTAGCACGAAACATTGGAAAGACGTAGTCTCTAACAAACTCCTCCTTTAAATCTTCAATAAAAATATCTTTTACGCCAAATTTTTCTGCTTTTTTTCTTGCCGATTCTAATTCTTCACCCTGACCAAGGTCGGCAGTAAAAGTAACAACTTCACAATTGTAAGTTTCTTTTAACCAAGCCAGGATCACTGAAGTATCAAGACCTCCAGAATAAGCTAAAACTACTTTTTTTATTTTCTTTGACATATTTTATTTATCTTGAAATAATTTAATTTTGTTAATATTGTGATCTTTAACCCAAATTCTTCAATAAATATTTTAGGATTCGTTAAATTACAAATTAATTTCCTTTAAAATGCAAATAAAAGAATTAGCAACAGATATTGAAATTAAGGATAGTTTTAAAATCATGTCTCAAATTTATCAAGATTTGGACGAAAAAACTTACATTATAAATGTTTCAAATGCTATTATTAATGGCTACAAAATGACAGCAGTTTATAAGGAGGGAAAAATTGTCGCTGTAATTGGTATTATAGTCTGTGATAATATAAAATACGGCAAGATTGTTAGGATTGAGGATTTTATGATTTGTCGTTCAAATCGTGGCATTGGCGCTGGTAAGATGCTTTTAAAGTGGGTTGATTGGCAAGCTTTAGAATTTAAGACTGATATTATTATGTCAAACCTATCTTCTGAAAGAAAAGAATCTCACAAAATCTTTATGAGGGAAGGTTTTGTTATTGATGGGATAAATTTTTTAAAAAGGTGAGTGCGTCAATTATCAAATTTAACTTTAATAATCTCTTTTTTATTTTTTTTAAAAATAAATAAAAATTAAAATGACAATGAATAATTTAACTAAAGAAATGACAGATAATAATTTTCGTATAGAAACGGACTCATTCGGCGATATTAAAGTGCCAGCAAGCTCTTATTATGGTGCGCAGACCCAGAGATCAATCCAAAATTTTGCTATTTGCATTGATAATAAGGGTCATAAAATGCCAAAAGAAATGATTAAAGCTATGCTTTATGTTAAGAAGTCAGCAGCCTTAACTAATAAACAAATAATGATTGCCAATCCTGACGCTAAGGAATATAACAAATTTTCTGAAAAAGTAGCTGACTTAATTGACCAAGCTATTGATAAAATTTTTACTGATTTTGATTATTTTTATGATAATCATTTTCCTTTGGTTGTTTGGCAAACTGGCTCTGGTACGCAAACTAACATGAATTGCAACGAGGTTATTGCTTCGGTTGCTAATGAAATTGCAACGGGACAGAAGGGGGGAAAAGACCCTGTTCATCCCAATGATCATTGCAATTTAGGGCAATCTTCCAACGATACTTTCCCAACCGCTATGCATGTAGCAACGACGTTAACAATTTGCGAAAATCTTTTCCCGTCTTTATTTAATTTTTACGAAGCTTTGCAAAGTAAGGAGGAGGAATTTAAAGATATCATTAAAATTGGTCGTACTCACACACAGGACGCTACCCCCGTTACTTTAGGACAAGAATTTTCTGGTTATAAATATCAAATTTTTAACAATATTTTAAGGCTTAATGATGCAATTGATGGTGTATTATTTTTAGCCCAAGGTGGTACTGCCGTCGGTACCGGAATTAATTCTCATAAGGATTTTTCGGGAAAGTTTGCTGACAATATTTCAAAAATTACCGATATTAAGGTTGAGATTACTAAGATAATTAAAAAAGCTACTTCTTATAATGATTGGACTGAGGTAAAAGAGCAGTTCGTTAATAGAAAAAGTAAATTTATTTCTAGTCATAATAAGTTTGAATCTCTTGCAACTTGCGATGCTTTGGTTAGCTTGTCGGGCTGTTTAAATGTTATTGCAACTTCAATTATGAAGATAGCTAATGATATTAGATTTTTAGCTTCTGGTCCCAGGTCTGGACTTGGAGAGGTCTGCCTTCCTGAGAATGAACCAGGTTCTTCAATTATGCCAGGGAAGGTTAACCCGACACAATGCGAGGCTTTAACTATGATCGCATGTCAAATTATTGGCAATCATACTGCTATAACAATTGGTGGTACTAATGGTCATTTTGAGTTAAATGTGTTTAGACCAATGATAATACACAATATTATTAATTCGGTTAATTTAATTTCTGACGGCTTAAATAGCTTTACTGATAAATGTTTAAATGGTATCAAGCCAAATCATGACAGGATTAATGAACTGCTAAATAATTCTTTGATGTTAGTTACAGCTTTAAATCCTTATATTGGTTATGACAATGCGGCCAAAATTGCTAAAAAAGCTCATAAGGATGGTAGTACCTTAAAAAAAGCTGCTCTAGAGTTAGAATTACTGACCGAAGAGCAATTTGATGAGTGGGTTGATCCAAAAAAAATGGTATAAATTTTATCTTTTAAGTCTGATAAACATGTTCTTTAGCTAAGTTACCATTTTGTCTTGACTTTAAAATACTTGAATTTTAGATTACTCACAAGCAACATTTCTTACAATTGATTTTAATACTCTTAATTCAATTACCATGAAAATGAACAATCACACTGTCAAAAGCATTAAAAAATCTTCAGTTAAAAAATTTCCAATTGCTATCATCGGTATGGGTGTCAGGTTTCCTGGCGATATTCGTGGTGCAGATAGTTTGTGGCAAGCCTTAAAAGAGGGGCGTGACTGCATCACCGACATTCCTTCTGATCGTTGGAATATAGAAAAATATTACGATCCAGATCCCAACAAATCCGGTAAAATAAAAACCAAAAAAGGTGGCTTCATTAGTGGTATGAAGGAATTTGATGCTGAATTTTTTAATATCTATCCTAATGTAGCTGATAAGATGGACACTAGGCAAAGACATTTGCTAGAAGTGGTCTATGAATCTTTGGAAGATGCTAATATAACAATAGACCAAATAAATGCCACAAAAACAGCGGTAATAACTGGTATATTTTTAGGCGATGAAGGAAAAAAATATGCTGGAGATGATATAGATCATATTAATGCTCATAGCTTAATGGGAAGTTCCGATGTGACAGTTCCTGCTAGAATTGCTTATCAATTTAATTTAAAGGGCCCAGTTTTATCTGTTGATACCGCCTGCTCCTCCTCCCTTGTTGCTGTGCAGATTGCCTGTAATAATATTTGGATTGGAGATGCTGATATGGCAATTGCTGGAGGTGTTAACATTATGTCTAGTCATGAGCATTTTGTTGGATTATCAAAGGGTGGATTCTTAAGTCCTGATGGTTATTGTAAAAGCTTTGATGCTGCTGGTAATGGTTATGTTAGGGGTGAAGGTGCTGGAGTTGTAATTTTGAAGCCGCTAGATCAAGCTGAAAAGGATGGTGATAATATTTATGCAGTAATTAAAAATGCTGTAGTAAATTTTGATGGTTATACTGAAGATGGTATGACTGTACCAAATGAATTTGCTCAACAACAGATGCTTGAAGAGGTTTACTCTGGCGCCTCTATTAATCCTAAGGATGTTGATTTTATTGAAGCTCATGGAACTGGAACCGTGGTTGGTGACCCTAAGGAATGTGCAGCTTTTGGTAATGTGTTTGCTAAGGATAGAGATCCTCAAAATCCTTTAATTATTGGTTCAATTAAGAGTAATATTGGTCATACCGAAGCTGTCGCTGGCATTGCAGGTCTTACTAAATTAGCTCTTTGCATTAAGAATAAGCAAATTCCACAAAACTTACATTTTAACACTCCAAATCCTAAGATTAAATTTGATGAATGGAAATTAAAAGTTCCAACCAAATTAACCAAATGGCCTGGTAAAAAAGATAGAAAGGCAATTGCTGGTGTTAATTCATTCGGTGCTGGAGGTACCAACTCTCATATTGTTTTGGAGGAGTATGTTAGTAATTCTAAGTCAGAACAAAAATCTAAATCAGAAGATAGTAATGATAATTTCCCTTACATTTTTTCATTATCAGCGAAATCTAAAAATTCTTTAAAAAAATTAGCAGAAAAATATCTTAATTTTACCAGAGATGGTAAAAATAATTTGATAGATATTTGTTATTCCGTTATTAATAACAGATCAAACTTTGAAGAAAAACTTATAATAATCTGTAACTCAAAAGAAGATTTAATCAAGAAATTGTCCCTATATATTTCTGATACACGAAATCAGCAAATCATAACAGGAAAAACTAAAAAAAATGAAAAGTTAAAAATAGCATTTATCTGTTCTGGGCAAGGTCCTCAATGGTATGCTATGGGCAGGCAATTGTTGGAAAAATCAAAAATATTTTCCGAAATTATCACTAAGATTGATAAGATTTTTAATAAAATTTCTGGCTATTCTCTACTAACAGAGATGAAAAAAAACAAAGAAGATTCTAGAGTTTCTGAGACAAGAATAGCTCAGCCAGCAATAATGGCCGTACAAATAGGTCTCATTGAGATTTGGAAATATCTGGGAATTAATCCAGATGGAATTGTTGGTCATTCAATAGGTGAGGTAGCTGCAGCTTATGGCGCAGGATCTCTTACTTTAGAGCAGGCAGTAGATGTAATTTACAATAGATCAAAAGAGCAGGATAAAGCTTCTGGAAAAGGTAAGATGCTAGCCATAGGATTACCACTTTCTAAATCTATACAAATTATACAAAAATATCAAAGAAAAGTTTCGATTGCAGCTGTCAATGGGCCAGAAGCAACAGTTTTATCAGGAGATGCAGAGCCTTTAGAAATCATTGCTAAAGAATTGGAAGAAAAAGATATATTTAGTAGATTCCTAAAGATAAATGTACCATTCCATAGTCATTATATGGATATGACAAGAGATGATATGATTGAAAGTCTTAAGGATCTTAAGCCTCAAAAATCAGCAATCTCTTTATATTCAACTGTTACAGGACTTCAAGAGAGTGGTTTACATTTAACTAATGAATATTGGTATAAAAATGTTAGAGATACAGTTTATTTTATCTCAGCAATAGAAAAAATGATTGCAGATGGATTTAATTATTTTATTGAAATCGCTCCACACCCAATCTTAGGTGCTGGCGTTAATGATATGTTATCTTTAGCAAAAAAAGATGGCTATATAATTTCCTCACTTTCCAGAAACATCAAAAGCTTTGAAGCTAATATAGATTATGAAATTAATGACATTTTGTCAGCAGCTGCCAAAGTTCACGTAGCAACAAATAGAACACAATTTTTAAATTTACTTGTAGATAAAAACCAAAACCCAACTTCAATTAAATTACCAACCTATAGCTGGGATCACAAGGAATACTGGTATGAGAGTGAAGATCATAAAGAATCAAGATTAAAAAAGAGAATTCACCCATTTATTAAAACGGTTATTGAAAGTAGTTTGGATAAAAATCTAAAAATTATTGATTTAGATTTAAGTCCGAAGAAAGAAATATTCCTTGCTGACCATAAAATTGGCGGAGTTATGGTTTTGCCCGCAACCGCTCATGCAGAAATTGCGATTGCTGTTGGTAAAAAGTTTTACGGTGATAAATTTTCTCATATAGAAAATCTTGAATTTAAAAAGGCATTGTTTTTGTCAGATAAGGAGGAGCAAGTTGAAGCAAAAATAGAAATTAATCTTGAGTCCGGTCTTTATCAGATATTTAGTAAAAAAGGCGATAGTCAAAACTGGCAATCAAATAGTAGTGGCAAAATATCATGTGATAGCACCGCTAATGATGCTAACAATTATGATAAATTAAAAGATCTAAAAAATAGGATTGATAAAAAGATTTCTGTCGATGAATTTTACTCTAAATTAAAAAGTAAGGGTCTTAATTACGGATATCATTTTAGATTAATTAAAGAGATGTGGCAAAATGATGATGGCGAGATATTGGCCAGAGTTGAACTGTCACAAGAAGATGAGTATATTGCTGATCAATATAATATAATTCCAAATTTATCTGATTCTTGTTTACATGCATCTCTTTTTGCTGGTGGTGACAATATTTATTTACCACAAAGTTTTGGTAAATTTACTAAATATAAGGATCAACAATCTACATTATGGAGTTATGTAAAATTACACTCAATTGATAGTAAAAATATAGTTTCTGATGTCGTGACTTATGATTCCGATAGTCAGATAGTATCTATAACAAAAAATATAAACAAGAGCTGCCTGGATATCCAAGAAGATAATGCAGATAGAGGTCTTTATAAATATCAATGGTTTGAGTCACATGTTAAAACTAAGATCGCAAGCGCAGATGTTACTAAAAACAATAAAATCAATATCGCCATTCTTTCTGATGAAGGTTTGTCAACTCCATTATCAAAGGAGTTATCAGAAGCTGGATATAATATTATCACTATAGATAAAGGAACTTCTTTCCAGAATGAATTCAGCAATCACTACAGAATCAACCCAACCTCCAAAGATAATTTTATTGAGCTATTTTTGAGTTTAAAAAATAAAAATATAAAACTTTCTAAAATTATTAATCTTTGGTCAGTGGACTCAATAATTGATGATACCAGTGATAGTAAAGCTTTTCAGATAGAGTCGCAGAATTTATTTCTATCAAACCTCTATCTATCTCAAGAGATATTAAAAATAGAAAATCAAGAAATATATATTTATCAGATTACTAAAAATGCTGATCAAGTTGATAAGGAAAAGGATAAGAATATAAATTTTTTACAAGGTTCGCTTTATGGTATGGGTCGGGTATTTATGAATGAACATCCTGATCATCAAGTTAGGATGATTGATCTTGGCTGTCAAAAATTAGAAGATAATGTCAGTCATTTAATTAAAGAAATAAACAAGGAAGAGAAGGTCCCTTATGAAACAGAAATTGCAATTAGAGATTATGGTAGGTTTGCCAGAAAATTAGTAGCAATTGAGCAAAAAATGGACACAAACCAAGAATTGTCATTTAAAAATGATGCAACCTATTTAATAAGTGGTGGCGCCAGCGGTCTTGGCCTAACTCTTGCTGAGTGGATGTTTGAAAGGGGTGCAAGAAATTTTGCTTTAGTTAGTAGGTCAGGACCAAAATATGAAAGAGATAATAAAATAATATTAAAATTACAAAATTTAGGTGCTAATATTAATTGGCAAGATGTAAAGGGAGATGTCTCGAAAGAGGAAGATATCAACAGGGTAATTTCTTACATTAAAAATAATATGCCGCCATTGAGGGGAGTAATTCATTCTGCCGGTATATTAGACGATTCTTCATATCCAAATATGACTAAAGAAAGATTCTTCAAAGTCTATGATCCAAAAGCATTAGGAGCTTGGAATTTACACAGAGCAACTTTAGATACTGAGTTAGATCTATTTTTACTAATATCCTCAGTCTCCTCATTTATTGGAATAGGCGGACAAAGCAACTATTCATCAGCAAACAGCTTTTTAAATTACTTGTCAATTTACAGGAATAGCAATGGTTTAGCTTGTCATTCTGCGTGTTTTGGCCTTATCGGTGGTGATTATGCGGGAATGACAAAAGATAGTAAGAAAAATGTTGATTCTATATATAGAGCGTTAGGTACGGTCGTAATAAACAGGAGTGATATTGATCTAAAATTAGAAGAACTTTTAAATTCTAATTTTGACTATTTAATGATATCGTCAATGAAGTGGAGTAATTTTGTTAAAACTTATAAATCTGTAAAGGATAGATTTATGTTTAGCGCTGTTATAAAGAAGGACTCATTTAGTAAGAGTAATAATTTGGATGGTATTTTACAGAAAATAATAGCATCTGACGATATTGATTGGAAGGTTGAAAAGGTATCGGAATTGTTGGCAAATAGTGTTGCAGATATTTTGGGAGTTTCTGGTGAAGATATTTCTTTGAATAATTCTATTACGACCATTGGATTAGACTCTTTGATGCTTAATCAATTTAGAAGCTGGATTCAATTAAATATTGAAATAAATTTGTTTTTAATGAGGCTGGCAAAAGGTCCCAGTCTAACAGAACTGGCTACAGAGATAATATCCATGCTTAAGAAAGATAGCGATAATGTAGGATTAGATAAGTCGGGAATAGATGGAGATGATGATATTGTGGTAAGTAGCGACAAATGGTTTGTCAGAAGAAGAAAAGAGGATGACAATGTAAAAATAAAAATTTTTTGCCTACATCCTGTGGGTGCTGGTGCATCAATTTTTAGTCATTTTATCTTCAATCCTCCAAAGAATACTGAAATCATCGCCTTACAAATGCCGGGTAGAGAGAATCGTTTGGACGAAGGGTATTACTATAGCAATGTGGATAAATTAGTCGAAGATTTATCTAAACAGATAATTCCAGAAATCGATGGCCCATCAATATTTTGGGGTCATAGCTGGGGAGGAGTTACTCTTTATGAAGTAATAAAATATATGAGACGAAATAATATTACTGAATATCAAAATATCAAAAAGCTTATTGTCACAGGGTCTATAGCTCCACAATTAACAAAAAAATGGAGAGGCAGGGAATCAATAAAGGAGACAGCTAGAAAAGAGAATACTATCGATAAGATTATATCAACAGTATCGTATATTGATGATGAAGATTTTTTGCGTAGTATAATACCAGTGATGAAGAGGGATATGGAGGTAATTATGACTTATCAATATAAGGATGAAGAGAAATTAAGTATTCCAATTTTAGCTTTTGGAGCAAAAGAAGATGATGTTGTTTTATTAGATGAGTTGAAGCAATGGGAAGATCAGACTGATAATAATTTTAGTTTTCATGAGCTTCATGGAGATCATTGGTTTTTAAGTAGAAATAAAGAGTTTATTGTTAGTAAAATCGAAGATTCAATTTCATTGATTAAATTATAAAATAAAGTCCTTTATGTTGCTTATTTTAGATTTTTTAAATGAACCTTCTGACGCTAGTTGTGTTGAGTTTCAATTAAATTATTTAGATAAACAATATAATTGTGTAATTAGTAAATCTAACTCTTTGAACAAGGAATTGTTTAATGCAGATAGGTATTTAAGTAAAGAGGAAAAGAATTTCTACGTGTCTTTATCAAATATGTATCAGAAGGACGCGTATCTACTTGGTCGTATAGCGGCAAAGAGAGCGATATCTCATTTAGTTAAAATCAAAGACCTAAAGGGCTTTTCTATTTTAAATGGTATTTTTGGACAACCTGTTGTAAGCGGCGTTAATATAAGTGGGATTCAGATTTCTATAAGTCATAAAAATGATATGGCGATAGCTGTAGCCTTTTTTGACTTTACTCCATTAGCGGTAGATTTAGAAAAAATTCGTCTAGGCAGTCTTGAAGAAATAAAGAGTCAGCTATCTCAGTCTGAAGTTAATAATTTTTCCCATAATGATTCAATGGCTACTTTGTTATGGACTGCAAAAGAATCTTTATCTAAAGCGCTTAAAACTGGATTAATGACAAATTTAAAAATATACGAAATATCTGAATTAATTCGTAAGGATCATTATTATATTTGTTATTTTAGGAATTTTCCACAATATAAGTGCTACTCATATTTTTTTGATGATATGGTGTTTAGTATAATATTTCCATCTAACCTCAATATCTAATAAAAGGTCATGACAGATTTTGTTCTATTTTCTTTTTTTGTAACTTTTGCTACCTGCTTCTTGTTAGCAATATTTTTAATTTTTTCTGATAGAAAGTATAGCAGTTTTGCTATGTTTAATATTAATTTGTGTGTTTGGAGTTTTTCTTACGGATTACATTTGATTTCAAAATCAGAAGAACACGCTCTATTATATTCGAAGGTTACTTTAGCTTCTTTGGTTCTAATACCATATTTATTTTTCAAGACTGCAAGATTTTTAACTAGATTTGAAATAAGTAGACCTTGTCAGATGGTAGAAAATACACTGGTTGCAATTCTTGTTATCCTTATGTTTACTCCTATTATGGTTGAGGGTGTATCTCCTTTTTTAGAGTTTAATTTTGCACCGAATATCACGCCATTATGGTATATATTTTTTATATATATGGTATCGGTTGTTTTGTTCAGTTTCGTTATAATACACAAATCTATTAAAAATTATTATAAAAATAAACTGATTTTTTATGGCTTTGCCATAGGTTGGGCAGGCGGCTTTACAACTTGTTTTCCATATTTTGAAATAGAGTTATATCCGTTTGCAACTATTCTGATAGCTATGTATTGCATTGTTATTACATATTCAATGGTAATACATCGTATTTCTGATATATTTATTTTTAGCAAGGTCTTTATTAAGGTGTTTTCTTTTTTAATTCTATTCTTATCTTACGTAGTTTTGTCTGAGGTATACACGAGGTTAGGTAATGTTGATAACACAATCTTAATATCATTACTAACTATAATATATTTTTTTATATCGCTTGAGTTATACCATATTTTAACAAAAGGTTTTAAATCTTTAGGTATAAATTTTGGCTTTGGCGTTAGGTATGATAAGAAAAATATCATGAAAAAAATTAATAATGAGGTTCTTGATGTAGTAAGCATAGATATATTGCTTAGTAAGATTAAATCTATCATAGGAGGTGATATGCAGGTAGAAATAAAATCATTTTATATTTCTGATGATCTTGGGATTTTTGCAAACAAAGATAATCTAGGTTTTTCTAGGTATTTTGGTGAAGATATCGCTTTTAAGACATTAAAAAAATTAACAAAAGAGTTCAATAGCAACAAAATATTATTGTCAATTAAACTTAATGAGGCTTATGAAAAATTAAAACTAATCATGACAGATGGAGAGTTTGAGGGTTATATACCTCTTACTTTTCACAACAAGAAAATGGGCTTTATTACCTTAAAATCTCGTCCTAATAAAAGCAATTATTTTTATTATGAGGATATGGAGGTTTTTGATGATTTGGTCATCAAGGTTGGTATCGCACTAGAGAGGGTACGTCTACATCTACACTTTCTAAGAGAGAAGGAGTCTGCTTTAATAGCTCTTGCGGGCTCAATTGCTCACGAGCTTCGTAATCCTCTTGGAGCGATAAGACTCACAACTGAAAATTTGGTATCGATAAAGGATAATATTAGTCATGATCCGAACTTACAAAAGATTGTGTATAGGGATAGTAAGTTTAAAGAAATAATAGATGAATCAAGTATAAAGATTGCTAATTTTAAGGGTCAAATTAATAAAACGATAGATTTAGCTAGTAATATTATCGATATAACTTTGCATGAACTGGGTGGCAAGAAGTTTACTAGAGAGGATTTTGGTTATTATTCTGCTAAGCAATTAATTTTAGATACAGCTTCTCTTTACGGATATAAAAATAATGAAGAAAAGGAGAAAATTATTATTAACTTATATGATGATAGGAGTGTAACAGCAGGTCAATCTGATTTGGAATCTATATCAGTTAAAAATATTGATAATGAAAATGATTTTATAATTTTTGCAAATGATACTGGATTTAAATATATAATTTTTAATTTAGTTAAAAATGCCTTATTTTATCTTGATCAATATCCAAGTTCAAATATCACCATTTCCTTTGAGAAAGAAAAAACTTTTAATAAAAAGTTGCTCAAAAAATTTAATGTTTCTGATTCAGTCCGTGATGCAGGTATAGAGCTCGAAGTTGGTAAATATAACGTAGTTAGTGTGACCGATACTGGTCCAGGAATTAAGGAGGAGGTAATTACTAAAATATTTCAATCATATTTTACACTAGATAAAAAGGGTGGAACTGGAGTTGGTTTAGATTTTTGCAACAGAATGATGAATAATTTTGGTGGTGCTATAATTTGCGAAAGTAAAATTGATGAATTTACCAAATTTAGTTTATTATTTCCAATTTTATCAGATAATGAAAAGAGGGAGGGTGTCAATAAGATTTTAGATTTTGAAGATAAGATAAAAAAATCTAACAAATCTGAAGAGGGTGCATATGAATTAGAGAGATCTTTAAGTAAGAATCCTAAGAAAAATATTCTTTTAGTCGATGATATTAGGACTAACATAGAAATTCTAGCTAGGGATTTAAGAAATAAATGTCCTAATTTTAATATTACTATCATAATTTATCCAATTGAAGCTTTTGAATTGATTAAATCCAAGGAAGAGTGTGGTGATCAGTTTGACTTGATTTTAACTGATATTGAAATGCCTTTAATGAGTGGCGTAGAATTGACAAGAAAAATTAGAAATGATCTCGGTATATCTAAGGATGCGTTGCCAATTCTAGCTTATAGCTCTAGGGAAGATAAGGCTATTGCTAATCAGGCCCTAACTGCGGGATGCAACGCCTATTATATAAAGCCAAAAGATTTAAGATTCATTGCTAGAAATATATCTAAGTGGGTTTTAAATTATTACATACCCTCCAAGAGTATTCATCGCCAAGATATTGTTGTCAATAATACAACTTTAAAAGGTCTCAATGTTATCGTTGCTGATGATCAGGCCATAAATTTATTTCTTATCGCTAAAAAAGTTTCCAATGCGGGTGCTAATGTATTTCAATGCAGTGATGGCAAGGATATAGTAAAATTATTTCAGTTGGACCCGACCAAATATCATTTAATTATTACCGATATTAATATGGGTAAGGTTGGTGGTATTGATGCCGCAAAAGAAGTTAGAAAAATTGAGTCTAACTACAATGATAAAAATGATGCTAGTTGTAAAGTCCCAATCATAGCTTTATCTGGAGATGGTGATAAGAAGTTTGTCATGAGTTTGTTGAACAGCGGTATTGACGATTATATGTTAAAAGGTAGCAACCCTAAAGATTTAATTAGATTATCAAAATTCTGGGTAGATTACAGATTCAGTATAGATATTCTGTCACAAAGTGGCAAGAATAAGAGTAATAGCAGCAATAATGATGTATTGGAGGGGGATTTCACCTCTTTATTTTCTAATAAATCTGAAGCTACAGAGATTGCTGATGTTTTTGAGAGTGATGGTAAAAATATTATTGAAGAAATAAAAAATGACAAATCAAAGGTCAATGATTTACAGAAATCTATTCATAAATTAAAGGGATCTTCTAGGGCAATAAGAAGTTCTAAATTATTTAAATATTTATCAGAAATTAATGATTTAGCCAGAAACAACAAATTACCAGATGATAATAATTTTGACAAGAAGATTGAAGAACTATTCAAGAAGGAGGTAGAATTCCTAAGGTTAGAAATAGAAAAGAAGTTTTGAAAATATTTTTTTCTAAAAAAAACAAAACTAACCTAAGTATTTTAAGTTTTTCTTAGAGAAATTTTGTGCTAAAAAAATAAAGGTAATACATAAAATATTATTATTATTATGAATGTTAAAGATATTAGATATTTTAGAACTTCCATCATATAAAGTAATTTTTAATTTGATTTTGTTATTTTATCAAATCTTTTAATTATAGTTAAAAACTCTTCCAAATTTTCTAATTTTAGCATGCAGGGTCCGTCAGATGGTGCGTTATCTGGATCTTGGTGGGTTTCAACAAAGAGTCCTGCAACTCCAACTGCTACAGCTGCCCTTGCTAAATGCTCAACAAATTCTCTTTGTCCTCCAGAAGCGCCTCCTAATCCACCAGGCTGTTGTACTGAGTGAGTAGCGTCAAAAATAACAGGATATCCAGTTTTTGCCATAATTGGTAAGGATCTCATGTCGGAAACTAGAGTATTATAGCCAAAACTAGCACCCCTTTCAGTTAGTAAGATTTTTTCACTACCAGAATCTTCTAATTTTTTCACTACATTATTCATGTCCCAAGGCGCCAGAAATTGCCCCTTTTTAACATTAATGACTTTATTAGTTTTTGCCGCTGCAATTAAGAGGTCGGTTTGACGACATAAAAATGCCGGAATTTGCAAAATATCAACTGAGTCTTTAACTAAGTCACATTGCTCTTCATTGTGAACGTCAGTTAAAATTGGGCAATTAAAAGTTTTCTTAACTTCTTCAAAAATTGGCAGAGTATTTTCAAGTCCTAGCCCTCTCTTGCCAGACATTGAGCTGCGATTTGCTTTGTCAAAAGAAGATTTGTAGATAAAATTAATATTTAATTTATCAGTAATTTCTTTAATTTTTTCAGCCATCATCATCGAATGATCTCGGCTTTCAGTTTGGCAAGGTCCTGCAATTAAGGTGAAGGGTAGTTCGTTACCAATTTCTAAATTACCTAGTTTAATTTTTTTCATCTGATTGTCTGATTTATTTATAAAGTTATTTCAATAAAATTAAGTAATTAATTAATTATCAATAATGATATCTAAACTCCATAATTTTTAATAAAATATAAGAGTATATTCTGCCTAAAACGATATAAGCTTAAGTATAACTTGTCTAATTAATTTTTTAAAATTATTGTTTTCAAGTGTATTTTAAAAAAAACTCTTGAATTTATTAATATAGAATGTAATGTAGAAATTATTATCATGTCGATTCTTATTGATAGCAGAGATTGTGTTATTTTGCAACTTATATTGTTGGGGTCGAAATATTTTATTTATTAATTAAAATTGTAACAATTTAAGGATTGCTGTAGTTATGATTAAGGTAAAAATATAAAATTATAAATATTACAGTTAGTTATGTTATTGTAGTAAAAGTTTTCGTAAGAACCTCCCTTTAAGTCAAGATTGATAGTAAAATTAAGTCTGGGGTCGATATTAATTTGTTTAATGTGATTAATATATATACATTTGTTGTAAGAATCTGTGTTTTGTTGAGTATATTCCTACTAAATGCTTGCATTGTTTCTGAGAACCCTGGTTCATATATGAACCCAAGATATCCATCTGCCACACCTTATTCTCAGCCTTACCAACCGCAATCATCTTATCCTACTCCTGCTACTACTTCAGTTGTCACTCCTGGATCAAGATATTATTCAAACCCTTACGAATTTCCTCAGCCTAATTATTATCAATATTATGACACTGATAGGTACTATAAACCACCAAGTTCTTATAATGGTAGGGTGACAGCAGATTCTAGATAGACACAAATATTTTAGATACATTTCAATAGTTTCATAATGTCAAAATCATATTATCAGTTGGATTATCATGATCTACAGATATATCTGAAAAATTGACGTTGTTTATTCTGATGTAGACATACTTTTTGGGATAGTTAAAATTCGTACTTTAATAATTAAAAATTAAAACCGTGTCCAAAAAGACAATACACAAATTATTATTCAGAATTTAGTATTAGAATCAGATCAGTTAATTACTAAAATAGCCATAGATCTATGCGTATAGTCCCCTTGAGTAATGGAGGAGGAATTATTGCAAAATAAATCAAACTCGTTTAGAAGTAAGGTTCGTTTTTAATGAACCCTCTAACGCCTATTACTTAAATTTTTTATGAAATGGGTCAAAGAGAGACGTCGTAATGGTTTAAATATTTTATATCCTTTAAAGATGGGAATTGGTATAATTTCTAACAAATCCTACAATTCTTTAGATTTGTGGTAATTATGGTTTTGATCAACTAACTTGTTTAATGTTACAATCTCCTTATGCTTTAATGACATAATTTTGAGGTGTATTAGTTAAAAAGTGAGCTGTAAAGTTATTGAAATACTAGGTTTTTGGGCTATTGATACAGTTTTTAGGGTAAGTGTTTGTTTTTAAATAAATTCTGGCACTATTTCAATCTTTCCATAATATGTCCAAATGATGATAGTAGTAATTTTTTTATTTGGATAGATTTTGGCAATAATTTTGCGATATAAATTTATTTGGTCGCGATATAAATTAAGATTTGTAGTAAAATTAGTCTTATAGTCGATTATGGTAATATGATTTTCATCCAAAATTAAACGATCAATCTGAGCGGAGATAATTTTTCCATTAATATTGGCGCTAATTGAAACTTCTGAGCGTGCATTTTTACTAAATAAAAAGTTAAAATCTGAATTGTCTACAATATTTTTAATATTTTTTAGGATAATCTCTCTTTCTTTTTCAGAAATAATCTGGTTTTTGAGGTATTCTTTGGTAATTTTAATAGATTCTATTGGGTTTTGAGTTAGGTTTGGTAAAAATTCTAATATTTTATGAGAAATATTTCCAATATTTACTGATTTTTTAGTATTTCTTTCTAAATTATCCTTAAAATTATCAAAATCATCTTGAATTTTTGAAGGGTAAATAATTTCATTATCCTCTATGTTTTTAACATTTTTTGTTAAAAATGCAGGTAAACTTTCTTTGTTTTTTGTTATTTGAGGATCTTTTTGATGAAAAATGTCTAAATTTTGATTAAATTTATCAGAAAAGACTAGTTTTTGATCATCTAGACCTAATTCTTCATCAATAAAATCTTTTTTTACAGCTTTACTAGAAATTGCTTTTGAAATTAAGTTATACCAAGAGTTTTCTGATATATTTTTGTTACTAAAACCGCAAATATAGAGTTCATTCTCGGCTCTAGTCATTGCCACATAAAGAAGTCTTAGATATTCATCATAAGTCTCTTCTGATTTTTGATTTATAATTTCTTTTAAAAATTGGTTCTGATCTTTTTTAGAAAATTTTGCAATTGGAATTTTGTTTTGATGCCAAATGATATTCTCTCTTGGTCCAGACCCAAAAATAGAGTTACTACCATGAGCAGTATCAGGAAGAAAAACAATGGGAGCTTCCAAACCTTTGGCACCATGAATAGTCATGATTCGTACTTCATTAAAGATTCCGCTATTTTCTAATTTTATGTTAAAGTTTGATTGGCTAATTTGATAAATAAATTCTTGCAAAGAAGTTCCTTCTTGTTGTTGGTATTTAGTGGCAAAAGAGATGAATTGATTAATTAAATCAAGAGAAATAACTCCAAATTCTTTTTTAATATTGTTCAAAATATCAGTATCATTAGATATTTTAACTAGAAATCCAGCGATGTCATTGTGGTGTAAATAATATTTTTTCTTAATTTCTTGTAAAAATTGATATATTTTATAATTCTCTCGCTCCACAACAGTGATTAAGCTAATATTGTGTTGATTTTTTATGTTACATAAATTGAATAATTTATCTTCAGAAATTTTGACAAAACAAGATTTAAGCAGGCAGGCTAAATTCAGATCATCATCCTCTAATAAAATAAATTTACATAGTGAGATAAAATCCTGTATTAAAAGATTTTTAGTTAAGCTAATTTTATCAGGACTTGCAACCGGAACATCTCTTTCTATTAGATATTTCCTGATCAAATTTCCAAGATCATTAGTGCGATTTTTAACCAAAATCATAATATCACGATATTCTAAAAGTCTTTTTTGTCCTTTTTTATCAATAATGATTTTTTTATTTTCTATTAATTTTTTAATTTCTTTAGCAATCTTAACTGCCAAAATTTCTTTTGAAGAGAGTGTTTTTTTGGTAAAATTCAATTCCCAAGACGATTCTTCTTCTGCTGGATCTGATTTAATAATTGGCCAGATTTCAACTTTTCCAGCATCTGATCTAATTGCTTGATGCTCTACTTTTGATAATTTACTAATTTTTTTAGCATAGGATTCGTCTGAAAAAATTGAATCTACCGCTTCCAGAATAGCATTTGTAGAGCGAAAGGAATTGTTCAAAGTAATTTTTTCTAATTTTTTTTCAATATTTTTGAATTTATCTTGATAACAAAAAAAGATATCGCTGAAAATATTTGGCTCCGCACCCTGAAATCCATAAATTGATTGCTTTTCATCACCAACAGCAAAAATTGTACGATTATTTTCTTGATTTCCACTAAAAAAATCTTCAGAAATAAGTGAGATTACATACCATTGTAAATGATTGGTGTCTTGAGACTCATCAACTAAAATATGATCATAAAGATTATCTAATTTATATCTGACCCAGTCGGCATTCTCGCTATTTTGTAGAAGGTTGTTGGTCTTAATAATAAGATCTTGATAATCTAAGTAAGCATTTTTAGCTTTAAGATTTTCATAAATTTCTAAAATTTCATTAGCAATAAAAATAATATTACTAGTTTGATTAGCAATTTTAAAAGAGTTTAACTCCTCTAAAAACTCCAAAATTCTATTTTGTTCAAAAATTAAAACTTCCTCATAGAGAGGAGATTCTTCGGAAACCTTCTTTGTAATAATTTTGTTTATTAATTTAGGATCTAAACTATCTTTTTTTAGGAAAATATCGCGATATTGTAAGAAATTTAGATAATTTTTATTTAAGAGGTATTTTTTAATGAATTTTTCTGAATTTTGATTGGTTTTTTGAGGAAAATCTTGTAATTTTTGACACAAATCTAAAAGATTCTGGTCATTGTTACTAAAATCAAAGAAATTTTGGTATAAATTATCTTCATTTTGATTAGGTTTGGAACCTATAATTTCAAAAATACTTTCCTGTAAATTTTCGATACTTATAAAGCTATTTTTTAGGTGAAAAAATATTTCTCTTTTATATATTATATCTGAAATTATATCAACAAGACCTAGATCTCCTGAATTTCTGGCGATATTACTAATTTTCTGTCCCAGATCATTATCAGTTATAGCCTTTTTTAAGAGCTCTTTTTTAGATTGTTTTAATAATTTTGTTGATAGGGAATCGTCAATAATGGTAAAATTTGGCTGAATTCCCGCTTCAATTGGAAATTTTTTAACTAGATTATTGCAAAATGAATGTATTGTTTCAATTTTTAAAGATTCGGTATCATCTAGAATTTTAATAAAAATTATTTTTGCTTCTTGTAACTTTGTAGAATTAAATTTTTCGTCTGTTAAATTTTCTAATTTACTCTTTAATTCCTCGTCCTTCATGATGCACCAAGAGGATAGTTCTTTAAAAATTCTCTCTCTCATTTCGAGTGAGGCAATTTTTGTAAAGGTTAGGCATAAAATTTTTGACGCCCGAACGCCGGAAAGTAAAATTCTTAGGACTCTGTCTGTCAATATTTTAGTTTTACCTGATCCAGCAGAAGCTAAGACAAAGTAAGAGTTATTGGGATTTGAGGCATTTTTTTGTAAATTAGATGATTCTTTTATTAACTTTTTAGAAAGATTGTTGTAGTCTATTTTTTGAGGTTCCATAATTTTTTTATTCTGATGCTTACTTTATTTTTGGTCAATACTCTTATCGTCGTTACAGCTGTCCTGATACAGTTTGAAGTATTGTATTTTACCAAAAAATATATATCAAAACTAATTTCTAAAAATATTAGGATTATCTGCTTTATGTTTGTTCTTCTTATTATTCATATAGCTATCATATGGCTTTTTGCTATTTGTTTTGAGTTATATATGATGTATAATCATAGTAGTAATTTACTTGGAAATTTACAGCATATTTTTTTTGATTTAATGTATTTATCTCTTACCTCCTATATATCACTTGGTTTTGGAGATATATATCCGGAGGGTGATATAAGATTTTTGGTGGTTATCGAGCCTTTGCTCGGAGCTTTATTGATTACTTGGAATGTAGATTTTTTATTTCAAGAAACTTTTAGGGATGAGATCGTGGAGCACGAGGTTATTTCTAAAAAAAATTACTAAGAAAAATAATTAGAAAATGGATTGGAAAATACATCATCAATCTTTATTTAAAAGAGATAAGCTTAATTTTATTAAAATTTGGTGGCTAAAAACCGATAAAGTAATTTTGGGGTTGGTGTTATTTTTAATATTATTTGGCCTTTTTATGAACTTTACTTCTAGTCCATCTATCGCCAAAAGAATTGAAGTTTCACAATTATTTTTTTTCAAAAAGCATCTTATTTTCTTGTGCGGCTCTGTATTTTTACTAGTCTTTTTTTCTTATCTTAGGGTAAATCATATAAAGTTAATGGCGCCATTTTTATTTTTTGCCATCATTTTAATGCTAATTCTAACCTTGATGTTTGGCAGCGAAATAAAAGGCTCTAAAAGGTGGTTATCATTATTTGGATTTACTTTGCAACCATCGGAATTCGCAAAAGTAATTTTCGTAATTTTCAATGCTTTCTTACTTGACAGGTTAAATCATACTAAGTTTTATTTTAAATACATTGTTTCTAGTATTTCTTGCTTACTATTAGTCTTGCTGTTAATTAGACAGCCAGATTTTGGTATGAGTTTTTTAGTCATTTTGTTGTGGTCTGCTCAATTGTTTTTATGTGGCTTGTCATGGATTGCTATTTTTGCCATTTCTATTTTTGGAATTTTTGGCATAATATCGGCCTATATTTTTCTGCCACATGTTAGGGGTAGGGTTGACAAATTTTTTGATATTGGCAATGACTATCAGGTCGACAGGTCGATTGATGCTTATATTAATGGAGGTTTTTTTGGTACCGGACCTGGAAATGGCTTAGTAAAAAAACACATTCCAGATTCTCATTCAGATTTTATATTTTCTGTTGTTGCTGAGGAGTTTGGGGTAATAATTTCTAGCATATTTATATTTATATTTATATATTTAATTACTAGAGTCGTAAGAAAAAACGACGTGACGAAGGGTTGTTTCGCTTATTTGACTGTTAGTGGATTAGTAATTCAGTTTGCGGCACAGATTATTATAAATATTGGGGTTGGTTTAGCAATATTGCCTACCAAAGGAATCACACTACCTTTTATTAGTTATGGAGGGTCCTCCTTAATTGCTATGTCAATGTCTTTTGGGATCATATTGGCTATGACTAGAAAAAGATATGGTAGCACATTGAAGGACAAGGATTTATTAATGGCCAGTGAAAGAGTTTGATGCTGAAAACTATTTTATTAATAATTATTAATGTTAGTTAGGATACTTATAAAATTAATTACTGTTATATTTTTTGCCACTAATATTGGACTTGCTGATGATTTTAGTAATTCTTTTAATAGTAGGGAGCCAACGCCATCGAGATTATTTTTAAATAATTTTTCTATGCCGAAGGTTTTTAATCAAACTAATAATTTGATAAAAAAAACAGGTTCATTTTATTTAGCTTTTGGTGAGATAGTATATTTACAAGGTAAAATCACGGACTCTTTTGGTGTACCAATAACGGGTGCAATTATAAAGATTTGGCAAACAAATTCCAAAGGTAAGTACCATAGTTTATTGGCAAGTAATGACAAAAATATTGATAAGAATTTTAATATGTCTGGAGTGTCCATAACTGACAATCTTGGTAATTATCGTTTTATTACAATAGTTCCTGGTTTTTATTTCGGTAGGAGTCCGCATATCAATATGAATATTTATCACAAAAGGTTTGGATATTTAAAAACTGAACTCTATTTTGAGGATCACCCAAGGAATAAAATGGATTCACAATATTTATCTTATAATCCTGATGATAGGAAAGCTTTAACTTCTACAGTAAGATTGTCTGACATGTTTAATCCTAATTCTCGTAAAATCTGTACTTTTAATATTGTGATGAGAGGTACTCATCAATATAAGGATTATATCTAATGCCAATTATTGCTTCTTTCCTCAATGATAGTAAGGATATCACAGTGAAGATTATCAATGATGATATAGATGATTATATTGTTAAGGGGTACAATATGGACTCAATAATAAAATTATCAAAATTTTAGATAGATTGTGTAATTTGTAATGCAAAAGGTGCTGAAATAAGGTTGTTATCCCCTCATTGATGAGTTGTAAAGAAGTGGCGTCAACTCTTACTGTTTTTTTAGATTTTGTTTTTAATTCATAAATAACTTAAAACATGATTGTGACTAAAAGCAAAATCTAAAAGAAAAAAGCTGTTTTAACTTGTATATTTAAAGGTAGGAATTGATATTAGTTTTTTACAGTTTTTAAGAATTTTTGTAAGATCATTAATTAGCAATAACGGTTGAGAAAAGATTTTTATTGGATTTGTTACTATTAATAACAAAATACTTGATAAGTTTGAGTTGATAACTATATTGACATTGTGTAGTTTTTGGAATATTATGTCAATTCCTATCCGTAATGCATTATGTGGCAAAATATTTTAAGGTTAAAATTGCTAAAAAACTTTTTGGTAATTACAGACTTAAAAGATAAATCCAGATTATGTTATTTCTTATATGTGAATTGATATTAAACGACACTATAATTAAATTTAACTATTATGAAAAATAAAGCGCTTCTTATAGCTTCTTTGGCCTTAATTTCTTCTAATGCATTAGCTGCAGGCTACTCAACTAACTCGACATCAAGTTCGGCACTGGCAACTTCGTATGCTGGATCTGCAACTGGCGCTCATGATATTAGTAATATGTATATAAATCCTGCAATTTTATCAAAATTTGATAAAAAGCAATTTATTGCTTCTGTTGCTTATTTAGATGTAGATATTGATCCAGAGAATGAAACTATGGGTGGCGATCCAAATAGCGCATCTGGTGAAGTTGGTGATGCGGGTATTAACCCCATTATCCCATCATTTTATTTTTCATCTCCAATTGCTGAAAAAACCACTATTGGATTTTTAGTAAATTCACCTTTTGGTCTTGCAACTGAATATAACAGTGATTGGCCTGGTGTTAAATTGACCAATGACACTGAGATTAAAACTATTAATTTAGGAGTTAATATATCTCAAAAATTAACTGATGAATTATCTCTTGGATTTGGCGTTAATGCTCAAAAAATGCAATTTACCAAATCCTTAATTCACAAATATTACGTCAACACAGCAAAATATAAGGGTTCTGATTGGGGTTATGGTTACAGTTTGGGTTTAAATTATGATTTAACTAAAAAATTAGATTTAGGATTGAGTTATAATTCTAAAGTTAAGTATGAATTAAATGGCACATTTCAAGTGCCAGCATCTAATAAGTATAATGATGGTGTGCTTAAAATTTCCACTCCTGAATCGGCTATAATAGGGGCTAAATATGATCTAAATGACAAGCTTAACTTGATGTCTGACATTGTTTGGACTAGATGGTCAAGACAAAAAGAGTTTGATCTTAAGGATTCAGGAACTAACGAATCTCTTTTCCCTCTCACCTATAATTGGCACGATACTTTTATGTATAGTTTAGGTGGTGATTATCAATATAATGACGAGTTATTGGTGAGGTTTGGCACCGCTTTTGAGACCAACGCCCCTGATGATCAATACAGAACTGCTGACGTTCCAACTGGTGATGTCTATTGGTTAAGTACGGGTATTAATTATGATTTTGGTAATGATTTATCTCTAGACGCATCTTATGTACATCAATTTTATGAAAATGTTAATGTTGATAATAAAGGGTTAAGTGTTAAATATAGAACTCAAGTTAACATCTTTTCTTTTGGTTTAAAGAAAAATTTCTAAACTTAATAATTGTTTAATAATCTTTTAGAAAAACATCAAATTACAATTAATGAGATAATCATTGATCATAATTTGATCGTTAATTTTACCCAAATTCTTAAAAAATTTAATTTAGATTTAGAGGATATTTTGATTGTTACTGATCAAAATATCTATCCTCAAATTAAAAATCTTCTTCCATTAAATATTGATCTAGTAATCTTAGATAATCCAAAGCCTGACGAAGAGTCTATTGCAAAAATTATCACCAAATCTTGTAATAAAAAAGCTACTGTTGGCTTTGGTTCTGGTACTATCAATGATTTGTGTAAGATTTCTAGCTATAGAAATAATATTCCATATATTATTTTTGCCAGCGCTGTATCCATGAATGGCTACGCTTCTAAAAATGCTTCAATAATTACCTCTGGTAGAAAAAATTCTCTTTTGGCACATTTACCAATTGCAATTTATTTTGATCTTGATCTTTTAATCAATTCTCCAGAAAGAATGATTCGTGCTGGAATAGGTGACAGTATCTGTATTTCAACTTGCAGATTTGACTGGCTTTTATCTCACCTACTTCTTGATACTCATTATAATGTAGAAGCTTTTGATTTGGTCAGCAATCTATATCAAAAATTATTAAATTATGATGGTAAAATTAATGATAAGGAGTTCATTACTTTATTAGCTAAAATTCTTATTAACTCTGGTATTTCTATGGCAATTTCAGGGGGAAGTTATCCAGCAAGTCAATCTGAACATCTGATAGCTCATTATTTAGAAATTAAATATCCAAAAATAATGGAAAAATCTTTGCATGGTGAGCAAATTGCTATTACTAGCCTGATTATAGCTAAAATGCAGGAAGAGTTTTTGAATTTATTAAATTTTCAAACCAAGGTTTCGGACATTAATTTTAACTATTTTAAAAAAATATTTAATGAGGATTTAGCTATATATTTTTGGAGTGAATTTAGTAGTAAAATTATTAATCAAGAGAGATCTAAGATAATTAATAGTAAGCTAAAGGATTTTCAAAGCTTAACCTCGAAGCTTTCTAGGAACTTTATGTCTCATGATAAGATATTACAAATATCAAATCACTTTTCCTTACCTCAAAAATATTGCGATATTGGTTTAAGTGAAGATATATATTTGGAAGCTGTAAAAAATGCTAACTTAATTAGAAATAGATTTACAATTTTAGATTTATTTTATAATATGAGGAGGTAACACCATTTCTTATCTATAACACCGAGTAAACAATATTATGATCTAGCTTCTTCTTTTAAGCTTATAACTACCAAAAAGACTTATACCCATTAACATATGGCGGTCGTTTTTTGACAATTTTAACATGAAAATATTTTTTCTACATAATGCATTATAAATGGGAAATGCTGCAATACAATTATCACGAGAAATACTAAATTAACATTAAAAAAATTTATCAATGGATAGTGAGAATCGTGATATTTTAGAACAAGATTTATTTAAAGAGGTTGAGCAGAATAAAAAAATATGCTTATTGTGCAGAATCAATAATGACAACCCATACTTTATTGAAATCATATACCTAAGTCAAAAGTTTACTGACTATTTTGGCTATGATCCTGACAATATTATTGGTGAAGGTTTTGACTCTATATTAGATCATGATGATGATAATCTAACTCATATCGCTGAATATAACAATATTTCTAAAAATATTGTAAAATTATCAAAATTAAATTTTTTTTTAGATTTTTATAACATCAATGATCAGCCAGAAAGGTTTGAAGTTAATTTTGACTCCATATCTAAATATAATAGTAAGTATTGCTTATTTTCCCTTTCTTCTAGCGGTAATTCTGTCGAAATTTCAAGTAAAAAAACTTCATTAGGGCATAGGGGTTTAGTTCACAATTTAGAAAGAGTCTTGAGAAGTGAAAAATTACTTAGAGTCTCAAGTGACCTGATGTTAAGGGATGAGCCTATTAGTGAAATATCTTATAAGGCATTAAAGGCTTTGTGTAATAATTTTAAGATTGATAGGGCAATTTTATGTCAGTTTAATGGTCAGGATGTTAATCTAATTTGTGAATTTTGTGGTGACGATATTCCTTCCATCGTAAATTGCCCTGATGTAAATGATAGATTTAAGGTAGTTAAGAGGTATTTTAATTTCCATAATAGTGTATTTCCTAAACTCTTTGTGTCCAAGGAGACGGAAAATGTAATAGTCGAGGACGTTAATCATGATGAGGTATTTTATGATATAAAAGATATCTGTAGCAAGTTTCGCATTGCTTCACAATTTTGCTTATCGACTCCAATTGATGATAATTTAAATATGGGTTTATTTTTGCATCAGGGCAGTATTAAAAAATGGAACAATGAGGAGGTTGAAATAATAAGTACAATATCAAATCAACTATCTGTTGCTATTCAAAAATCAATATATCTTGACAAGGTTATGGAATCTAACAGAGAATTGTTGAAAAAAAGCATAGCTCTTAAGAGTTCATTGAATGAGGAGAAAAAAATGCGCATGATTCAAAATGAATTTATTGCCATGGCTTCGCACGAATTTAAAACACCTTTACAAATCATTGACTCTTCTAGAGAAATTTTATTAAGAAGGTTGAGGGGTAATACACTAACTGTTGAAAAGGGGGGAGTAGATCTGTTAAAAATTAAAAATGCAATTTTAAGGTTACACAATTTAATTAGCAGCACCCTTGATCTTTCTCAGATTGCAATGAGTGATGGAGATTTAGATCCAAACATAGAATCTGTTTCAATTAAAGATCTTATTTACAATATAATAGAACAAAATAAAGAAATCTATGTAAAGAAAAATATTGATATTCAGGTCAATATTGATAAGTTGCCAGACGAGTATCTTGCGGATGAAAAAATGCTGGATCATTGCCTTACTAATATTATAGGTAATGCTGTTAAATATTCTCCAGAAAATTCTGTTGTTAAAATTTTGGGAACTAAAGTAGAAGGTAAAGTTTTAATTAAGGTGGTAGATAGTGGTATGGGAATACCGAAGGATGAATTAAAGAAAGTGGGTAAAAAATTTTTTAGAGCTAAGAATACTTTAAAGATATCAGGAACTGGAATAGGCTTATACCTTACTAAATATTTTATTAAATTACATGGTGGTGAGGTTCTAATTCAGAGTATAGAAGGTAGAGGTACTGAAGTAACAACAGTTTTGCCGGTAAAAATTAACGAAGGATAGTAATCATTATAATGTTATGACTACATTAGCCTCATAATTAAACTATAAATATATTTTAGAATGACTTTAAATAATAAGCGTAACTTTAGAAGTGATAGTAATGATTTTCTTTCCAACATTATTTTTGTGGTTAGCTATTTAATGTTAGGGTTAGTTTTGTGTTTTTTTTCTTTAAATAGCTATTCTAACGACTCATATCCTAAAATATCTGGTGATTTAGTGATTAACTTAGGAATTGATAAATTGTCTAGTAAGGACAATAAGAATATAAAAAAATATAATTCTATATTAGAATCCCAGTCTGATTTAAAACTTAGTATTAATCGTAATTGGTCTGTTGAGACCCTTTGGCAGTCTCGTAAAACCGGTAAAAATCATTATTTAAATAGGAAAGTATATAATCCAATAATATCTCTGGAAGATCGCCAAATCTCTGTCGATGACGAGTCTTTGTTTATTGAAGAGTTGAAGTTAAGTTTTAAAAATGAAGATCTAATATTTTTTGTAGGAAAGTACAATCCTCATTTTGGCAATTCTTGGAATAAGAAAAAAAGATCATCTATATTTACAGTATTTTTTGGTAGAGATTATCAAATTAGAGAAAAGATAGGCGTTGGTATTACAGCCTTATTTGAGAATAGTGAGTTGTCATTTTATCCGTTTTTTAACGATAATACCGATCTAAGTAATAGCGCTATCAACAAGAGGGGTAAAAATAAAAGACTCTATAAGGTTTCTGGAAATACTGGTAGTCTATCTTCTTATGTTGTTAAATTGTCTGGTAAGAATTTTTTGTATTTACAGGATTTATCTTATCATTTTGCTTATAAAAAAATAGATGTTAATAGTAGCGATCTATCTGAGGAGAGTGGCTATATCTCTAATTTTGAATATTTATTTAATATAGGCAGAAACACATCTATCATACCATCTTATGAGATCGTAAAAACTAATAACGTGAATGGTGGGAGGGGTGTCGATTCATTGCATCAGATCGCCTCAATCTATTTTAATTACAATAGTTGGAGTTTTTCCACATCTCATTTTCAAAAAAATATCACCGAAACTGGTAATAAAATTTCTGATAAATATATAGAATATAATATTGGATATAGAATTAGTGATAATATGAAGGTCGGAGTCAGTAGGATAGGCGCTAAAGAAAATAATATTGAGTACAGATCTTTTTACACAATGTTTTCTTATTTTAAAGAGTTTTAGAATCATTAAATAATGCATATACAATTAGCACAACTTAATTTTACTATTGGTGATTTAGATAAAAACTGTAAAAAAATTATTGATTTTTACTCAAAACATCAAAATTCCTCAGATTTAGTAATATTTTCAGAATTAGCTATTTCTGGCTATCCTCCAGAAGATTTACTGCTAAAAGGTTATTTTTTGGATAAAATAGAAGGTAAAATTAAATTACTAGCTGACCACACCAAAAGTAAGAAAGCTGCAATATTAATTGGGTCTCCTGTTAGAATATTTGATAAATATGGATCTGCAGCATTATTTAATTCGGCTATTTTAATTGAGAATGGTTTCATAAAAGAGCTGTTTCATAAAAAAGAACTTCCAAATCACGGCGTTTTTGACGAAAAGAGATATTTTACAGCATCCAATAATCTAAAAAATATAAAATTCAGAGGTCTAAATATAGCAGTTCTTATTTGTGAAGATATTTGGAATTTAAAGAATTCATTTTTATTAATTGAGCAAGAAATTGATCTAATAATTTCTATCAACTCTTCACCCTTTGAACATAATAAATTGCTAACAAGAATCGATAGAGTTAAAAAATTTAATCAGAATTTACAAAAAAATATTATTTATCTCAATCAGGTAGGAGGCAATGATTCTTTAATTTTTGATGGCTCCTCTTTTGTAATCGGCAAAGATAATGAGTTAGTATTATCTTTGAAGGAGTTTGAGGAGGATTCTGCCTTAATTGAGATTGATGATTATTCTGATATCGATAGTAGTGGTGAATTTTTTATGTCAGAGGAGGAGAGAATTTATAGCGCCCTAATCTTGGGATTAAGAGACTATGTTTCTAAGAATGATTTTCAAAATGTGGTTATCGGCCTTTCTGGAGGTATTGATTCTGCTTTGGTTGCAACTATTGCCGCTGATGCTTTGGGGATTAAGAATGTAAGGCTGATAGCTTTACCTTCTAAATATAATTCTAGCCAAAGTTTTATTGATGCCAAGAATCTTTCTGATAATTTAAGTATAAATTTAGAGCAGATTCCAATTCAAGATATTTTTAATGAGGTGGAATCTAGTCTACAGTCAATTTTTGGTGGCAAAGATGCCGATTTTACAGAAGAAAATATTCAATCACGTATTAGAGGCTTATTATTGATGGCTGTTTCTAATAAATTTGGTAATTTACTATTGTCAACTGGAAATAAATCTGAATTAGCAACCGGATACGCTACTCTTTATGGTGACATGAATGGGGCATATAACCCAATAAAAGATATCTATAAAACAGAACTTTATAAATTATCAAAATGGCGAAATAAAAATATTCCCATAATCTCTAAGTTGCAAAAAGATAATATTATTCCAGAAAATATTATTATAAAAGAGCCTACCGCTGAACTCAGGGAGTCTCAGAAAGATTCTGATTCTTTGCCAGATTATAGTATTCTAGATCAAATTTTATACCTAATAATTGAAGAACAAATGTCTGAAGAGCAGGTAATTAGTAAAAATTTTAATCCTGAAATTGTTAAAAAAGTGGTAAAATTATTTTATAATAATGAATTTAAAAGGCGGCAATCGGTAATTGGTCCAAAAATCTCTAAAATGTCTTTTGATGGAGATCGGAGGTATCAAGTTACGAATAGATTTAAAAATTAGAAAATATAATTATTAACTATTCAGTGAAATGCTATAAAGCCCACTTATAATGCAAAAATATTTAAGAGAAAGAATCAAAGAAGCTCCTAAAAAACCTGGAATTTATCAATTTTTTGGCAAAAATGATCAAATTCTTTATATCGGTAAGGCAAAAAATCTATATAATCGTCTTAAAAATTATCTGGATACCAAAAATCTTACTACCAGAATCACTAAGATGACCTTAAATGCTGAAAAGCTAGAAATGATTCTAACTAATAACGAAATTGAGGCTTTACTTTTAGAATGTAATTTAATTAAAAAATATAAACCAAAATATAATATTCTACTTAAAGACTCTAAGTCTTTTCCTTATATTTCTATTTCTAAAAATGAAGATTTTCCAAAAATTTTTAAATATCGCGGTTTAAAAGATAATAAATCTTACCATTTTGGACCTTTTGCTAATATTTACGCCGTTGGTCAGTCAATGGAGTCCTTAAAGAAGACTTTTTTACTTAGGAGCTGTTCAGATGCTGAATTTAGATCTCGAAAAAGACCTTGTCTTGAATATGAAATTAAGAGATGTAGCGCACCATGTGTCGATTTAATATCGAAAAAAGAATATCAAAAATTGACAGAAATGGCAATTAATTTTTTAAAGGGTAAGAATTCTAACTTGCAAGAAGAATTATCTAAGAAAATGAAAAAATATAGTGAAGAATTGGAATTTGAGAAGGCGGCAAAAATTCGAGATAGAATCAAGTCTTTAAGTATCATTCAGGCTAAGCAGAATATAAGTATCGCTGAAATAGGGCAGATGGATATGATTTTATTTATGAGAAAGGCTGATATCGTTGCAATTAATATTTCCTTCTATCGTTTTGGCCATAATTATGGCAATAAAACTTATTTTTTTAACATAAACCTCGATGACTCCGATTTTGATATTATTTTTGCTTTTATTGGTCAGTTCTATCAAAATCATGAAATTCCAAAAAACATTATTAGCAATATAGATTTAGAGGGTAGGGAGGATATCTATAATTTATTATCCAATTTAGAGACTTCTTTTAATGGCAATAAAGACGTTAATGAGTTTAGTTCAGTAGGCATTTCTCAAATACAAGAAAGGCACAATCCTCTCGGAGGAAGGAGATATGTCAAGATATTGTATCCTAAAAAAGGTAAGAAATTACAATTAATTAATGATAATTTACTCTTTTTACAGGAAGAAATTGATAAAAAAATCGCAAGTGACACCAAGATCGCAGATTTACTACTGCAGCTAAAAGTTCTTTTAAAAATTAAACATATCCCAAATAGGATAGAAATTTATGACAATAGCCATACTTCTGGCACAAATGTCGTTGGCGCTATGGTCTTTGCTTCTGAAAATGGCTTTGTAAAGAGTAATTATCGTAAATTTAATATAAAGTTAGAAGAATTATCAAAAAAAGATGATACCAATTTTTTAAAACAAGTGTTTTACAGAAGATTTAAGGATTTTGATAGTCATGAAGAGGGAAATTTACCAAATTTAATAATTATCGACGGTGGAAAAGGTCAATTATCAGCGGTAGAAGAGGTTTTTGATAAACAAAATATTAAAATTCCTTTTTTGTGTATGTCGAAAGGGTCTGGTAGAAATTCTGGTCTAGAAGATTATCACATAATTCAAGATAATGAATATCATCATTTTAATTTACCTAAAAATTCTGCTATTTCTTATTATTTGCAAAATCTTCGTGACGAGGCTCATCGCTTTGCAATTGGTACTCATGTTGCTAAAAGAAAAAAATCCATGTTTAAGTCTGAGCTTGATGAAATTCCAAATGTTGGCGCTGCTCGTAAAAAATTATTACTAAATCACTTTGGAGACCTTAATTCCATTAAGGAGGCTTCATTAGAGGATTTAAAGAGGGTAAAAAATTTAGGCAACAAGGTTGCTAAGCAAATTTTTGATTTTAACATCATGTCAAAATCCACTTTAAAATAAGTAATATATTAAAATATTTTTTACCTATTATTTATAAAAAATGACCGGAATATATCCATATGTTATAAGCCTTTTACCTTTTGATGGTAAATTATAGATTCTATTCGAACAATGTGATGTAATTTTTATTATTTTTTAAAATTTAATAAAATTAATATGATTACGAATAGGAGGAATTTTAAACATTTAACATTTAAAGATGGGTAAATAATTTATCATATGAGATTTGTTGAAAAGTAATCTTTACAAAAAATAGCTAATTTTATTGGTAAATCTAAATCTGCCTATTATCTTGTAGTTAAAATAAAATGATAACCAAATGTTTAAATCTTTAGAATCTAATATCCTATCAAATATTAATCCAATTATCCTTAAGAAAAAAAAGAAGAATTTTAACATTCTTTACAATTTAAGAAGAAGTTGGAAAAAAATTATTGGTGATAAATATTGTAACTTTTCTTACATTCAAGATTTAAAAGTTAACAGAGATGGTAAAAAAACTCTTTATATTGAGGTTTATAATCCTACAATTTCTTTCTTACTATCTTCTGAGATTGACGATATAGCAGAGAAAATTACAATTTATTATGGCTATAAGATAATTGACAATATTAAGTTTATACAAAAACCAAAAAATATAAAATTAAAGAATTTAAATATTGAAGATACTAGTTTAGAAGAAGATGAATCATTAAGTAATCACCTTTGCAATATTGAAGATAAGGAGTTAAGGAGTCTGTTACTAATGTTAGGGAAAGAAATATTGCGTCAGTAGTTTATTTTGGAAAATTGTCTTTGGTATATATAAAGTTTTAAATGGCCCTTTCTAAGTACTCCACTCTCTTATATATAACATCTAAAGAGATGTCTAGTTTTTCACTTTCGGATCTTGATAATTTTGATAATATTTTATTATAAAGACTTTTAGCATCTTGATAATTTTTATCTTTATCGAGCATTATAGCTAAATTATATTGATATTGAAAATTACCAGGATCTAAAAACAGCGCTTTCTTCATTAATTCAATTGCCTTTTTGGGTTTATTAATTTTTTCATAAGTTAGGGCTGATTTAGCAATTAAGATAGCAGAATTTGGGTGCTGAGCAGATAATTTAGTTAGAAAAAATATAGCTTCCTTCGGGTTTTCTTCTGTTATTATTGACAGTAAGTTGTTAATAACCTGGTCCTTATTTATTTTTTTACTAGTTTTTAGTAAATCATAATATAAATCCTTGGCTTCAGAATATTGGTGAAGATTTTGGTAAGAAAATGCTAAGCCAAATTTTGCACTATCATTAAATTTATCTTTTGCTAAAATTTCTTTATATAATTTTACAGCAATTTCGTAATGTCCAATGAGGCTGGTATTATGGGCTAATTTTTTCTTTTCTTCAGATACTGTATCAAAATTGGCGTCAATTGCTATAATATCGAATTTTGACTTAAATTCTTCAACATCTTCGTCAAAAATAGTATTTCCTCCGTCGTAGGTTGATTCAGTGGTAGTAACTTTATTGGTTTCCTTGTCAAAAAATAAGTGTCTTTCGATGTCGCCAATTATTTTTTGATTTGACAGGGCCTCATTTGCCAAAGTCTTGCTCGATATTAAAAGAAATATTGATATTGCTATACACCACCTCATGAAAATTAATACTTAAAATGGAATGTCATCATCGATGATATCGTCAGTAGAATTTTGATCCTGATTATTATCATTGAAATTATTGCCTGTATCTGAGCTAGATTGCTTACTATCTAAGATGGATAATGTAGAGTTAAAATTTTGCAATACAATTTCAGTTGTATATTTTTCAATACCAGAATTGTCAGTCCATTTTCTAGTTTGTAATTGACCCTCAATATAGATTTTTGTACCCTTTTTTAAATAATTTTTAACAATACCAACTAAACCTTGAGAAAAGATTACGACTCTGTGCCACTCTGCCTTACTTTTTCTTTCGCCAGTATTTTTATCTTTCCAAGATTCACTAGTTGCAAGGGAAAAGTTTGCTATTTCTCTACCATCAGAAGTTGATCTTATTTCTGGATCATTACCTAAATTACCGACTAAAATTACTTTATTGATTGTCATTTTAATATTGATTTTATTGATTAATTAGTGGATAAATTAATGTTATTATAATTATGGCATCAGTAAGATAAAAATCAAGAAATATAAATTAAGTAACGACCATGTTGGATATTAAATGGATTAGGAAAAATTCAGAAAAATTTGATCAAGCAATGAGATCTAGATCTAATAAGGTTAGATCGGTAGAATTATTAAAAATTGATGATCAAAGGCGCAAAAAAATTGAAGAAATCCAAAATCTTCAAAATCAAAGAAATGATCTAGCTAAGAGAATTTCTATAGCTAAAAGGAGTAATCAAAATATTGATGACTTAATGATAGCGTCCAAGGAAGTCAACGCTAATCTTGCCAATAATTATAATGAATTTGAGGATGAGTTGCAAAAAATATTGTCAGAACTTCCTAATATTCCAGAAGAAAACGTGCCATTTGGTAAGGGTGAAGAAGAAAATATTGAGATTGAAAAATGGGGTGATATATTAAAATTCGACTTTGATCCAAAAGAACATTTTGAAATTGGTGAAAATCTAAAAATGCTTGATTTCGATCAATCTTCTATTATTTCTGGATCTAGATTTTCAACCCTATCAGCAGATTTAGCTAAATTAGAGCGTGTTTTATCAAATTTCATGATAGATATTGCTATTGAGCATGACTATATTGAAATTTCGCCACCGAATCTAGTTCGTGACAATGCTATGTTTGGATCAGGTCAGTTACCAAAATTTTCTGAAGAAGCTTTTAAAACCACTAATGGCTATTGGCTTATTCCAACCGCAGAAGTATCTTTAGTTAATTTGGTGCAAGATAAAACCTTATTAGAAGAAGATCTGCCATTAAGATTCACAGCTTGCACACCGTGCTTTAGAAGTGAAGCTGGTTCTGCCGGAAAAGATACAAGGGGGATGATAAGGCAACATCAATTTAAAAAAGTAGAATTAATATCTATAGTTACTGAAGAGGAATCTTTACGGGAGCAGGAAAGGATGACTGACATTGCTACGCACATTCTGCAAAAATTAAAAATACCTTATCGCAAAATGCTATTATGTTCCGGAGATATGGGATTTTCTGCGCAAAAAACTTACGATCTTGAGGTTTGGTTACCAGGGCAGGGCAAATATCGCGAAATTTCAAGCTGCTCTAATTGTGGAGATTTTCAATCTAGGAGAATGAATGCTAAATATCGTAGTCCAAATTCTAAAAAACCAATCTTTGTCCACACTTTGAATGGCTCGTCTTTGGCGGTTGGAAGGACGATTGTTGCTATTTTAGAAAATTATCAAAATCAGGATGGCTCAGTAAGGGTACCAGAAATATTGGTAGAGGCAATGGGGAAGTCTATTATTAAGCTTTAATGTATCTTTTTGAAACTGAGAATTAAATTCAAGCAAAACTCCATCTAAAAATGTATGAGTCCATGAGCGTAGAGACTTGGCGGAGTAGGAAAGTAAGCTCAGTCTTATCTGTTAAATTTAGAACTGAGTATGTTTTATTTGTCTCACCGTAACTGCTTTGCAATTCTAATTACCCTTAATGTAGGTAGAAAGAAGCTATGTAAGAAATTTAATCCTTTTTAAAACCTCCTCTTTCTCTAAAATGTTGATAACATCAAAAATTCCGCCGGCAGATTTCGATGAGAAAGTTAAGATAATTCTTATTGCAGGTCCGAAATCCTTAATTTTTAGATTATTTTCCTGACAAAAATTATTTAATCTGGATTTAATCTCTTCTAAATTCCAATTATCAATTTTTTCTAAGACGCTTTTTATTAAAGGTATTAAATCTTTTTTATTTTTAAGTTTTTCTAAATCATTTTCAGAGATTTCTTTTCGATAATTATCAATATATATTTTTGCTGGCTCAATAAGATCTGGTATTTTTACCGCCTTTTCTTTGATAAATTTTAAGGCTTTAGTGATTTTCTCTTGACTCCCCTTATTAACATCGCCGAGTTCATTTTTTATTAAATCAAATAATTGGGCTTCTGTTTTATTTTTGAGATAATATTTATTAATATTATCTAATTTTGCAAAATCAAACCTTGAGGGTGATTTTCCAATATTTTTTAAGTTAAATATTTTTTGAGCGTCAATATCATTAATAATATCAATATCTTGATATGACCAACCAAGTTTTAAGAGGTAATTTCTCATTGCTTCTGGTAAATATCCCATATCCTCGTAAGCTAAGATATTGGTAGCACCATGTCTTTTGGACATTTTGGCACCATCAGAGCCATGAATAAGTGGAATATGAGCAAATTCTGGCAATGTTAATCCTAAAGAATCGTAAATTAATTTTTGAGCAAATGAGTTGGTCAAATGATCGTCTCCGCGAATAATATGAGATATCTTCATATCAAAATCATCAATAACTACTGATAAATTATAGGTTGGAGTACCATCTTCCCGTAAAATAATAAAATCATTAACTTCTTCATTAGCAATTTTTATCTCTCCTTGAATGAGGTCTTTAATAATTGAAAACCCATTTTTTTCTGATCTAATTCTTACAACCGGCTTATTCAAAGGTTTTGCTTCATATTCGCTCCATATTTTGTTACGATAGGGGCTTTGAAAGCGAAAATACTTACCTTCTTTTTGTGATTTTTGCCGGCTTTCTTCCAACTCTTCTTTTGTAGTATAGCAATAATAAGCTTTATTTAAGTCTAATAATTTTTTTACTGCATTTTGATGGTTTTTAATATTTTGTGATTGAAAAATAATTTCTTCATCAAAATTTAACTCAAGCCATGTTAAGCCATTTAAGATTATGTCTATCGCTTCTTGGTTGGATCTTTTTTTATCGGTGTCTTCGATTCTAAGAAGAAATTTACCATTATTATTTTTACTAAAAAGATAATTAAAGAGTGCGGTTCTAGCTCCTCCAATATGCAAATCACCAGTTGGTGAAGGGGCAAATCTAGTTCTAATTTCTGTCATTATTTAATTTTCTTTTTTAAATTATCTAAAGTTATTTTACTAACCCTCAAAAACTTCTAAAATCATATTACTAGATTTTTCAGTGACTTCATTGGGTTGTTTAATATTTTATCATAGACTTTTTAATGCTAAGGTTGATATTATCTGTTAAATCATTTTTCTGTCAACTTTTTAATAAATTTAGTTTGAAATTAGATTTTGATAATTTATATTTTCTAAGTTGATTATTATTTTCTTATAATTTTTATAAATGATTGAAGATAGATCTTATAGTAGTGACACAGATTCTTTTGACATAGGTCAGCAACTCCTAAAGGAGAGGGTTATATCTAGTGATCAATTAGAAATTGCCAAAAAAGAGCAAGAAAGATTAAGAAATACTAAAACTACAGGCGCTATCTTGGTGGCTATGGGCTTTATAACTGAAAAAGCTCTTGGTGAAGTCCTTAATCAGGCAACCGGCGTTAAGAAGTTTAACCTTAAATCTTGCATTATTGATCCTGATTTGACAAAGGTAATAGCAAAATCTGTTTGCGTCGATAATAATCTTATTCCATTGTTCCTTGATCAAAAAAATGTCACAATTGCCATGTCTGATGTCTTTGATATCGTTGGTATGGATAGGGTTAGAAAATCATTTCCTTCTGATTATCGTATTAAGCCGGTATATGCCCCAACTGCCGATATTTTAAGAACCATCGATCAATATTATGATTATGAAATGTCAATTGATGGCATTTTAAGAGAAGTTGAGGGTGGGGAGGTTTTAATTGATGATGGTGGAATGGAAAATAACCATTCTAGTCCAATGGTGCGTTTGGTTAATGCCATTTTGACCGATGCAGTTCACAAGAGGGCCTCTGATATTCATTTTGAACCGGAAAATTTTTTCCTTAGAATTAGATATAGAGTTGATGGTAAAATGATGCAAATCAGGAGTATTCATAAAGATCATTGGAGAGCTATTGCAGTGAGGCTAAAGATTATTTCTGATATGAATATTGCTGAGTCAAGGAAGCCTCAAGATGGTCGTATTGAGACTGAAATTTTGGGTAGAAAAATTGATTTCAGGGTCTCTTCTCAGCCAACTGTAAATGGTGAAAATATTGTAATGAGGATTTTAGATGAAAGTCAATCTATACTATCTTTAAAAGAGATTGGTCTGAATAATTATAATCTAAAATTACTTCATAAGTTGATTAAAAAACCAAGTGGCGTAATTATGGTTACTGGTCCTACAGGTTCTGGTAAGACGACTACTCTTTATACTATTTTAAATGAAATTAACGCTATTGATAAGAATATTATGACTTTGGAGAATCCGGTGGAATATCATATTCCTCTAATTCGTCAGTCAAATATTAAGGAAGATGTTGGTATGAGTTTTGGCAAAGGTATTGAGTCAATTATAAGGCAGGATCCGGATGTAATTCTTATTGGTGAGGTTCGTAACAAGGAAACGGCGGTTGCAGCTATTCAATCTGCAATGACTGGTCATCAAGTATTTACTAGTTTACATACAAATGATGCTTTGTCTGCTATTGCTAGGCTTGAAAATATTGGAATTCCGCCCTACCTTCTTGCGGGCACAGTTAGCGGCGTTATAGCTCAGAGGTTAGCTCGTAAATTATGTGATAATTGTAAAATTACAAGACCATTAAATGACTTGGAAAAAAGGGTCTTAAAAAGATATCCTAAAGTCACTAATGTTGGAGATTCCAAGGGTTGCAAAAGATGTGATAATACTAGATATTATGGAAGAACTCCAATAATGGAAATTTTACCTTTTGATAAAAATGTCGACGATATGATTTTAAGAAAAGCCTCTAGAAATGAATTTATGAATTATATTAAGAAGGTAGGATTAATGTCTATGGCTGATGACGCTATTTTAAAGATTGCTCAAGGCTTAACCACCCTTGACGAAGTTTCTAAGGTTATTGATATGAGTGACTATATTTATGATTAGTTTCTATAAAATATTTCTATTTACTATCTTATTCCTTGCTATATCTTGCTCTAGAGGAGGTTCAAAAAATCCTAATCAAGCTTTTTTAGAGCAACATGGAGGAGGCTTGTCTGATGTAAAAAGAAGAATTAAAGACAATGATGCTAATGCTAAAAAGGTACTTTTTGATCAGCATAATACCAGAACATCACTTGATATAAAGCAATTTAGATATGGTAGCTATGATCGAAATGCTAGAATTTATTTCCCTATCTATTTGGGGTATAATTTTCCAGAATCATACCCTGTAAGTAGAGTTAATTTTTCTGATATTAAAATACCTAGTGTCGATCAATTCGACGTCTCAACTGAGATGAGAAAATCATACCCTATAATAGATCGTAACAATCTGCAAAGAAATATTAGGACAATTGAAGATAATGCTAGTTCCGATAAATAATGCCAATTATCAAATGGGTGTTGGTGTAGCTAATAAAAAATATTTTTTAATGGAATTGACGCAAAATGAATATATTTAATATTTTTAAGAATGAATTTAAAGAAATAATACATAAATTATCTCAAAAATTAGACATTGAAATTGACAATAGCAAGTTAGATATCTTTACTGTTGAGCCTTGTAAGGACGAAAAAAATGGCGATGTAGCGACTAATATTGCTATGATTTTTGCTAAGGATTTTAAGAAAAATCCTAGAGACTTAGCTGCCTTGATTATTTTGGAAATTAAAAATAATAATAAAGTTAATCAAATTGAAATCGCTGGGCCTGGATTTATTAATATTTTTCTAAAATTTAATATTTTGCAGGAATTTTTATCAGATATACTGAAAAAAGACCAAGTCTCTCTTCCTCAGATTGGTGATAATAAAAAAATTAATATTGAATACGCCTCTCCTAACCCCACTGGACCAATGCATATTGGTCATGCTAGGGGCGCAATATATGGCGATATATTAGCGAGTCTTTTGCAAAAAACTGGATTTGACGTCACTAAAGAATATTATATTAATGATGCTGGAAGTCAGATAAATAATTTAGTTAAATCAGTTTATTTAAGATATCTGGAGCTGTTTGGTCAGGAAATTGTCTTTTTAGATGGTTTATATCCTGGTGATTATTTAATCCCAATTGCCAAAACCATAAAGGATCAATACCAAGACAATCTAATTAACAAAGAAGAGGGTGAGTATTTTAATATTATTCGAGATCTGGTTCTTGATGAGATGATAAAATTGATTACTGATAATTTATCCAAGATGGGAATAAAGCATGATATTTTATTTTCTGAAAAAAAAGAATTACATGAAAAGGACAAAATTACTGAGGCAATAAAAATTTTAAAACAAAAGAATCTTATTTATAGAGGCGTGATTGAGGCTCCAAAAGGTAAGAAAGTAGAAAATTCTAAACAAGATAATTCCCAAAATAAAAACTCCCAAAAGGAGCAATTATTATTTAAATCAACTAGTTTTGGCGATGATATGGATCGAGTATTGCAAAAATCCGATGGTTCTTATACTTATTTTGCTGCTGATATTGCGTATTGTTTAAATAAATTCCAAAGAGGTGCTGAGCAAATGATTTTACCATTAGGCTTTGATCATTCTGGTTATGTTAAGAGGTTAACAGCTGCAGCTAAAGCAATTACTGACGATAAGGTTGAGATTAAAATAATACTTTGTCAAATGGTGAAGTTTCTTAAAAATGGAGAATCTCTGAAGATGTCAAAAAGAGCTAATAATTTTATTATGGCGACAGATGTAATTGAGGAGGTAGGAATTGATATTTTGAGGTTTATGATGATGAGTAGAAAAAATGATATGGAAATCAATTTTGACTTAGAGGAGGTAATCAAGCAATCTAAAGATAATCCAGTTTTTTATGTACAATATGCTCACACTAGATGTCATTCAGTAATGAGGAATTTGACGGAGTCAATTCCTCATTTGTCAAATATTTTCGAAGATGATATAGATACCGATATCTTGTCAAAATTAACTCATCCGGCTGAAATTTTGCTCGTTAAAAAAATAATTCTTTATCCAAGAGTAATAGAAATGTCGGTTTCTAATTTTGAACCTCATAGGATTGCTTTTTATTTGCAAGAATTAGCTTCGCAAATTCACTTTTTATGGAATGCTGGAATTGAAGATGACAGCCTCAGATTTATCATTAAAGATAACGAATCCTTAACTAAGGCTAGAATCTATCTTTTAATGGCAAGTGCTAAAATTATTGCCTCAGCATTAGATATATTTAATATTAAAGCTTTGACAAAAATGTTATGATGGAAGAAGATTTTTATTATTCCAGAGATAATGCTGCTCGATTTATAAAGGTGGTTGCTAGAAAAGCTATAAATTTTACCTTAATTACAATTTCCGTTGCCTCTTTTTTGTATGTAACGGTTAATGCTTATGATTTTGATGAGCAACAAAAAGAAAAATCAATAAAAATTATTAAATCTCCAGAAGGGATAATTAAGGTAAGGGGTAGGAAAGACGTTAAGAGGGTGGATCATTTAGATAAAATGATTTACAAAAATATTGTTGGCAATGGTAAGGAGGATATTATAAGTAAGGATGTAAAAATAATTAAAAATATTAATTATCCCTCTTATTCAGATATAAAAAGAGTAAAGAAGGTTTCGGCTGTTAGTAGAATTAAGAAACAAGTAAAAATAGTTGATTTAGGTAGTGACAAGGATTCGTTGGAATATGGGTCTACTAGGGTTCAGGTTGCAGCTATGGGTTCAAAGGATTCGGCTGAGAGATATTGGCGTTATATCTCAAATAGAAACTCTGATCTTGTAGAAAACTATAATAGATATATTACTAAAATTGATTTAGGGCAAAGAGGTATATTCTATCGTTTACAAATTGGTAATTTTAAAACTCAAGATAAAGCTGAAAATTTTTGTCAGGAGTTTATTTTAAAAAACAATAAGGACGAGTCCGATTGTATAATTTTGGATTGAGTTTTTAAAGAGATGACACAGGAATTTAAGTTTATAAGGAGTTTTGGTAGGATAAAAAGTAGAAAACTAGGTCAAAATAGAGTAGATTTGTTTAATAATATTCTGCCAAAATTTCAATTTGAAGTCGATAACTTAATTAAAAATAATAAATTTTCTAAAATTAATTTAGAGATTGGATTTGGTTCTGGTGATTTTCTATTTGAAAATGCCAAAAATAACCCTGATCAATTATTTATTGGTTCAGAAATTTATATTAATTCTATTGGCAATTTACTTACTAAATTAGAAAAAAATCCACTAAATAATGTCAAGATCTATCAAAATGATGTTAGGTTTTTATTGGAAAAATTACCAAATAATTTTTTAGATCAAATTTTTATTCTTTTTCCTGATCCTTGGCCTAAAAAACGCCATCATAATCGTAGAATTATTAACCATAATTTATTACAGATATTAAATTATATTACCAAACCACAAGGTAAGTTACTAATTGCCACTGACCACCCATCTTATCAGGAGTTTTTACTGGATTTTCTGCCAAAAAATCAATTTTTTACCCTAGATGCTAATTTCCATCAAAATCCTCATTTAGAGCCAGACTTTTGGGTTAAAACCAAATATCAAGAGAAGGCTATAAAAGAGGGTAGGGACTCAATGTTTTTTAATCTTATCAAAAAATAATAAGCTATATTATTAGGGTAACGGGGTGCTAATAATATTTTTACCCCCACCAAAGTTGCTTTGCAACTTTGACTCCCCCGTAAGGGGAGTTGGTATCATTAATTTGCACCTGGCTTAACTCCCCTTACGGGGGAGTCAAAATCCTGTAAGGATTTTGGTGGGGGTGGATGCCATAAATATAAATCTAAATGTATTATATCTAGTTTTATGCAATTGACATGTGTCAAAAAACATGATATAATATATAGGTTATTAATTTATTATATCCAAAATGGGCAATGAATCAAAGTGGCAACTTTCTATACAAGATTTAGTTCCAGATTATGATCAAAAAATTAAAACAGATGAGTTAAAAGATCTTGCTTGGAATCGTTCTTGGTTTACACATTTTGCCTTTCCTATTACTGCTAAAGCTGCTGTTAATTTCGCTACTGGTGCTACTGCTGGTGCCGTCGCTGGTGCCGTCGCTGGTGCTGGTGTTGGTGCTAGTGTTGGTACTTGTTTTGGTGCACTTGCATCAGTAGCTACACAGGCAATGTATCAAGAAACATCAAAACATTATAGTTATCAATATTATTTTATTTATAAATTTTTGGATAATAAAGATGGTCTAATAACAGAATTAAGCGGTGATGAATATGAGGGTAAACCTATAAAAGAAGCTTTAGAAGAACTTAAAAGATTAAGTGAAAAATCTTTATCAAAATCAGTATTACAAGAATTAATTAAATATTCAGATGCTTATGCTAGATCAAAATTAACAACTAGTACCAAAGTGGCTGCTGTACTTTCTACTGTCGCTTTTGATTGTGTTCTTGTAACAGACCCATCGATTATTACTGCCGCTATTGATGAAATGCCACTCATTCCTAACCTTACTAAGACCGCTATTACTACCGCTATTGATAAAATGCCACACATTACTAGCCTTATTAAATATTCTTCAGCTGGTATGGTATCTGGTGCTACAAACAGGTTTGTTAGAGGAGAAGGTGTTAGTAGCAGGGACTTATTGTTAGGTGCAGCCTTTGGTGCAGCCGCTGGTGGTACAGCCGCTACATTATCTTATGCTATCGACCAATATAAATTTGGTAGTGAAGACTGCCGCAGTTATATAAGTGATCTGAACGAATTGAAAAGACAAGATGTAACTTTTCAACATGTTGACGATATCGTCAAACATTCTTCAAATCATTTCCGAGAAGAATTTATAAAATACTTAAATACAGATGGTAAATTTTTGAAAGATCATTATAATCAACAAGAGATTAAAACTATCGATATTCCCTATGAATATGATCATCCTCCTGATCAAGGTGCGAATTATCCAAACCAATTTGCTGAAGATTTAAGACAGAAGTTAAAATCCTTTATCGAATCTAGGAGTATTTTTGGCACTCAACAAGATGATGATTTGCTAATTAGTATTTTTGGCACTCAACAAGCTGATTATTTGCTTAGTACCCCCTCCCCTTCTCCTAAGTTACATCAGAAATTTAAGAAAGGTCTTGTTATGACTGGTACTGAAAATACCGTCAGATATTATACCATTGGAGATAAATTTCAAGCATTAAGTGGTGCTGTTGATAAGAGTAATGTAGCTAAGGGGATAGGAGGTGATTTTAAAAAAGTAAAAGAAAATTCTGGTGTTATTTTATCAAGTAAAGTCGAACAAAAAGAAGAGGATGGTGACAAGAAAATAATATCAATCATAATTAACAATTCAGACGACCAAAGTGAAATAATTTTTCATGATAAGCGTATTGAAAAACTAAGTGATGATAACAAATTTTATTTTAAACTTTATTATGAAGGAAATAAACCAATCTTAACAATAATTAATAATGCTAGAGAGGTAATAGAAGCAGATAGTATCAAAGGAGGTGCAAGAAAAATCTTTAATTTTATTGATTTTGAAATTTATTGTAAAGAGGGAGAAGTGGAAAGTAAATTTGTTTTAAGTAGAGAGTCTAAAAATCATAATTTTAGTGAAAGTGAAAGTGAAAGTGGAATAGAAGATAAAAAGGAAGAAATCGTTGAATTTGCAAAAAATAGTACAGAGACAGAAATAATAAATCAAGAATTAGCAGAAACGAAAAGTTCAGATGTTGTTCGCTGATGCTACTCTTAGTACTCTTGGTCCTCTTATTACTCCTGTTTGACAATAATAATTACAACCCTATTAATTCTTTAATCTTACTAAGATTATTTTCTGCAATTTTTTCCGCCCTATTTTTCCCATCTATTAAAATATCATTAATATAATCAAGATTATTTTCAAGATTAGCAATGTTATTTTGAATAATTTGCAATTTAGCGATTAAATTTTCAGCCAAATCCTTTTTAAAATCACCAAAACCGCAATTTTCATATTTTTTGGCAATTTCCTCTGGTTTTTGGCCGCTAGCGAAGGAGAAAATATTCAATAAATTATAAATTTCCGGACGATTTTTATCATAAGAAATTCCTAATACGGCATCTGTTTTAGCCTTTTTGATCTTTTTTTCAATTAATTTTGGATCATCATTTATATTGATTCTGGTTAAATCGCTAATATCTGATTTGCTCATTTTTTTAGTGCCATCCTGTAAGGACATAATTTTGGTAAAATTGCCAGTAATTAGAGGCTTGGGGATGGTCAAAAAATCTGTTTTATAATTTTCATTAAAGGAAATTGCCAAATCACGAGTTAATTCCAGATGCTGTTTTTGATCCTTACCAGTTGGGACTAAATCAGTTTGATATAATAAAATATCAGCTGCCATTAAGATAGGGTAAGAAAATAAACCTAAATTATTATTTTTATCTCCTGCTTTATCCTTATATTGTGTCATGCGGGAAAGCCAGCCCATTGGTGCCATGGTGCCAAGTAGCCAAGCTAACTGGGCATGAGCTGAGACTTGACTTTGAATAAAAATAATGGCCTTTTTTGGGTCAATCCCAAATGCTAAATAGCTAATTGCCAAATTTTGGATATTTTTTTTCAGTAATTTTGGGTCTTGTTTGATTGTTATAGAATGTAAATCCATAATGCCAAAAATACAATCATGCTGATTTTGTAATTCTAGCCAATTATGGGCTGAACCAAGATAATTACCAAGATGTAGATTGCCAGTTGGCTGAATACCAGAAAAAACTCTTTTCATTTTTATAAATTCTATTTTAACATTATGCTGTAATAAACACTAGTTATTCAAGGTAATTGATACTAGTTAAATTTGCAATAAAGCTTTAAAAATCATGAAAATAAGGAGGAAAAATTTATTTACCAATTATTTTATAGAAAGTGAAAATCGTCAAATAGATTTTTTGATTTTACACAATATTGCGGCAGAAAATTTAGAGAAGGCTATTGATTTGTTAAAATTGCACGAAGTCAGTGCTCATTATGTTATTGATATTAATGGTGATGTTCATCAATTAGTTGAAGAAAAAAATATCGCTTTTCACGCTGGTACGAGTTATTGGAGAGGAGTTGAGGGTCTAAATAAAAATTCTATTGGCATCGAGTTTTTTAACCCTGATCCAGATAATTTAGATTTTACTGATCAGCAATTAGAGGCGGGAATTAAATTATCAAAAGATATTAAAAAAAGATACAATATTAAAAATTGTAATATTGTTGGTCATTTGGACGTGGCCTTTTTTTCTGAGATAGAAAATTTTGGTTATTTAGGTAGAAAAAAAGATCCTTCCTATAGATTTGATTGGCAAAGATTTTATGATAATAATTTGGGAGAAAAATTAAATTATAAAATTTTTGATTTAATAAGTAGTTTATCGTCTGTTGAGAGGTTAAAAGAGGGTTTGGCAAATTATGGTTATAAAATTAACAAGATAGATGATAATTTTGATGGACAATTACAAAGTGTGATTGATATTATTAGGTACAAATATAATTTTAAATTAAAAATGAAGGTAGAGATTTTTCAAGATACAAAAAACGCAATGCAATCCGGCTTTAAAAAGAGAGAATGTTGGTTTTTAAAGATTGTTTCTGAAAATAATTTAAAAAGAAGTGATAAATCCTCTCTACAGGGGTGGAATTCTTCTGATAATATGTATGATCAATTGAAGATTAAATTTTATAATAGGGAGGATGCTATAAAATATGCTAATGATAATGGTTATGAATATGTTATCAGGGAGTCTAAATGTAGTAAAGTTAGAAAAAAATCCTATCAAAGTAATTTTACAAACCCTATTTTGTGAAATGTTATAGTTTTTGCGGTCGTGGCGGAATGGTAGACGCGCAGCGTTGAGGTCGCTGTGAGATTAATATCTCGTGGAAGTTCAAATCTTCTCGACCGTACCAATAAAATTTTAAATGTTTGGAATATCCTTTTTTGAATTTGCGGTAATTTGCAGTATTTTTGTATTAATAGTAAATCCTAAAGATTTTCCAGAATTAGTTAGAAATATTGTAAAAATTTTTTATAAATTTAGGGATTATTTACATTCTTTTAAAGAGCAAATAAGTCAAATTTCTAAAAATACTGGATTTAATGATATTAAAAATGATGTTGAAAATAGCTTCAATGAAGAGAAAATAAAAAATATTAAGGAGATTACTGATATTTACGGTATAAAACATAAAATTAGCGATGAAAATTCTAGCACAAAATCGTAAGGCAAGATATAATTATGAAATTTTAGAAGAAATTGACGCTGGAATAATTTTAAAAGGTAGTGAAATTAAGTCTTTGAGAGCCGGAAAAGCTAGTATAGGAGAGGCTTATATTAGCGACAAGAAGGGTGACTTATTTTTAACAAATGCTAATATTGCCACATTTTCTGGAGCTAATCAATTTAATCACGACCCTTTACGGGAAAGGCAGTTACTATTACATAAAAAACAAATTGCAAAATTACTTAGCAAAGCTAAGATCAAGTCCCTTACAATTATCCCTTTGTCGATCTACCTTAATGAGCGTAATTATGCTAAGGTTAAGATAGCTTTAGTTAAGGGTAAAAAATTGTATGATAAGAGAGAGTCGATCAAGAAAAAAGACGAAGAAAGAAAAATAAATAGATTAAAATGAACATATTGATTGCCTCAGACCATGCTGGCTTTAAATTAAAGACACATTTAATTAGCGAACTGAAATCTGATTATAATTTTAATGATTTAGGTTGTTCTGACGAAATGTCCGTTGATTATCCGGACATCGCTAAAGATCTTTGTCAAAATTTATTATCTAAACCTAGTAAATATGATTTTGGTATTTTAATTTGTGGTACAGGTATTGGAGTTTCTATTGCAGCTAACCGTTTTAAAGATATTCGTGCTGCATTATGTAATGATGTAAAAGTAGCGCAATTATCTAGAAATCACAATGACGCTAATATTTTATGTCTAGGGGCAAGAATAATAGACGAGGATGTGGCTGTTAATTGCTGTAGATCATTTTTTTCTTCTGAGTTTAAAGCTGGTAGACATTTATCTAGAATTAATAAAATTTAACTATGATTAATCAAGTTTTTATATTTTCTGCTGGAGCTGGAACGAGAATGGCGCCTCTTACTAAGGATGCTCCAAAGCCGCTTCTTAAGGTTGGTAAAAAAGCGATTCTTGACCATATTCTTGATAGGATTAGGTTTTTAAAGGTTCCAAATGTAATTATTAACACATTTTATTTAAAGAAAAAAATAAAGGATTTTGCTTATAAGCATAAGGATAATTTAATAATTTCTGACGAGTTTACTAAGGTTGAAACTGGAGGTGGAATTAAATATGCTATAAAATCTGGACTTATTGATATAAATAAGCCGTTGATGTTAATTAATGGCGATCTTTTCTGGAAGGAAGATGAAGATTTTTTAACTGATATGATTAAAAAATTTAATTTAGAAAAACCTGATATTTTATTATCTTTAACAGATAGAAGAAAATATTTTGGTTATCGTGGAGAGGGAGATTTTAACTTATTACATAGTGGTAAAGTAATAAAAGATGCTAAAAATCCCTATGCTTTTACAGGAGTTCAGATTATTAATCCAAAAATTTTTAATAAAGCTCCAAAGGAAAATAGATTCTCAATTTCTCATTTTTACCATAATAAGAGTTTAAAAATTAATGGAATTGTTTCTAAAAATGATTTTTTTCACATAGGTGACGTAGATGCGTTAGAAGAGATTAACACTGATTATCATTTATAGTAGCCATTATTATTTAAGAATAAATAACCTAATTTATTTTATTACAAATGTACTTATTTACTAGTGAATCTGTATCGGCTGGTCACCCAGATAAGATTGCCGATCAAATTTCAGACTTAATATTAGATTATTTTTTTGAGAAGGATGTTAATTCTAGGGTAGCGGCGGAGAGTTTCGTTACTCCTTTTAAAATTATAATCGCTGGTGAAATTCGCTCTAATTTTGTACCGGATTATAAAGATATTGAAAATAGGATTAGAATCTTAATTAAGGATATTGGATATATTGTTGGTAAATTTAGCTATGATAAAATTGCCATTGAATTCTTGTTTAATAAGCAATCGGAAGATATTGCTCTTGGCGTAGATAGAGCTGGTAGAGATAGCGAGGGTGCTGGTGATCAGGGAATTATGTTTGGTTATGCTTGTGAAGAGACTGAGGAGTTGATGCCTGCTAGTTTAATGTATTCTCACAAAATTTTGCGCAAGATTTATGAGGATCAAAAGGGTGGAAAGATTTCAGGGTTTGGTCCTGATGCTAAGAGTCAGGTAACATTAGCTTATGGAGGTAATGGTGATATCAATTATGTTGACACCGTATTATTGTCCATTCAGCACCAAGAATCTATGGATATTTCTGATATTATCGCTCAAGTTAAGCCGATAATTTTAAAAACTATTCCAAAGAAATTTGTAACCGAAAGAACAAAATTTCTTTTTAACCCAACTGGAAAATTCATTGTTGGCGGTCCAGAGGGTGACGTCGGGCTAACTGGTAGAAAAATTGTTGTTGATACATATGGTGGTGCAGCTGCTCATGGTGGCGGCGCCTTTTCTGGTAAAGACTATACTAAGGTTGATCGTTCTGGAGCATATATTGCAAGATATTTGGCTAAAAATATTGTGGCGGCAAATTTAGCAAAAAAATGTTTAATTCAATTGTCTTATGCTATTGGAGTCGCAGAACCTATATCTATTTATATTAATTCATTCGGAACTTCTGTGGTTCCCGAGGGTGAAATTGTAAACTTAATTAGTAAAAATATTGACCTCACGCCACGTGGTATTAGGGGGTTACTTCAGTTAAACAAGCCAATTTATTTACCAACAGCAACCTACGGTCATTTTGGTAGAAATTATGACCCTAAAAGAGGTTTGTTTAGTTGGGAGAGGGTTGACAATAAATTTTCATTATAAATCTATAAGAATGACGTAGTTGTCGTTTATGATAATTTTAAGGTCCAGTAGCAATTTCCAACCTTAAAATACACAAGTTAAGGTAGTTTTTTTATCTTTTTATCCCAAAATCATCAAAAAGCCTTACAACCTGTTAGAGTGGGCACTCATATTCCAGTCATTTCTTTAAATGATAGATAGAAAAATTTTGATATATTGCTTATTTTAAGGGGATTGGTACGGCTATGTTATGTTTAAGACTCTGTAAAAATGTGGTAGCAAGATTTGTTTTTTTACATGAATATTAATTGTGATACATGTTTTCGTTGCATCTCAAATTTATCAAATTAAGATAAAACTTTTGTAGTCTCGTTTCTATTTAGCAAGATCCTATTGTAAAATTAAGATTGGTCAAAGGTTTTTTTGTTGAATGAGTTAGTTTAATTCAAATTATTAATTTTGTTAAAAAAAATTACTCCTCACATTATATCAAATAAGGAATGTTTACCGATAATAGAGGGCGGAAAAGGAGTTGGAGTAACTAACGGTATAACCGCTGGACATTTTGCAAAATCTGGTGCCGTAGGTACTTTTTCTGGTGTGAATGCTGATTATTATGATGAAAATGGCAATTTAGTTCCGGTGATTTATCGTGGCAGAACTAGGTCAGAAAGACATAGGGAATTGATTGATTATGGTATTAATGGAGGTATTGCTCAAGCTAAAATAGCTAATGATATTTCTGGTGGTAATGGCCGGATTCATATTAATGTTTTGTGGGAAATGGGTGGCGCCGAGGAAATACTTCACGGCATCCTTTCTAAGGCTAATAAACTAATTCATGGCGTAACTTGTGGTGCTGGAATGCCTTATCGATTGGCCGAAATTGCTGCCAAATATAATGTTTATTATTATCCTATTGTTTCCTCAATGAGGGCTTTTAGAGCTCTTTGGAAAAGGAGTTATAAAAACATGGCAACATTACTTGGTGGAGTAGTTTATGAATGTCCTTGGCGTGCAGGAGGTCATAATGGTCTATCTAATTCTGAAGACCCAAATGTGCCCCAAGATTCTTATCCAAGGGTTGTTGAGATAAGAAAATTTATGAACTCTGTAGGTCTGAATAACGTTCCTATAGTTGTTGCTGGGGGGGTTTGGAATATTAAAGAATATGAATATTACCTTGATAATCCAGATATTGGTCCTGTAGTTTTTCAATTTGGTACTAGACCGATCTTAACTAAGGAATATCCCGTATCTGATTCGTGGAAAAAAAAGTTTTTCAGCTTAAAGGATGGAGATGTATATCTTAACAGATTTAGCCCAACAGGTTTTTATTCTTCAGCCGTAGAGAATGATTTTATTAGAGAGTTGAAAGATATTGAAGGTAGGCAAGTTGAGTTTAAGTCAAAATCTGATGATGATTTCACTGATTCCTTAGAATTTGGACCAAGGAAGAGATTGATCTATGTAAAAAAAGAAGATAAATTAAAAGCTTTAAAGTGGAAAGATGATGGATTTGATGAGTTAATGAAAACACCTGATGATACTGTTATCTTTGTTGCCAAGAAAAAATCTGAACAAATTATTCAAGATCAGGTTGATTGTATGGGCTGCCTAAGTCAGTGTCGCTTTAGTAATTGGACTCAAGATCCTGAAGCTAATTTTTCAAATGGCAAGAAGGCTGATCCAAGAAGTTTTTGTATTCAAAAAACTTTACAGGATGTTAGGGTTGGAAGAGATATAGAAAACCAATTAATGTTTGCTGGTCATAACGCTTATAGATTTGCAACAGATCCTTTTTATAAAAATGGTAATATACCAACAATATCTGAGTTGGTTGACAGAATAATGATTGGTAAATAAATGTTAAATATTAACTTTATTAAATATCGTAAGGTGGCAATTGTTTTTTCGATTGCGTTAGTTCTCATATCCTTCCTTAGTCTTTATACGAAATTTCTTAATTTGGGTATTGATTTTACGGGGGGTATATTAATAGAAGCCCGTTTTAATGAAAAAGTAGACGTTACCAAGGTAAGGTCTGTTATCTCAAACTCCGGTGTAGAAAAATTTAATATTCAATCTTTTGATGAGAGGGATGTTATGATTCGCATTCCAGAGGATAAAAGTTCTGACCAACTAAAACTAGTTGAAAAAATTAAAAATTCTTTAAGTCAAAATTTTTCTAATATTGAATATCGTGAAGTTAATTTTGTTGGTCCTAAAATTGGATCAGAATTAATAAAGTCTGCTATTTTAGCGTTATTATTGTCGTGCTTTTTTGTTTTAATTTATGTTTGGTATCGTTTTGATTTAGAGTTTGGTATCTGGTCAATTGTCGCCTTACTTCATGATGTGATTATTACTGTTGGCTTTATATCTATAACTTCTTTGGAGTTTAATTCTACTTCTATTGCTGCATTATTGACTGTAATTGGCTATTCTATAAATGATTCCGTAGTGATTTATGATAGAGTTAGAGAAAATTTACAAAAATATAAAAAAATGCCTATTTCTGAAGTTATCAATATAAGTATTAATTCTTCATTTAGAAGGACGATAGTTACTTCTGGAACAACTTTGGTAGCTCTTTTGGCTTTAATATTATTTGGTGGAGAAATTTTAAAGACGTTTAGTGTAAGTTTATTTTTTGGTATATTGATAGGTACTTATTCATCTATTTACATTTCTTCAGCTTTGTTGGTTTTTACAGATCCAAGAAAAATTAAATAATTTTAATTATGAGAAATATATTTCTTATATTTTTACTATCTGCATTCTTATCTTTTACTGCTTTAGCTGACGATCATGCTAGTCATGATGTGCAATTGGATAATTTAAGAAAGGAGTATCAAGAGAAAAAACAAGCTATATTAAAAGAAAGAAGGTCGGAGGTTGACAGAAGGAGTGAAGGTAGAGCTGAAGCAAGAAAAAGAAGAAGAGAAAGTAGAGGTTCGAGAAGGGGTAGTGGAACTGATGATCAAGATGGTAGTAATAGTAATAAGGAATATAGGAAGAATAGAAGGTTTGACAGAAAATCATCTTATAAAGAAGGTGGGAGCCAAAATAAACGACAATTTAGAAAGAAAGATAATTCTAATAAGACAGAAATGAGTAAGTTTAGGTATAAAAAAAATCAAGGTAGGGGTGATATAACACCAAAACCCACCTTAAAATAAATAATATATCAAATATTTTTACCTGTCATTTATAAAAAATAACTGGAATATGCCTACATTTTATAAGGTTTTTTGTAGATAATGGTAAAAAAAATAAAGATAGATTGCCTAGTTTTTTAACATGGTTTTTAAAGTGGACATTGCTATTAGTTTGGTTTTGTAAAAAATAAATTAAAAAATCCTCAGAAACTGTTCAAGTTATTTTTGTGCAGATTTTTATTGTAGGTTTTAAGAAAAGTTAATATGAATATTTCTGATCAAGTAAAGTATATTAAAGATAAAAAGTCTGATATAATCCAAAATATAGATCACAACTCTTATAATGATATTATTTCTATCGAGAAGGGTGCTATAGTTGATTTTTTAATATTCTTACGAGATGATGAAAATCTAAAGTTTAAGATGTTAATTGATTTATTCGGCGCAGATTTACTTGGAATTAGATCCCCTAGGTTTGAGGTAATTTATAATTTATTGAGTTTTAAATATAATACGAGGCTAACTATTAAAGTATCTCTGTCTGATGGAGAATCTATTGATAGTGTCTCTAAGGTTTTTGAGGCTGCTAATTGGGCAGAAAGAGAGGCTTTTGATATGTATGGAATTAAGTTTAAAAATCATCCAGATTTAAGAAGAATCCTTACGGATTATAATTTTGAGCATTTTCCCTTAAGGAAAGATTTCCCCTTGAGTGGTTATGAGGAGGTTAGGTATGATGAAGAAAAGAAGGCTGTTATTTATGAAAAGGTAAAATTAACTCAAGAGTTTCGTGATTTTGATTTCGAAAGTCCGTGGAGCGGTATCCAAAATCAGTTACCGGGTGATGAGAAGGTTAGTTAGTAATAATCATATAATGCCAATTTCCCACCTATAACACCAAAGTGTATCTATAATGTAACATCTATGCTTGTTGTTTTGGCCAAAAATTATCATAAAATTTAGCTAAATATATTCGGATATTAAGCGTAAATTTAGTAATAAATTTCTAACCAAAATTAGTTGACCTAAAGTTGCATTATAAATGAATTTTGTTATAATACTGGATAAGTAATAGCGTAATCTGGCTTCATTTTTTAAGATTTTAAGTGTCAAAAAAGCTTTGTACCCATTAATATAGGGCAGTCGTTTTTTTGACAATTTTAGTCTTAAAATATTTTGTTATATAATGTCTTATAAGGTAGAAGCGTTATAAGAATATGATCCCTTGATAGACAAGTTAATTATATTAATATATGGGTTTTTTTAAAAATAATTTACAACTTATTAAGCAATATACATCTTTACTATTTGGCTTTTTTTTAAAGTCTGGATTAAGTTTTAAGGCTTTATCTTACATAGTAATTTTATCTTATGGGGTGTCTTACTTTATCATCTTGCCATTGGTAAATTTTTTTGATAATGCCTTTTTACAATCTGCCTTGTCATTTTTAGTGATTATTTTTTATATAAGGCATATTTATTTATTCTACAAATGCTATCCACCAAAAAAAGAGATAGTAAGCCACGAAAGAAGCTTTGTTGACAGAGTTTTTTTAAAAAATCCAAGACCTATTCATCGTGGTGATTTTATTAAGATAATTATAGCAATTAATTTATTCATCGTGACAATATTTTTTGATTATTTTTTATGACCGGAATTAATTTTGGTAATTATAAACTATTAAATGATCTTAAGTTTCCAAAAGATCTTAAAAAGTTAAGAAGGTCTCAGTTGCAGGATGTTTCGGATGAGCTTCGCCAACAAACAATAGAAATAGTATCGAAAACTGGTGGTCATTTAGGTGCTGGTCTTGGAGTTATTGAGTTGACCACCTCTCTTCATTACGTATTTGACACTCCGGATGACAAGATTATTTGGGATGTTGGTCATCAATCATATCCCCATAAAATTTTAACCGGCAGAAGAGAAGAGATGCTTACCATTAGGCAAGAGGGTGGCATTAGTGGTTTTACAAAAAGATCAGAAAGTAAATTTGACCCTTTTGGAGCTGGTCACAGTTCGACTTCTATTTCTGCAGCTCTTGGTTTTGCCTTAGCTCGTGACATTAAAAAAGAAAAAAGAAATATAATTGCTGTAGTAGGGGATGGTGCAATTAGTGCTGGCATGGCTTATGAGGCACTTAATAATTCTGGATCTGCTCATAATCGTTTAATTGTCATTTTAAATGACAATGATATGTCTATTTCTCCTCCCGTTGGAGCTATGTCCAATTATCTTTCTCGTCTTGCTGCATCGAAATCTTATTTAAAAATTCGCGATATTTCTAAGAAGTTTTTAAAAAAATTACCCGACTCCATTGCTAAATTCCCTAAAAAATTTGAAAAGGCTGCTAAGGAATGGTGGATGGGTGGCAATATCTTTGAAGAGATGGGTTTTTATTATATCGGTCCTGTTGACGGTCACAATGTAGATATTTTGGTGACTATACTAGAAAATATTAAGAATGATAAGTCTGACACTCCAATTTTAATTCATATTAAGACTGAAAAGGGTAGGGGTTACAATAAAATTATGTCATCCGTCGACTCTCTCCATGCGGTAGTAAAATTTGACTCAAAAACGGGAGAAAAATACTCTCCAACTAGTGATATCCCGTCTTTTAGTAAAGTTTTTGGTGGGTTTTTAACAAAATTGGCAAAAATAGATAATGATATTGTGGCAATTACTGCAGCCATGCCAACTGGTACCGGTCTTGATATTTTCGAAAAAGAATTTCCAAGGAAGTCTAATAGATTTTTTGATGTTGGAATTGCTGAACAGCATGCGGTTACTTTTGCTGCTGGTCTTGCTTGTGAAAAAATTAAACCTTTTGTAGCAATCTATTCTACCTTTCTTCAGAGAGCTTACGATCAAATTGTACATGATGTAGCTATACAAAATTTACCAGTTAGGTTTGCAATCGATAGGGCTGGTTTTGTCGGTGCTGACGGCCCAACCCATGCAGGATCTTTTGATATTGCTTATCTTATTAATTTACCGAACTTTATTCTTATGGCTCCAAAGGATGGTGATGATTTGGCAAGAGCAATCAAAACATCCTTATCAATTGATAAGAATCCTTCAGCATTTAGGTTTCCAAGAGGAAACACTAATATTTCTAATCAATTACAAAATATCCTTAATTCGGAACTTACCCTTGAAAAGTTGGGGGGTGAATTGATAAAAATTAAAACATTACCAATAGGAAAGGGGAAAATTATTAAAAAGGGCGGGCGGATTGCCATCCTATCACTCGGATCAATTATCAATAATGCTCTTCTGGCTGATAAAATTTTACAAGAAAAACACAATATTAATATCACTATTGCTGATGCTATTTTTGCCAAACCTTTTGATCAAGAACTGTTATTAGATTTAGCAGCAAGTCACGATGTCTTAATTACCATTGAAGAGGGAGTTATTGGTGGTTTTGGCTCTACAATTGCTGATTTTCTTTTAAAAAATGACATTTTGTTTAAAAATAAGTTAAAATTTTACCCTCTTCACATGGCAGATAAGTTTATTGAGCAGAAGTCAGTTGAAAAGATGCAAGAAGAATCTGGGATTGGGGTAAGTTCTATTGTAGATTTGGTCACTAATAGTATGACCTAGTTTTATCTTTTAAGCTTCTAATTACCAAAAATCCTTACATCCTGTTAATATAGGGCTGTCGTTTTTTGATAATTCTAACCTTAAAATATTTTTCTACATAATATATTGTAGGAGCGTCTAGAAATATCCCAATTATAAATGGGAATTAGCATAATCATAAATGAGTCAAGAAAATACAATAAAAATTTATACTGATGGTGCCTGTAGTGGCAATCCTGGAAGTGGGGGTTGGGGCGCTATTTTGCTTTATGGAGATAAGGAGAAGAGGATTAATGGCTTCGATTTAGAGACTACAAACAATAAGATGGAGCTTAGGGCTGTTATTGAGGCTCTAAAAATCATCAAAAAAAATGTTAAAATTGAAATTTATACTGATAGTATTTATGTTAAGGATGGTATAAGTAAATGGATTTTTTCTTGGAAAAAAAATGGCTGGAAGAATTCTAAAAAACAGGCAGTTAAGAATTCCGATCTTTGGAAAGAGTTAGATTTTTTGGTGCAAAAACATGATGTAGAATTTTTTTGGGTTAAGGGTCATAGCGGTGATAAATATAATGATATTGCTGATGAATTAGCTAGAGAAAAAATAAAATATTATAAATAACAGGACAAGAAAGATTTTAATCTACAAATCTCTAAACCGAGTAGGAAAATAATGTAATTCAGTGACCCTTGTGATAGGGGTGGTTGCTGGATATGGTAAAACTACGATAAATTTGTTCAATTAATACGCACCTAGCCATTAAGTGGGGTAGAGTAATTTTTCCAAAAGATATAAGGTGGTCAGCTTTTTTTTTAATTTTTTCGCCAAAACCGCTGGCACCACCAATGGCAAAGCAAATTTTTATACTCGATTCACGATAATCATTAATGATTTTTGATAAATTTTCTGTTGACAGAATCTTCCCTCCAGAATCTAAGCAGATTAAAATATAATTATCGGGTAAGTTTTCTAATAATAATTTTTCCTCCTTCTCTTTAACAATTCTTTCAGAAAGATTTTTGCTATTTTCTTTTATTTCTAATTCTTTTATATTAATCTTCCATTTGATTCTTTTTTGATAAAGATCAAAGATTTCCTTATATGGGCTATTGTTAATTTTGCCAATTGCTAAAATTTTAATGAACATTATTTTTCAAAAATTTATTAGATTTTTTATATTTTTAGCTTTTCTTTGCAGCTTCTCTTCTTTTGCGAGTAATCAAATTACTTCTATTGTCCTTTTAGAGGGTAAAAAATCAGTAAATATTATTATTTATAGTAAGAAAAAACCTGACTTTAAAAGTTTTTCTATCTCTGGCCCGGAAAGGTTAGTCATGGATTTTAATGACAGCAAGAATTATAGCAATTTTAAATTAGGTAAAAGTAAATTTTTTACTAGCTTTAGATCTTCAGAGTCTAAATTAAGCTCTCGTTTCGTTTTCGATGCTAAGAAAAAAATTAGAATTTTTCATACAGTTTCAGAACAGATTCAACTTTCTATGTCTGATAAATATTACAGGACAGTTATTAAAATTATTAATGAGTCAGGTAAGTCGGAGGCAACAAAAACAAAGCCAGTTATAGTTATTGATGCTGGTCATGGCGGAAAAGATCCTGGCGCTATTGGTGGGACAAGAGTCGAGGAGAAGGACATTACCTTAGCCTACGCCTTGGATTTAAAAAAATATTTAGATTCGCAAAAGAAATATAAGGTTTACCTAACTAGGTCTTCTGATAAATTTATTCCTTTGGCTAAGAGGGTTGGTATTGCTCGTAAAAAGGATGCTGATTTATTTATATCACTTCATGCTAATGCTTCAAAAAAAAAAGACACAAAGGGTTTTTCAATTTACACCTTATCTAATAAATCCTCTGACAAGGAGGCTGAAAAATTAGCTCAAAAGGAAAATAAGGCTGATATTATTGGTGGTATAAATTTAAAATCTGCTAGTGGTGATATTTTAGATATTTTAATTGATTTAGCGCAGAGGCATACTATGAACAGTTCCTCTATTTTTGCTCAGGAATTAATTAAAGTCATGAAAAGTCGAGGAGTTCATATTTTACAAAATACTCATCGTTTTGCCGGTTTTAAGGTTTTGACCGCTCCTGATATGGCTTCGGTTTTAATTGAGATTGGTTATTTAACAAATAAGGCAGAAGAGAGGAGGATGAAAAGCAACGTTTATAAAAGAAAGATATCAAAAGCGATAGCTAGGGGTGTAGAATTATATTTTAAAAAGAGCTATGAATAAAAAATATCTTCAATATTTATTACTTACATTGATAGCAATTTTAATAATTCTTTGGGTTGTTGACATTTCTAATCAAGAGGTAGAAAAAAGTAAAAATTATCAAATATTAGAAGATAATAGGCGTGAAATTATTGCTGTTTTTAAAGTAATTGATGGCGATTCATTAAGAATGAAAAATGGTGAGGAGGTGAGGTTGTTAGAAATTGACGCGCCAGAATATAAGCAAACCTGCTTCAATAAAAATAAAAAACAGTATGATTGCGGAGAGGTTTCAACAAAATTCCTTAGGAAGTTAGTTAAAAATGTTAAGCTAACTTGTAAATACAGAAAAAAAGATATCTATAATCGTTATTTAGCTACTTGTTTTGACGGTAATAAAAATATTAATTACGAAATGGTTAGGAATGGTATGGCAATTATTTACAATATTCATCAAGCAAGCGATGAAGTAAAATATCTTGAAAAACAAGCAAGAAATAATAAAATTGGCTTATGGCAGGGAAGGTTTTTAGCCCCAAAAGAATTTCGAAAAATGAAAATTAAATAAAATGAAAGATAATCTAAAAATAGCGATTATTGGTGCATCAGGTTACACTGGTGTGGAATTAATTAAGATTTTACAAAATCATCAATTTGCTGATATTAAAATTTTAATTGCTGAATCTAACGCAGGTAAACACCTTTTTGAAATTTATCCACACTTAGATATCCTTGATTTACCAAAATTAATTAAAATTAATGAGGCAGATTTTTCTGATGTGGATGTTATTTTTTCTTGCCTTCCTCACAATCATAGTCAAAAAATTATTTCTGATATTTTATCTACAAATTGCAAAAAAACTCTAAAAATAATTGATCTAGCCGCTGATTTTCGTTTAAAAAGTACAGAGGATTATAGGGAATGGTATGGAGAGCATCAGGCAATAAATCTTCAAAAGGAAGCGGTCTATGCTTTACCTGAGATGAATCGAGAAGGAATTAAAAAGGCTCGACTTATTTCTTGTCCTGGATGTTATCCAACTTCAGTTTTGTTGCCATTATTGCCACTTTTAAATAATCACTTAATTAGTCCAAATAATATTATTTCTGACTCAAAGTCCGGAGTTACTGGCGCAGGTCGTTCTTTAAAAATTGGTAATTTATTTTGCGAAACCAATGATAATATTTTAGCTTACTCATTAGCAAGTCATCGTCATACTGTGGAAATTGAGCAGGAAATTAATTTTGTTGCCAAAAGTAATATAAAAATTGATTTTACACCACATTTAATTCCTGTTAATCGTGGTATTTTATCTACTATTTATGCTGATCTAGCTGAGGGTATTTCTGAGAAAGATTTGATAAATTGCTTACAAACTAAATATGAAGATGAATATTTTGTTAAAATCTCTAATCATATTCCATCAATTAAGGAGGTTTCTGGTACAAATCTTTGCAAAATTGCAGTTAAAAAAGCTCGCTCTAAAAATAGGGTAATTATTGTGTCAGTAATTGATAATTTAATTAAAGGAGCTTCTGGTCAGGCAGTGCAAAATATGAACATAGCGTTTGATATAGATGAGAGGGAAGGTTTAGAGATTTTGGGAGGAAGATATTAGAGGCTTATAAAAATTTTCTTTAAAACTTACTTTTTATTTCATAAGATAATAAAAATCTAAAAAAACAAATATAATATGACGGAATATTTAATTACAGGTAAAAAAAATCAATATGAAGTGGTAATTGGTTGTGAGATTCATGCTCAAACTGCAACTAAATCAAAGTTATTTTCAAGAAGTTCTACTAAATTTGGGGCCCCGCAAAACAGTCAAACTTCCTTTGTTGACGCTGCTATGCCTGGAATGCTTCCAACTATAAATAAAGAGGCTGTAAGATTAGCTATTAAAACAGGCTTAGGTATTAACGCTAAGATTAATAAAAAATCTATTTTTGATCGTAAAAATTATTTTTATGCTGATTTACCACAAGGTTATCAAATTTCACAATTTCTTGATCCAATTGTATCTGGCGGTCATGTTGATATTGTTTTGGAAGACGGGCAAAAGAAAACTATTAATATCGAAAGAATTCATCTTGAGCAAGATGCTGGTAAGTCAATCCATGATCAAGATCCAAAATGCAGCCTAATTGATCTTAACCGATCCGGTGTTCCGTTGATGGAAATTGTATCTGACCCAGACATGTCTAGCCCTTTTGAAGCGGCAGAATATGTTAAAAAAATTCGTTCCATTGTGAGATCTCTTGGTTCTTCTGACGGCGACATGGAAAAAGGTAACTTAAGGTGTGACGCCAATGTTTCGGTTAAAATTAAAGGGGTGAAAGAGCTTGGAACAAGGTGTGAGATTAAAAATCTCAATTCTACTAGAAACATTATGTCGGCAATTGAGTTTGAATCAAATAGACAGGTAGAAATTTTAGAAAATGGCGGTAAAATTAATCAAGAAACTCGTCTTTTTGACGCCTTAACAGGAGAAACGAGAACCATGAGATCAAAGGAGGATGCTATGGATTATCGTTACTTCCCTGATCCTGATTTACTACCTTTAGTGATTTCTGATGAGATGATTGAGGAGATTAGAAAAACTATGCCAGAACTTCCTGATGTTAAAAAGGCGAGATACATTGCTGAATTTTCTGTTAGCGATTATGACGCTACAATTCTAACTTCTGACATTGTAATTTCAGAGTTTTTTGAGGAGGCCATCAAAAATAACGACTCTAAAACCGCGATCACTTGGATTAATGTCGAGCTTTTAGGTCGTGTCAATAAGTTAAATTTAAAATTTTCTGACTTAAAGTTTGGTGCAAAAGAGTTGACTGATTTACTTACTTTGATCAAGAAAAGCGTGATTTCTGGTAAAATTGCTAAAGACATTCTTGACATTATGATTGAAACTGGTGATCAGCCAGAAAGAATTGTTGAAGAAAAGGGTTTAAAGCAGGTGACTGATAGCGGTGAAATTAAAGAGCAAATTTCTAGAATTTTAGAACAAAATTCTGACAAGGTGGAGCAATATAAATCAGGAAAAGATAAGTTATTTGGTTTTTTTGTTGGTCAAGTAATGAAAGAAACTAAAGGTAAGGCAAATCCACAAATTGTTAATGAATTATTAAAGGAATCATTATCTTAATAAAAACAAGTCTCATAAGTTCCGATGGGAGCCTAAGGATTAATTCTTGAGTTATTGAGCACTTCCTTCAAAATAGATTTTTATTTAAGAAAAACTTATAAATGACCAAAGAAAAATATTATCAAGATCCAGATCAGAATTTTAACTTTGCCAAGATGGAAAAAGAGATCTCCTCCTTTTGGCAGGATAATAAAATTTTTGAGCAATCTGTTAACAATAATAATAGCTCGGAATCTTCTGACTTTGTCTTTTATGATGGCCCTCCATTCGCCAACGGTCTTCCACATTACGGACATCTATTGACAGGATTTATCAAGGATTCTTTTGCTAGATTTCAAACTATGAAAGGCAGGAAAGTTGAAAGAAAGTTTGGTTGGGATACGCACGGATTACCAGTTGAGATGCAAACTGAAAAAGAGCTAGGCGTTTCTGGTCAAATTGCAATAAAGGAATATGGAATAGGAAAATTCAACGATGCATGCAAAAAATCAGTAATGAAATATGCTGCTGAGTGGAAAGATTATGTTCATAAGCAGGGCAGGTGGGTTGATTTTGAAAATGGTTACAAAACTATGGATCTTAATTATATGGAGTCCGTTATTTGGGCCTTTAAACAGCTTTATGATAAGGGCTTACTTTATGAAGATTATCGAGTTATGCCTTACAGTTGGAAATGCGAAACTCCAGTTTCAAATTTTGAAACTAAAATGGATAATGCATATCGTAAAAAAACCAGTAAATCTGCTACTATTTTATTTGAGATCGATCTTGATGCTGAAGATAATTCTTCTCAAGGAGGTCTCAAGGCAATTTTTGATTGCTTTGGTAAGGATTTTATAGTAAAGAGCTCTAAATTAAAATTAGCTGTCTGGACAACAACTCCCTGGACTTTGCCTTCAAATCTGGCACTTGCAATCGGTAAGGATATCAGTTATGACATCATTAAAAATGATGATGAATTTATTATCATCTCCTCTAATTTAAAAGAAAAATATAAGGAATTTGATGATTCCACAAAAGTTTCTACAATCAAAGGCTTTGATCTAATAGGATTGAAATATAAGCCACTTTTTGAATATTTTATAAATGATAAAAAAATAAAAAATAGCAAAAATTCTTTTACAATTCTAAATGCAGATTTTGTAACTACGGAAGATGGAACGGGAATTGTCCATATTGCACCTGCTTTTGGTGAAGATGATCAGGTTTTATGTAAAAAATATGATATTCCAGTGATTTGTCCAGTTGACCAAGCTGGCAAATTCACAGATCTAACCTATGATCTAGAAAATCTTTCAATCAAAAATAAGCAAGTTTTTGAGTGTAATGACGATATTATTAAATATCTAAAATACACAAATAATTGGCTAAAAACTGAGCAATATATCCATAATTATCCCCATTGCTGGAGAACGGACACCCCTCTTATTTACAAAGCTGTTTCCTCTTGGTATGTAAAAGTTACTGACATAAAGGACAGGATGATTGAAGCTAATAAGCAGATCAATTGGATTCCAGAGCATATTAAGGAGGGTCAATTTGGAAAATGGTTGGAAGGTGCAAGAGATTGGTCGATTACAAGAAATCGCTTCTGGGGATGTCCAGTTCCTGTTTGGAAGAGTAAGTCTGGTAAAATAAAAGTTTTTGGATCAGTTGCTGAAATTGAAAGGGCGTCAGGGCAAAAAGTTGATAATTTACACCGACCATTTATTGATCAAATTACATTTGAAGAGGATGGTGAAATTTATACTAGAGTTAGTGACGTTTTGGATTGTTGGTTTGAATCAGGATCTATGCCATTTGCACAAAAACATTATCCTTTTGAAAATAAAGATTGGTTTGAAAAAAACTTTCCTGCTGATTTTATAACAGAATATATTGCTCAAACTCGTGGCTGGTTCTATACATTAACCGTCATGTCGGTTGCGCTTTTTGACAGAGCACCATTTAAAAATGTAATTTGCCATGGCACAATTTTGGATGAAAAGTCACAAAAATTATCTAAAAGACTTCAAAATTACCCAGATCCAATTAAAATTTTTGATAAAATTGGGTCAGATGCAATGAGGTTTTACCTTCTTTCAACAGCAGTGATGAAGGGTCAAGAATTAAAGATGTCTAAGGATGGTAAAGAAATTATTGAAACATCAAGGGTCTCTATTAAGCCGCTACTTAATTCTTACAATTTTTTCTGTCTCTATGCAAATTCTGACGGAATTAAGGCTAAAAGAATTGACGATACTTATCAAATAACCAATGTTATGGATAATTACATTCTTAGTAAACTTAAGGATTGTTGCACTAAAATTGAAAATTCTCTTGATAATTACGACTCAGTTACGGCTTGTAGTGAGTTTAACAAATTTTTTGAGGTTTTAAATAATTGGTATATCAGGAGGTCACGTGAAAGATTTTGGAAAAAGCAGATGGATCAAGATAAGAAGGATGCTTACAATGTGTTGTGCACAATTATTTTAACAATTTGTGAGATTTCAGCGCCCTTATTGCCATTTACTACTGAAAAAATATGGCAAGGTTTAAGTCTAAAAAAGGCATAGAGAGTTGATTTATAAGAACATTTTGCGGAATATTATGAGGCTTTTTGATAAGCTAAACTCAAGTACTAAAATATAACAAAACATATAATTTTAAATCAAAGAATTTGATGCTAATTTTAGCTTCTCATTCCAGACTTGATTAAGAGTTTTACATCCTAATATTTTTCTTGACATATTGCTGAGTAAATTCTCAATTTTCTGTAATTTCTTTATTGTTAGTTTAGTAGTATTTTTATCTTTTGAAAAAATTATATGACTTTGTTCCATTAGAATCTAGAGCTTGACTTGCGAGGCTAGATAAAATATTAAAAATCTGAGTGGAGATTGAGTTAGAACCAGTTAAACTGGCGGACAAGGTGGGATTCGAACCCACGGAACGCTTACACGCTCGGCAGTTTTCAAGACTGCTGCTTTCGACCACTCAGCCACCTGTCCTTATTTAATTTGGTCATAAAATTTTAACAATTTCAGAAACTTGAAAACTGCTAAGAAATTATATTTTCAGTTAGAAAGATTGCTGCGCTCATACACTCAGCCACCTGTCCTTATTTAATTTGGTCATAAAATTTGTAAATTTCCGTTTAAGGAAATAAGCAAAACATCAGAACCTAAATTCTAATATGGTGGAGGGAGTAGGATTTGAACCTACGTACGCATACGCGGGCAGATTTACAGTCTGCTGCCATTGACCACTCGGCCATCCCTCCGAAAGGATTTCAATTATAATTACTAAGTTTATAAAATCAATTTAATATTAAAACATTATCCATAATACTATATTGTAGATAAGAGGCTACATTATAGTAAAATATTTTTACCTGATAATAGGACTAAAGCCGTAAAGATAAATTCTATGATTCACAGGATGCTTCCTAAAAAACTTAATACGGGCCCGCCTCAAATCTATCTTTTTCTTAAAATTTTCTTAAAAAATATTAATTTATCATAATTGCAGTGAATTTTGCTAGAAATTCGCTGTATTTTTATAAATATTTGTGGTTTTTGCTGTTTTTCTTACGATTTGGTCGCAACTATCCCTTGTTTAGGCTATTTTTTGCAGTTGCAGCTTTAGCGTTTTGTCGCAATAGCCTTTATCTGCGTAAACAGCTCCAGATTCTGGGGTAACATGTTTCATTCCTTTTGAATCTATGGTACTTGCTTGTGTGATTGCTACTTTATTTATCATTCCTGATTGCATATCGAAGGAGGTGTGCTTCTTGAATCCGTACCAGAATTTATTACCTCCCTTGCAGCCAAAATTAGCTTGCTTGTCTTTAGTAAACTTTGGAAGGATTTCGTTATTAAGTTTTTGTATTTTTCTTTAATCGCTCTATCTCTCTCTTTTTAAAGGGTAGCTTTTATTATTAAGTGAGAAGCATCTATGAAGGTAAACACCTCATTCATGTAGCCTTTTGTTTTTAATTGATTTTTTAGGATGTTGAATATTGTTGATAACCTCTTGGTTCCTATTCTTTTTCTGGCATTAGTAAAGACTCTATGATTTGGAGTTTTTTCTACCAATCCGAATTTACAGAACCATTTAGCCAAATTAGTGTCAGCTAAATATCTTTCCAACTCTCTGTCACTTAAATCTTCTGTGAACTTAATTAGAAGACGTAAGAATAATCTAAAAGTGCCAAACCCTTCATGATCTGAGTATATTTCTATTTTTTCTACCTCATTCTTGATATTGGAGAAATACCATAATTATTTGAATTTCCTGTAAATGTGATCAGTTGATACTAATTCTTCTAAACAAATCATTTCTACTTGAGAGGACGTGACTGAAATTCTTAATATTTGCAAAAAAGTGAGGATAAAACAGCCATTAAGCTAGATGAATACTAACTCGATTTTTGTTTTAGGTAAGTAAAAAGGTTAAAGAATTAATGGGTTTGTGAGTTTGATTTGGGACAGTCTCTTATTGTAATAGACTTAAAGATATTGATATAACATTATATAAACATTAATCTTGCTAAAGGTTATTTTTCAATAAATCATTAATTAGTTTTATTCCGTTATCACTATCATTTAAACAAGGAATAAGTGAAAAATTCTTCCCTCCAAGCTCTAAAAATAAATCTCTATATTCCATGTCAACCTCTTCTAAAGTTTCTATGCAATCAGAAGCAAAGCCTGGGGTTATGACAATTAAATTTTTTACTCCCTTATCTACTAATTCTTTTAAAACGTCAGCTGTATATGGCTTTAACCATTCTTTAGGCCCAAATCTAGATTGAAAACTAATGTGATTCTCTATTTTTATTTCTTGCCTTGCTAACTCTTCATTAAATAAGCGATTTGTTTTATGACAATAACATGAATAAGGGTCACCTTTCTCAAAATATATTTTTGGGATTCCATGATAAGAAGATAAGATTGCATCAGGCTTAAAATCTAAAGTTTTAATATGATTTTTAACGCTACTTACCAAAGATTTAATGTAAATTTTATTATCAGGGTATTGGCCTGCAATTCTAATTTCTGGTTGCCATCTAGTTTTCTTTAAAACTCTATATATTTCATCGCATATAGTTGCTGTTGTAGCAGAACAATATTGGGGGTAGAGAGGAATGAATATTATTTTTTTACAGCCCTTTTTAATCAAATCATCAATCTTCGATTCAATAGATGGATTACCGTAACGCATTGCATATTCAACAATCAAATTTGGATGTTTTTTGGTAACTAGATTCTGCAGCTTTTTAGCTTGAGATTTTGTATAAAATTTTAAAGGAGACTCGTCAACATCCTTCATCCAGATTTGTTGATATTTTTTTCCAGTCGCAAAGGGTCGTAGTGGTAAAATAAAGAAATTAAGAATAAATTTCCATAGAATTGGATTTACCTCAATAACTCTTCTATCGGACAAAAATTCTTTTAGATATTTTCTAACCGCAAAATAACCATAACCATCTGGCGTTCCTAGGTTGAGAACTAGAACTCCTGTTTTATTTTTAATTTCTGGATGATTATCTGGTAGATTGCTTTTACTCATTATTTTTATGTTTTTTGTTATTATTTTTTAGTATCTCAATTTTATTGTTAAAAGGATCGTCAATATAAATTGATGCAGAAGTAACTCTGTGAGGTGCTAACTCTCCATATTTATCAGCATCTTTTTTCTCAAAAGATATATGGGGCTGTTGTTGATCTGACAAAACTAGGTCAAGATTAATATTTTGAAATTTTAAAAAATCCCAACTCTCACCTCGATATAAGATTTCAGTGTCAAAATTGTTTACAGACGAATCTACGCCCCTAGTTATATTTAACTCTTGAATAGCAATGTGATGAATTTTATCCATTATTCAAGCTATCATTAATATTCTTATATAAATCTAATCCACTTAAAAAAGCATTTTCAACCCTTCCGCCAATCAGCCAATCTCCACAAACTCCTAAATTTAAACTTTGGTCAAATAAAGATTTATCACCTTTTTTAAAATTAGAATTAGCATATCTCCAGCGATGGATATTGTGGTAGTTAATATTGTCTGGATTGAATTTAAGTATCTTTTTTAGGGAAGAGGTCATTTTTTGTTTTATTACTTCCAAATCCTCTTCAATATTGCTATCGGCCCACTGATTGTCAGAATTAACTACAATGGAAAATGCACCTGGTCTTTCCGGTTTTGAACTGTTTATTGATATCCAATTAATTATAGATTCCCTTACCAACGCAGCATCAAAACCTATCTTTAAATCCTCTTTAAAACCAAGCATTAAAGTGAAGCATCCAGTCATTTTAATATTTGATAAAATATCAAAATATTTGAAACTTTTCGGAACCAAACTTACTGCCTGATGTGACGGTATAGTCAAAAATAGATAATCAAAATCATCAAATCTCTCACCTTGAGTAGTGTTTAAAATCCATTTATTATTATTGAAATTGATAGACTTTATTTGCTTATTTAGTAAAATATTTAAATCTTTACTTACATACTTGCACAGACTATTCATTTGAGGCTTTGCAACAAAATACGGATTATTACTAACATTGGATTGCGTATTAATATAGCCATTAATTATTTCTGCAAATCGACATTTCCATTCTTCAATTATATTATTATCTTTTGCTTTTTGACAAAACTCTTTAAATTCATTGCTTTTTGCAGTAAAGAACTGAGCACCATGGTCAAAATGAAAGTCATCAACCCTTCTAGTCGCCATTCTTCCGCCAATTCCTCTAGACTTGTCAAAAACAATCACTTCATTTGAATTTGATAACTTTTTGGCTAGTGTGATTCCGGACATCCCAGCCCCTATTACGGCTATTTTTTTATTTTCTACTATTTTACTCATTATTACCTCAAATATTTAGGAACTATTTGTTTAAAAGACTTTAGATTACCAATAATTTTATCGATATTATCGTGTTTATTGCTAGCAATATTGTTATATTTTAATAGCTCAACTTGATCTGGAGTTAATAAATATATTTTAAAGAAGTTTAGTAATTTAGCCTGAATCTTAGCAATAGAAAATGGCAGTTTTATCAAAAATCTTTTCCTACCTGTTATTTTAAGAATAAACTGCATTAACTCTTCAAAGCTTGATGCGTCAGGACCATAGCTTTCAAAGATTTTATTTTTGTATTTTGCACCATCTTCAGCAAGCAAGATAATGCTCTCAGTCAGGTCATCAACATAAATTGGTGCAAATTTAGCTTTTCCACCTCCAATAAGAGGTAAGAAGGGTGATATTTTTGACATTTTGGCAAATAGATTGAAGAAATTATCACAATCACCAAAAACTATACTCGGCTTTATGATGTTGTAATTCTTAGAATTTTTGATAATTGCCTTTTGACCATCTAATTTTGTTTGAGCGTAAATCGATGTTTTACAAGATTCTTCAATCCCCAGAGCTGAAACATGTATTAAATGCTGCTTATCAGAAATGGTTTTCGATAAAAATTCTGGGAATTTATAGTGAAATTTAACAAAATCACCTTTCTTAGCTTCAAATAATTTTCCAATCAGGTTTATAATTACATCATAATCCTTCACTAAATTTCTTACTGCATTTTTGTTAAATATATCGATAGCCTTTACTTGAAGCCCTTTTTTAGCGCCAAGTTTACCTAACGCCTTCTGATCATCTCTGCAAACAACGCAGATCTGATGACCCTTCTTACAAAGTGCATTTGTCAAAGATGATCCTATAAATCCAGATCCACCAAATATTAAAATTTTTTTACTCATAACTTATGGATTTTGATAAAAAACTAACTTATCTTTAACTCTATATGTTAATATGATAAATCACAATTTAATATGATTAAAAAAACTATATTTTGGATTAGAGATGACCTTCGCTTATCTGATAATGGAGCTTTAGATTACGCCTGCAAAAATAATCATGAACTTTTATTTTTATATATCTTTGATGAATCATCTTCTATTGGAGCTGCCTCAAAGTGGTTTTTGCATAAAGCTCTTGATTCCTTCAGGAAAGATATAAAACAAAGGTACAATGCCGACTTACTAATAAAATCAGGAAAACCAAAGAAAATCTTGATAGAGGCAGTAAAGAAGTATGACATAAATTCTATAGTTTGGAATCGAGTTTATGAGCCAGAAGCAATAAAAAGAGATATTAAAATTAAGGAATATTTTAAACAAAATAATTTAGAGATAAAAACCTTCAATAGCTCACTTCTTTTTGAACCATCTAAAATTCAAAATCTTTCCAAAAGTTATTTTAAGGTTTTTACTCCATTTTGGAAAAAATGCCTAACTCAAATTAGCCAAATTCAAACACCTCATAAAATTACCGAATCCTTACATTTGGTACGAATAAACTCACGAGATGGATTAGACTTAAAAGACCTAAATTTACTTCCTAAAAACCCGGATTGGTCTAATAATTGGGATGCCTTATATAAAGTTAGCGAAGAAGAAGCTCATAATTTAGCCGAAGAATTTATGAACAATAGAATGTTAAATTACGTCGGGGGCAGGGACTTTCCAGCAACCAACAATACTAGCTTTTTATCGCCATATCTTCATTTTGGACTTATTAGTGCTAAACAAATTTACTTTAAATCAATGATGTTTGTTGGTAATGCAGGATTAAGTCATTTTTTAAGTGAGATTGGCTGGAGAGAATTTTCCTATCACCTACTATATCACTTTAAAGATCTGCCTACCAAAAACTTTAAACCAAAATTTGATAATTTTGTTTGGAATAGTAATCAAGAAGACTTAGAAAAATGGCAAAAAGGCATGACAGGATTCCCTTTAATAGATGCGGGAATGAGGCAATTATGGCAAACCGGATGGATGCATAATAGAGTTAGGATGGTGGTTGCTTCCTTTTTAACTAAAAATCTTCTAATCGATTGGAGAATTGGACAAAAATGGTTTTGGGATTGTTTGGTAGATGCCGATTTAGCTGCAAATTCTGCTTCGTGGCAATGGGTTGCTGGAAGTGGTGCTGATGCTGCTCCTTATTTCAGAATTTTTAACCCCATAACCCAAAGCCAGAAATTTGATCCCAAAGGAGAATATATTAGAAAATGGGTTCCAGAAATTGCCCACCTATCTAATAAGGAAATACATTTACCGGTTAATAGGGGTGAATATCCTGAAGCCATAATTGACCTAAAATTTTCTAGAAATAGAGCTTTGGCAGTGTATAAAAATATTTCATAAGCCTATTTCTTGGATTCTAAAATAAATTTTATTGCTTCATTGGCATTGTCAAAAGAATTAATCAACTCACAGCAGCCTTTAATTCTGAACTCCAACAGAGGATTCCAAGTCTCATGAGCATTTATGTAAAAAATCTGGAATTGCCAAATAAACGATTGGGGATTTTGAAAGGGGTATTAGAAATGTAAGGATCGATGCAATGCAAAAAATGGTTGTAATATTTGAAGATGAAGGGATTAGATTTGAAAGCAAGAAGGGGAGGTTTTTGGTTGAATTAGTTGAAAAAAGACAGTAAACTTAAGAAAAAGCAAAAACATAATCTACCAACTTATGAATAACAAGATAAAACACTGTACGCCATGCAAAGGAACGGATGAGCCATTTAGTAATGAAATAGCGCAACAAAAATTAATTGATTTAAATAATTGGCAATTAACAGGTGATGGTAGAAAAATAAAAAAGCATTTTAAGTTTAAAGATTTTATTACCGCCTTAAATTTTGTTAATAAGGTAGGAAATATTTCCGAAATGGAGGGTCATCATCCTGATATATATTTTACTTGGGGAAAATGTAGTATAGAGATTTATACTCATGCAATAAACGGTCTTCACGATAATGATTTTATCTTAGCTGCTAAAATAGATAATCTATAAATTATTATGCGATCCATCGCATAAAGGCATTTTCGCGCTATACTTACAGCCACAAAAATACATTTCCTTACTTTCTGTTGCCCGATATTTAACGGAACGATATAGGGGAGCTTCTTCTCGGTGAGCACCATCACAAAATGGTTGTTTCTTGCTATAACCACAAGAACAGATAGAATATATTTTATCCTTTTCTACAGTTATTTTATAAGGTGCTTTTTTGGCAATATATGGTGTATTATTATTTGTCATAAAATTATGTCTAATTATAAAAAATTAAATGTGCTACCAGGGTAAAATCTCGCCATTTGCATGCCAGAATGTTCCACTATTAAAAATAGTTAATTTATCTATTAATCCTGCAATTCTTGTTGCTGCTTCATCTGGAGTTACATCTCCATTTCCTCCAATCATATCAGTTGATACCAAGCCTGGGTGAAATATTCCTACAGTAACTCCTTTTGGTTTTAGATCTATGGCTAAAGATTTTCCGGCGGCATTTAGAGCTGCTTTTGACATTCTATATCCATACCTACCACCACTACCATTATCAGCAATTGATCCCATCCTGCTAGTAATGATTGCAACTTTGGAAGCTTGATGAAGATTATTCATTAATCCTTCCGTTATCCGTAAAGCTCCTAATGTATTTATCTGAAATTGTTTTTCAATAGAATCGAAGTCTATTTGACCCAAAACTTCATTTAGCAGGATTCCAGCGTTATTGATTAATAAATCAATTTTTACTTCAGATAATTTTTTAAATAATAAGTTACAAGAATTTGGATTACCAATATCAATACCCTCAATAATAGTGGAGGCAACTTTTTCTAGCTCAGGAGATGATTTTCTACAAATGCCATAAACATTATATCCAAGTCTGCTAAAATGCCTACAAAATGACAATCCTATTCCTCGATTAGCTCCAGTTATAACTATATTTAGACTCATGCTTATTTTTTATTATTTTTAAATTTGATGGTGATTGCAGAAATAAAATTAAACCCTAAAACTCTGGAAGTAAATATTTTAAGAATAATTAAAATTTAAAAGAATAATTGGCATATAAAATTTTAAATCTAGCAAAATTCATTAATTCATCATTATCAACCCCGCCACCAAAAGTTCTATAACCCAAGCCTAGGAAGTTTTTGTTATTTAAGTGATATCTTATCTCAGAATTAAAATCATAGGCATAACCTTGACCAAAGCCAGAGGCATCAAGATGCGAAAATAATGATATTTTTTTGTTAATAAAATATTCAGCTCCAATACCAAGTAACGGAACCATGCCAATATTTGAATAAGAATCAGATAGGCCTTTTTGAGAAACTTTAATTTCAGCATCCCTAACTTTTAAAACTCCACCAATCCAATATTTTAAGCCATCTTTCGGTGATAATTCTTTAAAATAACCAACTCGGTATGAATTAAATTTATAATCCACACTGGTATCCTTATCGCTATTAAAGCTTGTTTTATCAAACTTAAATGCCTTATTAGATTTAAAATTGTAATCGGTTTCAAAGGGAGCATAAAGAAAATATAAAAATGTATCATTATTTAGATTTACCCTTCCTTTAATACGATAAGAATTTAAATATTTGTCATCTGGTAAATTTATCTCATTTTCATTTGAGTTTGGAAGACTGAAATTATTATCAGAAGATTTTGATCTTCCTAATTCAAAATTTATTTGCCCTTTATTTTCGGAAGAAAGGGCGTGTAGATTTGAAAACAAACAAATAATTGCGAATATAAAAAAATTCCTCATAAAAATATGAAAACGGAGTGTGTTTGATTTTTTATCAAAATATCTTTCTACTTTGGTAGGGTGAAAAAGCAAGTTCAATTTTTACAGCAATAACAAGGGAGTTTTTAATAATCAATCTTAATACCCAAAGCCTTAGCAACCTTCTCATAACCAGATACTAGATCGCCTAAATCTCTTCTAAAAATATCCTTATCTAATTTTTCACCAGTTTTTTTGTCCCACAAACGGCAAGAATCAGGGGAAATTTCATCGGCAAGCATAATTTTACCCTCATTATCATAGCCAAATTCCAACTTAAAATCAACTAATTTTATGTCAATATCATCAAACAAAGCACTTAAAATTTCATTAATTTTCAAGCTAATATCTTTAATTTTATTTAATTCATCTTCCAAAATTACCTTTAAAACAGTAATAGCATGACAGTCGCAAATTAATGGATCACCAAGAGTATCATCCTTATAGCAAATTTCAAAAATTGGCTGATCCAACTTCAAACCTTCTGCAATTCCCAGCCTTTTTGCCATGGAGCCAGCAGTGATATTACGAATAATGATTTCTAGAGGGATAATCTTGGCCTTTTTTACCAGCTGTTCACGATCATTAAGCCTTTTAATAAAATGATTGGGGATATTTTGTTCAGATAATTTTTGCATTAAAAATTCTGAAATAAAATTATTCAAAATACCCTTTTTAGATATTACATCCTTTTTGATATTATTAAAAGCGGTAGCATCATCCTTAAAATATTGAATTAGCTGATTTTCCTCGATGGTTTTATAAAGGATTTTGGCCTTTCCCTCGTAAAGTTTTGTTAATTTTTCCATAATTTTCTAAAAAATATTAAAAATAGATGATAATTGATTAATTCTTTTTGTAAAGCTTGCAATTGATTGAAAAAGACGTTATAATATTTACCTAAAAGATATTAATATTATATATTTTGTTATGCCTAGAATATTTGTTGTTAATGCTGGAGGTTTTGCTGAGCCAGGAGGTGGTGTTATACAAAAAACAGACGGTAGAGTAGATAAAGAAGGTATTTCTAAGAATAGTGAGAACGAAGATGGATTGACAGAAGCTATAATGTGCTCTTTATTTGGCGTTATACCTAATGAAGCTGGATATCATCTAAGTAGTAATTTGGCAAGAGCATGGTTAAAAGGTTTTATTGATGCCAATTTTACAGCTGCTAAAACAGCTTTTGGAAAAACAGCAGATGATGATTTATATAGTCTAACAAATGAAGAAAAAGTTAAAAAAGTAGGCGATTTTTTCTTTGCTCATAATGGACCAAAAATACCATCTGCTGATGAAAAAGAAAAACCTGATGTAACTATTCTAACAGTTGCTGCACCAAATTTCAACAATAGTGATTCCTCAAACCAATCTCTAGCATTCAAAGCAGGAAAAGTAGAATATAAAGCTTCATATAATAATGATATTGCCGGATCTATTACACAATCTTATCAAAATATTTTTGAACATTTTACTAATAATGCAGCTAAAGGAGACAAATTATATTTATATGATATAGGAACTAGTATATTTTCTCCAAACGATAAATTTAATTATAAATATAAAGGACAACAATATGAAGGAGGAAAAGGATATGAGAAATTTGTTCAAGAAATTGAGAAAGAAGTATTTTTAAAATATAGAGATCTAATTAAGAAAAAAGACCTTGTTGTTTGCAGTAGATGTTTATCGAAATTAGGTGATGAATTAAAAGGTGGGGCTATAGAGCGTGGTAAAAAAATTGATTACTATTCTTTTAAAAAACCTACAGCTAAAATCGATATGGGTGCAAAAAAAGCTGTTACTAGACTCAAGAGACCTATAGATCAATTGACAGATATTAGTATGATACAACATGATACTGATGCTGTGGTAAAAATATTAAATGCAAGACGATTTGAGATAGATGGTCAAGAGGTTAATCTTGACAAGAATGTTGGAAAAAGTGAGATATATCAATCTACAAAATTAGATGAGTTTGAGGGAACAGAGCTTGATGTATCAAAATTCACTCTTACCCAAAAGAGCACTGCACAAGCAATATTTAACAATACAGATACTGATACTAAAGTTATTATTCATAATTTTGCTAATGATAAAACTATTGGTGGCGGACCGGGTATTACAAAAAAGCATGATGGGACATTTCAAACAGTAGGCCGTTGTAGAGCCAAAGCACAAGAAGAGAACTTATGTATGAAATCAACTTTATTTGCTTCTTTGTCAAGATTTGCAGCATCTACAGGAGGTACATTAAGATATGGAAATGAATTTAAAGAGCAATCAACTTCTAAATCTATAATATCTCAAGGTGTTAGTTTTTTTGGAACAGATCCTACAGATGGTGAAGTTTATATTGATTGGAGCAGAGCTGGATCAGAAACTAAATATCTTGATCAAGTAAAAAAAGTTGATGTTGTTACTGTTGCTGCTAAACGATATGATAATAAAGGTGATGAAAATGATATTGTTGACACTGTACAAAGAGTTAGAGAGCAATTGGCAGCCTCTGCTCATTTGGCTCGTGAAAATTATAGAAAAGATAAAAAATCTCATATTGTAATGGGTGCATTTGGATGTGGTGCTTTTAATAATGATCCAAAATTAATAGCTAGTATTTATCGTAATTTTTTGAAGAGAGGAGGGGAATTTAATAAGGCTTTTCCAGAAAACACAACTTTTGAGTTTGCTATTCCTCTTAGTAAGGAGGAACATAAAATAGTAGAATCAAAAGCTAAAGATGAAGCTAGATACCCAAATGTCCCTAATTATCTAGCTTTTAATCAATATTTTATTGAACAGAAAAAACATGATAGAGAAGATAAAATAGAGCAGGCAATAAATAATACAAAAAAAAAGTCGACAGAAGAAGAATCTAAGAAAAAAAATCAAATTCAATTTTTACTAGATAAAGATATAAAAGATGTAGAATCTTTTATGACATGGAATAAAAATTCCTATGAAACACTCAAAGAAGATCCGGCAAATGAAGATAACTTAAATTTATTCCTAAATCCTCAAAAAAAAGATGGTACAAAAGTTTTTGCTGGTTGGGGAGGGAGCTTGAGTCATGAAAAAGACAACATTTTTAATATTAATCATGTCATTGATGGTGGATTTGCTGCTAAAATTGGTTTAAAAAAAGGTGATAAGATTGAAATAGATCTGGATCATAATGATTTTAAAAAAGATAAAACACTATTTGAAGGAGAGATGCTGGAAGCTGCATTGATCAATAAACTAAGAGCGGGAAATTTAGAGGGGATAAAAAAAATAGGATGTAAAAATATTGAAGAAACAATACATCAAAAAAACCTAGAGAATATATATAAGGAGTACAGAGAGGTTTTTGTTAGAGATAAAAATATGAAATATAAAGTATATAATCAACAAAAAGATAGTTTAGAACATGATGATCGAAGTAAATTAGATTCAATTCCTGAACCAACTGAGGAGATAGAAAGTGATTTAAAAAAACGAAATCATACGAGTTTCGCATTCTATGATAGAGATATTGATTTATTGAATAAGGCATTAAATAATAAAGACCGTATTACAAAGCGTGAAGGTGTAAATATAGATATTATTGAAAACAAAGATACCGAAGGGAATACCATAATTGAATTTTCTGCTATTTCTTCAATTGAAACCTCGCCAATAAGTGCATTTATAAACAGCGAAAATCTACTGCAAGTTAAAAAAAGAGATTATCCGATTAAGATTCTAGCGCCATATAAACTTGATGTTTGGCATTGGAATATACTGGAAATTGTAATAGATAAAGAAAAAAATGCTGTTTGTAGAAGATACGATACTGATGGGTTTACATATAACATAGAAGAGTCACTACTCAAACAAATAAAAGAACTAGGAACTATTGAAGGAATAAATTTTGAAAATATAAAACATGGTGTGGAAGAAAATTTTTGCAATAACTTACAAAAAGACGAGAATTGTGGTCTTGCTTCTGCATTAATAATGCATACCCTTAAAACAAACAATGATGATGCAAAAACAAAATTAAACCATTATGCAATAAAATCAGATAAGGAATTAAGAGATGAAATAAGCGAAATTGTTGTCCGTCATTTTAATGGTACCGGTAAACACAACTTTTGCAAACCAATTGATGAAAGTACATTTGTTAAAACTCCTTCTACTTCTCCTTCTTCTCCTTCTTCTCCTACTCCTGATCGTAGTGGCGCAGGTCGTGAATAAATTCTCCTTTAAAAATAATTCCTAATTCTTTAATCTTGTATTTTTAATCAAATTATAAAAAATGCGAAGATTACAAGATCAAATAGTTACTAATAAAAATATCCTCCTTAGGGTTGATTTTAATGTTCCCGTTAAGGATGGTGTTATTCTTGATGATATCAGGGTCAAAAAATGCCTACCAACTTTAAAATATTTGGTAGAAAATCAGGCAAAAATTATCATTGCTTCACATTTTGGCAGACCAAAGGGGCAGAAAAATCCGGATTTTTCCTTAAAAATCATTTTTCAAAGACTTAAAGAGCTTTTGCCAGATGTAAAAATAAATTTTATTGATGATTCTATTGGGAAGGAGGTTGAAAAGGCGGTTGAAAAAACTGATTATGGTCAGATTTTACTTCTTGAAAATGTACGTTTTTATAAGGGGGAGACTGATAATGATCCTGATTTTGCTCAAAAATTATCCTCTCTTGCTAATTTACATATTAATGAGGCTTTTTCTTGCTGTCATCGCGCTCATGCTTCAATTGTTGGTGTGGCGGATTATATCAAATCCTGTGCGGGGTTTTTATTGCAAGATGAGATCGATAATTTAAACAATATTCTTGGCCAGCCTAAAAAACCAATGTTAGCTATTGTTGGTGGTTCCAAAATTTCAACCAAAATTGATTTATTAAATAATTTAATTAAAAAAGCTGATTATATTTTTGTTGCTGGCGGTATGGCTAATACTTTTTTAGCAGCAAAAGGTAAAAATATTGGCAAATCAATTGTGGAAAGGGATTTAACAGCAACTGCGTTAGAAATTATGAATAATGCTAAGAAATATGGCTCTGAAATTTTGCTACCAATTGATATTGCTAGTTGTAGTAATTTAGATGATATTGCTGATTTTAAAATTAGTCATATTGAAAATATTGCAGATAATGAAATTATTGCAGATATCGGAACCGAGACTCTTAAAATTTTAAAAGAAAAAATTAATAGGGTAAAAACTATCGTCTGGAATGGACCTCTTGGTATTACGGAAATTAAAGAATTTTCTGTTGGAACTAATGAATTAGCTAAAATTGTTGCCGATAAAACACAAAATGGCGAGTTAATTTCAGTTGCTGGTGGTGGTGATATTGTTTCTGCCCTTAATAAAGTTAATTTGGCTAATAAATTCACCTATATTTCCACAGCTGGTGGGGCGTTTTTAGAATGGTTAGAAGGTAAAAATTTACCCGGTATTAAGAGCTGTGTAATTTAAGTTGGGATTATCTTTAATATTTTTCTATTTGACAAAACAAAAAATATACAAAAAAACTTACTTTCATTAGCAAAAGAGGTTAACAGAGTTGTTGTTAGCACTTGTCCAGCCACAGAAACGCAACCACCAATAGGATCTTCTTCATTAAGATTAAGATAAAAAGACACCTCCCACACTAAGGAATGTTAATTTAATTAATTATTGATATCAGAAATTTTTAACTTATAAATATCTTTTGTATTTAAACTAATTTTTTAGGCACCGGGTAGAGTCATGTTAAGTATCTGGAAATCTCCATTTACTGTGGTCTAAATTAAAATTGATATCAAACTATTAATAATTTATGTTAATTAAACTAATTGTATTTCTTCCTCTAATTGGAGCCATAATTTCTGGATTATTCTCAAAACAAATCTCCGACAAATTTTCTCAAATTTTCAACTCCTCTCTCTTGCTTTTGTCGGCTATTTTTTCTACTATCGTATTTTTTCAATATGGCGTCGCTGGAATCGAAGAGAATGTTCATATTGTAAACTGGATGTCAATTGGCACTTTTTCAGCTGATTGGTCCTTAAAAATCGACTCCTTAAGCTCTATCATGCTTGTTGTTGTTACCTACGTCTCATCCTTAGTGCATATTTATTCTGCTGGCTACATGAAGGGCGACAAATCTATTCCAAGATTTATGTCCTATTTGTCACTTTTTACATTTTTTATGCTTATTTTAGTAACGGCTGATAATTTTTTACAATTATTTGTTGGCTGGGAAGGTGTTGGCTTAGCCTCTTACTTGTTAATTGGTTTTTATCATCACAAATTATCGGCAAATTTAGCTTCAATGAAAGCTTTTATTGTTAATCGTGTATCGGATTTTGGTTTTGTGCTAGGAATTGCATTATTATTCCTATCTTTTGGTTCAGTTGAGTTTTCTCAGATATTTTCTGCATTAAGTGAGTCTCCTGATCAAAACATAATAATATGGGGCTTAACATCTATCGATATTATTGCTATATTACTTTTCATTGGTGCCATGGGTAAATCGGCACAAATTATTCTTCATGTTTGGCTTGCCGACGCTATGGAAGGTCCAACACCAGTTTCAGCCCTAATACACGCGGCCACCATGGTAACTGCTGGCGTATTTTTGATCGCTAGATGTTCGCCAATTTTTGAAAATTCTCAGATTGCTCTTAACTTTATTACAATAATCGGGGCTACAACTGCAATTTTCGCTGCTACGATCGCTCTTACTCAAAATGACATTAAAAAAATCATAGCCTACTCAACCTGTAGTCAATTGGGTTACATGTTCTTTGCTTGTGGTGTTGGAGCCTACAGTGCTGGCATATTTCATCTTTTTACTCACGCTTTCTTTAAGGCTTTACTCTTTCTTGGTGCTGGTGCTGTTATTTACGCTTTGCATCATGAGCAAGATATTCGCAAGATGGGAGGAATCGCTAAAAAACTACCAATCACTACTGCGGTAATGTGGATTGGGTCTTTAGCTCTTATTGGACTACCTCCTTTTGCTGGATTTTATTCTAAAGACATGATCTTGGAGACTGCTTATATGTCGAATTCTAGCTTTGGACCTTATGCTTTTTACATGGGTATTTTAGCGGCCTTCCTAACGGCATTTTATTCTTGGAGATTATTATTTATGGTTTTTCATGGTAAAACAAACATGAAGGAAAAAGATTTTAATCATGTCACAGAGGTGCCAAAAGTAATGTCTATTCCTTTAATTTTACTAGCTATTGCTTCAGTAACTGTTGGCTTTGTTGGTTATAAATTTTGGGGAATGGTGTCCCAGGAAGGTAATTTTTTCGCTAATGCCATATTTTTAGCAGCAGACAATAATATCTTAGAAGAGGCTCATCACGCACCTCTATTCATTAAATTATTGCCTGTATTGGTGTCAATTTTAGCTATTTTATTAGCTTATCTTTTTTATATTGCAAAACCAAAATTACCAAAAATTTTAGCAGAAAAATGTAAAATTTTACACAAAATTTCATTTAATAAATATTATTTTGATGAAATTTATGACATAATTTTTGTTAAAACTATTCAAAAATTAAGTTTAAGATGTTGGAAATTTTGGGATAGTAAAATAATAGATGGAGTCCCTAATTTATTAGCTTCAATTTGCAAAAATAGACTACCAGAAATAATAGCTAAAATTCAAACTGGTTACGTTTATGATTACTCCTTAATTTTATATTTAGGAGTAATTATGTTCATATTTATTCTTATGTTTTCTTTAAAATTATTTTAACTAATTATGACTAATTCTAATAAGATGTGGGGAGGGCGTTTTAGTCAATCCTCTTCAGATGTAATGCTGGAAATTAACTCGTCAATTGACTTCGATAAAAACCTCTATAAGTACGACATTCTTGGTTCAATTGCTCACGCTAAAATGCTTGCCAAACAAGAGATAATAACCCTTGAGGAATCTCAAAAGATAATTTTTGGTTTAGAGCAGATTAAAAATGAAATAGAATCTAACAATTTTGAATTCAAACAGGAATTGGAAGATATTCATATGAATATTGAATCGCGTTTATCAGAAATTATTGGCGACGTTGCTGGAAAATTACATACTGCTAGATCAAGAAATGACCAAGTAGCAACAGATTTCAAGCTTTATGTTAAAGATGTGTCAAAAGAAATTCATACCCTATTAACTAATTTACAGAGTATTTTAATAAAAAAGGCTGAAGAAAATGTAAAAACCATCATGCCAGGTTTTACCCATTTACAAACCGCGCAGCCAATTTCTTTTGCTCATCATTTATTAGCTTATTTTGAAATGTTTGAGCGGGACAGAGTTAGAGTCGAAGATGCTATTGATCGCCTAAATCAATCTCCCCTTGGATCAGCAGCACTTGCTGGCACTTCCTTTCCTATTGATCGTGAATTTACTGCTAAGGAGTTGGGATTTGAAAAGCCTTGCAATAATTCTCTTGATGGCGTCTCGGATCGTGATTTTGCTCTAGATTTTGCTTACAATAATTCAGTAATTTCTATGCATTTATCACGCCTTGCTGAAGAAATTGTAATTTGGATGAGTAAAGGCTTTGATTTTGTATCAATTGGTGATAATTTTTGTTCAGGAAGCTCTATTATGCCTCAAAAGAAAAATCCTGATGCTGCAGAGCTGGTTAGGGCTAAAACCGGTAGAATTTTTTCTTCACTGAATAATTTATTGGTTATTTTAAAAGGATTACCTCTTACATATTCTAAAGATATGCAGGAAGATAAGGAGCCAATTTTTGACTCTTTCAAGAGTATCAAAACTTGTCTTTTAGCTATGATCGGAATGCTGCAAAATTTAAAAGCTAAAAAGAGTAATATGCTTAAAATGGCAGATGCTGATTTTTCTTTAGCAACCGATTTGGCTGATTTTTTGGTTAAGGATCTTAATATTCCATTTAGAGAGTGTCACCATATCACAGGTTCTTTGGTCAAAATTGCCGAACAAAAGAAGTGTGATTTGGCAGGTTTAACTCTAGAAGAAATGCAAAAAATTGAACCAAGAATTTCTAATAAAATTTTTGATGTTTTAAAGATCGTAAATTCTGTCGCTTCAAGAAAAAGTTATGGAGGAACTGCTTTTACTGAAATAGAGAAGCAGATAGAAATTGCTAAAACTAAGGTTAGCTAATTTTAACTCCTCTAAAGATGGAGTTACTTTGGTGGGCTAAACAAACAGACTCAGTTAAAACCCCCACCGAGTCACTTCGTTCCTCGACTCCCCCTTGGGGGGAGTTTAAGAATATCGAACTCGGTCTAACAACTCCCCCTTGGGCGGAGTTTAAGAATATCGAACTCGGTCTAACAACTCCCCCTAAAGGGGAGTTTAAGAATATCGAACTCGGTCTAACAACTCCCCCTTGGGCGGAGTTTAAGAATATCGAACTCGGTCTAACAACTCCCCCTTGGGCGGAGTTTAAGAATATCGAACTCGGTCTAACAACTCCCCCTTGGGCGGAGTTTAAGAATATCGAACTCGGTCTAACAACTCCCCCTAAGGGGGAGTCGAGGAGCGTAGCGACTCGGTGGGGGTCACTACTTTCTTTGGTGGTACAAACGCACTCAGTTTCCACCTAAAAAGCAAACCCCTTTTTATCAAAATTTTTGATTTTGGTGAGGTAAAAATAAAATTTAATAAATAAAATGTTTTCAATTGCAATTATCGGTAGACCAAATGTTGGCAAATCAACCCTTTTTAATAAATTGGTTGGCAGATCTTTTGCCATTACTGATGACACTCCTGGCGTAACAAGAGACAGAAGGGAGGCCGAAGGAAAGTTAGCAGACATAACATTCAAACTAATTGACACCGCAGGATTGGAAAATGAAATAGCTAAAGGCAATCTATCCGAAAGGATGTTAGAGCAGACTGAGATTGCCGTTTACGATGCTGATCTTTGTTTATTTATGGTTGATGGTCGCGAAGGTATTAACAATATTGATATGCATTTTGCTGAATGGTTAAGAAAAAAGGGTAAGGATACTATTTTAGTAGCTAATAAAAGAGATGGCAATGAAGGTGAAGTTTGTGAGAAAGATTATTATCGCCTAGGATTCGACCAAGCCATTGCTATTTCTTCGGAACATAAGGAGGGTTTTCATTTTTTATATGAAAAGATAGTTCCATTTTATGAAAAATATCAAGAAAAATACGGAGCAATTGAAGAGGAGTTGAAAGAAAATGCTGACAAAAAATTACAAATTGCTATAATTGGTCGTCCAAATGCTGGAAAATCAACCTTTCTTAATAAAATTCTTGGCAAGAATCGCCTTATTACTGGTCCAGAAGCTGGAATTACTCGCGACTCAATAGCAATCGATTATGAATTTGAAAAAAAACAAATTCGATTCATTGATACTGCGGGGATTAGAAAAAAGTCAAATATAACGCAAAAACTAGAAAAATTCTCTCTTGAAGACAGTTTTCGTGCAATAAATTACGCTCAAATCGTAGTTTTGTTGATTGACGCTAATCAGGCAATTGATCATCAAGATTTATCAATTGCCAATATTGCAATTAAAGAGGGTAGGGGTTTGGTAATAGGGGTTAATAAGATGGATTTAATAGATGACCCAACTTTTTTTATGAAAAAAACCCGTGAAAAATTAGCGATCTTAATGCCAGAAATTTCTACCATTCCAGTAGTCGGGATTTCAGCTAAAAATGGCCTCAATATTGACAAATTATTGCAATTTTCTTTTGCTGTTTTTAAGCAGTGGCAAAAATACGTCACGACCTCAAAGCTTAATGACTTTTTGCAATACGCCAAAGATCATCATCAGCCAATCATGGTTAAGGGTAAAGAAGTTAAGATAAAATATATTACTCAAGCCAAAAAAAATCCCCCAACCTTTGCTATCTTTACCAATTACCCAAAAGCAATTAAAGGTAGTTATGAAAGATACCTTAAAAATTCCTTACGTGAATTTTTTAATCTAGAGATGGTTGCAATTAGAATGATTATAAAAAAGAGTGACAACCCATATAAGGATATTAAATATAAAAAATTCTCTAAAAAAACTCACAAAAAATAATTCATACAATTCCTGTTCTACTTAACTCCCCCCAAGGGGAGTTGTAAATCTCAACACTCTCCAAAATCTTAACTCCCCCCAAGGTGGGGTTGTAGATCTCAACATTCTCCGAAATCTTAACTCCCCCCAAGGGGGAGTCGAGGAGTGTAGCGACTCGGTGGGGGTTAAGTCGGTAAATAACCCCTCCACTAAAAAACACACTCAATTCCCAAAACCCCCTCAATGCTAAAAAGCGATCAGCAATCAAGGAGTTTTTCTGTTAAAATCTCTGATTTTGGTGGGGGATCAATTACAGCGTAAACTATTAGTCTTAAACTTACTTCAACATCTCAACCCCCACCGAGTCACTTTGTTCCTCGACTCCCCCTTAGGGGGAGTTGTAAATCTCAACATTCTCCGAAGCCTTAACTCCCCCTTAGGGGGAGTTGTAGATCTCAACATTATCCGAAATCTTAACTCCCCCTTAGGGGGAGTTGTAAATCTCAACATTCTCCGAAGCCTTAACTCCCCCTTAGGGGGAGTTGTAGATCTCAACATTATCCGAAATCTTAACTCCCCCTTAGGTGGAGTTGTAGATCTCAAAATTCTCCTAAATCTTAACTCCCCCCAAGGTGGAGTTGTAGATCTCAACATTCTCCGAAATCTTAACTCCCCCCAAGGGGGAGTCGAGGAGTGTAGCGACTCGGTGGGGGTTAAGTCGGTAAACAACCCCCCACTAAAAATAAAAAATTATTTTATTGGTTTAACATTATTTTTTATCACCAAATATCCTCTATAATTATCGCCATCCTTGCTATTTACGGCCCTCAGTAAATCATTAATTTTCACCCAATACCAACCATTTTTATGACCAGCAACATCCATCATCAAAACCGAGTCATGTTCTTGATTATACGCAACTAATGGCGACACATGTCCGCCAGTTTTTAATCCAACTTTTTTGCCGTCAAAATTAATTAGCATATACCTGTCCTTATCTTGAGTAATATTTTTAACTTTTTTACGAAAAAAATCTAACTCCTGCTTGGAATATTTCTTAACGTGATATTTTGTTACCTTAGTCCCATATAATTCTAAAATATTTTTTAATTGCCCCAGAGTTACACCAGGATCAATATTCATTCTTTTATCATTAATATTTTTCATAGATATCACATCCTCCCTCTTAATTGTATCAGTTTTACTATTTAGAAAGCTTAATTGCGAATATGACTTAAAAGGAATCATTCCACCGCCAAATATTTTAGGCTTCCTTACTTCTAACTTTTTTTGACTAGATATGTCGTTTTTCTCAAAATTGATGGCGTTTAATATTATAACAGAACTCGCTATTGCGCAATATAGGGGGTTAATTTGTGGCTGAAAAAAACCGGCTAACTCATAAAAATCTTGCTTATAATTAGATCTTTCCAGCATTTTAACTCCATATTCTGAATTCCATTTAATCGTTAAATTATTAGCAAAAATACCTTCTTTTGCTTTTTTTGCAGAGCATGATGTTAATAAGATTAATACCAGTATTTTAATAAAAATATTTTTCATTTTTTCTTAATTATGTTACTAAAAAACTCTAACTCAGCATTGCCTGTAAAAATAATGACATTTCCATCACTACTAATAGTCAAGATGTCAGAGATTATGGTTCCGCTATCACTAATTGCAGTTACTTTTTTAGCAATAATGCTTGCATCCTTATTATATTTTGCGGTTTCTCCCTTAATATCATAAAAATTACCATTATCATTTTCAAAACGAATTTTTGGATTATGCATTAATTTCACACTATTTTTTTGAATATCTTTTTGCTTAACTATACTTAAGGTAGTATTTTTACCATTAACAATATAGAATAAAAATAGAGAGCTAGATAAGATTAAGGACATAGCACAAAACTTAAATATTAACCCAGTGTTTTTTTTATTTTTTTTTATTTTTTTAATTTGAGTCATCTTATGCCAAAATTCACCTTAAAATATATCCAGATTTTACAAGGCTTTTTGTAAATTAGAGGTAAAAAAACAAAGACAGATTGTTTAATTTGTAACATAGTTTTTAAGATGGATCTGGATATTGAAATGCCATTAATAATAGTTCATTTCACTAGCGTCAAAATTGTTATTATGTTGCCTTTCTATTTTGTCTTCAGGTTTAAAAGCTTCAAATATTATGTCCTTTTTCTCAGTTAGTGGCCCTGGATAGGATCCTGTATTTTTGTCAATTTTAATAAATTTTATATTTTCTGGTATAGGGAATGGCTTTGCTGGTTCGTTTTTTAGTGCTCTATACATAAATTTAACAAATATTGGTAATGCAATGGATGATCCAGTTTCTTTTTCTCCAAGAGTTGTGGGATTGTCAAAACCAGCATAAACACCAACAACCAAATCTGGAGAAAACCCAACAAACCAAGAGTCAAACGAGCTATTAGTTGTTCCCGTTTTTCCAGCTAGGTTCTTTTTTAACCACCTTGCCCTTACTGCAGTACCCCTTTCAACAGCCCCTCTTAATATTGATATCATTTGATAAGCAACTTCTGGTGAAGTTATATTTTCTCTATCATCTTTTAATATTGGAAATGGAATCTGATTATCCAAATTTATTTCTTTGTTAATTTGACATTCTTCACATATTCTACTATCTCTTCTATAGATGGTCTTGCCATACCTATCTTGTATTTTGTCAATTAAGTTTGGTGTTACTTTTTTACCACCTGAAGCAATCGAAGAGTAGGCCGAAGCCAGTTTAATTAAATTAGTTTCGGTTGACCCCAAGACAAGAGAATAAATAGGTTTTGGATTATTATTTATTCCAAATTTTGCAATAGTTTTGGCGACCTTATCAATACCAATCTCGCTAGCTAATCTTACGGTTGTAACATTGATAGATTTTTCCAATCCTTTTCTTAAAGTAACGGGACCATAAAATTTTCCAGAATAATTTTTTGGTCTATATGGAGGAATATCTAAACCTTGATCTAAAATTATTTCTTCATCCATTATTATACTGGCTGGATTGAAGCCATTTTCTAGAGCTGTTAAATATCCAAAAGTTTTTAATATTGATCCTGGCTGTCTTTTTGCCTGAAACACCCTGTTAAACTGATTCAGCGCATCAATATAGCCACCCATCATCGCCAAAATATTACCGTTATGAGGGTCCATAACTATTAATCCACCATTAATTTTTGGAATTTGTTGTAAAGTAAACTTTTGATCCTCTATGTGTTTTTCAACTAAAATAACATCACCTTTTTTAAATATACTTGACATCCTTTCCAAGTCATCACCAACTTCATTGACATTAATATATTTTTTAGCCCAAAGAATATCTTTAAGAAAGATTTTACTATTTTCCTGTTCCTCATCTTCAAAACCAATCTCTATTTCTTCTTTTTTAACATCTAAGATTACAGTTTTTTGCCAATTATAAGGATAAAGTTTTTGTAACTTACTTTTTTTACTATCATATTCTACAATCTCAAATTTTGACAAACTCTCTTTCCAATTATCATCTAATTTTATCTTTCCAAGAGCTCCACGATATCCGTGCCTCTTATCATATTCTTCAAAACCACGAGTAATAGAATAGGCGGCAATTTTTTGTAATTTAGGGTCTAAAGTGGTGCGTACAACTATACCATCTTCAAACAAGTTATCCGAACCATACATCCCTGTTAACTCCTTCTTTAAAAGATCAGAAAAAGCGTGAGCTTTGGTTTTTTTAATATTCGCTTTGTTTAGAATTATTTCTGTTGCCCTCGCTAGTTCACTCTCTTTTTTATCAATATATTTTTCAATAAACATCCTGTCAATTACCCAATCCCTTCTTTGTCTTGCTATTTTTTTATTTTTATATGGATCTAATTTTGACGGCGCCTTTGGTAATGCCGCAAGCAAAGCAGCTTCTTCAATTGTTAATTCGGCAATTGATTTGTTAAAATATGTTTGTGCAGCAGCAACAACGCCATAAGATCCAGAACCAAGATAAATTTGATTAAGATATAATTCTAAAACCTCCTCTTTTGAAAAATACTTACTCATTCGAATGGCCAAAATAGCCTCCTTAACCTTTCTTTCCAAACTTCTTTCGCTGGATAATAGGAAATTTTTAACAACTTGCTGAGTAATGGTAGAAGCGCCACCAGATATTTGACCGCTCTTAGAAACCGAAATTACGTTATCAATAAGGGCCCTTACTATTGCCACAACATCTATTCCAGCATGATCATAAAAATTACTATCTTCGGCAGATATAAAGGCGTGTATGATTCTTTTTGGTATAATTTCAATGGGTACAAATATTCTTTTTTCCTTATAATATTCTTCCATCAAGCTACCATCTCTAGCATAAATTCTAGTTGCAATAGATGGGTAATAGGCCTTTAACTGCTCATGTTCTGGTAAATCCTTATTATATTTATTAAAAATATATCCCATCCCAACGACCGCAGTAACAAAAAACAGAAAACCTAATATAAATAATATTTTAGCAATTTTTTTTATCATTTTTAAAATTTGTGGTTAAGGCAAACTTGTTCAAGCTGTTATTGACTATTACCTACCCTTGCAGCATTAATATTAACTTTCTATTATTTAAAATGGATAATATGACATTTTTTATAGTATTATTTATTGTTTTTTTATCATTCTCTATTGAAGAGTTTAAGAAATGCTTATCAGAAATAATAATATCATATGATTTATCATATAATCCAGACTTCACCTTCAATTTTAAATATAGCTGACTATCGGTAAAAAAACCATTTTTTTTGGTAATATAAGAAAAATCCTCTAAAATTAGAGTTAGAATCCTGTCATAATTATCTTCAACTATCGCAAAACCTTTATCTCTCAAGCCTTTTGCTAGTTCCGATCTTAAGACCGGCATAATATTCTGATCAAGGGCTAAATAGGTAGTTTCATCCTTATTATATTTTTTATAGCCAATAACCTCATCCAAATAGGCTATCTTTCCTTCGTCAAGATAGATAATCCTATCCTTTTGATATTGTTGTAAATTTTCCTCTAATTTAAATTTATTAACTCTGTCATCAATAATTAAAATATTGATTTTTCTATCAAAAACATCCCAAATTTTTTTATTTTCACTGGAGATCGACTTAATATTGGGATTAAGAGATATCATCTCAACTTTTGGCTTGCTACAAGATACTAAAAATATAGTTAATGTAATAAAAAATAAAAACCTCATAAATTGCTTAAATATTTTAATAAAATTACTTTATTAACCACCTTATCAATGTCGTCAACATTAGTTAGTTCAATCATTTCCTGATAAAGATCGGTTCTCTTTTTTTAACTCTTTCTTCATTGCCCCCTCTATCTCTTACTTAATCTTCATCAATAGCATATTAGCAAGCTTGATAGAATCAATAAAAATATTATTAATTTCAAGAAAATTAGATTGTTCTTTTTAAGTTGTCATTCATTCTTTCGTAGGCGTTATTAACCTCGCTACTGTAACTTTTCGCTCTTACTCAACTCTAGCAAGTGGGGGTCAATTATAGCGCAAAACTATTAGCTTTAAATTTACTTTAGTGTCTCAACCCCCACCGAGTCACTTCGTTCCTCGACTCCCCCTAAGGGGGAGTTGTAAATCTCAACATTCTCGGAAGCCTTAACTCCCCCTAAGGGGGAGTCGAGGAACAAAGTGACTCGGTGGGGGTTGATCACAATTAAAACTGTTAGCCTTAGATTTACTTAATTAATCTAAAAAATTATAGTTACAATTGTAATTCTTATCTTTTATTCCATAAATAATAGATTCCACCACCCCACTCAAATTATTCCTTACATCATGATTAAAAAACCTAAAAACCCTGAAACCCTTCTTCATAAAATATAAATCTCTATTATAGTCATATTTAGATTCCGAATGTTGCCCTCCATCAATCTCTATAATTAAATTTATATCAAAGGATATAAAATCTACAATAAAATTATCAACTGGATATTGCCTTCTAAACTTAACACCTAATCCTTTATTTTTTATTTCTTGCCAAAGAATAAACTCCTCTTTAGTCATGTTTCTTCTCATATCTTTGGCAAAGTAAAGATTCTTGGCTTTGTATTTTCTTTTTTGTGGCATTTTTTTTAATATTTAGTATACTTACTCAACTCTAGCAAGTGGGGGTCAATTATAGCGCAAAACTATTAGCTTTAAATTTACTTTAGTGTCTCAACCCCCACCGAGTCACTTCGTTCCTCGACTCCCCCTTAGGGGGAGTTGTAAATCTCAACATTCTCCGAAGCCTTAACTCCCCCTAAGGGGGAGTTGTAAATCTCAACATTCTCCAACCTCTCCATCCAAAAGTCCCCTATTTTTTCCTTACTTAAGCAACTCCAAACTCCTAACCAAATTGGCAAAATCCTCCAAACTTAAATTCTCAGCTCTCAAGCTAAAATCAACACCAGAATTTTGAGCCCATTCCTCAGAATATCCAGATAATGACTTTAAACTAGATCTAAGCATTTTCCTTCTCTGGTTAAAAGCCACTCCTGCAACCTTCTCAAGCATTTTCAGATCAATATCAAAAATTGGCCTATCCCTAGGTTCAATTAACACTAAGCCAGACTCGACCCTTGGGGCAGGGGTGAAATTTTCAGCCCCAATATCAAATAAATATTTAGTAAAACATAAAAAATTAACCATAACAGCAACTCTACCATATTTTTTATTATTATTACTAGCCACTATCCTTTGACAAACCTCCTTTTGAAACATTAAAATCATCGAATCAATATTTTGACGATATTCCAGCAATAAAAATAATATCTTTGTAGCGATATTATAAGGTAAATTAGAAATTATTTTACATTTCTTCTCTAAAATTGGCTTTAAATCCATCTCCAAAAAATCATCTTCAATAATTTTAATTTCAGTTGTAATTTTATCCTCAAAATAACTCTTTAATTTTTCTAAAAGAGCGATGCAACGATGATCCTTTTCAATAATTGTAAGAGTTTTTGGATTTTGTTTTAAAATAGAAAAAGTTAAAGAGCCGGCGCCAGATCCTATCTCAATAATATTGTCATCCTTATTAATATTGGCTTGCCGAGCAATTTTATCAGTCAAATTAAGGTCAAAAATAAAATTCTGACCTAAGGATTTTTTGGCAATAATATTATATTTATTTGCCAATTTCTTAATATTAATATTCTCCACTATAAATTCTTTACATTAGTTTAGCTTTATGACATAATAGAGCAAAGTAAACTGGTTTACAATGAATTTAAATATAAAATATAGACGACTAATATCTATTTATAAAAATAGATGCTAACCCTAAACAATTGAAGATCCAAATTTATCAAGGAGAAGGTGTTGAAGAGATTTCTATAAAAGATATAACTAAAAAGACTCTAAGTAGCATTATCCACTGAGTTACACAGTAAAAGTAATGTAAATAGACAATGATAAAAGAATACACGGTTTCAGAAGTATCAAAGGCAATTAAATTTTTAATTGAAGACCAAATCGGTTATGTTAAAATTAAGGGAGAAATCTCTGGTTTTAAAAGAGCTAGTTCTGGGCATTTATATTTTTCTCTAAAGGATTCTAACTCCTTAATTTCTGCTGTTTTATTTCGTGGGGTGGCATCTTCTATTAATTTTGAAGCTGAAGATGGTTTGGAAGTTTTTGCCTATGGTCGCATTACAACTTACGCTGGTCGTAGTAATTATCAAATTATTGTTGAAAAATTAGAGATTGCAGGGACTGGAGTGTTAATGGAAATCATTGAGAAAAGGCGACAAAAATTTCTAAAACTTGGATATTTTGATGATAGGCATAAAAAACCATTACCTTTTTGGCCAAAAGAAATTGCTGTTATTACTTCCAAAACTGGCGCCGTTATTCATGATATTTTACACAGAATTGAAGATCGTTTTCCAACCAAAATCTCTCTTTACCCCGTTGCTGTTCAAGGTGACAAGGCACATTTAGAGATAATTAATGCCATAAAATATTTTGAAAATAGAGAAGATAAGGTAGATTTAATAATTATTGCCCGTGGAGGAGGTTCTTTTGAAGATTTATTACCCTTTAGTGAGGAAGGGTTAATTGAGGCGGTTTTTACTGCTCAAGTTCCAATAATTTCAGCAATTGGTCACGAAACAGATACCTCTTTGGTTGATTATGTTAGTGATTTACGCGCACCAACTCCAACTGCAGCTGCTGAAATTGCAACCCCTATTTTGTCAGAATTAAAATATACGTTAGAAAAATTAGATTTAAGATTAAAAAATCAAATTAGAGATTTTATCGAGAGAAAAGAGCAGGATTTAGACAGAATTGATCGTTTTTTAACTAATCCCACCGATTATCTTGATAAATTACGTGTTAAAATCAATGATTTCGGATCTTTTTTAAATTTAAATTTACAAAATAATATTCAAAGAGAAGAGAGGAGGGTAAATTTTATTGAAACTGCTTTTAGGGATTTTGATCTAAGGATTACTGAGATTAATAATAATTTAGAAGGAATTTTTGAAATAATATCACAAAAAGTAAAGGAAAATATCAGAGATTCTGAAAATCAATTAGATATCGCTGGCAAATTATTGGTAAATTGTGATTATAAGAATGTTTTAAAAAGAGGTTATGCTTTGCTTTCTGATGATAAGGGGTTTGTTAAATATATTTCTGATTTAGAAAATAAAGATAATATTTTTATTGAGATGCAGGACGGTAAAAGGGAGGTAAAATTAATTAAGTAACATACTCAGTTTTTAAAACTCCCCCTAAGGTAAAAAGCAATCAAGGAGATTTTTTGTCGAAGTAATTTTTCTACTTTCCCTTTCGTAATATTGAATCAGTTGTTTTTTTGGCAACTAGAAGATTAAAATATTGTACTACACAATGTATTGTAAGTGGGGGGTGTTATTACTATTTAAAATTTACAAAAATAATCTTTGATTATTTTACTATAGTATGTTTAAATTACTTAAAAATACTCCAAGAATCATAGATGAAAATTATCAGAAATATCGATAAAAATCAGCAAAAACTTCCTAATATTGCGTTAACAATCGGTAATTTTGATGGGATTCATATTGGTCATAAAAAAATTCTAGAAAAATTAAAATCAGCAGGACAGGAGAGGGGTTTAAAAACTGCGCTTTTAACTTTTGAGCCACATCCTGCTAAAATTTTTGGCAAAGACTCTCAAAATAGAATTTATAATTTATCTGAAAAAGTTAGGATCTTAAAGTTAGAAGGGTTGATTGATTTTCTTTTTATTATTCATTTTAATAAGGATCTTATAAACCTTCCTGCTGATAATTTTCTTCGAGATATTTTGCTAAAGAATATCAATATGAAGTATATTTTAGTTGGTTATGATTTTTGTTTTGGCAAGGATAGAAAAGGAAATATAAAATTTTTAGAAGATGAATCCAAAAAATTAAATTTTAAATTTGAACAGATTTCTGAACAAAAATTTGATAATAAGACTTATTCTTCTAGTTTAGTTAGGAAATTTATAAAAAATGGACAAATTAAGGAGGTTAATAATATTTTAGCCCGCAAATTTTCTATTTCGGGCTTAATTATTAAGGGTAGGGGTATTGCTCGTCAAATTGGCTACCCAACTGCTAATATTATACCTAAAAAATATCAAATTTATCCCAAATATGGCGTTTATAAGGTTGAAATTTCCATTGAGGGTGAAGGTTTTTTACCAGCAATTTTAAATTTTGGGTTAAAGCCAACTATAACTGATGAAAATAAGGCTATTTTTGAAATTCATATTTTTAATTTTAATAAGGATATTTATGGTAAGAAGGTTAGAGTTAGGTTCTTGCATTTTATTCGTGAAGAAAGGAGGTTTGATGATATTGAGGCATTGAAGGGTCAAATTAAAAATGATATTGTGGCGCTTTAATTTTGTTCTGATTAATCTCAACCCCCACCAAAATCAAAGATTTTGACTCCCCCTTTGGGGGAGTTGTAAGACATCGAGTCACTTTGGGAGTGGTAATTTGTACTGTGATCTTCAACTCCCCCAAAGGGGGAGTCAAAGTAGCTTTTCTACTTTGGTGGGGGTTAGTCATCCTACAAACTGTCAGCCTTAGATTTGCTCTGATTAATCTCAACCCCCACCAAAATCAAAGATTTTGACTCCCCCGAAGGGGGAGTTGTAAGACATCGAGTCACTTTGGGAGTGGTAATTTGTACTGTGATCTTCAACTCCCCCAAAGGGGGAGTCAAAGTAGCTTTTCTGGGAGCGTAATTTTAATTGTGTTTTTTTTATTCTTCTTTTTGCCAATTTGCAAAAAGATTAACTGGATATTTTTGCCAATTTTGTATCTCAAAATCTTTTACAACAATAAAGACATAATCTAATAATCTACTTTCTTTTTCAAAAGAAT
>CAJQHK010000003.1 GCA_905478165.1 uncultured Rickettsiales bacterium | reverse complement strand
TCATCAGCTGTTGGTAATTATCTTACATTAACAGAGAGTAAGAATGATTATGGTATGTATAAACTATCCCCTACTAGCCTAATTTCTTTTCCAAAATCAGGTAGAATAAAATTTTTATTTTTAGATGGTAAGAACTATATTATTCCTACAATAGATACTACCTTCTTTTCTAATTTGAATGCACCTATAGTCTATAGTGGGTCAAATGGATTTCAAATCGACCTTAAACCCTCCTCCTCATTTTCAAATGGAGAGAATTTGCAAATTGTACTTTGTGATAACGAAGACACTAATTGCAATAGTACATCATCTTTTAAAAAAATAATTATCAAAGATGATAAAAATCATGGTAATAATTATGGTTTTACAAAATCAGGAACTTTAAAAGATATAAGCTCTTCTACATATAAGGATTATTACATGCATGGAGGTAGAAATGAGGATAGTAAGGATGACGAATTGTACCTTGCTTTTAATATATATAATCCAAATCAACAATATACATCGGATAATAATTGTTTTATTGATGAAATAAATCATAATAATACCAGTAAAACTTGCAATCCTGATTCATCTTGCGATGGTATTGGTGAACCATGCTGTAATGGTAAATTGATTGATAATCCATATTATGAAGATACTTATTGCCAAGCAGGTTACACAGAAATTAATAACGGATGTTGCAATGATGACAGCACGGTCGGTGATGCGTGTGTAGCAGGAAAGTTAGTAGAAACGACACCAGACTCTTTTTGTCAGCAACTGTCACCAGTATGCAGAGATCATAAAATTTGTAGTGGATTTAACTTTGGTAATTCTGGATCTTATAAAGTTACCGTAAGGGTATCAACTGATAATGGGCCAGATACTCGCGGAATTGTTTCTGGAATAATATCTCCTATTTTAGATTTTCTTGATGGTACCGAAACAAAGAGTGGCTATGTAGAGAGGGTTTATGTTAACACAGTTCACAATGATCTTTTTATCAAATTAGTTCAGTTGCTTTCTATACTGCTTGTAACTTTTTATGGCATAGGTTATTTTATTGGTACATCAGATATGAAGCAGAAGGATTTGATGGCAATGGTACTTAAAATTGCTATTATATATCTGTTAATTAGTCCAGATAGTTGGTATTGGTACAAGACTTTCTTTGTTGACACAACTAAGGGTGGAATAGATTATATAACCTTTTTGATGAGCAGTACTTTTGATAGAGATCCTGAAATATTAAGCGCCATAAGAAATAAGGATTTTAGTGATAAGTGGATATTATTTAAATCTAGCGACATGATGTTCAAAATGTTGTTTGAGGATACGATACATAAAAAAATATTAGGTATAATATTTAATAATTTTTTCGGCATAATATATGTTATATTTATTTACTGGGCAATAATAAAGTATCTGCAAGCATTTTTTGTTTCAATATCATTCTTTCTTATAGCTCAATCCTTAATATCCATACTTTTATTATATGGTCCAATCTTCATCATATTAAAATTTTTTAAGATAGGTGAGGGATTCTTTAAAAATTGGTATGAGCAGTTACTTGGTCTGGGGTTGCAGCAGGTTTTAATTATATTATTTTTAAGTTTTTTTAATGGTATAATATATGAATTATTTAGGCTTAATTTTAATTACAGAGTATGTTGGGGTACTGTATGGTCTGTTCCTATAGTTGGTATTGGTCCTGTGTTTGAATTCTGGTCCTTACCTGGCACCGGCATAGGAATGAGCCCTTCGGATCCGTCTTTAATTAGTGGTGTGCCACATTTAGTTGCTATTATTTTTATTTGTTTTATGTGTAAAATGATGTATGATTTTATAGAGGTATCAACCAAAGTTAGTAACACAATTGTTGGTAACATAGCTATTCAGAAGGGTAATGTATATGCCTCACAGATTTATAGCGCCATGAAATCTGCTAAAATGACAGTCACTGCTGCTGGCCACTCTATTTTAAAGAAGACAGGAGTTGGAGAGCGCTTCGAGAAAAGAAGGGATGAGTTTCTTGATAAGCATTTTGATTATGGTAAAATCTCTGACAAAAGACACGAAAATCAGAAAAAAGAACTTATTAAGAATAGATCACAAAAACTTGCCCTCAGAAGTGCTGGTGATGATGCGGATAAGAAATATCTAAAAGATCGTGATATAAAAAAATTAACAGATAATGACAAGCGTAAGATGCAAAAAGGAAGGGATGAAGCGATAAATAATAAGGCTAAGGAGATGGGTATTGACCGCAGTACGACTGAAGGTGAAAAACAATTTAAGATGTTAACAGAGACCAGAGGTGATCAATTTATTTCAGAGAAAAATCGAGATGATGATGCTAAAGAGCAGGTAAAAGGTATGGGAATGGATGTCAATAGCAAAGAGGGTAGAATGGAAATCAATAGATTAAAAGATAATATGAGAAATAGGGATGATAATAATCCTCTTAAAGCTGCATTTAATGCGTTACAAGAGACAGTAGGTCACAAAGTTGGTAGAGGTCTTACAACCTCTAGGACTGCGCAAGAATCAAAATATTATAATAGACAAGACGGTTCTAGCGATGAAAAAATAAATCCTAGCGATGGAAAAATAAATCCTAGCGATGGAAAAATAAATCCGACTCTAACACCAAATAATGATAATAATGGCAAACCTTTCTAATATCCGCAACTTCTCAATCATTGCTCATATTGATCATGGAAAATCAACACTTTCTGATCGTTTAATTCAAGATTGTGGAGCGGTTGCAGATCGTGATATTACCGAGCAGATGCTAGATTCAATGGATATTGAAAAAGAAAGGGGTATAACCATTAAATCCCAAACAGTTCGTTTAAAATATAAGGCTGATGATGGGGAGGATTACATTTTAAACCTTATGGACACTCCTGGTCATGTTGATTTTTCTTACGAGGTTAGTCGCTCTCTTTCTGCTTGCGAAGGTTCAATTCTAGTAGTAGATGCTAGTCAAGGTGTTGAAGCTCAAACCTTAGCTAATGCTTACAAAGCAATTGATGAAAATCATGAAATTATTCCAGTGCTAAATAAGGTTGATTTACCAGCTGCCGATCCAGAAAGAGTAAAACAACAGATTGAAGAAGTAATCGGGATTGACGCTAGTGAAGCGATTGCAATTTCTGCTAAAACTGGACTTGGAATTAAAGATGTTCTAGAGGCTGTAGTAAAAAAATTACCAGCACCGGCAACATCACAAAGTAATAAATTACAAGCACTACTTGTTGATAGTTGGTATGATTCTTATCTTGGTGTCATTATTTTAGTTAGAATTATTTCTGGATCTATTAAGAAGGGTCAAAAAATAACCATGATGCAAACTGGTGCCAGCTATCTTGTTGAGGATGTTGGGTATTTTTTACCTCACAAACAAAATTCTAGTGAATTAGGGGCCGGCGAAATTGGCTTTATTAATGCTCATATTAAAAAATTATCTGATTGCAAGGTTGGTGACACAGCTATATTGATGGGAGATGAAGAAACTAAGCCTCTTATTGGCTTTAAGCAAAACAAACCAGTGGTTTTTTGTGGAATTTATCCAACCGATGCTTCTGATTATGATAAATTTCGAGACTCTTTAGAAAGGTTACACCTTAATGATGCTAGTTTTGAGTTTGAAGCCGAAAGTTCAACCGCCTTAGGTCTTGGGTATCGCTGCGGATTCTTGGGCTTGCTGCATCTAGAGATCATTCAAGAAAGGCTGGATCGAGAATTTGGTTTAGACTTAATAACAACTGCGCCATCGGTAATTTATAAAATTTATCATACTAAATCACGAAATTTGCCAAAGGAGGAGAGGGTTGATACTTTGTTAGTTCATAGCCCATCTCAAATGCCAGATTCTGTTCATATAGATTTTATAGAAGAACCGTGGATTGTGGCAACAATCATGACTCCGGATGAATATTTGGGTGATATTTTAAAATTATGCACTAATAAGAGGGGTATTCAAGAAGGATTAACTTATGTTGGTTCTCGCGCTATGCTTACTTATAAACTACCACTGAATGAAATTGTTTATGATTTTTATGATAAGTTAAAATCTTATTCCAAGGGCTATGCTAGTTTTGATTTTGATGAATGTGGTTACAAGGAGAGTCAATTAGTTAGATTAACAATTTTAGTTAATTCTGAATCTGTTGATGCTTTGTCAATTATTGTTCATAAATCTAAGGCAGACTTTAGGGGTAGAGCACTCTGTTCTAAATTAAAAGAATTAATCCCAAAACAAATGTTTACGGTTGCAATTCAGGCAGCAATTGGTGGTAAAATTATTGCTAGGGAAACGGTATCAGCGATGAGGAAGGATGTAACGGCTAAATGTTATGGTGGAGACGTTTCTAGAAAAAGAAAGTTACTTGATAAACAAAAGAAAGGTAAGAAAAAAATGCGTGAAATTGGTAATATCTCTATTCCAAATAGCGCCTTCATATCTGCTCTTAAGATCGACGATTAGTACTGATACCAAAGCTCATCTATAATTGGGAATTTATTCTTCTTATTTTTGGCCAAAAAATTATCATAAAATTTAGCTAAATATATTGCGATATTAAGCGTAAATTTAATAATAAATTTCTGACCCAAACTAATTTACCTAAATGCTGTATTATACCAATTCCCATCTTTAAAATATACAAGTTAAGACAGATTTTTTCGAAATCTTTTTATCCTTAAATCATCAAAAAGCCTTGCACCTTATTACCATAGGGTAGTCATTTTTTAACAATTTTAATCTTAAAATATCCTAGCTATTTTTATTCTCAACAATCATTCCTTTAATTGAGCCAATTGCCTTAGCGGGATTTAGACCTTTAGGGCAGGTACTGGTACAATTCATAATTGTATGACAGCGATATAATTTGAATGGATCCTCAAGATCTTCCAGCCTTTTAGAAGATGCTTCATCGCGAGAATCAGCCAAGAATCGATAAGATTGTAGTAAAGTTGCAGGACCCAAATATTCATCACCATTCCACCAATAGCTAGGGCAAGAAGTGGAGCAGCATGCACATAAAATACACTCATAAAGCCCATCTATCTTTTTACGTTCTTCTGGTGATTGCAGCCTCTCTTGTAATTTATTTTCTGGTTCAGGAGCTTGTAGCCAAGGTTCAACTGACTTGTATTGATCATAAAAATGTGTTAAGTCGGGAACTAAATCCTTAATAACTGGCATATGAGGTAGTGGAAAAATTTTAATAGCTTCCTTACATTCGGAAATAGGCTTAATACAAGCAAGAGTGTTAGTGCCATCAACATTCATAGAGCAAGAACCGCAAATACCTTCGCGACAAGATCTTCTAAAGGCGACCGAACTATCTTGTTCAGATTTAATTTTAATTAAAATATCGAGAACCATTGGCCCGCACTTAGTAAGATCAACTTCAAACTCATCAATATAGGGGTTTTTGTCATCTTCCGGGTTATAACGATAAATCTGAACCACCTTCATATTGTCAGATTTTGTTTTTGACTCAAATTTTGTACCAGATGTTTTATCAATTTTTGAATTTTGTGGAAGCGTAAATTGTACCATATTCTGTAAAATAGTTGTTTATTTTCTGTAGTAATTTTAGTCTTCGAAGTAACTTAAATATCTCTAAATTAGAGATAAATTTTGACACTATAGTAACAACTAATTATCAATAATTTATTCAACTTGTCAATATTTTTTAGGATAAATAAGGCTTTATTGCACAATTAAACCTAAAGTAATATTTTACCCAAGAGTATCTAAACTTTACAATTGACCATTTAGGTCGAAATATTTTAGGAGAAAAATTATTATTTTTACATCCCAACTTGATATATCTACATTAGTAGGAATTGAAACTCCTTACAATAGACTCTCTATATTGGTTATTTGTCCCTCAAATACTTGACTAATACCAATTCCCATCTTTAAAATATACAAGTTAAGGCAGATTTTTTCGAAATATTTTATCCTTAAATCATCAAAAAGCCTTACACCCTATTAACATAGGGCGGGCATTTTTTAATAATTTATGAACAAAATATTTCGAAAAAAACTGCTTTAAAGGTGGGAATTGGTATAAAGTCGTATGTACAAGATGCATGAGTAGTGTGAATATCTTAAGGTTTCAAATCACAAGTACCTTCTGTTTGAACAATAAATGCTACATTTGAGATTTCAAACCAATATTTTGGTACAGTTGATCCATCTTGACATCCAGTTAGACAAGTGAAGTTTGATTTATTTCCTGAATTGATTCTACTATTGTAGGTTATGGTGCCGGAATAATTTACGTAACTCCTGAAGATACCACTTGTGGTTTAATGATTTTAACTGACAAGGATGTCACATTTAGAGGTGTAAAATTAAAGATTTTGACCAACATTGCCACCAGATAATATAACTAAAATATTTTTTCTACTCTTACTTTCTTCAGCAAACTTCTTAGCACCAACTAAAGCTAAAACAGCAGTCGGCTCAATCTTCATACTAAGTAAATTAGTTAATTTTTTATGCCAAAACATAATTTCATCATCACTTGCAGTATAGATATTATCCAACTTCTTGATGTAAGGAAAGGTTTTGTCAGAAATACATAGAGTTCTAGCGCCGTCAGCAATAGTTTTGGGAGTCTTGGTAAATTTATAAATTTTATTATTTCTAACGGACAATTGAGCGTCATTAGCATTTTCTGGCTCAACAGCAAAAACTTTTGGACTATAAGAAAGTCCGCTAGCAACAATATAAGCGCCAGAAACCAAACCCCCCCCTCCACAAGGAGTAAAAATTGCATCAATCTCTTCATCAATTTGGTTTATAGCCTCAAAAGTAGCGGTTGCTTGACCTAATATCACATCCTCGTCTCCATAAGAATTACACATATAATACCCTTCAGCAACCTTCTGATTAACAAGAATATTAGATTCTAACTTACTCTCTGTAACAATAACTTGCGATTGATATTTCCTGCTTTCTTCAATTTTTATTTTTGCCGCATCTTTGTCAATAAAAATAATTGAATCCTTGATACCAAATTTTTTTGACAGATAGGCTATAGCAATAGCGTGATTACCAGAACTGGTGGTCGTTATCTTGTCTGGAAATTTGCCATTTTTTTGATGAAAAGCAAGTAAATTATTTGTTGCACCTCTAATTTTGAAAGACTCAGTTTTCTGTAGATTTTCTAATTTAAAAAATATATTGGCTCCAATTTCGTTATTTAGGAGTTCGTTAGTAATAATTGGAGTTTTAACTATATGACCTTTAATTCTATCATAAGCGATCCGTACGTCATCAATAATTAAGTTCATCTTTATATATTGCTTACCTTTAAATTAATTTACAACGGTAAATTATCATGCTTTTTCCACGGTTTACTCTCTTTCTTATTCTTGAGAATTTGTAATGATTTACAGATTCTTTTTCTTGTATTTTGAGGTCTAATGACTTCATCTATAAAGCCTCTAGAAGCAGCAACAAAGGGCGAGGCAAACTTTTCACGATATTCTGCAATTTTTTTATTTTTTAAATCAGGGTCGGACGCTTCTTTTTTGAAAACAATTTCCACGGCACCTTCTGGACCCATAACCGCAATCTCAGCATTAGCCCAAGCGTAATTTACATCACCTTTTAAGTGTTTAGAGTTCATTACGATATAAGCTCCGCCGTAAGATTTTCTGGTAATAACAGTAATTTTTGGCACAGTTGCTTCGGCATAGGCATAAAGCAATTTGGCACCATGCTTAATAATACCATTATGCTCTTGGTCAGTTCCAGGCAAAAATCCTGGTACATCAACAAATGTTAAGATGGGGATGTTAAAAGCGTCGCAAAATCTAATAAATCTAGCAGCTTTTGCTGAAGCTTCAATATTAAGACATCCTGCGAGATTCATAGGCTGATTAGCAACAACGCCAACAGTTGATCCTTCTAAGCGACCAAAGCCAACAATAATATTGTTAGCATAATTTGGCTGAATTTCATAAAAATCACCTTCATCAAGAATTTTTTCAACCAACTCTTTCATATTATAAGGCTGGTTTGGATTTTCAGGAACTAAAGTGTTTAATGAGATATCAACCCTGTCTTGACCATCTTCAGTTGGAATCTCAGGAATAGGAGTCTGATTAGAGGTTGGTAAGAAGTTAATTAACCTCCTAGCTTGCAAAAGAGCCTCGATATCATTTTTAAAAGTTACGTGGGCAACTCCACTTTTTGAAGCGTGAACTTTTGCACCACCAAGCTCTTCCGCTGTAACTATTTCGTGAGTTACTGTTTTTACAACATCTGGACCAGTTACAAACATGTAGGAAGATCCCTCAACCATCAAAATAAAATCAGTAAGTGCTGGAGAATATACTGCACCACCGGCGCAAGGGCCTAAAATTAATGAAATTTGAGGTACAACACCACTAGCATCTACATTTCTTTGAAAAATTTCACCATAACCAGCAAGAGAATCTACCCCCTCTTGAATCCTAGCTCCCCCAGAATCATTAATACCAACAATTGGAGCGCCAACTTTCATGGCCCTGTCCATAATTTTACAAATCTTTTTAGCATGAGCTTCACCAAGAGAACCTCCCATGACAGTAAAATCTTGACTGTATAAAAATACTAAACGACCATTTATTGTTCCTTGACCTGTTACTACACCATCACCGGCATGCTTTTTATCCTCCATAGAAAAATCAGAACAACGATGCTCGACATAAAGTCCACATTCCTCAAAAGATCCAGGATCTAATAAAACCTCAATTCTTTCTCTGGCAGTTAACTTTCCCTTCGAATGCTGAATGTCAATTCTTTTTTGACCACCACCCATTCTTGACTCTTCTCTCTTTTGAACTAATTTTGTAATAATTGGTGACGACATATTTATTTAATTTACCCTCTATGAGAGCGTTAAAACTTAAAAGAAATTCATGTAATTGGACTAACTTAGTTTTTAAGCAACATCTTACAATTTTTTTGCAATATACGCATATTGGAGTAAGTAATTGTCTAAAAAATAAGGCGTCTAAATTATAAAGCCGGCTGCATAAAAGGCTTTTTAAACCGCTTGAATACCTAATTTTTTAAAAAGATCCTTATCCTCTTTTATTTCTGGATTTTCAGTTGTTAATAATTTTTCACCATAAAAGATTGAATTAGCACCGGCTAAGAAACACAGTGACTGTGTTTGTTCGTTCATCTCACTTCTACCTGCTGAAAGTCTAACTGCAGAGGTTGGCATTAAAATTCTTGCAACCGCAATTGTCTTAATAAATTCAAAATGATCAATATCCTCTGCTTCACTTAGTGGACTATTATTAGTTTTAACTAGCATATTAATTGGCACTGATTTTGGCGGATTTGGCAGCGACGCTAAGATCATCAACATTTTAGCTCTATCTTCTCTTGATTCACCCATACCAACAATACCGCCAGAACAGACATTAATTTTTGCATCTTCAATATTTTTTAAAGTATTGAGGCGATCCTCAAATTTACGAGTCGTGATGATTGTTTTATAAAATTCCTCAGAAGAATCTATGTTGTGATTATAGTAATCGAGACCAGCATCTTTTAATTTTTCGGCCTGCGCACCATTAATCATGCCAAGAGTAACGCAGCTTTCAAGGCCTAATTTATTAACCTCCTTAATCATATCACAAACCTTATCAAGATCGCGATCATTTAGATTTCTCCATGCCGCACCCATACAAAATCTACTGGCGCCAGAATCTTTAGCTTTTTTGGCATGTTTTACTACTTCCTCAAGGTCCATAAAAGGCTCTTTTTTTAATCCGCTATTATAATGGGATGATTGTGGGCAATATTTACAGTCCTCAGGGCAAGATCCCGTCTTAATACTTAAAAGACTACTAACTTGAACCTGATTTGGATTATTATTTTTTCTGTGAATTGTGGCAGACCTAAAGATGAGGTCGTTAAAAGGTAAGTTAAATAATTCTAGAACGTCTAGCAGTTTATAATTTTCCATTAATTCAGTTATTTATCTATAAATATCATACAAAACACTGTAAAAAATCTAGTTTTATCTAATCTTGACTAAAATTTAGTAATGAAATCTATAAATATTTCTCTTATGTATTTACCGAATCTTATCTTAAGATATTTTGCCATATTGTTTATTTTTTAAATGAACATTGAGAGCGCGTATCTAGTAAAAATATTTATATAATACCTCATTGTACATGAAATTATAAATTTTTCAACTTAAAAATTAGTTAAAATTAATAATTGGCGCAATATCAAAGCTCATCCTCATATATTTATTAGGTGAGATTATGACATTAATTTAATTAACATACTTAGAAATATCTCTTTTTGGGTAAGGAACTTTGATATTGTTTTCTTTTAAAATATTCCAAATTTTAACCATTACCTCACTTCTTGGTTCATAAACCCCATCAGAAACGTCGCTAATCCAAAAGAATAGACGAAGTTTTATTGCGTAATCATCGAATTTGTAAATATGACATTTTGCTTCGGGAAATCTTAAGCAGCTTGGGTGATCTTTGGCAATATTTACAATTAAATCCTGAACCTTATTAAGGTCTGCATCAAAATCAACGTTAACATCAACCTCGATTCGAGCCTTATTATTACTATAGGTCAAGTTTACAACCTTCTTGGTTATAAGATCCTCATTTGGAACCATGATCTCCTTACCATCCATGGTTTCAATTAGGGTATATCTACCCCCAAAATAAGCTACTTTACCATAAATTGCCCCATCTTCAAGCTCAATTACGTTGCCAATTTCAACTGATTTTTCAAAAAGAAGAATCATACCGCCAACAAAATTAGCAACAATCTTTTGTAAGCCGAAACCAAGACCAACACCAATTGCACCACTAAATACCGCAAAAGTAGTCATGTCGAAACCGAAAACTTTCATTAAGATACCAAATATTATTAAATATATAACAATATCAACTACTTTAGTTAAAATACCTTTGGTAGTTGACCTAATAGTGCGGTTCTTGTTAATAAATGATTTAATATTTTTAGATACTAGGCGGGAAAACCAAAATGCAGTAATGAGGGTAATTATAGAATGTAAAATACTATAAATAGATATGTGAATTTGCCCAACACTTAAAGTAAATTGGTCTAAATAAGATGTTGCAGCATCTAACAGGCCAATAAAATTTAAAATCACGATTGGTACCAAGAAAATACCAAGAACATTAGCAATAAAAGTGCTTACAGAGATTATTCTAATAAATCTTAAAAATAAGAATAAGGCAACTAACTGAATTACGGCATGGAATACTATTATTTCTCCAAAAAATATAGAAAAAATAGTCATACCTAAGAATAAGGCAACCAAGATTGTCGCTGGTAAGAATAATGGAGTAAAATATTTAATTAATAATTTTTGAATATTATCTTCAAAAGAAGTCTGATTTTTAAGGAGGCTGCTTTTTTTTTCTGCAACCTCCTTCCATTTTGACCGAAAAAAATATTTAATTATTTTATAAAATAAGATGGCAGTTAGAATCGACGCAATAGCTGAAAATGACTGTAAATAAAAATTATAATCAGTTAGTGCAGACTCTGTTTGTTTTAAAAATAGATTAAATTTTTCAGTTTTCACTCTCCTTGTGCAGAGCTATATCCAGCCTTACCACTAAAAGTGTAAAGACCTTCATATTTAACAAAATCAACCTCTTTGTCAGCAAAGATTTTAAGCATTTCGATAATATCATTATGCGTAATAGTTTTTTTTGTGTCGATAATTTGATTGCTTGACTTACCAGAAATACCCTTACCAATAAATCTTAAAATCGTTTGACCTTTTGGATAGATATTCTGATCTTGTTTATCAATTACAGGCCACATAATTAGACCTTTAGCAGTAATAATTTTAACTTCTAATTTTTCGCTTTCAATTTTATTAATTAAAGAAATTAAATCGTCAAACTCGTTTTGCCAATCAAGAAATAAATCAAAGCCAATAAGTTTTTTATCTTTTGCAATCTCCTCCTTATAAATATTAGGTTTTTTGACAGGATTTTCCAAAACTTCTTTAAAGTTAGCAATCGGTAATTTTATTGGGACTTGTCCTAACCTTGAAATTACCGCATCAGAAAACTCTTTAGTGCCCACCTCTTCAGTACTAGTTCCTTCATTATAAATATCATAAGTGTGAATACCATCTTCAATGGTTTTAAATAAAGCGTTTCTGATATTATTTGCAGTCTCTATTTGACCAATATGAACAAGCATCATAATTGCAGCCTGAATAAGGCCGGTTGGGTTTGCCTTGTTCTGTCCGGCAATTGTTGGGGCGGAACCGTGAATCGCTTCAAACATAGCATATTCAGCACCAATATTGGCTGAACCTGCTAAGCCCACAGAGCCAGCAACTTCGGCGGCAATATCGGAAATAATATCGCCATATAAATTGCTGGTTACAATTACGTCAAAGATTTCTGGCTTAGCAGCTAATCTTGCAGATCCAATGTCAATGATGTAATGCTCTGCCTCAATGTCAGAATATTCTTTTGCTACTTCGTCAAATATTCTATGAAAAGCGCCATCAGTAATTTTCATAATGTTGTCCTTTGAAAAGCAAGTAACTTTTTTACGATTATTTTTAATAGCATACTTAAAAGCATAGCGAATAATTTTTTCACTACCGCTATTGGTAATTAATTTTAAACATTGCTGAGAGTTAGCGGTTTGCTTATGTTCAATACCCATATACAAATCTTCCTCATTTTCACGTATAATAGCTACATCCATCTTTTCATGTTTAGTGTTAACATAGGGATAGAGTGAGGTAACTGGACGAACATTAGCATATAATCCTAACTTTTTACGAAGAGTAACGTTAAGACTTTTGTAACCACTTCCCTGAGGAGTGGTTATAGGAGCTTTAAGCATAATTTTAGTATTCCTTAACTCTTCCCAGGCAGAAGGCATTAAGCCAGAATTAAAACCTTTTTCATAAACTTCTTTACCTACTTCAATTACATTAAAATGTAATTTTGCACCACTTGCTTGTAAAATTTTAATTGTAGATTCCATTAATTCTGGACCTATTCCGTCACCATATGCTATTGTTACGGCTCTATTTTTTTGTGTCATAATTATTATCTATTTTAAGTATTTATTATTTATTATTTATCATTGTTAAAGAGTTTTAAAAAGAATTAAAAAATTTAACTTCATCTAATTTTGACCAAGATTTATCAAAAATCCTCAAGGCTATATAAAAATGTCTCATATTTTCACATTAATTTTATTTCGAAAATATTTTGCTATATTTGTTTTTTTAAAATGATAATTGATATTATTTTTGGTTAAAGATAAATTATCTTAACCCAAGCATAATTATTTTTCAATAATCAATAACAATATAACAATATATATGCAGCAGCACTTATATAGACTAAAAATACCTACAAAATATAATTATTATAGAATAATTCAGAGGCGCCCCTAATTTACTTCTTGTAAAATAGCAATTTATTATTACATTAATCATATCATCCGATATATAAATAAAATCATATTATGAATTTTTCTAAATTAAAAAATGATAACCCTTGGGGTTCTTACGATGGAGGTAATAAAAAAACATCTGATAATAAAAAATCAAATGAACCAAGTATAGAGGATTTACTATCTGGATCGCAAGAATTTTTAAAAAAATTATTTGGCGGAAATGATTCTGGGGGTGGAAAATCTCCTAAAGATGATAATCCTATGCAAAAATCTTTATTTGGAATTATTATTTTAGCTGTTATCTCTCTTTGGCTTGCCTCTGGCATCTTTAAGGTAAATCCTGATCAAAATGGCCTGGTTTTACTATTTGGCAAATATCACAAGACTGTCAAGCCTGGTCTTAATTATCATATTCCGTATCCATTAGGTCGCGTTATTAAAAAAAGCGTCTCCAAAATTAACACTGAAAAGTTTTCAGCATCTTCTGCAGATAATGGCACCTCTCGTAATCCGTTCTATTCTCAAAAAAGATCTTACCGCCCAGTAGATACTTTAATGCTTACTGGTGATGAAAACATAGTTGATATTGATTTTGAGGTGCAGTGGAAAATTAGCAACATTAAGGATTTTGTCTTTAATCTAGAGAGTCCTGTTGTGGCCGTTAGAAAGGCTGCAGAAAGTGCTATGAGAGAGGTTATTGCAAAAACACCAATTGTTAGCGCTCTTTCTGATGGTAAAAAACAAATCGAATCTTCTGCAAAAACAAGATTACAAGAGGTTTTAGATTCTTACGGAGCTGGAGTTAGTATTAATTTAATACAACTTCGAAGAGTTGATCCTCCGAGCGAGGTAATTGATTCTTTTCGTGATGTGCAAACCGCAAGAGCCGACAAGGAAAAGGAAATCAACAAAGCTGAAGCTTATAGCAATTCTATAATTCCTGATGCCAGAGGTAAGGCTGAAAAGAAAATTCAAGAAGCTGAGGCTTACAAATCTGAAGTGATTGCCAAAGCCGAAGGTCAAGCTAGTCGCTTTAATGCTGTTTATCGTCAATATGCTAGAGCTAAGAGAGTTACAAGAAGAAGGATATATCTTGAGACAATGGAAAAAATTTACAAAGATACCAATAAAATTATTATTGATCAGGATGTTTCAAAATCTGGGATGATTCCTTTTTTACCAATCAATGAATTAAATAAAAGATAATGAAAAATTTACATAAATACGCTATATTTTTAGTAATTACTTTTTTTGTAATTATCAATTCTACTTTTATCTTAGACCAAAGGCAGTCCGCTATTGTTCTACAATTTGGTGAGGAAAAGAGAACAATCAAAGAGTCTGGCCTGCAATTTAAAATTCCTTTTATTCAAAATGTAGTAATTTTTGAGAAAAGAATATTAGATTTAGCTATTGACGAGCAGGAGGTTATAGCTCTAGATCAAAAAAGATTGATCATTGATGCTTTTACTAAGTATAAAATTATAGATCCTTTACAGTTCTACATCAGTGTTCAAAATAAAGATAATGCCGAAAAAAGGCTTGGTGCTATTTTTGACTCCTCACTTCGTCAAATTATTGGCGAATTTCCATTGCACGACCTTCTTTCTGACAAAAGATCTGTTATAATGTCCAAAATTAAAGAAATTTTAGCAGAGGAAAGCAAAACTTTTGGTATTGAAATTATTGACGTCAGAATTGTTCGCGGGAACTTGCCAAAAGAAAATTCTGAGGCGATTTATCGTAGAATGCAAACAGCTAGAGAAAAAGAGGCTAGGGAGATAAGAGCTGAAGGCTTTGAAAAAGCTACTAGAATTAAAGCTAAGTCTGATAGAGAGGTGGTGGTAATTTTGTCAGAAGCTGATAAAAAATCTAATATTTTAAAAGGTCAGGGTGAGGCGGTGTCTAATAAGATTTTTGCCAAAGCTTTCTCTAAAGATCCAGAGTTTTTTGATTTTTATCGCTCTATGAAAGCTTATAAAGTAGCTATTCAGTCTGAAAATAGTTCTGTTATCATCTCTCCAAATAATGAGTTTTTTAAATATTTCTCTAAATAAGTCATGATAAAATTATTACCACTAATATTTATCTTATTATTTTCTAATAACATTTTGGCTGGCGACAAATCAGTTAAAAATTCTCTACCAAAAGAAAAAAAAGGAGGACTAATTAAGGCTGGGCTTGTTGATTTTTCAGAAATAGTTCCAAAATTATTACCAACAATAGTTAACATTTCCACTACAAAAAAAAATATTAATAAATCATCTCAAGATGTAGAAGAAATTTTAAAAATTCTTCCAGAAGGGTCAATGTCTGAAAATTTAAAAGACCTTCTTGATAAGAGGGGATACTCAGAGCAGGAATATTACTCATCTGGATCTGGCTTTATAATTTCAGAAGATGGTTACATTGTTACTAATAATCATGTTATAGATGGTACAGATGAAATTTTTATTTCTCTTCAGGAGGGGGAAAAAATAGAAGCAAAATTAATTGGCTCTGATGAGAAGACGGATATAGCTCTTTTAAAGATAAATGTTAAGCAAAAGTTAGAATTTGCTAAATTTGGGGAGTCATCTAAGAGTAAGATAGGTGAGTGGGTAATTGCGGTTGGAAATCCTTTTGGACTTGGCGGCTCAGTATCTGCTGGAATAATCTCTGCACATGGTCGCGATATTAGTGCCGGTCAAATTAATGATTTTATTCAAACCGATGCCGCTATTAATAAGGGTAATTCAGGCGGTCCATTATTTAATGTTTCTGGCGAGGTGATTGGCATTGCAACTGCAATTTATTCTCCTTCTGGAGGTAATATCGGTATTGGCTTTGCTACACCTTCTGACATTGCTAAAGACGTAGTTAGAGAGCTCAAAAAAAATGGATCTATTAAGCGTGGATATTTAGGAGTTTCCGTTCAAAAAATTACCCAAGAAATTGCAGAATCAATTAATCTAAAAGAAGTTTCGGGGGCAATGGTTGTTAAGGTTTTTGAGGGTAGTCCTGCAGATAAGGGTGGCGTCTTACCAGGTGATATTATTTTTAAGTTTAATGATAAGAAGATTGTAAAAATGAAGGAGCTACCAATGATAGTTGGTAAAACAAAAATTGGAACAAAAGTTGAGGTAGGTATCATTAGGTTAGGAAAAAAGAAGAATGCAACAGTAAGAATAGAGAAATTGGAAGAGGAGGGTAAAAAAGAAAAAATCGCAGAGATTGATTTTAATATTTTTGGAATGAGTCTAAAAGAGGTTGACGACAAAGATACAGATGGCTTGTTAGTGGAAAACCTCAAGGATAATAGTATCGCCGAATCTAAAGGTATTTTAAAGGGAGATATTTTACTATCTATAAATCAAGTTAAGTTGAAATCGGTTAAGTCGCTGAATAAGATTGTCGCAAAATCACAAAAAAATCAAAAAGAAGGAGTATTTTTAATTATTAAGAGGGGTGAAAGTAATTTTACTCTAGTCTTACCAATAAAATAATTATATCATTTTTGTATAAAGTTAAGAATGCTGCAATACTTAAAGATAAATAAAGCTAAGGATCCTCTGAGGATTTTAAAGTGATCATGGTTTAGATATTCTTAGCCTATAATTTGTTGTGTCAAAAAATAATGAACTTAGGTACTACTTAAAAAAGATAAATTTAAGTAAAGAAGTGACTACGAAAATACATGGGCAGGTTTTTTTAGAGGCTCCTTAACTGGCTATTAATAATATTTACATTATGGAAAAATTTCGCAACTTAACAAATAACATATTTTTCAAGGTATTTCTATCTTTTGTTGGACTTAGTTTTATTACATTTGGCGTTAGTGACCTGGTTTTTGAAAGCAATAATTCTTGGGTTGCAAAAATAAATGGTAAGAAAATTAATCAAATTAATTTTGAAAGAAAGTTGGAAGCTAAGAAATACAACTTATATGGCAAAAACCCTACCCCGGAACTCTTGGAATATATTGATTCTGAAAATTTTCGTAATATTGTTTTGCAACAAATTGTATCAGAAGAGATTCTAAAAAATTTAATTTCTGAAATGGATTTAGATTTAAATAGTGACCTAGCTATTAAACAAATTCTGGATCAAGTAGAATTTAAAAATTCTGACGGTGATTTCGATAAGGCAAGATTTCAATCTTTCTTAAGAATTAATAATCTAAATAGTGAAAGATATCTTGATGAGTTAAATTTTAAAATATCGTCTAATATCATATTTTCAGCCTTAGATATTCAAGATATGAAGGTTGATCAGGATCTCTTGACAAAGAGATATCAATTTCAAAATCAAAAAAGGAAAATATCCTTATTAAAAATTTCTCAATCAAATCTAAAAAATATTCCGGAGATTAAAACTTTAGAGATAGAAGAGTTTTATAATAATAATAAAGATAAATATAAGTTTGATGAGTTGAGAGATGTTTCTATAATCTCAATATCAAAAAACTCCCTTCTATCTGATATTAAAATAACTAAAAATGAGACTTTATTAGAGTATAAAAATAATAATAATAAATATATTATCCCTGAAAAAAGAAAATTATATAACATATTTTTTCCCGAACTCTCTAACGCTAAAAAATTTCTAAGTAAAATTAATAAAAATAAAAATATTAAACCTCAGTTTAAGAAGAATGCTAAAGAACTGTTTGGTAAGGATGAAAACGAGCTTATTCTCACTGTTATTAAGAGTGAATTGCCTGAAAAAATCTCTGATAAAGTTTTTCAATTAGGGGTAAAAGATGTTAGTGATATCTTGCAGAGTGACTATGGTTATCACATTGTCTATGTTGACAATATCATTGGGTCTAAAAAGAAGGCCTTTATAGATGTAAAAAAAGAAATCGAAGATAAATTATTCAAGGATAAATCAAACAAAGCTATAAAAGCAGCAATATCAAAAATAGAAGATGAGTCAATGTTACTAGATTCAGTAACAGATTTTGTAAGGAAATTTCCTTTTGCTAAAATTAAAAAGCTTCCGGCAATAAATATCGACATGATAAGTGAAAAGGGGGTAAGAATTGAGTATAATCAAATTAAAGATTACATTGAAGATATATTTTTCTTAGATCAAGATCAATTTTCAGAGCTTATCTTTGCTGATGATGGTAATTATTACTTGGCATTTGTTTCTAAAATAACTGACGAAAGGCAGAAATCTTTTAAAGAGGTTGAGGGAGATATTAGAAATCTTTTATTAAAGGAAAGGAGGGAATCGGCTCTAAGTGATTTGGCTCACAATATATCAGCTGAACTAAAAGAGAGTCCAAAAAATATTAGTAAAATAACTAAAAAATATAATCTTGAGTTTACTAAGGAGAGACTGGTAAAGAGGTCTAATCAGCTATATCCAGAACATCTCACTTCGACAATATTTTCTTTAGAAAGGGGTGGAGTTTCTAGGGCTATTAACACGATTGAGGGTGTATATTATATAGTAATATTAAATGAAATAGTTTTACCAAACAAGAATGAGGTCGATAAAAATAAGTTAATAAAATTAGATAGTGAGTATCAAGATGATATTTATTCAGAAATTTGGTTAAAATTAGAAAAATATTTAGGAAATAAATATCAGGTTGAAATAAAATCTACGACTAACAATTAATATAACAGATGAAAAGAGAAGCAAGAGAAGCGACAAGAATTATTCACTCCTATCGCAATCCCTCCGAACAATCTGGAGTAGTTAATACCCCACTCTATCAAAGCTCAACTATTATTTTTGATACATATCAAGATCTATTAGATAAGGAATCGGAAAATGAAGATGCTAATATCACTAAATTAAAGTATGGCAGATATGGCAGTAAGACAAACTTTACTTTAGAAAATTCTTTAGCTGAAATTGAAAATGGTTTTGGCGCCATTATTACCTCTTGTGGCATGGCAGCAATTTCTACTACCATTCTATCTTATATTGAGCAGGGTGATCATATTTTACTTTCTGATAATTGCTATTACCCAATTCGTCATATTGTTAGTAGTTTTCTTAAAAATTTTGGTATTGAAGTTACTTATTTTGACGCTGATATTGGAATTGACATTGAAAAATTAATACAAAAAAATACCAAATTAATTTTTTTAGAAAGTCCTGGTTCGTTAACTTTTGAGATCGCTGACATAAAGGTTATCACAGCTATTACAAAAAAATATAATATTAAATCTATCTTAGATAATTCTTGGTCTAGCGGAATTTACTATAAGGCTTTTGAAAACAATGTTGACATTTCAATTCTAGCGGTAACCAAATATATTAATGGGCATTCTGATGTCATGATTGGAGCTGTTATTGCCAAAGAGCAGGAGGATTATAATAGAATTCACGCAACCTATCGCACTCTGGGAACTGCAGTTTCTCCATTTTCAGCTTACTTAACTCTTCGTGGCATGAGAACTATGAAGGTCAGAATGAAAGAATCTCAGAATTCTGCTTTAGAGATTGCAAAATGGCTAGAAAGCATGCCTCAATTGTCAAAAGTATTTTATCCAGCTTTAGAATCTAACGAATATCATGATATTTGGAAGAGAGATTTTACGGGTGCGGCAGGTCTTTTCACAATTCAGTTTGATAAAAAATACTCTGCCCAGAAATTGTCAACATTTTATGATAATTTAAATTATTTTGGTATGGGTTACTCTTGGGGTGGCTATGAATCATTGATTTTGCCTTTTGGTCTCGATGGGGCAAGATCCGTAACTAAAAATAAATATCAAGATAGATCTTTTGCTAGGATCAATATTGGCCTTGAAGATGTTGAGGATTTAAAGGAAGATTTAGAGGAGGGCTTAAAGAGATTATCGAGATAAATTGAAGTGCATGATTTGGAGATCATTCACCCTTGACTAAAATCGTATTATTTGTTTCGCAACCTGTTAAAACTCAAATAGACTTAGATAAAGTCAAAATCTATTGAATCTTTATAAAAAAATAACTTTACAGAAAATAGATGATTTTATTAGCAAATCTAAATCGGATATAGCTTGACTTCAAATTGCTTAATTTTAAAATAAATCCTCATTAAGGTAATAATTTAAGGAGTTAAAATCTATATTATATCTTATTATTTGGAATGGGTCTTTGTCTCAAGTTGGTGTAAATAAGGGTGATTTTTACGATCTAACAATTAGCTCTCAGCAACTTATTTTAAATGGTGATAGAAATAGGTGTTGGAGATGTTGGAATTGCCATCTCTTCCTCGTCACACAATTTATATTTTGCAATTAGAGGCGCTAACATAGTCAAAAAAGTAGTAACACAGGAGTGACCCAACTATTCCTTAAAAATAAACAGCGCCATAATTTGGTGCATTCGATTTTGCTGACGGAATTTTATTTCGGAGTTAGAAAAGTTAAATTTTATTAATTAATAAAACTTAAATCCGTTGTTAGCTAATCAATTAATTTGGGGGTCGATCTTTAGACCTCTATGTTCGATTATTAAAATATGACATATAGTTATCCTGACGAAAATGGTAAATTTGGCGAATTTGGAGGTAGGTTTGTTTCTGAAATTCTTATGCCAGCCGTTTTGGAGTTGGAAGAACATTATAAAAAAGTAAAGAATGATCAATCTTTTTGGGATGAGTTTAATTATTATCTTAAATATTATGCCGGTCGTCCTTCGCCACTTTATTTTGCAAAAAAAATAACCAAATATTGTAATGGTGCTAAAATTTATTTTAAAAGAGATGAATTAAATCATACAGGATCGCACAAAATCAATAATTGTATTGGTCAAGCCTTGATGGCCAAAAGAATGGGTAAAAAGAGAATAATTGCCGAAACTGGGGCTGGTCAACATGGCGTTGCAACTGCAACAATTTGCGCCTTACTGGATCTACCTTGTGTTATTTATATGGGGGCTAAAGATATTGAAAGGCAAAAACATAATGTTTTTCGCATGAAATTACTTGGCGCTAAAGTTGTGTCAGTTTCTTCTGGCTCTGCGAGTTTAAAGAATGCTATCAATGAAGCTTTAAAAGATTGGGCTTCTAATAGTGAGGATACTTATTATTTACTAGGTACAGTTGCGGGGCCACATCCTTATCCCGTTATGATTCGTGATTTTCATTCAGTAATTGGTAATGAAGCAAAGGAGCAAATTCTAGAAGCTGAAGGTCGTTTGCCAGACGCATTAATTGCTTGTATTGGTGGCGGATCAAATTCTATTGGTCTATTTTATCCTTTTATCGATAATAAGGAGGTTGAAATTTTTGGCGTTGAAGCTGGTGGCTTAGGTGTAGAAACTGGTGAACATTCTGCCTCAATTACTGCTGGTTCAAAAGCTATTTTACATGGTAATTTAACTTATTTTTTGCAAGATGATGAGGGTCAGATTTTAGATGCTCACTCAATTTCTGCTGGTCTTGACTATCCCGGTATTGGTCCAGAACATGCCTTTTTGCATTCTATCGGTCGCGTTAATTATGTTTCTGCAACAGATAGGGAGGCTTTGGAAGCTTTCAAAATTTGTAGCAAAATGGAAGGAATTATTCCAGCATTAGAGCCTTCTCATGCCGTCGCATTCTTACTAAAGCAGGCACCAAAAATGCGAAAGGATCAAATTATTATTATTAACCTTTGTGGTCGTGGAGATAAAGACATGGCAACAATTTTTGAGATGGATGAGTTTGCTGATTTACATTTTTAGGGTGCATAAATTAAATTTCCAAAAAGAGCTACTCTAGTTACAACTAAATTTTTTAGAGGCTACTTTTGTTTACTCAATGCTCCATATTTTATGAGTTTGCAGCGATAGGCGACAGCCATTTTCTTTGGCAAGCTTTAGAGTTAGTTTGAGATTTTTTTGATTTTTATCTTCATTATATTCATCAATTGCTTGTAAATAAACTGGAATATTATGTTTTTTTTGCCCTAAATCGGGAACCTGATTATATCCCTCCTGAAATTCTGAGATTAAAAATTTAAAAAAAGTAATTTTTGGCAATAAATCAGATCTAATGTCATGATATTTACCGTTAGAAATTTTTGGTGAGCAGCAAACTTCAACCTTAGGAGGTAAATTTAAAAATAAAGTGCCATTAGTTTCAATCTGTATAATATGATTATTTTTAATTAATTTTTGGCATAGGGGGATAATATTTTGTCTCAATGGTTCCCCGCCAGTAATAATTACCAGTTTCTGATTAATTTGCTGAATAATTGCATCAATTTTTAATTCTTGATAATTTTCAAAATCAGTATCGCAAAATTTACATTGCAAATTGCATTTTGCTAATCGAATAAATGTCGCTGGAAAGCCGCTATAAAGAGCTTCACCCTGAAAGGTATCAAAAATTTTATTAATTTCCAACAATGCTCCATCTGTTTTTTTTGGTTTTTCTATTTTATTCCTACCAAACACTAAACTTATATCTTGATTAATTAACAGCTACTACTTAAAATTACTTTTTAATTATAAAGTCTGTTAATAAAAAAAGAAGCTAAAATAAATATTTAGATATGAGTAAGAAAGCATCAAAATCAAATAGAAAATCTACACAAGTTAAGCTAGTGAGCACTGCAGATACTGGTTTTTATTATATTGGTAGAAGAAATATGACACAAAAAAAGGATAAAATGGAGTTTAAAAAATACGACCCAGTAGTTAGAAAGCATGTTTTATTTAAGGAAAAGAAAATTTCTAGTTAAAAAATATGGCAATAATTTCTGATATCACTTCTGGTGCATTAAGAACTGCTGAAAATGCTGCTATTGCTTGTTATGAGTGGATTGGCAGAGGTAAAGAGAAGTTAGCTGATGCTGCAGCTGTTGATTCTATGAGGAACTCTCTTAATCAGATGCCAATTAGCGGTACTATTGTTATAGGCGAGGGTGAAAGAGACGAAGCGCCAATGCTTTATATTGGTGAGGAAGTTGGAACTGGTGGCTTAGAGCTTGATATTGCCCTTGACCCATTAGAAGGTACCACCATTTGTGCAACTGCAAACCCAAACTCTTTAACTGTAATTGCTTTTTCCAAGAAGGGTAACTTACTTAATGCTCCAGATGTTTATATGGACAAAATTGCTATTGGTCCAAATTTGCCAAAAGATATTATTGATCTTGATAATTCTCCAAAGACAAATCTTCAAAACTTAGCTAGAGCTAAAAAATGTAACATTTCTGACTTAACGGTAATGATTTTAGATCGTACTCGTCATGAAGAGTTGATCGCAAAGTCTCGTGAATCTGGCGCTAGGGTAAGATTAATTTCTGATGGTGATGTTGCTGCAGCAATTGCAACAACTGATCCAAAAACTGGAATTGATATCTATATGGGAACCGGCGGTGCTCCAGAGGGAGTTTTGGCCGCAACTGCGCTTAAGGTTTGTAATTCTCAAATGCTTGGTCGTCTAATATTTGACAATAATCAGAAGCAAATTAATCGTGCTAAAAAAATGGGTATTACCGATTTAAGTAAAAAATATTCGATTGCTGAGATGGTTAAGGGCGATTGCTTGTTCGTAGCTTCTGGAGTTACTCACGGCTCAATGCTTAGTGGTATCGTTAGGAATGATAATTTCAATATTGTTAATTCTATCGTAATGGATTCAGCTCAGAAATCTATTAAAATAATTAATTCAAAATATCTAAAATAATGTCTAATATTAAAGTTAAAGCTCAGTACTTAAAGGATTTTTCGTTTGAACTCCCAAATGCTCCAGCAATCTTTAAAAAAAATATTACTAAATCTGAAATTAAATTAGCAGTCGATATTAATGCTAATAAGGTCTCTGATAGTAATGAGTATGAAGTTGTTTTATCAATTAAATCTTATGCCGAGATTGATGAAACTAAAGAGAAGTCCTTTATTTGCGAATGTTCTTATGCAGGAGTTTTTGAGTTGATTGATATTGAAGAAAAATTATTAGAGCAAACTCTATTAATTTATTGTCCAAATATCATCTTCCCCTATGTCAGAAGAATTATGACTCACGCAACTTTAGATGGTGGATTTCCACCATTAATGATTGAGCCAATTGATTTTTATACCCTATATGAAAATAGACAAAAACAAGATACAAAACAAGTTCCAGCAGGAGAAGAGTCAAAGGGGGTTGCAGCAAAAACCAAGGCCGAATAATATAGAAAAGTTAATAATTCCAGAGGAGTTTAATTCTGACAATAAACTACTTCTTCATAGCTGTTGTGCTCCATGCTCAGCAGATCTAATCCAAAGAATAGTTGATTCTGGCATAGAATTAACTATTTTCTTTTACAATCCCAATATTCATCCAAAAAAAGAATATGAAATCCGCAAGAATGAGAATATTCGCTTTGCAGAAAAATTAGGAATTGATTTTGTTGATGCTGATTATGATATTCAAGATTGGTTTAAAAGAGCAAAAGGCTTAGAGAATGAACCCGAAAGAGGAGAAAGGTGTACTAAGTGTTTTGATATGCGTTTTGAAAGGACCGCTCTCTATGCATATGAAAATGGTTTTAATGTTATTTCTACCTCTCTTGGTATTTCTCGCTGGAAAGATATGGATCAAATTAATGATTGTGGAGTAAGGGCCGCTAATAATTATAAAAACATTAACTATTGGACTTATAATTGGCGTAAAGGGGGCGGTAGTTCACGCATGTATGAAATTTCTAAAGAAGAGAAATTTTATAAACAAGAATATTGTGGTTGTATTTACTCACTTCGTGACACTAACATTTGGCGCAAAAAAAATAGTCGAGAAGAGATAGATATCGGCAAGGAATTCTATGATTTTCTTTAGGGTTTCTATGATATGATCGATTAATAACCAACTTGTATAAAGATTATTTTTATATGATAATCAATAATTATTAATTTATTTTGTAGTCATACCTAATATTTCAGCTATAATTAACAAGGCTTCTCAAAAAGTTAATTTATCTTTTAATGGAAATAAAACTAGTTCTACTGTATGTTGCGACTCATCTCAAAGGATTTAAAACTTATTTTTGTGATACTTGCAGAGCTTGGTAAAAAGGACTAGTAGAAAAGATAAATTCTATGATTTATAGAATCTTTACTAAAGATAGGGATATTATAAAAAATAGAAAATTTACTTAATAATATGTCAAGAAAAATATTAGGATATAAAACTCTTAACCAAGTTTGGAACAGGAAGCTGAAATTATCATCAAATTCTTTGGTTTAAAATTATATGTTTTGTTTAAATTAGTGGTTGAATTTAGATCCTAGTCTCCAATTGTCATATTTAACTGCAATACTTTCTTTCTATCTCTTCTCTAAGAAATTAGAAATCGTTTTGTTAAATTTGATAAATTGGTATTATAAATATTTTTTTTGTGCCGCTAGCAATATGTCTCTTGCTACTGGCGCTGCATATGTTGAGCCGAATCCAATATTTTCAATTACAATAGATATGGCAAATTTTGGTTTAGATATCGGTGCAAAGGCGGTAAAAATTGCATGATCTTTTCTTGTACTTTCACCGTCTTTAGAAGTAGAGACGGATTGGGCTGTTCCGGTTTTACCAGCCATTTGAAATTGTTTTTCTTTGATTCTTCTGTAATATGCCGTTCCCCCTTTTTCATTAACAACTTTTGACATTGAATTTTTTAAGAATTTTATTGATTGTTCATTGGCTATGGTCAATTCTGGCAATTCTAAATTAGATTGAGTAACAGCATCATTTTTAATTATGGTAGGAATTACTCTTTTGCCGTTATTTGCTATTCTTGCTGTTGCAACTGCAATTTGTAGAGGGTTTGACAACACATATCCTTGGCCAATTACAGCGTTAATGTCGTCGCCTCCAACCCATTTTTTATTGTATTTTTTCATTTTCCACTCAGGAGTTGGTACGGTTCCCTCGTAGAAGGTGCCTATATCTAAATCAAATCTTTCTCCATATCCAAATTTACGAGCAATGTTTGCAATTTTGTTAAATCCAATATCTTGAACTATTTTATAAAAATAAATATTGCATGAATGTTTTATTGCTCCTTCTAGGTCTAGCCTACCATGACCTTTTTCTTGCCAACAATGAAACATTCTATTGCCAACCCTAAAAGAGCCATTACATTTTATTGTCTCCTTACTGTTAAAATTATTTTCAATGGCAGCGATAGCAACCATTAATTTAAAAGTTGACGCTGGTGGATAAAGAGCTGCAATGGGCCTATTATTTAAGGGCTTATCTGGATTATTTTTTAATTTATCCCAATCCTCATTTGAGATTCCTGTAGATAGTAAATTAGGATCAAATGACGGGGTTGATATATAGGATAATATCTCTCCATTATTTACATCCATCAATATTAATGAAGATTTTTTATCTTTTAACAGGTCATATGATTTTTCTTGCAGTTCGTTATCGATACTCAAGGATATGTCTTGGCCTTTGGATGGTTTATTATGTCGCAAAGTCCTTATAGGAATTCCATAAGCGTTTATTTCGACATACCTTACTCCGTATTTTCCGCGTAAAGTATCATCAAATTCTTTCTCTATACCTCTGGCACCAATTTTAAAATCAGGATGATTGTAAATTTTTTTATTTTTATCTGAAATATCTTTTTTTAGCGGAGAGGAGACATATCCAGTAATATGAGCGTTTTGATATGGAAAAAGATAATTACGATTGATTCCAGCCTCTATAGCTGTATCTTCTAGTTTATACTTATTAACCTCTAATCGAGATAGATCATCCCATTTTATGTTTTCAATTAAGGTTATAGATCCAAGATAGGAGCGATTCTTTTTAATTTTTTTGAAAATAATATCAATTGTTTCTTTGTGTAATTGCAAAATATCAATAATTTTTGCCATTACTTTCTTAGTCCTATCTTTACTTCTGGGATAAAATATTAATTTATATTTTTTTCTGTTGATCGTCAGTGGTTGATTATTTCTATCGTAGATATCGCCCCTTGGAGATGGCTGTATAGCAGGTTTAATTCTATTTTTATCGGATCTTATAGAATATTCTTCATTTTTAAATATTTGTAAATACGCTAGGCGACTTACTATACTACTAAACAATGTCAGTTTGAATATCCCAAGGATTAAAATCCTCCTATTAAATAATTTATTTTTTTTAAAATCTTTTATTTTCAATGTATAAGATTAAAATATAACAATATTGCTGTTTTTTCTTAAGTCAGACATGTATGATTTGATAGATATTAATAATTTTTTTTTAAATATCATATCTTCAATTTGTCTTAAATTGTTAATATCAACATTAGGAATATCTTTCTTGTCGATAATTTTAAAAATATAATAGGATTCATTGAGTTCGGTTGGATTAGATATTTGCCCTATATCTAAATTTGAAATTGATTGGTATAATTTAGGATTCAACTCCCCTTCCTTAATCCAAGTAGCATCTTCTACAGATACATGATCATATAAACTAGAAAATTCTTTAGATAATTTTTTAAAATTGGAGCTATCCTTAAGTTCTGAAAATAATATTTTAGCTATTTTTTGAGCATTGTCACTCTTAGCTATATAAATTTCTAAGATTTTAAAGGATTTAATAGTATTTTTTATATTATTAATTTCTAAAATTTCGTTAATATCTGAGTTTGTGGCCTTAATTGCGGGAGAGATATTTTTTTGCACCACCTTACTAAAAAGAATTTTAGTTTTAATTTGATCTCGATAATTTTTATAGGAAATATCCATATCCTTCATCCTTTTTTTTAACGTCGCCAAGTCTCCATGATGATTGACAATGATTTGATTAATTTCACTTTCTATTTCTGTATTTGTAGTGATATTTTGCTTTTTAATATCAGTAAGTCGTAATTTTTCTTCAATAATTTGTTGCAATAATTTGTTGAGAATAATCTTTTTTTGCGATTTAGACTCGACATCAATTTCAGACAAAAACCTAGTTAGTTTGTAATATTGATTAATATCAATATTAGTAATAATTTGATTATTAACTTTGGCAATTATTTTAATATCTTGTGAGGCATATAGATTATTGACAAAGATAATCAAAAATGACAATATGTAGAAAGTGCTTTTAATCATTTGGTTTCGTTAGTTGGCACAACCAGATAAAAGATTTATTTAAATCTTTTTTTAATAACAATGAATTAATATTATAAGATGAAATTTTTTATAGATACAGCAAATATAGAAGAAATTAAAGAATTATCAAGTTCTGGCTTGCTTGACGGAGTGACAACAAATCCATCATTAATTGCTAAAGAGGGTGGTAATTTTTTTGAAATATTAAAAGAAATTACTAAAATCACCGATGGCCCAGTCAGTGCCGAAGTGATGGCAACCGACTCTGAAAATATGATTAAGGAGGGGTTAAAATTAGCTAAAATTGCTAATAATATTTGCATTAAATTGCCATTAACTATGGCAGGGTTAAAAGCTTGTAAATATTTTTCTAATGAGGGTATAGCAACCAATGTTACTCTTTGCTTTTCTACTGCCCAGGCGATATTGGCAGCTAAGGCTGGAGCCAGCTATGTTTCGCCTTTTGTAGGAAGGTTGGATGATATATCTTTCAATGGTCTGGAATTAATTTCTGATATCAGGATGATTTATGATAATTATCCAGAATTTGAGACCGAAATTCTTGTTGCGTCAATTAGGAATCCTATCCACATCACTGAATCAGCAAAAATTGGAGCTGATGTCGCCACAATTCCAGCTAAGGTATTCAATCAATTAGTTTCTCATCCGTTAACTGACAAAGGTTTGGCTACCTTTAGCGCTGATTGGAAGAAAACAAAGCAAGATATTCTTTAATTAATGTTAATTTGGGCTTTAACTGACAATCGGGCTGGTAATAATTCTCAGACCGTAGGTTTAGCTCAAAATTTATCAGAAAATTACCAAATCAAAGAAATCTCCTATAATAGGCTGGCAAATTTACCTAATTTTTTAAAATTTAATTCCTTAATAGGTATAAGTACCAACTTAAAAGAAGGGTTAATAAATGCAAAATCTCCTGATATTATTATTTCTTGCGGCAGGAAGTTAGCAAAAATTGCCATTTTCCTTAGGAAGTATCATAAAAATAGTTTGTTGGTGCAAATTATGAATCCAAATATCAGTTTTAATAAATTTGATATTATAATTTTGCCCAACCATGATAGAAACTATCAGAATCCAAATATTATTAGAAGTTTTGGGTCACTAACGAAAATAAATCATAAAAAATTAGCATTAGAGTATCATAAATTTAAGGATTTACTTGGAAACATTAAGAATCCAAAAATCGCTCTTTTACTTGGAGGATCCTCAAGAAAAAAAATTTTCACACTCCAAACTGCCATAAAATTAAGAAAAATTTGTCAAAATATTTCAAACAACATGAATGCCAGTCTGTTAATATTAGATAGTAGGAGGACGGATGATCTTATATTGCAAGAATTTCAAAATAACTTAGAATGTAATTATAAATTTTTTAAATATGAGTTTAAGAAGCCAAATCCGTATCTGGCAATTTTAAAGGATGCCGATTATATTATTGCAACTGGGGACTCAATTTCCATATGTTCTGAGATTTCTAGCCTGAATAAACCTATTTATATTTTTTCAGAAAAAGAATTTTGCTCAAATAAGCATTTAAAATTTCATAAAAATTTATTTGATAGCAAATATGCTAGAAAATTAGAAGATAATATTGAAGTTTTAGAAAAATATCCTAGAAATATATTAGATGAAACGAAGAGAATTTCTAAATTAATTAAAGTGCAATATGAAAAGAAAAATAATAATAATTAACGAGGAAGATCAGAGAGTAGTCAATAAAATAAAAGATTTTTTTAGAAAAGTTTTCTTAATATCCTTATTTTTTATTATCACAGCCGCCATATTCTATGTCACAATTATTGTTTCAGTTTTTGTTTTTGGATTCATTATTATTTTTGGAATTATTGGTTATTTATACTTAAAAGTCGTGCAAAAATAATTTGATAATGTTTAGGTTATTTATATACAACTTTTTGAAATTAAAAAAAGTAATATTGATAAGATATGAAGCAAACTAGATCTTTTAGGATAATAAATCGTCGCAAAACTAATGAAATTTCAGTTGGAGATGTCAAAATTGGTGCTAATAATCCAATTTCAGTGCAGTCGATGACAAGCACATTGACCACTGATATAGAGGATACAATTAGGCAGGTTAATGAATGTTACGAGGCGGGTGCGGAATTAATGCGAATCTCAGTTCCAGATCAGGAATCGTCAGAGGCTTTGGCAAAAATTATTCCACATTGTCCAGTTCCAATTATTGCAGACATACATTTTCATTACAGAAGGGCGATTGAGGCGGCAAAAGCTGGAGCAAAATGCTTAAGGATTAATCCTGGTAACATTGGATCTGATAAAAAAATAAAAGAAGTTATTAAAGCTGCAAAGGATTACGGGTGTTCTATTAGAATCGGGGTTAATGCGGGATCTTTAGAGCAGGAATTGCTTGATAAATACCAAACACCATGTCCTGCAGCTTTAGTTGAGTCGGCAAAGAGACATATTAAAATTTTAGAAGATAATGATTTTTTTGAGATTAAAATCAGCGTCAAAGCCTCTGATATATTTTTAGCAATTCGTAGTTATGAAGATTTAGCTAAGGAGTGTAGCTATCCTTTTCATATTGGTATCACGGAGTCTGGTAGCCTTGCTTCTGGAACTGTAAAATCTTCTATTGGTCTTGGGCACCTACTTATGAGTGGTATAGGAGATACAATACGCGTCTCTTTATCTGCAGATCCTGTGGAAGAAGTTAAGGTCGCGTATGAAATGTTAAAATCTCTAGGAATTAGAGCAAGAGGAGTTGATCTAGTTTCTTGCCCATCTTGTGCTCGCCAGGCTTTTAATGTAATTGATGTTGTATCAGAAGTTGAAAAAAGAACATCTCATATCAAAAATCCAATTGAAGTTTCAATTCTAGGTTGCGTTGTTAATGGTCTTGGTGAAGCTGCTCATACCAAAATTGGAATTACTGGCGGTAATAATAATCGTCATAATGTTTATATTGATGGTAAGCCTTCACACAAGGTGGAAACTAAAGATTTAATCGATCATATTGTTGGGTTGGTTGAGAAATATAGTAGTTAGGAAGATTTAATAAGTTCCAACTCCTATGTCAATTTCTACTTTAAAATAAACGATGAATTCTATGATTCATAGAATCTTTCTTAAAGATAAGGATATTTAGAAATTAACGCAAAAGAAATTACAAAAATAGAAGATTTACTTAACAATATAACAAGAAAAATATTATGATATAAAGTTCCTAATCAAGTTTTGAGCGAGAAGCTAAAATTAACATCAAATTTAGTGGTTGAATTTAGCGAAGAGTTTAAACTATAAAATGGTCATTTATACAGTTTTTATGATAGTCTTATTTACGATAAACCAAGCTTTTATATTCGGCCATTAGGTCGAGTGTTATTTCGCTAACCTCTGGGTAGGAATATTTATTATCAATTGAACCTACTCTAGTTATTTCAGCGGCACTTCCAGTTAAGAATACATCTTTAGCATCTTCCAGTTCTTCGGGTAAAATATGCCTTTCAACAACTTTGATATTTTTATTTTTAGCAATTTCAATGATAGTTTGTCTAGTGATGCCATTTAAAAAACAGTCTGGAGTGGGAGTGTGTAATTCATCATTTTTCATTACTAAAAATAGATTAGCCCCAGTCGCTTCTGATAAATATCCTCGATAATCAAGCATAAGAGCGTCATTGTATCCCTCCGCCTCTGCTTCATGTTTACTGATTGTGCAAATCATATAGAGACCTGCAGCTTTAGCTTTTATTGGCGCCGTTGCTGGATCGGGACGACGATATTTGGCAAACTTTAATTTCAGTCCTTTTTTTCTAGCTTCCTCGGAGTAATATGGTGGCCAAGGCCAGCAGGCAATTGCTACATGGATAGTATTGTTTTGAGCAGAGATTGCCATTTTCTCAGAACCTCTCCAGGCAAAGGCGCGCATATAGCCATCAACGATATCTTGTTTAGCAGCAATTTCTTTTTTATATTGATCTAGCTCTTCTATAGAATATGGAATTTTAAAACCTAAGATTTCAGCAGATTTGTGAAGTCTGGTGCTATGCTCAGTGATTTTGAAGATTTTTTTATCATAGATTCTCTCACCTTCAAAAACGCAAGAGGCGTAATGTAATCCATGATTTAAAATATGTGTTGTAGCATCTTGCCAAGGGATAATTTTACCATTTTGCCAAATGTATCCAGGTCTCTTGTCAAAAGGTATGATTTCCATCAGTGTTTTTGTGGGATTTTATTTTCCAAGAGCAGACTTGACTTTGGTAACAATCTTTTCAAATGTGTCGGGGTTTTTAACGGCAATATCAGATAGAATTTTTCTGTCAATATCAATATTAGAAAGTTTTAGACCGTTAACGAATTCGGAATAAATTAAGCCATAATTTCTAACGCCAGCATTAATTCTTTGAATCCAAAGCCTTCTGAAATCTCTTTTTTTGTTTCTTCTATCACGATATGCATATTGCAGAGCCTTCTCAACTTTTTGGATAGCAATTCTATAGCAATTTTTTGCCCTTCCTCTATAACCTTTTGCTAATTTTAAGATTTTTTTATGTCTCGCTCTTTTGGTTACTCCTCTTTTTACTCTACTCATTTTTCTTGAATTATCTAGTTATTATATGGCAATTTATGCCTTAAAATGTTGGATCTATTAGTTTCACTAAGGATGGTGGAGCCAGAATTTAATCTTTTTCTTTTACGGTTTTTATTGCCAAGGTTATGACTAGTAAAAGAGTGTTTTGCTTTAATTTGTCCAGATTTAGTTACTTTAAATCTTTTTTTAGCACTGCTGTTTGTTTTTAATTTAGGCATCGAAACTATCTTAAATTTTTAATTAATTGAATATTAGAGCTAATCTAGAAATAAATGTCAACTATTTTAAGGTTCTAACCTTAATCATTTTGTCAGGATTGCTGACTGCGCCATTAGCGCCATCACCTTTTTTAATTTGATCAATAAATTCCATACCTTTAATAACACGACCAAATACACTATATTGATTATCAAGATGAGGTGAGTTATCGAGCATAATAAAAAATTGACTATTAGCGCTATGAGGGTTTGCAGATCTGGCCATAGACAGAATTCCCTTAACATGAGGTTCATCAGAAAATTCAGATTTTAAATCTGGTAAGTGGCTGTTACCGGTTCCAGTGCCCGTTGGGTCCCCAGTTTGTGCCATAAATCCTGAAATTACGCGATGAAACACTATTCCATCATAAAATCCTTCATTAGCTAAGGTTCTGATTCTGTCGACGTGATTTGGAGCTAGATTTGGTAATAATTCAAATTCTGTTTTACCGTATTTTGTTTCGATTACTAAGATATTTTTCGGGTCAATGTTTTTGGCTTGTAAGTTAGTCATATTTAATAAAATTAATGTTATAAGGGTGATTATTTTCTTCATAATGTTCCTTTGGTTGAATTAACAAGATGATTCTTATCATTAACGGTAATTGCAATTTTTAGTGATTTTGCAAGAGATTTAAAGCAGGATTCCACAATATGGTGACAATTAACGCCGTAAAGATTTTCAATATGTAAATTACAACCAAGATTATTGCAAAAAGCAAGGAACCATTCACTAAAAAGCTCAGTATCCATTTCTCCAACCTTATTTCTCTTAAATTCAACGTTGAAGACATTGTATATCCTGCCAGATAAATCAATAACACATCTAGTCAAAGTTTCATCCATCGGAATATAAAAAAAGCCATAACGATTAATACCCCCCTTATCTCCTAAAGCTTTTTTAATTGCGAGGGCAACAGCAATGGCAGAATCTTCAGTCGTATGATGAAAGTCCACACTAAGATCGCCTCTAATTTTTAAGTCAATATCAATACCGCTATGATGCGATAGTTGCTCGATCATGTGATCAAGAAAGCCAATTTCAGTGTTGATATTATGTTTTCCGGTACCATCAAGGTTAACTTTTACTTCGATCGAGGTTTCTTTGGTATTTCTCGAAATTTGAGCTGTTCTGTTGCTAGTCATATTTGAGTTTTTAATAATACGTAATTTTTACCATTATTTAGATATTGTTAGTCAATTTTGTTAAAAGATTAAGACTAACAATCTTCAATATATTTTTTAAATTTATTTTTTTCACCATCATATTTGTCAGCATCCGGCAAGGGATCTTTTTTAAGAGTAATTACTGGCCATTTTTCTGAATATTTACGATTAATCTCGATCCACTCCAATAATTCTTCTGATTCAGGAAGGATTGCTTCAGCTGGACATTCTGGTACGCAGACTCCACAATCAATACATTCGTCAGGATTAATGACCAACATCTCATCTCCTTCGTAAAAACAGTCAACTGGACAAACTTCTACGCAATCAGTATATTTACATTTAACACAATTGTCAATTACGACGTAAGTCATTATAGAGAGCTGATTAATTTTTTTACCGCAATAACCGACGAATCAAACATTTTTTGTTCATCCTTGTTAAGACTAACTTCAATTATTTTTTCCACTCCATTTTTTCCAAAAATTGCTGGAACCCCAATATAAAGATCTTTTACACCATACTCGCCATCTAAATACACTGCAGCTGGAAGAATTTGTCTTTTATCTTTGAGGTAAGCGTTGGCCATTGAGATTGCAGATGCTGCTGGAGCATAAAAGGCGGAGCCATTACCAAGTAATTTTACAATTTCTGCGCCTCCATCTCTTGTCCTTTGAATAATCTCATCAATTTTTTCTTTACTTGACCAACCCATTTTTATTAAATCAGGAATTGGTATTCCGGCAACGGTAGAGTAACGAATTAGAGGAACCATAGTGTCGCCATGACCACCCAACACAAAAGCCGAAACATCCTCGATTGAAACGTCAAACTCCCTTGCTAAGAATAGACTAAGTCTGGCAGAATCCAGAACACCAGCCATACCCACAACTTTATTCTTAGCAAAGCCTGTAGCTTTCTGCATTAAATAAACCATAGCATCAAGAGGGTTGGTAATAACAATTACAAAAGCATCTGGTGCATAATTTTTAATATTTTTACCAACTGAAGAGATTATGTTGCTGTTAGTTGCGATTAAATCATCACGACTCATACCCGGTTTTCTAGCGATACCAGCGGTTACAATAATTACATCAGAATCTTTAATGTCTTCATAATTTTTGGTACCAATAATATTAGAATCAAACAAGTCAATTGAAGATGATTGCTCAATATCTAGAGATTTACCTTTTGCAGTACCGTCGCTAATATCTAGAAGGATTATATCGCCTAGTTCTTTTAAGCCAGCAAGGTGGGCTAATGTTCCACCAATATTACCTGCGCCGATTAGAGAGATCTTATTTCTTTTTATCATAATTGTTTTACTAAATTAATTTACGAGTACGATATAATCAACCAAGATAATCTTGAATATTTTGCCTATTATGTTTGTTTTTGTTTATGTATTACGAAATATAATCGGCATTGTACAAATTCTCTATCTACAGTGCTAGATAAAAATAACAAAATCTGCTTGATAAAAATTCAAACTTAACTTAATTAACTATATAAAATTTCTAATATTGTTTTGATTTTTAGTCAAGATTATTTTCTAAACTAATCATTTCATCGAAAGAAGGTCTTCTTCTAATGATTTTAAACTCCTTATCTTTAACTAAAATTTCAGGAATTAAAGCTCTAGAATTATATTCGTTAGACATGGATGATCCATAAGCCCCGCAAGAAAGAAATGCTATTAGATCTCCGGATTTTGGATTATGAAATTCTCTGTCATGAGCAAAAGTGTCTGTGCTTTCGCAGATTGACCCAACAATTGAGAATTTTTTTATAACACCTTTGGCTTCCTCTACGGTAATGATGTCATGATATGAGTTATAGAGGGCTGGTCGCATAAGGTCGTTCATCGCAGCGTCAATGATCATAAAATTTCTGTGAGGGGTGTTTTTAATATGAGTAACCTTACTAATTAATACTCCAGAATCTCCAACCAAAACTCGTCCAGGCGCAAGAGTTAGGGAGATGTCTAGATCTTTTGTAATTTCTTTGATAATATCTGCATAATCAGATATTTTTATTGTTTTTTCATCATCATAAGAGATTCCAATCCCCCCTCCTAAATCAAAATTTTTTATTTCTATGTTATTTTCTTTTAGTTCAAAATATAATTCTCTAATTTTTAGAAAAGCTTTTCTGAAAGGCTCTAAAGAAGTAATTTGTGACCCGATATGGGTTGAAATTCCAAAAATTTCAATTGCGGATAAGTTTTTTGCAATTTTATATAGTTCTAACGAATCTTCAATATCAATTCCAAACTTATCACCTTTTCTTCCAGTAGATATTTTTTCGTGGGTGCAGGCGTCTATATTTGGATTGATCCTAATTGCAATCTTAGCAATTTTACCAAGTTTTTTAGCAACTTTACTTAAAAGGTAGAGTTCAGATTCAGATTCTACTGAAAATTCTTCAACTTTATTTTCTAAAGCATATGTAATTTCCTCTTCAGTTTTTCCAATTCCAGCGAATACAATTTTTTTTGGATTGATTCCAGCTTTAATTGAGCGAAAAATTTCTCCAGCTGACACGGCGTCAATTCCTGCGTTTTTTTTAGCTAAAATTTTAACTAAATTAATATTAGAGTTAGCTTTAATGGCGTAACAAATTTTATGATCTATGAAAGAAAAATTTTTAACAAAATTGTTAAAATTCTTTTCCAAAAGAGATTGGCTGTAGCAATAAAATGGCGTAGGAATTTGTTCGGCTATTTTAGTAATTTCTAAATCTTCAATGTATAGTTTTTTACCTCTTTTGGTAATAAAGTCTTTCATTTTAAAAGATTTTTAATTCGAAGGATTAGTTCCTGTGGCTCAAATGGCTTTGTTACATAGTCATTAGCGCCGCTTTCAAGGCCGCAAACCCTATCCTTTGCATCACCCACAGCACTTAAAATTATTGCCGGAATATTTGATTCTTTTCGCAGATTCTTTAAAAAATCAATACCCGATTCTCCAGGAAGCATAACATCGATTATTAAAAGATTGTATTTTGTAGCTTTAATCATTTTTCTGGCTTCATCTGTATCTTTGGCGATGTCAGTTGCGAAGTTGTTATTGTCCAAATACTCTTTTAAGAGCTCTCTAAGTCTTGTATCGTCATCTGTAATTAATATCTTAGCCCTCTTTGTCATAAAACTTGATTTATAAATAATAGGTAATTATTATTATTTTTTTGCCGAATTAGCTCAATTGGTAGAGCACCTGATTTGTAATCAGTAGGTTGTCAGTTCAAGTCCGACATTCGGCACCACTCCATACCAATAATCCTCGTAGAACTCCTTAATAATCAAACTAACAATATCCTAACTTAATTGGATGCCATTAATAATAATTTATTTAATTTAGATAATTTTAATAAAGTTACTATTGTTACAATTAGTAAAGTCAGCGATATAATCAAGATGAGAAATATAAATATTTTTAAATTTTGATCTGCCTTATTATTATCCATTTCTTTATTGCTTATGGTCTTATTACTTATATTGTCAAGTTTGTTAATAATATTATCTAATTTTCTTTTTATTTCGGGATCAAATTTTGTCTGTATTATGGTCTCTAATGTTTTTATTTGGTTTTTGACGTCACTATTAACATTATTTGTATTTAGTGTAGGAATTGTTGGTTTTTTAATATCTTGATTTAAATTTGTATTTTTATCTGGTGTATTTTTTTGATTCTTTGAAGTGTCGTTGGCATTTATCGCCTTATTTATCTCCACGTTAACTTTTTGTGTAGTAAGGTTATCAATTGCATTAATATTTATTTCATTGGCGTTTGAAAAATTTATAAAAACCAAAGATAACAAAATAGTAAATAATGTGATTATTTTCATAATTCTAAATTTTAGATTGCTGTAAAGAGTCTTTTGCTAAAGAAATAAGTTGTTTAAATCTGTGTTTGATAATAGATTAATTACCTATATAAGTTAAAAAATACTAGATTTTGAATTACCATGAATATATAATTAAAATTAAATGTTTTTGTTTATATTTGCAATCTTTTTTAAGAGTTTTTTGTATGAGTAATATATTCGGTTCATTTCCAAATTCCAGACCCAGAAGATTAAGAGGGGCTCCATGGATTCGGGATCTATTTAGCGAAATTAAAGTTTCTAATCAAGATTTTATTAAGCCGTTTTTTGTTATTGAGGGTGTAAATAAAAAAGAGCCAATCTTGACATTATGCGACAATTATCGCTTCTCAATTAATCTTCTTGTTGAAGAAGTTAAGAAGGTAAGAGATTTGGGAGTTACGGCGATTATGCTTTTTCCGGTAATTGAACAGGGTTTAAAAGATAGTCTTGGAAATGAGGCTATTAATGAAAATAATTTACTTTCGAGAGCAATTTTTGCTATTAAAAAAGAAGTTTCTGATATTGGTATTCTAGCCGATGTTGCTCTCGATCCTTATATGATTCATGGTCATGATGGTATTTTAGGGGATTTGAGTAATCATGTCTTAAATGATGTTACTAACGATATTTTAGCAAGACAGGCATTGACTTTAGCTAAGGCTGGTGTGGATGTAGTTTGCCCATCTGATATGATGGATGGTAGAGTGGGGGTAATTAGAAACAATCTTGATAAAAATAAATTCTCTCATGTTGGAATTATTTCTTATGCCATAAAATATGCTTCTAATCTTTACGGGCCATTTCGTGATGCGCTAAATTCTTCTCAAAATACCGACAATTTCAATAAAAAAAATTATCAGATGGATTATCGTAATTCTAGTGATATTTTTAAGGAAGTTGCTATGGATATAGAAGAGGGTGCTGATGCTATAATTATTAAGCCGGCAACTCTTTATCTCGACATTATTTCAAAAATTAAAGAAAATTTTAAAATTCCAATTATCACCTACCACGTTAGTGGTGAATATTCAATGTTAAAATTAGCTGCTCAAAATAACTTAATAGATTTTGATAAGGTTTTTGAAGAAAGTATGATCGCCTGCAAAAGGTCTGGAGCCGATGCAATTATTCATTATCAGAAACTTTCTTAAAATAGGAAATTAGATTGTACTATTACTTATCCAATATCGTAACAATTATCAAATTTAACTGCTTTAAATATGGGAATTGGTATTAGCAGGGTGTCGATTTAAAAGTCCCAATCATCTCGGATGTAATGACATGTATAGCCGTCGGGGTTTTTTTCTAAGTAATTTTGATGATAATCTTCCGCTATATAAAAATGACGATATTCTTCTAAGGTTGTCGCAACTGGTTTTTGTAAAATTTTTGCCTCATTAATTTTAGAAATTACATTTTCTGCTATAATTTTTTGGTCCTCATCAATATAAAAAATTGAGCTACGATATTGTCTTCCTATATCATTTCCTTGTTGATTCAGGGTTGTTGGGTCGTGAATTTTAAAAAAGAATTTTAAAATCTTTTCATAAGATATAATATTTGCGTCAAAAGTTACTTCAATTGTTTCGGCGTAATTTGTTAGGCCGGAGCTGACTAATTTATAGTCAGGATTTAGCTCTGCGCCTCCGCTATAGCCATTTATGACATCAATTACACCATCTAGCTTTGAAAACAAACCTTCCATTCCCCAAAAACAACCTCCAGCTAAGATAGCTCTATCCATCCTAATTTCACTCTCCTCTTCAAATAGAAATAAATATTTACCATATCCCTTTTCTTTTAATTGATTTTTTGGAATAAACTCTAATGATGCAGAGTTAATGCAATAGCGACTACCTCCAGATTCTTTGGGGCCGTCATTAAAGACATGACCCAGATGAGCGTCAGACAATGAAGACCTAACTTCTGTACGAGTTATTGCTGATGTATTATCTTCTTTTAATGCTACAAAATTACTATTGATGGCTTTAGTAAAGCTTGGCCACCCCGTTTTAGAGTCAAATTTGTTAGTTGATGAAAAAAGTGCCTCACCATTAATGACGTCGACATAAATTCCCTCTTCCTTGTGATCCCAATATTTATTTTTAAATGGAATTTCTGTGCCATTATGAAGGGTTACATATTTTTGAGTCGCATTTAGGTGAGAAGTGTCATATTTTTTTTCATCTGCCATAGTTAGATTAGTATTAATTAATATTATATATAATATACGCCTGAACATAGTTTTATAATTTTTTTACAATCGTACGGCAATATTTTTTTCTTTTAAATAATTTTTTGCCTCTTTAATTGAATTCTGCTTAAAATGAAAAATTGAGGCAGCTAAAATCGCATCTGCCCCAAAATTCACACCCTCCACTAGATGTTCTAGATTGCCAACTCCGCCAGAGGCGATAACTGGAATATAAAGATTTTTTGAAATTAACTTAATTAATTCTAGATCATAACCAGACTTTGTTCCATCACGATCCATAGAGGTTAGTAATATTTCTCCAGCACCAAAGGATTGCATTTTTTTAGCCCATTCAAGAGCGTCAATATTGGTTGCAACACGACCTCCATTTGTAAAAATTTCATATCTTTTACCATTCTTTTTGGCATCAATTGCTACCACAATACATTGACTTCCAAATTTTTGACTAGCCTCCTTAACTAAATTAGGATTCTTTACTGCCGCAGAATTTATGGTAACTTTATCTGCTCCAGAAAGTAGTAAATTTCTAACGTCTTCAACCTTTCTTACGCCACCTCCAACTGTAAAAGGAATAAAGCAGACTTTAGCTACTTTTTGCACCATCTCGTAGATTGTTTCACGATTTTCATGGGAGGCATTAATATCTAAAAAACACAACTCATCTGCACCCTCTTCGAAATAAAATTTAGCCTGCCTTACTGGGTCTCCAGCATCAATTAAATTTTCAAAATTAACTCCTTTAACAACTCGGCCATTACTAACATCGAGACATGGAATTATCCTTTTTTTTAGCATATTTTTTAATAAAAATTGCAATCTATTTTTAATCATAGAAAATGAGTATGATAGAATCAAATTATTTTACTATGGACATCAAGGAAGCGATAAATAATATTATACATAAGCATAATGAGGTTAAAAAACCTTTAAAAACAAAAGATGAGTCCAATAATGATTCCGATCAAAATTATATTAAAAAAGAGGAAAGTCAAGAAGATCTATATAAGAGTTTTGAGGATAATTTTCATCATATAGTTGACGACGTGCCTCCAAATTATTGGAGAAGTAACTTTCAAAAAAAAATCAAAAAAATAGAAGCGGTAAGTAGCAAAGTTGATAAAAAAAGTAAGTTTTATCTTCATTATGGAATGAGGGTTAATCTTTCCAAAAAAACAGAAGAAGCTTTGGCAATTATAGGATTAATGAACATTATTCGAAAAGTTCATACAAAAAATGATATTTTTGACAAAATGGCTGATATTAAAATATTGGAGGAAAAGATAAAAAAAGGTAAAGTTACTGGTTTACTTTCTATGATCAAAAATATTTCATCATCAGATTCTGGTGGAGGAAGTTCTTCAGACAAGGAATTGGAAAAAGAAATCGAGGTAAAAGATTCTGGAGATGAGAGGGGTGCATCAGAACATCTGAGGCTGGAAGAGGTTTATATTCAGGCAGTTGCAGTTTCTTTGCTTGCTGAGAGCGATGGAGATTGCGCAATCGCTAAGAAAATTCTTCATAATGGAGGTATGGAGGCAATTAAAAAGATGGATATATCTTTTTTAAAAACTACCTTAGATCAGTTAAATGAAGTGGTTATTACCGAACATGAGCTATAATACCGAAATTCATCTTAAAAACTATATTAAAATATAGATAATCTATTTTTATCTATTTTATCTGATATTTATCAAAAGCCTCGGGCAATATGAAAATATTACCCTTATTTTTTATAAATATTAGATAAAAATATTTTAATATAGTGCTTAATTTTCAAAAAACTTGATACAACATTAATAATTTTATATGAAAGCATATATTTTACACAAATCTGGGTCAGTATCAAATTTAAAATTAGAAAACCTTGAAGATCCTGATCCAAGGTCTCATGAAGTTGTTATTAAGCACACAGCGATCGGTGTTAACTTTTTTGATGTTAGTATTAGGAGGGGAGATTACAAGATAGATAAATTTCCTATTATTCTTGGCTTGGAAGGGGTTGGAATTATTGAATTAATAGGGGATGATGTAAAAGATTTTAAGATTGGTGACAGGGTTTGCTATGCAACTGGTGGCTTTGGAGCTTATGCTGAAAAAAGAGCTATTGATCAAAATTGCCTGATCCCTGCTCCAGATAACCTTTCGGATGATCAGATAGCATCTTCGCTACTCAAGGGTTTAACAGCTCACACTTTAATTACTCGTGTTTATAATGTTAAGCGTGCCAAGAGAGTTTTGGTACATTCAGCCGCTGGTGGCGTTGGTCAGTTTTTATGTAATTGGATTAGTCATTATCAAAAAGAGGTTATTGGTACGGTTGGGTCAGATGAAAAGATGTTAATTGCTAGATCCGCCGGTTGTAATCATGTAATTAATTACCGCAAAGATGATCTAGTGAAAAGCATGAGTGAAGTTACTAATGGCCTGGGTGTAAACGTAGTTTACGATGGTATTGGCAAGGACACTGTCCACAAATCCTTATCTTGTCTTTATCCTATGGGAATTTGCGTCAATCATGGAGATGCTTCTGGAGTCTTAACAGATCTCGATCTTAATGAATTATTTTTTAGTTCACTATATTTTACTAAGCCAACTATGGCACTTTATAAATCGTCCAGATCAGAATTAATCTTATCTGCAATTGAGGTTTTTAAAGCTCTGTCAGGAGGAATTCTTAGGCCAGATATCAAGAGTTATTCTTTTGGCGATATTCCTAAAATTCACCAATTGATGGAGGATAAGAAAAATACCGGTCATTACATCGTTAAGATGTAGCTCGACATAAACTACATCCTCTTTTACTTCAAGATGAGACCTTTATATATCACAATATGAGTTGTTTTTTTAAATAGGCTTATAAGAAATATCTTGTACGTGTGTAAAGATAAATTTTTTGGGATAAGTCAAGTTTTAAAATAAGAAACAACTAAGAATTATATAGAATTTTTAGTTGTTTTTATAGAGTAATAAGTGTCTAGAAAAAGGAATCAAAATCTGAAAATTTCTTGTTTTTTTCTCCAGTTGATCCGATTTTAATTGTCTTATCCTCTTTCCAAGCTATATGTTTGAAGGGGTCGGTATCAAGAGTAAGAGAATCCCCTTCCTTGCCCCAACTAGTCAATATTTCTATAGTTTCGCCATTAGTTAATTTAATATTAACCTTATGCTGTGCTGGGTGTATATTTTTTTGTACCATCTTACGTTATATTATTTTATTAATGAATTTTAGCAGAAAGATTGTCAATCGAGTCTATTACCAACTCTTCCTCTGCTTCACTTTTAAATTTTAAATTATCATTTTCAATTGCATCAACAGCAGATGTGATAATTTTATTTTTTAAATCTCTAATTAACTTTCCCTCTTCTTTTTTAATTCTATTTTTTGCAGCTACTAATTTCTTCTCCATCTCTTCCTTGACCACTATCTGTGATCTGGAGATTAAGGATTGAGCTTCTTGATTGGCGTCGGAGATTAAATTTTCTGAAGATTTTACAGCATTTTTATATAATTTTTTAGCATCATCTAATAATTTATTAGATTCTTTTAGAGATTTTTCAGCCAATTTAACAGAATCCAAAACCTCTCTTAGTCTTGCGTCAATCTTTGTTAGGATTACGGGCCAAGCAAGTTTTATAGATAAAGCTAAAAAAACTAAAAACGAAACTGACAACCAAAATTTTGGATCTAGAAAGAAACTCATGGTTATTTTAATTAATTTTTTTTGATATCAGTTTATCTGATATTTTCCTTACTAAAACATCAATAGCAGTTTGAGAGCTATTTGAATAATCATTTAAAATATCTTCGGTTAGTAAGTTAGACTTATTTTGTAACATAGATATTTGAGACTGATTTTCTTTTACAAAATCTATTCTTTTTTGGCTAAATTCTCTTTTAGCTTCAGAAATGATTTTAGAGTACTTGGTAATAGAATCTCTCCTAACAATCTCTATATTGTTGTTTATCTCCAATAAGTCTTTATTTATGTTTTCAGCGTCAATTTGTAACTGACGTATTTTGTCATACCTATTGTCTATAATTTTTGACATTTTTGGCATAAATAACTTTTTTGACAAAAAGTAAACTACAGCAAAACAAATTAACAGCCAAAATATTTGAGACGCAAAATACTCTGTTTCAAATTGCGGCATATAATAGTTATAATTTTAGTTAGAAAATAGCATTAAGAACGCCAATAATACTGCAAAAATACCCATTGCTTCAGCTAGGCCAACGGCAACATAAACATATTTTTCAATCTTAGGGGTCGCAGATGGATTGCGAGAAACTGCATTAAAGAAGCTAGAAAAGATATTGCCAACAGCAATAGCTGCACCAAGCATAGCAATTGAACATAGACCAACACCAATATATTTTAAACCGTCTTCCATTATTTTTTTATTAAATATTTATATCAAGTTAATTTAGAAAATGACAATCAAAACTGTCAAAATCATTTCTGAGAAAAATAATATATAGCACAACTGTAATTTACAAGATGAAAAATAATTTTTTATAGTTTGTTAAACTTCTCCCTAATTTTTATTAATTTTAAAAACCGCGAAAAGCTAAAAATCGCACTATAATAGACCCCACTAAATCCATAAATAAAATATCTTCTAACTAAATAAGCTTTTAGGAATGATATGATGACAGTTAGTATAATTTTTAAATGCGTAGGATATTTATTCTTCTTAAAGCTATCTAGAGATTGCAATTCGGAGTAGAAGTTAATTTTGTCAATCCAGTGAGAAACGGATTTAAATGATTTATGTTCGATAATATTCTTTAGTTGACCAATCTCACCAGAAGAACCCTCTTTTATAATAACGGAATCATGGATAGAGCTATTTTTAAATCCAGCATGATTTAAGTTATAGAGCCTGAGTTGGTTATAATAATATGCAAGTTTTTTTGGTTTTGTTTCACCAAAAAATTTATTAACAATTTTGATCTTAAACCCTATGTAATTTTGATGCTTGTTGTTTTGGAATATCTCTTTTATTTCTGTAACTAGTTCTTCCGTTATTTCTTCGTCAGCATCAATATTTAAAATCCATTTATTTTTACATTTATTTTCACCAAATATCTTTTGTTGACCATATCCTTGCCATTCGTTGAATAGTGTTTTTGCCCCAAGATCTTCTGCTATCTTTATTGTGTCGTCAGAACTGCCGGAATCAATGACTAGAATGTCGTCGGTTAAGGTAAGAGCTTTTTTAATAACGTTTGCAATTCTATCTTCCTCATTTTTTGTTATTATAAAGATTGAAATTGGTAATTTTGACATAAATTAGTTGATATATTATTTATAGGGTAGTATAAAATTTCTTCATTTAGTGACGCTCTGATAATTTATTGAATTGATATAATTGATTAATTACGTTCATATGCAGATAATTAATCTAGTGTAGAAAAATAAAAATAACAGTAAGTAATAACATTCAATCTTCATTGAGTTTGGGATAAAAATTATGTTTTTGAAGAAATCTTGATGGTCGCCAAATGTAATGAGCTTTATTCAATAAAATATTAAAATTATGAAAAATAATAACAAAATATCCATAATATTATCTGTATTAATCTCGATTATCGCTATAATTTTTTTTATTATCAATAATAAGCAGAAAGGTACTGAAATAAAGGAGTCAAACCTTACTACAAAAGAAACAATAAAGACGGAATCGGGCAATGTCTTGATAGAGAAGTCTAATCATTTTTTAAATATTTTAGATAGCGATCATATTCTGGGAAAAAAAGAAGCTCCTGTAAGAGTTATTGAATATGCATCACTATCATGCTCTCATTGTGCTGAATTTTATAGCAATGGTTTTTCAAATTTAAAGCCTTATATTGACAGGGGGGATGTAGTTTTTATTTATCGTGATTTTCCTCTCAATGGACCAGCTCTTGCTGGAGCTGTAGCAGCCGAGTGTTATTATAATAAGGTTAAACAAAGCTACAAATATCACGATTTTATCAAAACTCTTTTTAAAAATCAGGAAAAGTGGGCTTTTTCATCGACATTGATGAAAAAATTAGAAGAAATATCTCTGGTGTACGGGGTTTCTGCTGAAGAGTTAAAATTTTGTATTGATAGTGAGGATATGAAAAGATCTATAGTTTCTGAGGCTCAGGAAGCCAGTGAATCTATAAATATTAAATCAACACCAACATTTTTAATTAATGGTGAGGTTATAAACGGTTATTCAGGCTGGAGTGTTTTGGAGGAAGTTATCGATAGAAAACTAAAGAACCTCTAAAGAATTTAGAATAGCCACGTGATTCAGTCTAAAAGGACAATTAATGATTTTAGTATAATTACTAGTTTATGACAAATTTACTTATCGTAGAATCTCCATCAAAAGCAAAGACTATAGCTAAATATTTAGGCTCCGACTATGTTGTTTTAGCATCTTTTGGTCATGTCCGTGACTTACCAAGTAAAAATGGCTCTGTTGATCCGGAGAAAAATTTTGCTATGAATTATCAGATTGCAGACGCTGCTAAAAAGCATATCAATGAAATTGTTAAAGTTGCTAAAAATTGTGACAAGATAATACTTGCTCCCGATCCTGATCGCGAAGGAGAATCCATTGCTTGGCATGTTTTGGAGGTCCTTAAAGAAAAAAAAGCTTTAAAAAAGACTACTCAAATTCAAAGAGTAGTTTTTAATACAATTACTAAAAATTCTATCTTAGCTGCCATTAAAAATCCTCGTGATATTGACAATCATTTGGTTGATGCTCAGCAAGCTAGAAGAGCTCTTGACTATCTTTTTGGATTTACCCTATCTCCTGTTTTGTGGCGTAAACTGCCGGGTAGTCGTTCTGCTGGTCGTGTTCAGTCAGTATCTCTTCGCGTTATTTGTGATCGTGAAACTGAAATAGAGTTATTTAAAACTCGGGAATATTGGGATGTAAAAGTTGATTTAGGCAAAGAAAAAGAAAGTTTTTTAGCTAGTGTAACCCATGTTGGTGATCAAAAATTAGGAAAATTTACTATTGAAAATGAAGAATCAGCTTTAGAGATTTCTAAGAATCTTGAAAACAAAAATTACAAGGTTGAGTCAATTATCCGCAAAAGCACCAAAAGAAAACCTTACCCCCCCTTTATTACTTCATCATTACAGCAGGAGGCTTCGCGAAAATTGGGTTTTTCAACTAAAAAAACCATGCAAATTGCGCAAAAATTATATGAAGGTGTGACAATTAATGGCGAAGTTCAGGGTTTAATTACTTACATGAGAACTGATGGTTTATATGTCGATCCTGAGGCGGTTTCTCAAGCTAGAGATTATATTAAATCTAATTATGGCGATAAGTATTTACCAGAAAAGCCAATTCATTACAAACAGAAATCTAAAAATACACAGGAGGCTCATGAGGCAATTCGTCCTGTAAATCCACAATACTCACCGAAAGACATAGAAAACATCTTGGATAATGATCAGTTTAAATTATATAATCTGATTTGGAAGAGGATGGTTGCCAGTCAGATGTCTGATGTTGTTATGGATCAATTGGCGGCAATTATTATTACCGACCCAGATTATGGTAAGTTAAAAACTACGGGTTCGGTAATAAAATTTGATGGTTTCTATGTATTATATAATGAAGATAAGGATGATGAGGAAGAGGAAGAGAATAGTAAAAAATTACCAAATTTAGTTGAGAACGATCAATTAAAATTCTTAAAGGTTTTTCCTAAGCAACATTTTACCGAGCCTCCACCAAGATATTCTGAAGCTAGTTTAGTTAAAAAAATGGAAGAACTTGGGATCGGAAGACCCTCAACCTATTCGGCAATTATCTCTGTTTTACAGGATAGAAATTATGTAAAGTTAGATAAAAAGAGGTTTCTTCCAGAGCAAAGAGGTCGTATTGTAACTAACTTCTTAAAAGAATTTTTTCCACAATATGTGGCTTATGATTACACTTCTAGCTTAGAAAATGAGCTAGATGTAATTGCAAGCGGCAAGTTGAATTGGCAAGAATTTTTAGATAAATTTTGGCAAAAATTTCATAAAAATACAGATTTAGTTCTTGAAAAGCCAATTACTGAAATTTTAGATAAGTTGACTTTATCTATGGGTCCAACAATTTTTGGATTTGATGATGAGGGTAATCTAAAAAATAACTGCCCATCATGTAATGATGGTAAATTAGGCGTTAAAATTGGTAAATTTGGTGTATTTATTGCTTGTTCTAAATATCCAGAATGTAAACATAATGAGCAAATCGTTAAAAATGACTCTACTGACATCGACAATGCTGGCAATATGTTTGAGCCAAAATTATTAGGGGATTCAAAGGAGTTTAAGGGTAAAGTTTCTCTTAAAAAAGGCCCTTATGGTTTTTATATAGAGCTCGTTAAGGATGAGTCTTTAATGTCCGATAAGGAAAAGTTTACTAAAACAGGTAAACCGAAGGTAATTAAACCAAAAAGAGCTGCAGTTCCAAAAGATATTAATATTGAGGAGGTTGAAATGAATCTTGCAGAAAAATTACTCTCCTTACCAAGGACAGTAGGTCTTCATCCCGAAACTAATCTTGAGATTAAAGCTAGTATTGGCCCCTTTGGCCCATATTTACTTCATGATGCTATTTATGTCTCTGTTAAAGAGGATGATATTTTGGATATCAGTTTAGAGAGATCTGTTATAGTAATTAAGGAGGGTTTAGAAAAGAAAAAAAATAGCACAAAAAGAGTTGTAGGTAGAAAAAAAACTAAAAAGAAGAAATAATATTTTGTTAAAAGCCTTAATAATTCAATAAAAAAAACTTCTTATATCAATTCCCACCTTTAAAACAGTTTGTTTCGAAATATTTTTATTCATAAATTATCAAAAAATGCCCTCCCTATGTTAATAGGTTGATGATTTAAGGATGAAAAGATAAAAAAATCTGTTCTAACTCGTATATTTTAAAGTCAGGAATTGGTATCACCTCCTAAGTCATAAAAAGTTCACTAACGATAGATCGACAAGAATAATAAATTACATTGACCAAAAAATCATAGATCTTAGTATAAATTTAGTTAAAGTAATTTTATAAAGTTAAAATGGCATTAGCTTAAGAACCTTGTTTTTACAATTATAATCCTAGAAAAAACGATAAAATTTCCAACATTTTTTATTATCCTATTCATTTCATGCTAAATTCTAATAAAACAAATCATGTATAATTTTTTATTAACTATAAATAAAAAAATTATTATGATTGAAGATAACGTTAAAACTAGAACATTTAAACATCTAACCTTGCAAGATAGATAAATAATATTTCATATGAGATTTGTTGAAAAAAAAGACGCTTTAAGAGGTGGTTGAAATATCTAGAAACAAAGTTAAAAATCAATATATTTCGAACATATCTCATAAGATATAGCCAACTAAATTAAGCTTGTATATTCTTTCCTATTCAACAACATTTCCAGAAACTCTCTTTTGTTTTCGAATCTATCTTTGAATCTTTTATACCAATATTTCACCTGAGCCCATTTCTTTTCTATTGGATTGAGGTCGGGTGAGTATGGCGGCAGATACATTAATTGTTTCAATAGAATCATCAGCAAGTTCAGGCTTTGAATCATGGTGGAATTTTGCGTTATCTAGAATAATGATTGAGCCTTGTGGAACATCTCCTTATTGATAGTTTGGTCATATATTTTTGGTGATACTAAATTGTGATTATGATCTCTAGCAGCAAGAACATTGAGCCTCCTACTTCTTCTGCCTGATCTTGGAACTGACAATCGTTCTCCTATTTTGGCATAGCCGTACTCATTATTAGCATTTAAATCAAAACCAGATTCATCAAAATGATAAATTGTCTTCTTGGATAATTTATCAACTTTTTCTTGAAATGTTTTTCTTATTTCTTCGTCTCTCTCGAAGTAAAGCCTTGAGTTTTTTTAAAACTTAAGCCGAGTCTCTTGATGTAATTGAGTATCGTTACATCAGTGACATCCAAAGATAAATTTCTGGCTATTTCCTTAGTTGTGATAAATGGATTCTGATCAACAAGATCTTTGATTTTACTTGGATCATAAACCTTTATTTTATCGTCATTTTTATTGTAGCCCTTAAATTTGCAATGACCGCGCTCATTAAAATCTTTTAACCACCTTGATATCGTAGCTTGCGTCACTGAAAAAATATCAGCTACCTGTTTTTGCGTTTTCTTATCCTTGGTTAGAAGGTTTATAGCTCTTGATCGAAGATCATTAGAATATGGAATAGGCATAGTTTTTGCCCAACTCTATAGTAAGCGTATAAATATACAAGCTTAATTTAGTTGGCTATAATATCATAATAATAGTTGATATTTATCTTCTTTTTTTATATATTTATATAACGTTCTTTTTAACTTCAATATATATAAATCTTATGTTAGTTAGTTTTTACCAAGGTAAAAAAGTAACATATTATTTTACAATCTTCTTATTTTCCATATTATTTTTTAGCTTTAGTTCATTTGCTTCATGTATCAAGATTGAGGATGATAAATTTGTGTTTTTACCCCCAGATGACACAATA
>CAJQHK010000002.1 GCA_905478165.1 uncultured Rickettsiales bacterium | reverse complement strand
TCTATTTCTTCCAAGTTCTTTTTTACCTCCGTTAAATCCCATAACTCTTTAAATTTACGGTAATTATGATTTTGATCAATCAATTGGTTTAGTGTTACCATTTCTACTTGATTTAGTGACATAATTTAGTAATTTTAGGGAATTAGCTTTCAACAGTCCCTTTAGATGCTTCTTAAGAAGGGTTGTTGATGTTTGAGGTAAAAAAGTCTAGTTAGGATTTGTTTTATTTGGGATGAGATGCGGGCGTCATTTCTCTCTGGTAAATTCATTTTTTACCTGTCATTTTTTGTAGTTATTAACTCTATCAGTCTGTTGGTTACATTTTCAATTCCAGAAAATATTGATTCCGATATAGCAAAATGACCGATATGTAAAATGGTAATTTCTGGAATTTTGTTAATGTATGTTATTGTTTCAAAATTAATGCCGTGTCCGGCGTGGCATTCTAACCCTAATTTAGTTGAATCTTTAGCAATATGCGCTATTTTTTGCCATTCTTTCTTGGTTTTTTCATGATCCAGACCATATTCCATAGCTAAATTACAATATTTACCAGTATGAATCTCGATAATATCGGCTCCAATCTCTTTTGCCGCCTCCATTTGCTGTTTATTTGGTTCAATAAAAAAAGAAACCAAGATATTATTGTTTTGTAATTTTTCAGTAATTCTTAGTAATCTTTGGTAATTCTTGATAATATTAAGTCCACCCTCAGTTGTAATCTCTTCTCTTTTTTCTGGCACAATACAAACTGATTTTGGCTTTAGATCTAGAGCGATTTTTAGCATTTCATCGGTTGCAGCCATTTCGAAATTAAGTGGTAACAAGATATTATTTTTGATATTAATAGCATCTTCATCTTTAATATGTCTTCTATCCTCTCTGAGATGAATTGTTATGCCGCTAGCTTTTGTTTGTTCAATCAATTTTGCAGCTTGCAAAGGGTCGGGAAAGTGACCTCCTCTAGCATTTCGAATGGTTGCAACATGATCTATATTAATATTTATTTTTTTCATTTATTTTGGTATAATAAGCAGCAATCACCATAAGAATAAAAACGATATTTTTTACTTATAGCGAACTGATATAGTTTTTTGGCATTATCGACAGATATAAAGGCTGAAACTAGCATAAAAAGAGTTGATTTAGGTAGGTGAAAATTAGTCATTAATATATCAACAATTTTGAATTTATATCCAGGATAGATAAAAATATCAGTATTTGCAATTTTTGGTAATAAAATTCCATCCTCATTAGATGCAGACTCTAAAACTCTTACGCTAGTTGTGCCAACGGCAATTATTTTTTTACCATTCTTTCTGGTATTATTAATTACATCACAAGCTTCTTGATTTATTTCAAAAAACTCCTGATGCATTTTATGATCCTTTATTAATTCTGATTTAACTGGTAAAAATGTTCCAGCGCCAACATTTAAAGTTACAAATACTATTTTAACCCCCTTTCTTTTTATTTTTTCTAATAATTCTTCAGTAAAATGAAGTCCTGCCGTTGGTGCCGCCACTGAACCAAGCTTGTCGGCATAGATAGTTTGATAGTTGCTATCGGCGTCCTTATCTTTTTCCTTAATATATGGGGGCAAAGGCATCTGCCCATATTGGTCTAATTTTAAAAAAAAGCTCGAGCCCTTATGGTTAAAATCTAATGTTAAAATTCCACCCTGAATTTTATCAACAACCTTAGCAAAAAAATCTTCTGAAATGGTGAATTTGTCTCCTATTTTTAATCTTTTGGCAGGCTTAGCAAAAGCTTGCCAAACCCCATTTGAAATTTCTTGATGCAAATTAATCTCAATTTTAGCTTTATTTTCATTATATCCTGAAATTTTTGCCTTTAAAACTTTACTATTATTTAGGATTAAAACGTCTCCTATATTTAAAAATTTATCAAGATCTCTGCTTGTTTCTTGGGTAATATTAGGGTTTTTAAAAATCAACATTTTTGACTCGTCTCTTGGAGAGGCTGGCTTATTGGCTATTAATTCAGGTGGTAAATTAAAATCAAAATCGGATGTTTTAATATTTTGAGACATAAACATAAAACTAAAATTCCCGACCTTCTCCAGGAACTCTAGGACCTCCAGGAACTTCAGGAGGTTTACGACTTTCATCAACCTCAACAAGTGACTCACCTGCTAAAGCTGGTAATACCTTGGAAAGTTTTTCTGCAGCACGACTCAGATTGTCGCCAGCGTCTGTATCCCTGCTTTCCTTCTCCTCTATATTTACCTTCTCCTCTATATATTCGGCGAATTGACTGGCAGCCAAGCCTAAGGCAGCAATACTTATTATTAACGGTGCCGCTGCCCCAGCAAGGCAAATCAATATTCCGGCACATTCTACCCCCGCTACAGCAGCCGTTGGCGACAAAACTCCAGCAACATATACTGTTGAGCCAAGCGCTTCAGACTCGCTTGCTCCAATTTGTTTTAAATTTTCGAGCCATTTTTTTACCTCCTCATCAATCTCCCCTCCTATTTTAATTAAATCTTCCATACTAGTTGGAACGCATTTTAAAGCCATGCCCAACTCTTTTGCAGTCTCCTTTAAAACCTCTTCAACGTTGTTAGGCGAGCTACTATTTTTCATTTTTTTTTCAAATGCTCTTTTAAAGTCATCACTCTGTGTTAATTCATCTCTTCCTTCACCATGACTACTAACATCATCTCCCTCGGTTTGAGTGTCGCCTTTATTAGAATATCCTTCATCTTCACTACCGAATAAAAACATAATTTATTATATATAATATTAAAAAACTATTAGTACTTAAAAACTTTATACCACCTAAAAACTAAATATCGGCGTAACATTTTTTTTCATTCCTAGCTCCTGGGTGAGTTATTGCACCATGCCTAGCGCTACCAACATTTTTACTATAACGATAAAGAGCGCCACTACTATGTTCGTTATTTATTGTTTTTAAATTTTCTCTTCTGTAAGAAATTTCTTCATCACTTAGCTTAACATCTATAGTTCCGTTAATAGCGTCGATAACAATCTGATCGCCGTCTTTTAAGAGTGCTATCATACCGCCAGAAGCTGCTTCTGGACTGATATGGCCAACACAAAACCCTCTTGTGCCGCCAGAAAATCTACCATCAGTAATTAAAGCCACCTTGTCTCCCATACCCTGGCCATAAATAGCGGCTGTAGTAGCAAGCATTTCTCGCATTCCCGGACCTCCCTTTGGACCTTCATAACGAATTACTAAGACATCACCTTCCTTATATTTTTTTTCTTCAACAGCCTTAAAGCACTCTTCTTCACTGTTAAAACACTTTGCTATGCCGATAAATATCAACCGCTCCTTCTTCATTCCTGACACCTTGACAATAGAACCATCTTCAGCCAGATTACCCTTTAAGGTAACTAATCCACCGGTTGGAGAGATTGCATTTTTTGGATGATAAACGACTTTTTGATTTGGATTAAATTTAATATTTTCTAAATTTTTAGCTAATGTCTCACCTGTAACTGTCATAATATCGCCATGAATATAACCCTCATCAAGTAAAATTTTTAGGATCATCTTAACACCTCCAGCTTCAAATAGATCTTTAGCCACATATTTGCCGCCCGGCTTCATATCTGCAATGTAAGGAGTTCTTTTAAAAACCTCTCCAATATCAAAAATATCAAAATCAATACCACATTCATTAGCAATTGCCGGCAAATGTAAAACAACATTTGTTGAGCCGCCAGTAGCGGCGGTAATAGCAGCTGCATTTTCAAGAGATTTTCTGGTCACTATGTCTCTAGGTCTAATGTTTTTTTCAAGTAAATTCATTACATCTTTACCTGCATCATAAGCAATATCGTTTCTTTCATCATAAATTGCTGGAGCACCAGAAGAGCTTGGTAAAGAAAGGCCGATAGCCTCACTAACGCAGGCCATAGTGTTCGCTGTAAATTGCCCACCACAGGCGCCAGCAGTTGGGCAAGCAACTTTTGCTAGGGACATTAGATCCTCTTTAGTAATTTTTCCAGTATCAAACTGACCAACAGCTTCAAAAACATCAACAATTGTTACGTCTTTCTCCTTATATCTACCAGGCATAATTGAACCCCCATAAACAAAAATTGACGGCACATTAAGGCGGCACATAGCCATCATCATGGCGGGAAGAGATTTATCGCAGCCAGCAAATGCAACAAGAGCATCATAGCAATGACCTCTCATAGTTAATTCAACTGAATCAGCTATCACCTCTCTTGATATTAAGGAAGATTTCATTCCTTCATGGCCATTGGCAATGCCATCTGTTACTGTAATTGTAGTGAATTCTCTTGGGGTTCCGCCAAAATCTTTAACACCTTTTTTTGCTGGCTGAGCCTGCTCTCTGAGATTTATATTACATGGCGCCGATTCGTTCCAAGAGGTCGCAACCCCAATAAGTGGTTTTTGCAAATCTTCCTCCGAAAGACCTTCTGGATAAAGTTCGGTTTTAATATTATACATCATTGTTTTTCTAGCCTCGCAGCCATGAGAGTTTGTTACATGGCGAGAGGGTAATCTAGACTTATCAAATGACATCATATGGCGTTAAACAAAATTAAAATTATTTTTATATAAATATTAGGGTTAATAGATTTATTTGTAAAATTAATTTATTTTAACTGCGTCATTAATTCTTGACAAACTAACATTTGTTAACTATAATTTTGTTTAGACTTAAGGTTATTAAACAAGTAATTAGAATTTATCATGTTCAAAAAACTATCATCTTTAATTTTAATATTTTTAATTTCATCTTGTATCTCAAGCAAAAAACCTTCGGATCTAACAACAAATTCCGCTGATGATCAGCAAAAAAGTCGTTACGAAACTATTAGCAGTGAGCAGGAGGCTGTAAAGATAAACGAAAAAATTTCAACTGAAATAGCTGAAGAAGTTGAGGTTGAAGATAGAGTATTCTTTACTTTAAACAGCTCTGAATTAACTGATGCAGCTAAGACAATATTAGATGGGCAGTCTGAGTGGTTAAAATCTGATTCAGGTATCAATATTTTAATAGAAGGACATTGCGACGAAAGAGGAACTAGAGAATATAACATCGCTCTCGGAGAAAAAAGAGCTAACGCTTCTAGAGATTACTTAGTGTCAAAAAATATTAATGCTAACAGAATCAAGGTCGTTAGTTATGGCAAAGAAAAGCCATCTTTAATTGGTCATGGTGAGTCTGTTTGGTCAAAAAATAGATCAGCCATTACAGTTCCTACTGAATAGCTCTCTAAACTTTTCCTTATAAAAGTAAGGGGGTATTTTTATCCCCCTAGAATAATTATTTTTGACAAGATGGGCAAAAAAAACTAGAACGTCCGCTCTGCTTTACTCTCCGAATCTTTACTTGACAATTATCACAATCATCACCTTCCTTACCATATACCTTAAAAGTTAATTGAAAATTTCCAACATCTCCGTTAAGCTGCTGGTAATCTCTAAGAGTTGAACCGCCCTTATCTATAGCACTTTGAAGAGTTGTTTTGATATTTTTTACCAACCTAGTTATCTCTATTTTTTTAACTTTATTAGCTATTCTTTCCGGCGATATTTTTGACAAGAACAGTGATTCATTAATGTATATATTACCCACCCCAACTACTATTTGATTATTCATCATAACATTCTTGATGTTAGATTTTTTATTTACCAACTTCTTCAGCAGATATTCTGCATTAAATTCGGCGCTCAAAGGTTCTAATCCTAAAGTTTTTAACATTCTGTGGCCATTATATTCTTTAGAAGGAAGTAAGTCAGCAAAACCAAACCTTCTTACGTCATTATAAATCAAGAAGGAATTATCAGAAAATTTTATAATTATATGGTCGTGCTTTTCTACTTTATCTCTCTGATTGTGATAAAAATTTAATTTACCTGTCATACCTAAATGTATCAACAAGACTTTACCGCTATCTAAATGGATTAAAATATATCTAGCTCTACGAAATATATTGGCGACAATATTGTCTTTAAGATTTATTGCAAAGTTTTCTGGATAAGAAAATCGAAGATTTTTATTAGATGTGAAGACGTCAACTATTTTTTTATTGACAATGTTTTCTTTTAGTCCTCGGCAAATGGTTTCTACTTCTGGTAATTCTGGCATATTTAACGTCTGTATTAAAGGTAAGACCTGATAATTGATATAGTAGTAAACTCCTAGCCTTAAAATATACAACCTAAACCATCAAAAAGCCCTCTGCCACATTAACATAGGGAGGGTATTTTTAATAATTTATAAATAAAAATATTTCAAAAAAACTGCCTTACAGATAGGAGTTAACATTACTTCGAAGTTAGTAATTTATACAGGTCATTGATAATCATATTCCTAATATCTCTTGCTATCAACTTAGTTAGGTTAAGCTTTGTCTGTTCTTCAGTCGTATAATTGGCAAATCTTTTTTGACTTACGTCAAAATCACTATTTTCATCAGAAGTTCCATAGCCGATAAGTTCGCCACTAACTATATCTGTTAATTTGTAATTGGCTATAAGTATCACCTTATTTCTACCGGAAGAGCCTGCTGAAGTTGTGAATGTTGATAATATTTTGTTTGTCAACTTTATGTCCAATAAATACTTCTTCTTTGTTACTAGGCTGTATGGGTTTAGTATTTTGGTAAGATTTTTATGTAGCTCGTAGTCAGTATCAGTTCGATACTTTTTAATTTTTACTAAAATCAGCTCATTGTGATAATCAACACTTTCTTTTTTGGATTGTTCACTATAATAAATTGGCTTAAACCCACAAGAATTCAAGAAAGATAATATAGAAATTAAAAATAAGAATTTTGCTCCAACCCTCGGCCTAAATATAGTATTAAAGATAATATTAATGTTCATATCCATATTTTTTAATTTTCACTAACCTATTGCTTTGATCAAATAACTTTATTTCTCTATCATTATTTTTTGATAAAAAACCTATTTCAGTAATCTTTAATTCCAGTTCATTTGCCAAATTTAAAATTTTCTCTCTATTGCTTCTTTTTGTCGTAAAGATTAATTCGTAATCTTCACCGCCTGAGAGTAACTTCATTATATCTAAAGATAAGGTTTTGACATAACGAGATACGGGTATTTTTTCTAGAAAAATATTAGCTCCTAAGTTAGAATTCTGACAGATATGATTTAAATCTGCAAATAATCCATCTGACACATCAATTGCCGTATTTGACAAGTTCCTTTCTATAAGTTTTGATCCAAGACTTAGTCTTGGCTCTGGATAATAATGTTTTTCTAAAAAATAATCTTTAATATTGATATTTTTGACATCTATTTTGTTTTGTAATATTTTGAGGCCAACATAAGAGTCTCCAATATTTCCAGACACAAAAATTAAATCTTCGTCACAACCCCCGGATCTTGATAGAATTTTATTTTTTGGACATGTGCCAAAAATAGTCAGTGAAAAAAATAACCCAGCATTGGAGGATGTTGTGTCACCACCAATTAAAGATATATTATGTTTTTTAGATAATTCTGACAACTTAGAGCAAAATGACGATAAAAACACTTCATCTAAATCATCATCCTTAGTAAATCCAATCATATATGAGTGAGGACTCGCTCCGGCAGATGCAAGGTCTGACAAATTGCTAGTCAGTAATTTATGAGCGACCTTACTGCCACCATAAACCCTTTTAAAATGAACATCCTCGACCATCACATCCTTACTAACTACTAACTGACGATCATTTTCAATTGAAAAATTAGCAACATCATTATTTAAGCCGTCTGCAGCAGGGTTACTTAGTGTTAATTTTTTGAAATATTTATTAATAATTTCAAATTCTTTCATTTTTATAATTCTAAAAAATTATAACCACCCTAGTTTTGTCTATTTTTAAGTGACATTTGTTAAAATAGATAAGGTTAATATATTGTATTATAGATAAATCTTGGTATTATCTTGATTAAGAACTACTTAATCTAGATCATAAGCTGGTTATTATTTACTTCAATATTTTACTTGTTATCTTTGCTTAAAATAGTTTTATTTAATTGTGGTATATTGTGTTTTAACTGGTAATGACAAATAGTGTGATAATATGATAAGGTTAGCAAATAAAATTGACACCAGATTCCTGAGTCTTGATAAATTAATATTTTTATTATCATTTTTTCCTTTGGTGGCAGCTTATATTATAGAATATTTATTTGGCTTAGAGCCTTGCAATCTATGTCTATATCAAAGAATACCTTTTTTTATTATTTTGTTTTTAACTTTATTATCAACTTTCTTTTTTAGTAGCTTAAAGATTAAGAATTACATTGTTTTTTTGATAATTTTATTATTTTTTACCAATATGATTTTGGCCCTTTATCATGTAGGGGTTGAGCAGAAATTTTTTGCGCTTCCTCCTAGTTGCTCTGGTCTTAATCTCTTAGATGCGTCAAATATTAACGAATTAACAGAAATTATTATGAACAAGAAGGCGGTAAGATGTGACGAGCCAAATTTTAAATTTTTTGGCATTACTTTAGCGACATTCAACGTACTTTACTGCCTATTTGCTACAACCTTAATTTGTTTAATTAAAATCAAAATTGTTAAATTTAAGTCTAAATAAAAATATAAACTTTGAAGATTCCTGCCGTATTTTTTGTCAAATGGCTGACGGAAAATTTTCTGATGACGAAACCAAGGATGTGTTACTGAGAATTAATCAGGTTGGCATCAGTGAAGACTTGTTGTTGGCAGCAATTCAATCTTTTAGTAAAAGATCAAAAAAAATCAATATTTCTGGCGATATTTTTGATGTCTGCGGTACTGGAGGCGACGGCTTAAATACTCTTAATATTTCAACTGCCGTTAGTTTTGTTGTGGCCTCTTTAGGTCTAAAAGTTGCAAAACATGGCAATAGGTCGGTATCCTCTAAGTCTGGATCTGCCGACATATTTTCAAGAATGGGCATTGCTGTATTTGAAAGTGACAGTAAAATTAAAAAATCTATTGAAGACTTTAATTTGGCATTTATTTTTGCACCGCTATTTCATACTTCTTTCAAGAATGTCGCAAAAGCAAGGTCAGAATTAGGGGTGAAGACTATTTTCAATTATTTAGGCCCCCTACTTAATCCTGTTAATCCAAATTACCAATTAATTGGTTGTAATGATCAGAAAATATCCCATATAATGGCAAAAGTTTGTCAAAAATTAAATAAAAAAAGAGTAATGATAGTTCATTCTTTTGACGGTATGGATGAGATTTCCGTAAGCGACAAGACAACTCTTTTAGATATAAATAATAAAGAGGTCATCAGTAGCGTAATATCTCCATGTGATATTGGAATACCAATATCTAAAATAGGTGACATTAAGGGTGGTAATCCCGAATATAATTATCAAAGAGTATTAAAGTTATTTTCAGGTCAGAAGGATGCTTATTATGATATTGTTGCAGTTAATGCTGCTTATGTTTTACTTCTAAGTGGTAAATTTAGAGATATCTCTATTTGTTTGTCAAAAGTTAGGGCATGTTTAGATAGTGGCTTACCTCTTCAATTGTTAAATAAAATTAAAAATGGTTAAAAAAATTACTGTAGATTGTGATTTTAATGGAATAATACAGAAGGTACCTTTTTACGTTGGTAGTTCATCATCCAAGTCTCATCCTTTAGGGTTTCAGGCAAAATGGCTGCTTGCCAACTCTGGAGGTAAGGTATCTGACGAATTTATGAATTCTATTGCCGAAATAAAAGAGGTTGCAGATAAGCATAAGGTTGCGTTCGAGGATCTACTGTGTCACTTAATGGAAGAGATAGAAGTAAAAAAGCAAAAGAAGTAGTAAGTTAAATTTTAACAAAACTTAAAGTGAAAAAAATTAACAAACAAGATTTAATATTAGTGCTGTATGGCGGTGACAATGCCGAGTCGAAAGTTTCTGAAATAACAGGTGAAAATGTTTTTTTATCTTTAATTAAAAGCGGATATAACGCTCAAAAATTATTTTTTGATAAAGAGTTTTTAGAAAATATTCAAAAATTACATCCAAAAGTGATCTTTAACGCTCTTCATGGTAAGTTTGGTGAAGATGGTCGCGTTCAGTCTATTTTAGACTTTCTTCAAATTCCATATACTCACTCAGGTGCTACAGCCTCAGCTATCGCCATGAATAAAATTTTTACCAGCTTAATTTGCACTAAAAATATTCCCAATCTACACGACCCAATAACATCAATAATCTATAAGGATGATGTATCTGAAGCCGTCAGAATTATAAATAACTTCCCGAGGCCTTTTGTTGTCAAACCTATTGATGAAGGTTCTAGCGCCGGAGTTAAAATTATTGAAAAGGATGATATTTTTGATATCAAAAAATATGACTGGAAGTTTGGTGGCAAGATAATAATTCAACAATATATTAAGGGTAGGGAACTTCAGATTGCCATCATGGATAATAAGGCTTTGGGTGTTTGCGAGGTAATTCCTGAGGGTAATTTTTTTGATTATAATAGTAAATATATCAGCGACACAACTAAGTATATTATTCCTGCAAAAATATCAGAAAAAAAATATCAAGAAACTTTAGACATCTCCTTAAAATGTCATAAACTACTTAATTGCAGAGGCATCAACAGAATAGAGCTGATTTTAGGAGAGGATGAAAAATTATATTTTTTAGAAATGAATACTCAGCCAGGTTTTACCCCTACATCCTTGGTTCCTAAAATTAGTAAATCTGTTAATATCTCCTTTGATGATATGGTGGAATATCTGATTTCTACTGCAAAATTTAATGATTAACAATGAACTATAATATTAACGACCTCAATAAATATAAAATTATTCCCGAAAGAATAACTGCCTATCTGATAGATTTTCTAATATTAACCCCTATTCTTGCCATTTCTATTGTCATGTTTGCCACCACTTCATCCGTTATTATAATAAATACTTGGTCTTTTGTTAGCTTTTTTTTAATATTTTCTTTTTTTACATTTTTTATTTTTTTATATGGGCAAACTCCAGGAAAAATGCTAATGAACATTGTAACTCTCAGTGGAGACGGAAAATTGCCATCGCTTCAACAGTCAATTCTTAGGTCGGCAGCCTATTTTATAACATCAATCCCTTTGTTAAAAATGGCCGATATCATGTTTATTGTCTTAAATAGCAAAAGGAGGTCTATTAGAGATTTCTCTGCCGACACAATTGTTGTAGCATGCGATAATAAAATTTCTAAAAAATCTAGTATAAAAATATTATTGATCATCATTTCGGCTTTAATAATAGACATAATATTACTGCAAGCCGTTAATCTCATAGAGATATATCTAGATAACTAGTATGTACTGAGGAAATATTAGTTACGTTGTAATTTAAATTTTTTAATAGAATTGAAGATTTTCAAAAAATATTACTCCATAAAGCCAGCAACCATAATGCTAAGAAAACCAATTAAGAAAAAAATGGGCACTCGATAATCTTGATTATTTTTATGTACCATTGGAATTAGGTTGGTTGTTGATATATATATGAATAAACCTGCTGAAAAGGCCATTGCCAGGCTTAGTATAAAAGTATTTGATAATTCAATTACAACTCCAGCAACGCCACCAATTATTGCCAATGATGAAATGATAATCAGAATAACCCAAGCCTTACTTTCTTTGTAACCGTGCGAAAGCAAGATAGCTGTCAGCGAAATTCCCGTTGGTAATCGATGCAAAATTACAGCCATAATAACCATAAAACCAAGCGTTCTTTCGAATTCAAAACTCATAGCAATCACAAAGCCATCAAGAAAACTATGAAATCCTACTCCTATTAGAGCTGAGTAACCAAAAGAATGATCTTTACAACCCCTATCTCGACAAACATGAATCATAGCCACTTTCTCATATCCATATATAAATACAAAGCTAAAAGATAAGGCTACCATTGCCCATCTTCCTGAAATAGATATGCTTTCGATAGCCATATGATTAAGGCCTGCGGAAAGCAAAAGACCAGCTGAAAAAGCTATTAAGAGTGGTAATCTCCTTTGATTAATACTATTGCACAAAAGAGGCAATCCTCCTCCTATAATAGTTGCAAGGGCAGCTAGAAATGAATAAAAAACAACGCTCATAAAACCAATTTATATTAAAAAACTATCTATCCTAAAATAAAATTAATAGGCACAATTATTCTATAATATCTATTTTTATTTATTAGAGAGTCTTTTATGTCAAAACTCCACTTTTTTAAGGTTATGAGAGCCGATTTATCTAAAATGGGATATCCGCTTGATTTATATATTTTTGCCTCAACTACATCTCCTTGAAAATCAGATAGAACACTGACCTCAACATTTCCCTGATAATTCCGTAATTTAGCTATTCTTGGGTATGGAGGAATAGGATTTTTCTCTGATCCTATTTTATAAGTATGATGACTATAAGAAAGGTCGCTGATAACTTTTTCTGGTATTTTGTTTGATTTTTTACCTAAGTCATGACCGCTTTTGTCACTTTTTTGAATTTCTTTTTTTATTTCTGGTTTTTGACTAACCTTAGCAATCTTATTGTTAATAATATTTTTGCTACTTACTTTTTGCGGCTCTGGCATGGTAGTAAGAGTGATAGCTACAGAAAATTCTTCTTGCCTCACTTCTGGTAATGAGTTTAGCTGTGATAACAAAAACAACAAAAATAAATGCATCAATATAGAGGATAGCCATGGAATATTAGTTCCTACAATTCTTTTTAACATTCCACGCTATTACTATCTTTAATTTTAAAATGCGGTTTTAAGACCAGCCATAAATGAACGACCGGAAAGAGGTACTTTGTCTTTTAGGAATGAAACGTGGTTACGAGCCTCCTCATTAAGCAAGTTTGTTGCTTTAAGATATAGAGTTGAGCTGGTAAGACCGACATTAATTTTATAATCCGCTCCAGCATTAAGCATAAGATATCCATCTGTTTCAAGTTCAGAGGCAGCTACATTATTTTGAGCAAATGTATAATCAGCATCGAATTTTAAACCAAGATTATTATGGTTATAAATAGCGCTACTACCAACTCTAGATGGTGCAATACGAGCTAGATGCTCAGATGTTTTGCTATTTCTAGCTTCTAAATAATCACCTCTTATTTCAAAATCTAACTTATGTGAACTTTTATCATAAGCATTAAGCGTTGTTTTAACTTCTATTCCATAAAACTTTGCAGGTAGATTTACATAATTATAGACAGGCAAATGATCCTCTTCCGCTCCAGTTGCAACCTGAGTAACAAAGTCCTGAAAATTATTATAAAAAAGACTAACTTCACCTTTAAATAAGCCTGAATTTTTACGCAAAGAAAGGTCAACACCTATTGATTTTTGCACATCTAGATCTTGATTTCCAACCTCAAAGGTTTCTGTCGATAAATGTTCTCCATTGGCATAAAGCTCCTGTGCATTTGGAGCGCGCTCTGTGTATGAAGTAGAAAGTGCCGCCGCATAATCTTTAGGTAAATTATAAACAAAACCCAAAGAAGCGCTTCCTGTTAAATCATCTCTAGAACGGACATTTTCAAAAGAAGCAACCTTATCAACACTTATATTTTGATAGTCTAATCTTCCTCCCGTTTGTAATTTTATACCTCCTAAGGACACCTCTTCAAATATAAATCCAGAGTTAGTATGAGTTGTAGAGGGTGGCACAAAAGTCTCTTCTCCCATAGCTAAAAAATCACTTTTACTAGATTGTAACCCAATAACACCTTCAAATAATCCAAGTTTATTGTGAGTTACTTCAACTCTACTATCATATCCACTATTTTTGAATAGAGTGCCAACTTCCTGACCTTCAAACTCTCTATGCTCATAATCGGAATAACCAAATTTATATTTTATCGCTTTTAAATATTTGGTAGGCTCTTTATATAGTCCCGCCAAATCAAAACGTTGTTGCTTCATATCGAGCGTTACTTTTGGCTCTTCACCACTATGACCGTCTCCATGATCATGCTCGTGACCTACAATTCCATAATTGGTATTATAATCCGTAAGTGACACACCAAAATAACCTTTATCAAAAAATCTTGAGACTCCAACTGACACTCCATCACTCTTGCTCTGACTATTGGCTATTTTATTCCTATCTTCAGCCTCAGCCTCATCCTCAGCCTCATCCTCATCATGATTATCGACAGCCCTCAATCTATTTGAGTGGGCAAATCCAGGAATCTCAATATCATCTGTTAATCTTTTAAAGCTATTAAGATGCCAAGCATAATCTCCAGCGCCACCTTCTAGTAATATTGAGCCAGAGCGCTCATTATTAGCGGAATTATAACGAACATCAGCAACTCCAGTATTTTTTTCTGAAATTGGTTGATTAGGTATTCTATTATCAATAATATTAACAACTCCTCCTACTGCCTTTGATCCGTAAAGAAGAGCGGCAGGCCCTCTTATTACCTCAATTTTTTCAACAGAAAGAGGGTCAATGGCAACATTATGGTCAACACTTGTACTAGACGCATCTAAATTATTGATACCATTTTGCATTATATTTATCTGATCACCATCAAGACCACGAATTACAGGCCTACTTGCTCCAGGTCCATAATATGAAGAGCGAATACCAGGTTCTTGCGATAGAGTTTCTCCGATTGTTGGTTGTAATTTATTTAACAAATCGTCACCTGAAAGCGTAGTAATGGGTTGCACCAACTCATTGCTTGAGCGCTCTAAAGGATTTGCTGTGACTGTTATTGGCTCTATTCTTTTTGCCTCTTCTTTAGAAAATGCATTAAATGAAAACAAGATAGAAAGTGCAGAAGTTAGGTTAAATATTGACTTAGAGTAACTCATTATATTTAAATAAAAATTAATATTAAAATGTAATGTAATGTTATAACGTCACATTTTTAACTTTCAACACAAATGTTACAATATAACATAAGTTTCTATGAAGCTACTGATTTTTATAAATCTTTTTTCGACTGTAACCACAATGAATCAATAGGTAGGTTTGCGACTTACTGACTGAGATAAGGAAATTAAAATAAAGTCTGAATTATATTTTTTATCCTTAATTATAAATGTTTGAGGTAAAGAAAGTCTAATTAGGGACTGTTGAATATATTGAAGTTTTTTATAATAGAATTCGAATGCGCTCTGTTAATAATTATTTAGCACCAATTGAGTTTGAAAGAGGAAGTAGGTTTTTAAAGAAATCTTTAAAATCTGTTTAAATTTAGTGCTAGAAAAGATGTTGACAGACCAAAATGATTACTTAATTAGTTTTGCAAATTTCTTTCATTCTACTATATGCCCTAGCAAACCCTTTCATAGAATATTCATCTATGGCGTAAGTAGCGTAGATAGAATTACTTCTGACTTTAAAAATCTTAGCTTTAAGCATTTGCTTTATTATGTTTTTATCCTCCTCCCTCGTTCTAATCCAAGCCATATCTTTTTTAGTAAATAATTTATAAGAAAAGTCATCTATTAAAATCTTCACCTCACTGTTTAATTTGTACTCAAAATCAGAAAAAATACTGACCTCCTCATTCTGATTATTTTGATATTTGGTTACCATGATGTAAGGAGATCTGTTATGATTGTGGTCGCTATCTGATGTTATTGGTTTTGACATAACATAGCATTCCCTACCTTTAGATTCGGACTCATACTCATATAAAACCCAATTATAATGATTACTGTCAATTAATGGATAATTATCAAAAGCCGAAAGAATTATAAAAATTGTAATATAAAATATTTTTTTCATTAATTTTGTCTATTATAAAATGATATTATCTGGGTTATTTTAGTTTTTACTTATAGCCATTAAGCCAAAGGAGAGTTCATCTAAGAAGACTTATTATATTAAATTTAGCAAAAGGAAAGTCTTTTTGCTAAAGTTAATATAATTTAGCTACATCTCTTATGTGCCCTACATAATGCATTTTCATATCAGGAGTTGATTTTTCAATATTTTTCCAAATTTTTAATTTTAAAACATGCTTAGAAAGAATGCAGTTTTTAAATCCTAATTTTGCCGCCTCCTTAACTCTTAAATCAATTTTTGAAACCATCCGAACCTCACCTGTTAAAGAAACCTCGCCAATAGCAACGCTAGCCTTAGGAAGGGGGATGTCTTTTGCAGCAGAAATTAAGGCAAGGCATATTGCTAAATCCACCGCTGGCTCAGAAATTTTTAAACCACCCACAACATTAAGGTAAACCTCTTTTTGCGATAGGTTTAAGCCAAATCTAGAACCTAAAACGGCAATAATCATTGAGAGGCGATTCAGATCAAGACCTACCACAGAGCGACGAGGTGACGGTATAAAAGAAGGAGTAATTAAAGCCTGAATTTCTGATAAAATAGGTCTGCTTCCCTCGATTCCCGCGAACACCGCTGTTCCAGAAATATTGTCATTTCTATTAGACAAGAATAATTGACTTGGATTACTAACCTCTTCTAGCCCAAATTCATTCATTTCAAAAACGCCAATTTCACCAGCTGGTCCGTAACGATTTTTAATTGAACGAAGTAATCGAAATTGTTGATTCCTGTCACCCTCAAAATAAAGAACGGTATCCACCATATGTTCTAATAATTTTGGACCCGCTATTTGCCCATCTTTCGTTACATGACTAACAAGAATCATAGTAATAGATTTCCTTTTGGCAATCATGCTTAATTCCGAAGTGCAGGCCCTAATTTGTGAAATAGTACCAGGAATCGAAGACATACCGTCGATAAACATGGTTTGAATTGAGTCAATTATTACAACATCTGGAGCATCTTTGGCATTTAAAGTTTTCAAAATATCAGTTATATTAGTGCTAGATGCCAACTTTACCTTATCTTTTGTTAGGCCTAATCTTTTAGCGCGAAGCAAAACTTGGTCAACCGACTCTTCACCCGAAATGTAAAAAACCTTCTTACCAACCCTAGAAATTGCAGATGCAGTTTGTAATAAAAGGGTTGATTTACCAATTCCAGGATCTCCAGCAATTAAAATAGCAGAACCGCGTACAATACCACCACCAATTACACGATCAAATTCTTCAATATTAATTTTAATCCTATTAACATTATGTACCTTATGATCGAGGTCAACTAGGTCAATTTTTTGACCACTATCTAAGCTTAATTTTTTATTATTCGTTGCCAGGCCAGAATTTTCTCCAAAACCACCAACCTCATACTCCTCAAGCAACGAATTCCACGTACCACAATCGGGGCATTTTCCAGTCCACTTAGTATGAATTGTGCCGCATTGATTACATGAATATGTTGATTTTTTTGTCATAATTATTTTAATAAAACTACCTTCCCTTACCCCGCTCTCTTCCTGCGGCCATTCCTTGGGCCTCAACCATACTGACCCAAAAACCTTTTTTACGATTTTTATTCATTATTTTTGCCGAACTTACTAAGTAAGTTAATTTTTGACCTAAAATCACCGACGTCCAAAAGCCAACTGGCTTTACTACGTCAACTATTTTTACCTCATCAACATCATTCTCTATCTCACTTGATTTTGTCATTTTACTGTACATCTCCTCTTCTTTTTTTTTATCACGATATAAATCTTCATCCTTCTTCTCTATCCTTTTTTGCTCTACCGCTTTTACAATTTCATCATGCTCAATATGCTTATTGGCAAATATTTTTAGCGCAATCAGCAGGCCGACTCTCACTAAGATAGAAATTATAAAAGCGGTGAGCAAAAAAGCTGTGAAAAGTAAAATTACCTTGCTAAAATCTTGATTCATCAGTATAAGAGTTGAGTAATAAAGAAAGTATGTATACTACCAAATGATAAATTTAAGTCAAATTTTTAGAGAAAGTGAAAAAAAAATAGTAGTCGCAATGTCTGGAGGAGTCGACTCTTCCGTAGTTGCTGCTTTCTTAAAAAAATCTGGCTATGATGTAATTGGCATCACTTTACAATTATATGATCATGGCGAAATTTTAAAAAAGAAAGGAGCTTGCTGTGCTGGTGCAGATATTTATGACGCTAAAAAAATAGCTGAAAAATTCGACTTCCCTCACTATGTTTTAAATTATGAAAACCTTTTTAAAGAATCGGTAATTGAAGATTTTGCCGAAAGTTATGTTAATGGCGAAACCCCAATTCCGTGCATCAGATGCAATCAAACTGTAAAATTTAAAGACCTCTTAAAGGTTGCAAAAGATTTGGGAGCAGATTCTTTGGCAACTGGTCACTATGTTCGTCGTGACTTTGGTAGTGAAAACAATCTTTTATTAAAAGCTAAAGATTCGAGTAAGGATCAAAGCTATTTTCTTTTTACAACCACAAAAGAACAACTATCTTTCTTGAGATTTCCTTTGGGAGGTTTGGACAAATCGGAAACTCGTAAATTGGCACAAGATCTAGATTTAGAAATCTCTGGTAAACCAGATAGTCAGGATATATGCTTCGTTCCAAATGGCAATTATACTAAAATTGTTGAGAAATATCGACCAACAGCTTTCAAAAAAGGCGACATTTATCATATTGATAAGAGGAAACTTGGAACTCATGAGGGGATAATTAACTACACAATTGGCCAAAGAAAGGGTCTTGGAGTTAGTTCAAAAGATCCACTTTTTGTCATAAAAATTGATCCCAAAGAAAATAAAATTATTGTTGGGGAAGAAAAATATCTCTTGAATAAGGAGTTTATCATTAAAGAAATTAACTGGCTTGGAAATGATAATGATTTAGACAAAGAAATAACTCTTAAAGTTAGACTCAGATCTTCTGCATTAGAAAAAGAGGCAAAAATTAACTTCTTCCATGAAAATAACATATTAAAAGCCAATATTCTTCTCAAAGATGGCGACAGAGCCATTACTAAAGGTCAGGCCTGCGTTTTTTATGACAATGATACTGTTCTGGGTGGCGGCTGGATTGAAAAAATTATCAATTAATAGAGTTACCTGGAGGCACGATATTTATAAAGATCTCTTAAACTTTTTTCTAATATGAAGAGTTTCGCAAAGACCCTATCTTTCCCAAGGATAAGAACTACTTTTTTACTTTAAATTTGACAATTGGCATGATATGTCAAGAAAAATATTAAGATACAAAGCTTTTAATCAAACTTGGAATGGGAAGTTACAATTAGTATAAAATTCCTTGATTTAAAAATTATATATTTTGTTCGCTTATTTAAGAGGATTAAATAATTAAGTTACAATATTGACCAATTTGTTTGGTACGAAGATCATTTTTTTAACCTCTTGTCCTGCGATATTTTTTTGAATTAATGCATCGGACAGGATTAGATTTTCCAACTCTTTTTTCTCTAAATCTTTTGACACCTCAATGATTTTTTTTAATTTTCCCTTAATTTGAACAACAATCTTAACTTTATTTTCAATGACAAAGTCTTCGTTAAATTTTGGGAAAGAAACGCCGTTAGAGAGGGCGACTTTAAAGTCTAGTTTTTGCCACAACTCCTCGCAAAGATGAGAGCAGATCGGATAAATTAGTAAAATTAGATTTTTTATGGCAAAGAATTTTACTCTTTGATCATCTTCGTTATTAATTTTAAATTTTTCTAAATTATTATTAAATTCACGAACTTTAGCAACAACAACATTAAATCCATTTTTTTGATATTCATTCTTAATTTCAAAGATTGCTTTGTGTGTTAATTTTATTAATGAAACCTGTATTTCTGAAAGGTTTTTTAGGTCATTTTCAGTAGAAAAGTCCGTAAAGTCAGAAAAGTTTAGGGTTTTTTGTGATAAGAATTCTTCGACTAGGTTGTAAATTTTTTTTAAAAACTTATGGCAACCGCCTAGGGCATTGTCAGACCATTCGATATCTTTTTCAACCGGAGAGTCGGACATCATAAAAAATCTAGCAGTATCCGCGCCAAAATTTTCAATAATTTGAATTGGATCAATGACGTTTTTTTTAGATTTACTCATTTTTTCACTTCTGCCAACCGTAACCTCTTCGTTTGTGTCGTTGTGAAAGGCTTCACCATCTTTAAAAGTGACATCTTTAGGCATAACCCATTTGTTATTTTTGTCTTTAAAAGTTTTGTGACAGACCATTCCTTGCGTTAAGAGTTTTTTAAAGGGTTCGTTAACATTTAAGTAGCCGCATTTTTTGAGCGCTTTGGTAAAGAATCTGGCGTATAAAAGGTGTAAAACGGCATGTTCAATACCCCCAATATAGTTGTCAACTGGTAGCAATTCGTTAATTTCATCGAAGTCAAAAGCTTTGTTTTTTGGCTGAGATGCGAGTCTTAAAAAATACCAAGAACTTTCAAAAAAAGTATCTAAAGTATCTGTTTCTCGAATAAATTCTTCATCATCAATAATAACTTTTTGCCATTCTTTATGATGATCAAGGGGATTTCCTCCTTTAGAAAAGTCTGGATCTTCCGGTAAGGTAACGGGCAAATATTTCTCAGGAACTGGCTTGACATTGCCATTTTTGTCGTAAATCATTGGAATTGGACAGCCCCAATATCTTTGGCGCGAAACCCCCCAATCTTTAAGGCGATAATTGATTTTTCTTGTGCCTATTTTTTTATCTTCAAGTAGATTGATAATTTTTTCTTTGGCGTCCTTGATTGATAGTCCGTTTAAAAAGTCAGAGTTAATTATCTTGTCATCACCTAGATAAGCTTCGGATAGATTTTTCTCTTTTCCGATAATTTGAATAATTTCTAAATTATATTTTTTAGCAAAATCGAAATCTCTTTGGTCATGAGCTGGGCAGGCAAAAATTGCACCCGTACCATAATCCATTAAAATAAAGTTGGCGATATAAATCGGTAATTTTTTACCTAAAATAAAGGGGTGTTCGGCAAAAAGGTCTGTTTCAAATCCTTTTTTTTCGTTTTTGTCAATATCGACTTCGTTTATGCTGTTTGTATTGCATTCTTTGATAAAATCTGCTGCTTTTTGATTATTTTTTGCGGTCTTTAGGGCTAAGGGGTGGTTTGCAGCAATGCCAATAAAAGAGGCTCCAAAAATTGTTTCTGGACGAGTGGTATATACCTCTACTTGCCCTCCGCTTGAAATATTAAATTTTACTGAAGCGCCAGAACTTCTGCCTATCCACTTTTCTTGCATACTTAAAACTCTCTTATCCCAGCCATCTAGATTTTTTAACTCTTCTAGTAGCTCGCCACTAAAATCGCTAATTTTTAAGAACCATTGTTTAAGATTTTTCTTTTCAATTTCAGCTCCACTTCTCCAACCCTTTCCGTCAATTACTTGTTCATTAGCTAGGACGGTTTGATCAACAGGATCCCAATTGACAATTGATTCTTTTTGATAGATTAAGTCATTTTTATAAAAATCGATGAACATTTTTTGCTCAAACTTGTAATAATCCGCGTCACAAGTAGTAATTTTTCGATCCCAATCGTAAGAAAAGCCAAGTTTTTTAAGCTCTTTTTCCATAATTGCGATATTTTCATAAGTCCAATCTTTGGGGTGGGAGTTGTTTTCAATGGCGGCATTTTCCGCCGGTAAGCCAAAGGAGTCAAAACCAATTGGGTGTAAAACATTAAATCCTTGCATTTTTTTAAAACGAGCAATGACATCTCCGATTGTGTAATTTCTTAGATGGCCAACGTGAATTTTTCCTGATGGAAAGGGAAACATTTCCAAGACATAGTGTTTTTTTTGATCTTTTTTTGGCACAAACTTAAAAAAACTTTCTTTTTCCCAAGTTTTTTGCCATCTTTCTTCTATCTCTGCGTAGTTGTAGGTCATTTTTTGAGTTTGTTTTTAAAATCTTTAGTTGATTTTAGTTTGGGTGGTCTAATCCTTTCGGTGATTTGGTAAAGATTTCGTAGCCATTTTTGGTGACGCCGATCGTGTGCTCAAATTGTGCGGACAAAGACTTGTCTCTAGTGGTTACCGTCCAATTATCATGTTTACTTAGGATGGTTTCTTTTCTACCTTCATTAATCATGGGTTCAATAGTAAAAAACATGCCTTCTTTTAGTATTAAGCCAGTATTTTTTTTACCATAATGTAAAACATTTGGCTCGGTATGAAAAACTTTGCCAATACCGTGTCCACAATAATCTCTAACAACGGAATATCCTGCGTCTTCAGCATATTTCTGGATAACATAACCAATGTCTCCCAATGTTGCTTCAGGCTTAACTTGTTCAATACCAAGCATCATGGCTTCGTAAGTTGTTTGGCATAGTCTTTTTGCTTTAATTGGAGGTTTTCCGGCGTAATAAGTTCTGCTAGTGTCGCCATGCCAACCATCGATTATAACGGTGACGTCGATATTGATCATATCACCATTTTTTAGCTTTTTATCGCTGGGGATGCCATGGCAAATAACATGGTTAATTGAAGTGCAAACTGATTTTGGGAAACCTTTATAGTTAAGTGGGGCTGGGATAGCATCATTTTCAATGATTTTGTTGTGACACAAATCGTTTAATTCGTTTGTCGTAATACCGGGCCTCACAAAGTCGCCAATGTAATCTAAAATTTCTGCTGCCAAACATCCAGCCTTACGCATTTTTTTAAAATCTTCCTCTGTATGAATTATTACTGACATTTTGTTTGATAATTAAGTCTCTTGAAAAAATATAATCATTGCTTAATATCAACGCTCATATAAAATGCTTATGATAAATAGATAAATTTTAAAAAACTATATTAATTATGGCTAATGTAAAATTGGGAACTAGCAAGGAAGATGTGAATAGCAGGTTTGAACTTTGTCTAATTGCAAGCAAGAGAGCTAAAGACGTTTTGTCTGGCGCACCAACGAGTCACGACAAATCTGACAAACCTTCAATAATAGCGCTTGACGAAATTGCTGCTGGTGAGTTAGATATTGCTAAAATTAGAGAAACTATTTCAGCTGGCGACAACGCCTACCAGTCCAACATTATCGAAGAGACTGAGGATGATAACAAAACTCTTACTGATAAAGACAATATTTTTGTTAATGAAAATCTATCAGTTATAGACTAATTCTACTTAGGGAACTTCTGAAGTATTTTAACAAAAAAGCAGAAACACCCCCACAGGATGGAATTTTGGTAGCTGTTTATCTTAAAAAACCTTCTGGGATCAAAAAATGGTTTTTTATGTCAATTTTCTATTTATGGTATTGATCTAACAGCGGTCTTAAAATAAACTCATGGTACAATCTTTATGTTCAGGAATATTGCGCTAATATTAATAATATCAATAATTACATTTTTTGCATCTTGGTTGGTAGATTTGGGTGGCTCGGTTGAAATAGAATTTTTGGATTACAAAATTACCAGTTCAGCGACTTTCTTCGCGACGTCTTTAATATTTTTATATTTTTTATTTTATTTAATTTTTAACCTAATTCTTAAGATGAATAATCTTAGAATGAGTTTGGGTCATTTTGTTTTTAGTAACCCAAAAAGGGTAGAAAAAAGACTGAAAAAAGAGCAGAAGTTTTTTATCGGTAGAATAGCTAGGGTTTTACAAGAAATTAATAACAAAAATTTTTCCAAAGCTATAACAATTGAAAAAAATATAAAATCTAATTTTTATTCTGAAGAGTTGAAATCTCAGATCTTAGTGCAAATGAACGAACCTAACGAAGTAATAAACAAATCATGACTGAAGCTTTAGATACTTATCTACCTATTTTAATATTTTTGGGAATCGCCATCACTCTGTCGGTGGTAATACTTATCATACCTTTCCTAACCAAGAAGATAAGGTCCGACGAAGATAAAAACTCGCCATATGAGTGTGGCTTTGAATCTGTTGGCAACGTTAGGAGTAAGTTTAACGTGCAGTTTTATTTAGTGGCTATTTTGTTCATTATTTTTGACCTAGAGATCGCTTTACTTTTTCCTTGGGCCTTATCGCTTAGAGATATTGGTTTTGAGGGTTTTTGGTCGATGATGATATTTTTAAGTGTCCTAACTATTGGCTTTATTTATGAGTGGCGGAGGGGGGCTCTTGATTGGAGGTAGTGCCAAGACCAATCTCTAGATATCATATATAAAAAGCCTTGTGAAATATAGACATATTCCTGTCATTTTTTATAAATAATAAATAAAAGTATTTTAAGGATAATGTCGGCATAACAACTAAATATCTCCTGATTTATTAGATAGAAAGTTCGACGTTTTTTCTTCAGGTAAATATTGGGTAGGGTACATAACTCATATTTCGGCCAAAGAATGGTAGTTATATCTAGTAACTCCGTAATACACAGGCTGTTGACCGCTCTACGGATGACGCTATAAAACTAAAACTTGCACACTAACGCTTTTTGTCAAGTTAAATTTGATAGTTGGTATTATTTAGAGCTTAGTTTGGGGTGGGGTAGGTTACTTCCGACACATCCATGATGTAACTATCTAAATTTAAGGTGTCTTTTCCTAAGCGACTTATGTTTTTGCCATTAATTCTTAGTCTTACCAAGTTATTCTCAAAAATAAACTCCACAGTTCCTCCAAATTTAGAAAAATTACTGATATCGCTAATAGTAATTATGTTGTAATTGTTAATTTGCTTTAGTATGTCCAATAGGTGCCTTTCTTCTGAAAGACTAATATAGAGTAGATGGCAATCATTAAGCTTTTGATTTTTGTTTTTTTCTTTTACGATAATATTGTCTGGACCAAGCTCTCTTAGGTATAGTCCTACGAAATCCAATCCTAATGTGCAGATAACTCGTTTTTTATCGACATCCTTATGCCAAATAATATTTTCTGATATTACTTTAATCCACAAGGCTTTTATTTTATAATCTTCCGCCTCTTTACTTTGGGAGGGGGTAGAAAAAAATAAAATTAATATGTAAATTGCTAAATATTTAATCATGATTTTAAAAGACGATATTTAGTTTAGCATATATTTTATTCGGCTCCATAAAATTCACTTCTTGATACATGAATGGTATGAATTCTTGACGCTTACTGCTGAACAGATTTTGTCCAGCTATTGTAAGCTCAGTGCGCTGGTTAACTTTCCAGCTAACATTGCTGTCAAACCTAAAATATGAATCAATATCGTATTTTTTTAACTCGTCGACATAAAAAAGGAGATTATTCCAACTAAAATTATCAAAGAAATTGTAATATGAACGGACGCTGAATTGATTTTGAGGAGGGGCTTTTTTGTCTGATTCTGCCTTAGTATCTGTACTTCCATCTTTTAGGTGCAGATCTAATTTTAAAAATGTGTAATTAATAGATATATCAAGATTGTCTGCAAGACTAATCTTGGAAGATATTTCTGCGCCGTAAGATTTTCCATATAATTCATTTCCTAGGACGTATCTTGTTTCGGTTTGACTGACGGAATTAATCTCGTAAGTTCTGATGTTGTTATATTTATTAAAAAATATCGACAGATCGGTGAATAGTTTTTTAGAAAAGCGGTTTTTGTACCCTAGTTCGTACGACACTAACTCCTCGGGCTTAAAATTTTCATTACCACTCAATATGACGGCGTAAGGAGGTGCGCCTCTAAAGGATTTTATCGCAGAACCATATCTTTCTGCAATGGTTGGGTTTCTGGTAATCTTTGATATTCCAGACCATATGGACTGGCTATCTGTTATCCTGAAGCTGCCTCTTATGCTTGGGTGAAAGGCAAAATTTGAATATTCATTATTTTTAAGGTCATCTTCATGCTGCAACTTAAGGTTAGTGGTTAAAGAGAGTTTTTTAGGAATAATGTCAATTTTGCTCTGAATAAAAGAATTAAGAAGGCCACTACTATTTTTTTTAAATTTAAAGTTATATTGATCTAAATAATCTATTTTAGCATTTGTTACGCGATACCCTAGTCCAAATGTGAGTCCTCCATAAGGTGTTTTTGGTATGAAATATTGAAGATCTAGATCAAAAATATCAAATTTTTGCTGAAATAGGGCGAAACTTCTTTTGTAATAATCATAGTAGCTCTTTGATGTTAATCTGTTGCCATTATCTTGTCTGTGGAACCATTTTGCCATAATATTTCCTGACCTAGATTCATCTTTAATGATGCTGTCTAGGAGGTAAGTTAAATCACTTGACGGGTAAATATACCTTCCCTTATCTTCCATTTTTCCCAAATCTCCCTGCAAAGTTAATTGGTCCGATATACTGTCTTCCCAGTCGATTTTAAATCCAGTCCTCATATCTCCCCAATCATTGCCAGCGTCGGAATTATGAATATTTACAGCGCTATCAATTATTCTATTTTTGACATATATTCTGTAAAAAAGATCATCCCCAACTTTTCCACCATATCTTGCACTTTGTATAGACTCTTCGTTGCCATGAATTATGTTAATAAGTTTTCCCTGGGTTTCTGCCGCTCTTTTGGTAATGATATTAATGACGCCATTTAAAGCATTGTCCGTCCAAAGACCTTTGGATAAGCCGCCATCACTAGCAACATTAGCGCTAGTACCTCGGACAACGTCAATTCTCTTAATATCAGACAAAACTAGATCTTGATTTTCCCAAAATATTGACGGAAACAGGGCTGAATGTACTTTTCTGCCGTCAATCATGACGGCTATTTTTTCGCCAAGTTCGGTGTTAAAGCCCCGCGAGGCAATGGACCAACTGTTGGAGTTCATCTGTGTTACGTGTAGGCCGGGCGCTAAGCGTAACAACTCTGGTATAGATGTTAATCCAGATCTTTCTATGTCCCTATCTGTTATGCTGTATATTTCGGCAGGTATATCTATTGTAGAGCTTAGTTTTTCAGAAGCATTACTAACCTTAAGGCTTTGTAAATCTTGAATTGACACAGGACTTTTTGCATACACAATATTACTACAAAACGCTAAGGTAAGTATTGTGCCGACTATTATTTTTATTGTCGTAGTTGGGTTTTTCGTCTTTAGGCTGGAGTTAGCCCTCTTAAATGTACGAGTTGGCGCTAAGGGCAGTATTTTTTGCATAAATTAATTCTCTGTAGTAATGTTTATATTTTGCAATTGATATTGTGGTAAGTCTGTTTTTAAAGATAGATAACTTAATTTTATTTTTTTTAGCGGCTAATTTTTAAGATAAAAGTTAAAAGATTGGTATATTCAACATTGTTAAATGAAATATTAAGATCAACAGAATGAAAAAGAAACATTTATTTGCCATATCCTCCGTAGCCATCGTGATGTCAGTATCATTGATACTAACAATATTAATAACCTATAATTGGAGAGGAGAATATTTATATAATAAATTAAACAGCGAAATCAAAATAACTAGCAGCACGTTGAGTAACTTTTTTACCTACATATGGCGCATCACTGAAGATAAGGGTAGAAAAATAACTGAAGAACCGTCATTAAACAAGGTCACTATTAATCGACACTTAAAGCGTCAATTTAGTCAGATATCTAGATCTACAAAAATGTCACCATCCTCTTTGTGGCCAAGATTTTTTTGGCTTGACAAGAATAATAAAATTTCCGTCTCTAGTCATTTAGGTATAATTAATGACACTCTGGACATTAGCCTGCAGCCATACCATTTTTTATCTAGCCAAAATCCGTGGCAATTATTTTTTTCTAAACCCCACCAAGAAAGAGGCACGTCAAAAAGAGTAATTAATGCTGCGATAGGGATTGACAATGATCAAAAGCAACACATAGGAAGTATTATTATCAGGTTTGAGATTCAAAAAATAATCGAAAGAATCAACCTCGCCCTACAAAGCAATGACTCTTATTACTTAATGCTGGATCGTAATTTTAATAATGTATTAAATTCTGACAGTCAAATCGGTGACATAATTAAGAAAAATAAAGAACTCTCTTTGGCAAAAAAATTGCCAATTTCAACAAAAAAGATTATAAGCCTCAAAAGTCCAATAGTAATTGACAACATTTCTTATACTAAATTTTTTAAATTAGAAAATTATCCTTTTATGATCCTCTCTGGATACAATAAAAATCAGTACAATCAAGAAACCTTGGCCATAATAGCAAAATATTTTTTTATGGTTTTAATTGCGTGCCTATTATTTTCCTGCTCTATATTTTGGATATACAAGATATTTTTAAGAGACACTTCTAAGTTAAAAAAGCTCTTAAAAAAAATTAGGTTAGTAAATAATAACTTAAGATCAGAAAAGAAAAAATTTATTAACGCCAAAAAAACAAGTGATAATTTTTTTAATGACATCATGAATGCCGTAGAAGAGCCAATATCCTTAATAGAAGAAAACGTTGCTAAATTAATCAAATTAGAAGTTGGTAATGTGTTGGTAACCGAAGATGCTAGACTTGATACCTATAGCGACATATTGGAGAATCTGGTCATTGTAAAATCTTTTACTGTTAACCAATTGTCTTTTGAAGAGGTGGATGTAGTCAGTTTGATAGAGGAGTCAGTAAGGCATCACAACCACACATTAATAAAAGAAAAAATAAAAATAGAATTAAATTATGGTAAAAATATAAAATACATATCGGCAGATAGGTTACGTTTTTTGCAAATTATTAGCAACTTAATTTACACAGCTCTATCGGACAGGCCGAGATCTAAGATTTCTATTAATATCTCTAACACAAGAAAAGAAAATAAAAAATATTTAAAAATTGTTATTTTAGATGATGGCAACGGTCTTTCCGAAGACGACAAGGAAAATTTGATAGATCCTGATAATGACAAAACAAATATCTACAATATAAAGTTGTGCGATATCAAAAAATTAGTTAAGTTGCATTTTGGGGAGCTACTTGTTGACAGCAAATATTCCGTAGGAACCGAAGTCACGCTGCTGCTACCTTATGATAAATCTGTTGAGACAGAAGAATCTGCCCCAACACTCAGTAATGTAGTCTTTTTATATAAAGATAAATAAAAGACCACAAAAGTCCTGAAGGAGGTCTCAATTCCTACCCTTAAGATAGGAGGGTTGATGGTTTATCACTAAGTGAGGATCTTGATATAAGGCGGGGTTTTATAGATAATATTCCACAGTTGATTTTACTACGCCATCTAAAAAGTCTCTACTTATATTGTCATGGTCGATAGCTATATTGTATATTCTTCCGTGCAGGAGTTTAATTTTGTCTGAGGTAATTTCGACCTGCTTGCTGGCCAGGGTTACCTCTATTAGATCTAATATTGTCCTGTATAGTTCTGGATTATACGGTCTATCGGCAGATTCTTCCTTGTTAACATTTTTTTGTACATAAGAGGTGTCGTCATCCAAGAAGTAATCTATTGATTTATTTAGTTTTTTGGCAATAAGAGCAAGTTTTTCGTACTTAACTCCATTTCCTTTGTAACTATTATATAAATCATGCGGACTAATGCCAATAGATTTAGCTAATGACAGGCTTGTTAGGCTGTTTTTTCTTATAGCATGCTTTAATTTTTTTGCGTTAACTTCGATGTTTCTCATATTAAGGACTTTTTTAAAAATTTGTTATTAGGATTTAGTTGCAACATTTTGGTTCACGATCAAATGTTAGAAATGAAAACGGACTTTGACGCTTCTTTTATCAGTCCCACCCTTACGGTCGCAAGCTTTATCTTTGGATCTTGGCTTTTGCCACTAAAGGCCTGACTAATCTTAAAATAGCTTTGCTGCAATTCACTAAGCAATGAAAAAGGGTTATTTTTCGTTTATAACTAGTTATGTTAAGAATATAGGCGTTATTCTATTTAGTTGGTATCATTTTGTCAAACAACAATTCTCTTAAAAATATTCCTCAAATTGGGTTTTTTTGTCGCCCCTAAGTATTTTAACTTGTATATTTTAAAAGTTAAAGGGGGCATAAGATCACCCCGTGAAAGAGTATTGCCTAAAGCTAATTATAGAGTCAAATTTAAAGGAATAGCAAAAAAATCAGTTCACCACCTCCATGTAAAGCATTACGAACAATTTTAAAATAATAGTAGTTTTGAATAAACTCTACCCACCACCAAAAATAACCTAAATAAGGGATAGTTATTCCCAAATCATAAGAAGAGCACCAAAAACTATAAATATTTACAAAAATACAGTGAATTTCTAACGAAATTCACTGCAATTATGATAAATTAATATTTTTTAAGAAAATTTTAAGAAAAAGCTAGATTTAGGACGGGGTCATAGTGGCAATTCCCAGTTTTAACCTAACTCTTAACTCACAATCTTTTAACCCAGTATCACTCAAAAAATCTGTGGTAGGCAGACTGTAGCGCGGCTTTGTTAGTGGCTTATTCTGCAAATCTCTAAGACTTTAAAGCTTAGAAAAGTGCTAGTTTAACTCTACTAAAACTAAACTATTATTTTATTAAATATGATATATTTACTTAAGTCAAGAAAGAATATTTATTATTTTAAAGGTGGGATTAGGAGTAACTTCTGCAATCTTTGTCTTTTAAGTTTGTAATTGCCAAAAAGCCTTATGCCTCATTAACATAAGGCGGTCTTTTTTGATAATCTTAACCTTAAAGTATTTTGTTACATAACGCATTGTAAAGGGGAGTTGGCATAATATTAAATTTGACAAAATAATCAATATTATTACAATTAACATCAAAGATCATTTAAAAATAGATAAAAAATGACTAAAATATTGTCCGCGACTCGCAAGACTTTTTATCTAATTTTAATAACGACCTAGATAAAGTTAAAAGACACAATCAGCATATGAATAATTTTTTTAATAAATTAATAATCAAATTATCTTCTAAATTGGTTGGTAAGGACGAGTTTGGAAATTCTTACTTCATATCAAAATCAGGAAAAAAACATGTTATTTACAATGGCTCTGTCGAAGCCTCAAAAGTTCCGCCGAATTGGCATTTATGGCTCCATAATATTCACGATAAAATTATACCAAACCCACAATATGCTTGGCAAAAAATTCATATACCAAACCCAACAGGAACTAAGTACAGAAACACATCGTCAAAAATTAAAAAAGAATATCAATCTTGGGAGCCGGCAGCAAAAAACACAAAAAATAACAATCTTTAACTCAAAGAGATAAGATGACTAAATTAAATATACTGCTAACTATCATACTCCTCCTTGCCTGGGTCGGGTTAAGAGCTAATGAATATAGACAAGAAAAACCTGTTGACGACACGGTAAAAAAGACAATTACGTATTTAAAAGACATCCCTAACAATCAATTCTCCAATTACGCTAGAATACAAATTCTGGATAAAATCATGGCAAAGAGTGTCAACATAGATATTAAGATATCAGAAATCTATCAATTTAAAACATTGTCACTTTTAGTGCATAAATGTTGGCAATCAAAACCAGAAGAAAAGCCGGAAAATAAAGCGTTAATAACGGTAAAAGAATATAAAAAATTTGACAGCAACCAAGAAGACATTATTTTTAATAGTTGGATATTATCATCGTCTCCGTCCATATCCTCTATGGAGCACGTCATATATGACGTTACCTTAATTAAATGCTTTAATGACAATGATTGAAATCGCTCCATCCATATTATCGGCAAATTTCTCAAAATTAGGAGAGGAAGTAAAGTCTATATCTAAGTGTAAAAATATCAGATACCTTCATCTTGACGTTATGGACGGCAGCTTTGTGCCCAATATTACGTTTGGCCCAGAAATCATAAAATCTCTTCGAAAAGAATCAAACTTGATATTTGATACCCACCTAATGATCAATAACCCAGAAAATCATATTGAAAATTTTGCTAAAGCTGGTTCTGACATCATCACTATTCATTACGAAGCAACAACTCACATTGATTCGGTCCTAACAAAGATCAAATCTCTTGGCAAAAAGGCTGGAATCTCCATCATTCCATCAACCAATGAAGATGTTTTAGATTACATTCTGGATAAGGTTGACCTAATATTAGTAATGACAGTTAATCCAGGATTTGGTGGACAAAGATTTCTAGAATCTCAAATTAAAAAAATTGAAAATATTCGCCAGAAAATTGACAATTGTGGAAAAAAAATCCTATTACAAATTGATGGAGGAATTAATGATAAAACAGCCAAAATAGCTACAAAATCTGGAGCCGATATTTTGGTGTCTGGATCTTATATTTTTAATCACCATGATTACCAGGAAAGAATCAATAATTTGTTACAAGATGACTAAAAAATCAACCGCAGATCAGGGGGCGCAAAAATCAAAAAAATATAGAGTAAGTGCAAGGCTTGTCCTTCTGACATTTTTTGTGTCGATAATTATTGCAATAATATTTTTAACCCCCCTTGCTAGTAAATTTAAAATTTTCTCTAAAAAAGAAGTTTTAATAACAAAGTTTGAGCCTCGGCAATATAAAAAAATAACAGTCAAGAAAACAGAGAATTTTAATAATAAAAAATTATTAGAGTTAGAGAAGAGGCATAACCTTCTTGAAAAAAGATATGAAGAAATTTACAGTGAAATGTCAAAAATACAAAATGGCGGAAATTCTCCACATATCATCCTTAGCTATTTTAAACTAATAAAAAAAATAGAAGAGGGTCGAGATTATAAAAAAGAATTATTGCTAACAAAATCTCTAATAAACAACAAGAGTAAATTATACCAAAATTTTCTAAAATTAGAAAAATTATTAATTAACAAAATCAAAACCAATCAAGAAATTAGACAAGATTTTGACCAAATAATAAGAAAAATTATATCTTATGAAAAAGCTACCCACGACGATGACCTACTTTCTAAATTAAAAAATAACTTCTTAAATTATGTAACTATTAGAAAGATAAAATTCAAGGAAGGGGCCGCAATGGATATTGATCACGTCTTACATAAAATTGAAAATAACTTAAAATTTAAGGACTATCAAAAAGCTCTCTACCTTCTAAACCGACTCGACCAAAACTCAACTAAAACAACCACTAGAATCAAAAAAAATCTTGAGATTTTAATACAATTTCAAAAGATTAATCAAGAAATAATTTATTTATTTGAATAACTGATGGATAAAAAAACCATATTAATTACCGGATCTGCGAAAAGACTTGGTAAATTTCTTGCCACCTCATTTGCAGAAGAGGGTTGTAACATTGCGTTACATTATAATTCTTCAGAAAAAGATGCTGTCGCAACCAAAGCAGAGCTAAACACTTTAAACATAGATTGTCAAATTTTTCAAGCAGACTTGCAAAACACCAATAATTGTCAAAAATTAATCACAGATACAGAGAATCATTTTGGCAAAATAGATGTCTTAATTAATAATAGCTCTATTTTTACCAAAGGAGGTTTTAGTAACACTACAGAAGAAATTTTTGATGAAAATTTTAACATAAATTATAAAGCGATATTCTTTTTATCACAATTTTTTGCTAAAAATAACTCTGGCAATATAATAAACCTACTAGATACGTACATAGTAAGAAGATCTAAAAAATTTTTTACCTATTTAAATTCTAAAAAATCACTAGAAATATTGACAAAAGACATGGCTCTAGAATTGGCTCCAAAAATAAGAGTCAACGCAATTGCGCCTGGCGCCTTCTTGCCTGCATATGAGTTTGCTGAAGAATATATCTCAAAAAGAGCAAAAAATGCACCCCTTGATCACTACACCAAGATGTCAGATATCCTGACATCAATGAAATTTTTAATTGAAAACAACTTCATAACTGGACAAACAATTTATGTCGATGGTGGAGAACATCTAACAACCTTGTAATAATAAGGCATAATTATGATTAATGATTTTACAAAATTAGAAATAAAAGATTTAAAAATAAATGCTATTATTGGAATTCACGAGCAAGAAAAAACATCAAAACAGCCCTTAATAATTGATCTAACAGTTTATTTTGACAGTAAGTTGGCAATAGAAACTGACAATATTAATGATGTCGTCGATTATTACGATATGAGTTCAGATTTAATAAATTTTGTCTCAAATAGTAAGTTTGAACTAATCGAAACCCTTTCTTGCAAAATACTGGAAAGAGTTTTAAGTAATAAGAAAATTAAAAAAGCCATATTATCAATTACCAAACCAAAAGCTTTGGAGGATTTTGGAGCTATGGTAAAAATTACCAACGAAAGTTATAATAATCATCACCATGATTGCAGGCCAGTTTTAACAAAAGCAGCTGAATGTGATGGACAATATTTAAAAAATATTGAAAGAAAAAACATCTTCCCTTCTGAAGATGAATCTTTGCCGCAAAACTGATTTAATCTAATCGAAACAATTGAATTTCTACATAAATTTAAGTCTCCCGCAACAATTTCTGTTGATGATTAAGGTATTTTGGCTTTATTAATGGGGAGGTCACTCCTGCGACTCTGAAAACTAGCATTGCAACTAACTCATGGAATCAAAATACTGTCAACAAAACCTTGTCGCCAGTCGGAGCTAAAATTGAAGAAATTGTCCTTAACTGGATAATTGACCCGTTCGGGTTGTCAAATAAGTATATTTCAAGCTTTGTTAGTGGAGCTGTAGCTGGCCACATCACCTCCTTATCTGCAGCTAGAAATAAAATCTATCAAAACCATAATTTTGATATCAAAAAAAGGTTTAATCTCCACTCCTAAAATAAGAATTATAATTTCATACGAAGCTCGCACAACCCTGCTTGATGCTATTTCTAATTAAGGTATGTCTAGATTCTATTCGAACAATGTGATATAATTTTTTTGACCCAAGATATTTTATCTAAATATTTTATTATAGATAAGTTTTAGTATTATTTTAAGGATGGGTCAATGGTTTTGTTGTTATCGTTATTTTTACCGTCAGACTTAGTGTCTGACTTTCTGAATCCCTCTCTTTTCTTTTCTATCATATCGTAAGCTTTTTTACCATATCTAGATCCTAGACCTCGAGCTATGTCCTTAGCTCCATCGCCATACCCTCTTACCCTTTGCGATAGCTGAGAAGGGTTATATTGTAAACCACTAACGGATCCTAACGAGGCCCCAGAAGTGATATTTGCCGCGATCTCGGGCACTAATGTGGCAAGAAAATTTAAAATATATAAAATAATAGCAATCTGTAGCATCGTAGAAAACTTACTATCACCCATACCTTTTTGTGCAATACTGTCTGCAGACCCTTCTAAAATGTCATAAGATGTCTGAAAATACATACCAAAAATGGCAAGATCAGGAAATAAGCTAACTGATTTTTCGTCATTTGGGTTATATATATTTCTAAAAAAGCAATATATACTCTTGTCGCCGGGCCGCATTGATTCTCCATTAATACTCCAGTTATTGCAGTTAATGAATGCGACTCTCTCGCTTGGTTCAATTAGCTTATAATTGCCGTCAGTTATTCTGTTCTCAAATCTTACATGATCTGTAACGACGATATAATTAAAGATGCTAATAAAAAAACCTGCAAAAATAAAAATAAGTGCCGGCTGAATAGAGTAAGATATAAGACCCTGTATCCAGGAGCTAAAAATATCCTTTGTTCTGCCAAAAAGAACGCACGTAATTGCGATTGGAGAAATATAAATCAACATCGAAAGATATATAATGCAGAGGCAAAAAATAGATAATATTTTTATTGCAATCGATAGCAGCGAGATGGCAAAAAATAACGATGCTATTGCAAAAGACATTCCAATAAAACCGCTTAAAAGCGACATCATTATAGTCGAAAAGAAGCTTGATCCACTAGAGAGAGCGCTTATACCAAGAGCGTAAGATATCATGCAATCTAATGTGTCAAATATCTTTATATACTCCTTACCATCAGGGTAAGAAGGAGTAATATCGGCATCACCTATCTTATTATATCTTGGAAATTTGCAAATATTATTGCTTGAAATGTTGTAAATAGAGTCGTTACCCTCCTTCTGGAAGTAATAACCGTTCTCTGGTTTATTTTTTAGTTTAAATAGTTTGCCATCCTGTAATTTATCGATACCAAAATATATATCTATATCTAGATCTGTTATAGACTCAACTTTATTGAGATCTACACCGCCGTTAATCGCTTTTTTCACTAAATCAATCTCTTCTTTATTTAAAAAAATATCTACATCCTCACCGTCGATCTCGATTAGAGCCGTAGATAATTCTGTACTAATAGCGATTAAGCCTTCAGAAAAAATAGTCTTCCAAGCACTACCAGAAACGAAATATAAAACAAAAGCTAACTTAATAATAAAGCCCATGATTTCTTTCTTCTCCACACCTCCGGCTAATAAGATTCTATAGCCCATTAGCGCTAAAGCGCAGATTAAAATTGCCCTTAAAATATCCTGTAAGTTACCTTGTATTGTGCTAAAAAATGATGGCAAATTCCTAACGTCACCCTCTAAGTACGATCCTTCAACCGAGTCTTCGCCATATTGATTTAATAGTAAGTTATTAAAGCTCTCGGTAATACATTGCGCCAAAGGAGCTGTTAAAGAGTTTGTGCCAAGTTTTTTGCTTAATAAGTTATTTTGGAAATGATAGTTTTGAGAGTCTCCTCTTCCGTCTGAGCATGCGCTCGGTATAAAATAATTATCTTCATTATGTGCTATGCCATATTCTATACCTTCTAAATTGCCAGGAACAATAGTGCAATGATTGAGGTACTGACAATCATAGTCATTATTGGGGTTTTTCTCTCTTTTTGAGGTTGAAAAAGATATATTAAGTTTAATAATACTGTTGAATATTTTGGTAGAGCCTAGTTCGCGATCTATGTCAAAATTTATGTCAGAACCTCCCATGGCAGTTCCCGTTCCAACGGTAAAATTATAGGGGCAGACAGAATAACTCCTGGCACAAATATATTTATCACTTAAAGGGTGTTCATAAGCTTCGTAAGCAATAGGAATGTCTAGACCTCCACCAAGAGAACATTGTCTACTACCAACTTCGCAAAAGTCTATATTTTTTCTAATTGGGTTGTTTGCCTCTTTTGCTGCAGAATTATATCCGAATTCAGCAACCTTATACAGGATAGAGGGGTCATTTGGGGGTTCTTGTTTTATATATGGCTGCACTAGGCCATCATATTTTGTTCCACCTTCTGTAAATCGTGCGCTATAATCATTAAGATATTCAAGGCAAATTATGTTTTTACCTCTGTTGTTGCAGCAATTATAGGCTTCAAGAAATTTTGCTCGCTCCTCCTCGCTAAACTTTTTGTTTTTACTCAATTGAAATCTCTGGCAAGCAAAATTAGGCTCTGTGTTGGAACCTTTAAAATAGTATCTTTGTCTGATCTCTTCTTTGCCAGCGACATTATTTGTATCATAATAGCCAAACAACTTCTTCAATTTATCTTTATCAATGTCCGGCATTAAACAGCCACCATCATCAGAGTCTGTTGGGTCTGCTATCTCGCGACCACCGTAAACATATTCTCTATATGGTTGGTTTTCAATTTTCCTAATTAATGTATTTTTAGCGTTCATTTCCAACAAAACCTTGTGATAAGAGTAGAATTTTACATTATCTTCGGTGGAGGAGCTGATATTTGAGTGGTAATCCCCTCTTACTTCCGTGGATATTTTATCACCTTTTTTGGTGTATTTTTTATCTTTCCATCCATACCAATCATGACCACAGACAACAACTTTCTTTTGATGCCTTCTGGCAGCAGCATATTTTATCTTAATTGTATTTAGTGCTATAGTTAAAACTGCAACATAAGCGGCAGAAGCACTGCAGCATAGGATTGCAGAAGTTTGCGCCTTAGACGATGCGGCAAGACTAGGGGCGCACCCCCCAGTTGCAAAACCGCCGCCACAAACAAGTGCGGCAGAAGCAGCCATACTAGCGGCCCAACCTTGGGCAGCAAAGCACTTATGACCAAGAATATATGCATCCCGGATATTTTTTAGCCCTACTCCACCAGCTGATGATGCAATTTTTGCAGATAATTTAGTTGTGTATATAGCGGCTTTTTTAAGTTTCTTGAATTTACTTGAAGGTCCAGAAGCTGGCGAAGAATCGCAAGCCAAAGTAGCGGCCTCATTAGCGGCTAACAAAGCAACTCCTTGAACAGCTGCAATAACAGAGCATGAAGGATTCCACATGTCCCAATAATGATCAGTAAAAGCTCCATCAAGACCCATTAGATCTGTTACAGCCGTGATTGGGTCGAAACCCTCGTGGTTAATGGCACTTAAGGCTGCATTAACAAAAAAGACTCCCATTTTTAGTTCAAAGGGGATAGCTCCCATTATATCTCCAGAAAGACTATATTGAATTTCTTCAGAAGCACAGGCATGGTGCCAATCAGAACTTTTTCGACCCCATTTTATATTTCGGTCACCTTCTTCATTCTCGTATCCATCTTGATCAAAATCTTCATCAGAAACACCTTCAAACGGATATCTAATTCCTTTATCAATTGGGTCGAATTTTTGCAGCTCTTCTAAACTAATGGCGCCAGTTTCAGTGTTAGAGGGGTCGCAAGAGTTTAAAGAGACAATGATTATCGCAAAAAATAGAATCTTGGTTGCAAAACTTGCAAAATACTGAATTTTGCTAATTAGTGACATTAATATTTTTTAATATTTCAATAATATTGCTGATTTCATTCTTTTTTGTCTTAAAGGAGTTTACATTAGCTATCAAATAAGAACTGACGTCCATTATTTTTTCTATCTCGACTAAATTATTTTCTTTTAATGTTCTGCCACTATCGACTAAATCTACGATATAGTCAGACAAGTCTAATCTTGGTGCCAGTTCCATAGCACCATTTAGTTTAATTGCTTCGGCCTGAATTCCTAAATTAGAGAAATATTTGGTTGATATGTTAACATATTTAGTCGCTATTCTAACATGACTTTCATTACGAAAATCCTTCTTGCTAGAATTGTTAGCCGCAATTGACAAGCGACATTTGCCAATGTTTAAGTCTAATAAAGGGTAAATTTGATCTGACGAAAACTCTTCTAAAACATCGTGACCACAGATTGCAATATCTGCAGCACCTAGTCTAACAAAATTAGCGATATCAAAGCTTCTAATTTTAATAACCTTAAGATTGCCTATGTTAGAAGAGAAAAGTAATTTACGAGAATTTTCATCAAAAAAATCATCTTCAATTTTAATATCAGAGCGATCTAATATCTTAGATAAGTCTTTCAATATTCGGCCCTTTGGAATTGCCAATATTAATTCTTTGCTCATTACATTTTTATTTTATATTTAGACATTAAGTGATAGCATGACCTAACTTCATCTTTTAAGTTTTTGATTACCAAAAAGCCTCATACCCTACTAACAAAAGACAGTAGTTTTTTAACAATTTTAACCTTAAAATATATTGATATATACTGCATTATAAATAGCAAATGGTACAATATTAAAAAAATGAAGAAAAAAGTAAACAACTTATCTATAAAAAAGATTTTTATACATACAAAGATTGCCTTTTTATAAACTATTATGATTTTGTAAGAAAACCAAATCTACTATTGCCGTAAACCCTTTCTTTAAGAATTTTAAACTTATAGCGATTAAACTTTAACTCTTCTTTTTTAGAGCTCTCTACAATGATTAGGTGTTTTTTTTCAAGATAATTAAGATTTTCTAAATCTAAAAAAATTTTTTCTGTGAAGTTTTTGTTGTATGGAGGGTCAATGAAGATCAAATTGTATTTTTGTTTTAATTTGGGAAGTCCATTTTTTAAATCACATTTTATTGTATGGATATTACCCTCTTCGCCGATTAGTTTAGAGTTTCTTCTAATTATATTCAAATTTTTCTGATTGATGTCAACTAATGTTGTAGATGAGATGTTTTGAGATAAATTTTCAAAGCTAAAAATTCCAGTTCCAGCAAACAAGTCTAGCAATTTAATTTCTGCAATTTTTATGTCTAAACTTTCTAATAAACCACCTGAATATAAGATATTTATGATATTTTTAAGATTTTTATTACTAGTTGGTCGTAATTTATCTGATCTTTCTGGTTCTAATAGTTTTTTTCCTCTATATTTTCCAGATATTATGTACATTGATAGGGTGTGAATTCTTGAAAAAGGCGGTCCTAATGTAGGAGCTTTATTTTTGATTGAAAATGTGGCTTAAAATTTTATACCCCAATTTAGCGGCCAAAATATCACAGGAATGTAAATATGAAATTGGCGCCAATTCAACTATATCAATCCCAACTATATCACTAATTTTAGCTGCTTGTTTTATAATTCTCATGACATCTGGCCAGAAAAATCCATTTGGCTCTGGCATTCCAGTTGCCGGCATAACGCTTGAGTCAAATCCCGAAAGGTCAAATGTTAAGTAAACCTTTTTTCCCTTAAGGCTTGACGTTATTTCCCTCTTATCCCACCTATCCATATCTTTGGCATAATATATTTCAAAGATATCTTGATTTTGATCAATAAACTCCTTGTCTTCTTTTGACATACTTCTGATACCGCAAGATATAATTTTAGAAATTTTATTTTCTGTAATTTTTCTAATTGAAGAGAGGGCGGAGTATCCACCTTCTGAATCTGGATTTTTTAGGTTGGTGTGGGAATCAAAATGTAATATTGCAAGATCTTCGTATTTTTTTATGAATGGCTTGATAGCTCCAGAGGTTAAGGTTTGCTCTCCCCCTAATATTAGTGGAATTTTGTTTTTTGCTATCACCTTTTCCACCATGCTCTCAAGATCGCTTAAGGCGCTTGCGGTATTATAATCAATTCTATGTTCGGCTAGCGTTCTTATCCCAATATCTCTATAACTTTCAACATCATACTCTTCGTCAAATAATTCTAATTGATGAGAGGCTCTAATTATTGCCCTTGGTCCCGTTCTAGTTCCTGTATTAAACTTTGAAGAAGATTCCATGCCAAACGGAATTACTATAACTTTTGCATCTTCAGCCTTTTTTAGATAATTTTCTTTAATTCCAAGAAAACCATCTTTTTGATTCATATATTCTAGCTTAGTCATTATTGATAAAGTTGATGTGCCCCATTTTTCTACCTGGTTTTATTTCCTTCTTATTGTATAGATAAGTTTTGTATGATTGTCCGTTGGTTAATTTGTCTATTTTTAATACATCATCACCCACAAGATTTTTCATATATCCTTTTTTATTAAAATCTACATTTCCAAGTGGTAATTTACAGATAACTCTAATTAATTGTTCAAATTGACAAGTTTCTGCTCCATCCATTGAAAAATGACCAGAGTTATGAGGCCTTGGCGCTATCTCATTAACTAACAACTCACCACCCTTAAGTACAAAAAATTCAACTCCAAGTAGTCCAACCATATCTAGGTTTTCAATAATTTTTTGGGCAATAATTTTGGCATTATTTCTTGTTTTATCACTTATAATGGCAGGGTAGGAGCTGGTGTCAAGAATTCCGTTTTTATGTTTATTTTCTAACGGATCATAACAAGAAGTCACCCCTAATTGGTCACGAACAATCATCACTGAAATTTCTTTTTCAAAGGGCACAAATTCCTCTAAAATATATTTTTCTTTATAAAAATTAATTTCTGGTAGGTAGTTACGATCTTTAATTAGATATTGACCTCGACCATCATAGCCCATTTGGTTGGTTTTTAAAATTGCTTGATAATTAAATTTTTGCAATTGTTCTAAAAAATTATCTTGATTATTGACGGAGGAGAATCTGGTAGTTTTAATATTATTTTTTGCCATAAATGATTTCTCTAAAAGTCGATCCTTAGCTATACTCAGAACCCTACTATTTGGGAAGATTGGACAATGCTTTTCAATAAAATCTATGGATTCTGACGGAATATTCTCAAACTCCAACGTTGCAACATCAACCTCTTCCGCAAACTTTAAGAGATTTTTTTTATCTTGATAACTTGACAGAATGTAGTTGGTTGAGTTCTTGATGGCAGGAGAGTTTTTGTCATTGGTAAATATCGTTGTTTTATATCCAAGGTTTTGAGCTGCACGAGAAAGCATGTCACCAAGTTGGCCTCCACCAAAAATACCAATATTAATGTTTTCAGGAGTGCGGTTTGTCAATTATGTGATTTTGATAGTTTTAATAACCTCTTCAGCGTGATTTTTAACTTTAACATTTCTCCATATTTTTATAATATTTCCGTTGTCATCAATTAAGAAAGTGCTTCTCTCAATACCTTGATATTTTTTACCAAACATTGACTTTTCTTTCAAAACTTCGTAGGTTTCGCACAGTTTTTTATCTTCATCTGCGATTAAGTTAAAGCCAATATTGTATTTTTCAATAAATTTACAGTGACTGGCTTTAGAATCTTTTGAGACCCCCAGAATTATTGTTTTTAATTTTTCAAGTTCTGGCAGATATTTTGTAAAATCTTGCGCTTCAATAGTGCAACCTGGAGTGTCGTCTTTTGGATAAAAATAAAGAACTACATTCTGACCTCTTAATTCACTAAGTTCAATTTTAGTACCATCTTCACAATATGACGTAACCCAAGGTGCAACACTACCAACTTCTATAGACATAATTAGTTTGATTGATCTGTTTTAACTCCAGATTCTTCCAATAATTTATTAAAATCTGATTGACTGCAAAGACCTAGCAAAACAGGGTCTCTTGGCTTTAACTCCTTATAGTTCCAATATGTTTTGTTGGTAATTGAATCTATCATATTGGAGGTTGTTCCAATAAGTTTTTTTACTTTGTTTTTGTCGATATCTGGGTAATTTTTAGTGATATACATGATTGCATCTGGCTTATCCCCTCTTCTGGCGATAGGAATATATCTAGTTTTTTTACCCTTAATTTTTGCTTCAATTATTGCCTTTTCGTTGATTGTAATTTTTAGGTCCGGATTTTCTTCACATTTCGTAATAATTTCCTTTGTCAATTGACCTGATGATATCGGGCTTTGAGGCAGGATGTTTGAGGCAATATTTCCGTCAGCAATTGCTTGAATTTCCAGGATGTGCATATCGCAAAATTCAGAAATTTGCTTAAACGTTAAGGACGTATTATCTATTAACCAAATAGACGTAGCTTTTGGCATTAATGGCGTATTTTTTTTGTTCATTGTATTTTTTTGTTAAAAAATATCTTGTTAAAGTTTCTTATCTTTAAATTAGATTTGATATTAAGTTTAATTATCAAATAATTATTAACAATTTTCAAGTTTTTATTTAAGCCGAAATTATATTGCAGTATTTAACATCAAGCTTGCAATTAAATAATTTTTTAGTTACTTTTGTTTTTTTGCGTTCTTAGTGATCTTCTAACTTCCTTTTAATTAATCATGTCTATTAAAGGCAAAATAGTTGCAGCCTTAGATATAGGAACTACCAAGTTGGTATGTATTATTGCCGAAATTTCTGATAAAAATATTAGAGTCGTTGGCTATGGCTATAGAAAGTCTGTTGGGATATTTTCTTCCGCCATAACTGACATGAAGCTAGCTCAACTCGCTATTACTAAAACCATTTCTGATGCAGAAAAAATGGCCGGCTTTAATATAAGTAAATTAGCGGTAAATGTTTCTGGCTTTAGACTAGATGTTGTCACAAAATTAGTTAGTAACAAAATATCGTCAAAGATTGTCAATAACTCTGACATAACATCCTTAGTTTTTGATATTAAATCAGATTTTAAAAGCGATAAGAGGGAGATTATTCACCTAATTCCTTTGGAGTACAAGATAGATCACGTCACTAAGGTTTTAAACCCAAGATATATGTCTGGTGACCACCTATCTGCTAAATTTTATATTATATCAGCTCAAAATAGTATTATTAAAAACATAGAGAATTGTATGAGGCTTTCTACAATCTGCGTTAATAACTATATTTCTGATGCTTACGCCGCTTCACTTGGTGTGATGAGCAAGAATGAGTTAAATTTTGGTACTTTAGTCATTGACATTGGAGGAGGCTCAACTTCATTTGCGATTATTGTTGACAACAAGTTACATCACATCGGCAATTGCAGGCTGGGTGGAATGCACATTACTAGAGATATAGCGTCAATATTAAATGTTAATTTAAATATTGCCGAGAGCATTAAGCTGCTAAATAGCTCATTGATCATTAGTCCGATAAAAGAGAAAGAGTTGGTTAATTTTAAATTCGACAATGGTGAGGAGTATCCTGACAAGTTAATTCAATTAACCAAGATTGAGCTAAAGAATATTATGGCAGCAAGATTGGAGGAAATTATTTATATGATCAAAGATGACTTAGAAAAGTCTGGATATTCTTCATACTCAATTCACAATATTATTTTATCTGGAGGTGTCTCTAACATGATTGGTATCGAAAAATTAGTTAAAAATATTTTTGGCAAGAATGTTACTATTGGCAACCCCGTTGGAATTAAAAACCTTCAAGAAGACTTGAACAACCCCTCATTCTCTGTTGCCCTAGGTATGATTACTTTTTTAAAACAAGTAATGAAGAAGGAGATAAAGACAGATTTTGAGGTTAAAAATAATTTTATAAAAAAGATAATTGATTACCTAATGTCCGTTTAATGTTGTTCGCCTAGGTTAGAGATCTTTGTAAGTAAAAATATAAAATCGTAAATGGCTAATTATGAATTTACACGTACTGGGTATCTATTGATCTTAGACAATGGTCATCAATAACCTAAATATTTTCCCTATCTTTTTCCTTTTAGACTTCATTTTTAATCTTGAAGTAGCTTAAATACGACTTCGACTAAAAACAAAGTCTAAAAGAGGAAATATTTAAAAAATACTCAGGTTATTATTGGCTGTTACTTTGGTTTTCTGATTATTAGGTGGGTGTCTGGCCTAATAATAATTTTTGACACAATTTCATTTACTATATTGGAGCATTTCGTAATAAAATTTTTAAATTCTTTCTCAGTAAATTCTCCACCACCATCTCTAGAGTTAAGAATATTTTTATATATAAGATTAAGAGCTTTGACTTGTCTTAGGTTCGCAAAATAGTAGATCTTGCTGTAATCTAAGGTGATAAAAGAGCCATTTTTTGAATCATTGATGGCTATGTTAATTAAATTAAAGAATATTTCTCTATAATTTGAATTTAGTTTTTTTAATTTTAACGTTAGTTTGACAGGGTTTGATATATCTGACTTAGAAGAGTCTTGGAAAGATTCGTTTAGATCGTGCAATATGACGGACAACTCTTCTATATCCTGCCTCTCTTTTTTTAATTCAGAGGCTATTTGATTCAGTATATTGCTGTTATATAGTGAATTTGGGTCGTTAAAATCTCTCACCATTTTAATAGTAATTTAAGATTGTTAAAATTTTTCTCTTCTAAACTTCTTAGTACATACTGCAATACTCTTGGCATTAAATCAAGATATCTTTTGTTTCTATATAAAAACCCCTGCTTCGCGAAGACGCCCAATATTTTAACGTTTCTTTGTAGAGACAAAATTTTGTAATCCGTCACAAATGATACAGAATCTATATTGGCGCTCCTTATATAATGATTAATCATATTTTGTTCTAAATTTTTTGACACATCCCTTCTGGCATCCTGCAGGAGTGACACTAGGTCGTAGGCTCTAGAGCCCAAAACTGCATCTTGAAAATCAATGAGGCCAATTCTTTTGTAAGAACATCTTTTTTCTAAGAAAAATAGATTGTCAGCATGGTAATCTCTGAGCACTAAAAATTTATCATTTGATAGTTTTTGAAATAATTCTAACCATATTTCTTCAAATTCTTGTCTTTCTTTTTTTGATAGGTTTCTGTGCTCAATGAATTTTAGATAATAATCGACAAATACTTCCAATTCTTTTAGTAGTAATTTGTTATTATATTCTGGCAAATCGACGCAAGATAAGTTTATTTTATGCAACTCTATCAATAAATCAGTCGTGCATTGATAAATTGCCTCTTCTTTTAGGTTTAAATTCTTGCCCTTTAGGTGTGATAATATGTGATTAAAACTATTATTGCCAAAATCCTCCGACAGCAGGAGTCCATTTTTTTTATCTACCTTATATATTTCTGGTGCAGAAAAATTATTATTACGCAGGATGGAGTCGATTATAATGAATGGCTCAATATCTATTGTATCGATAGGGGCGTCCATTAAAATAAAATTTTTATTATCACTAGATATTCTGTCATAGGATCTAGGTGAGCAGTCTCTTGGGATGGAGCTTGTTTTATAGGATGATGGCCCAAAATAATTATCTAAAAACTCTTTTTTTACTGATTCTCTATTCATATTAGGGTTAGTTTTGGTCTAATACCAATTCCCACTTATAATGCATTATATATCAAAATACTTTAAGGTTAAAATTGTTAAATTTAACTGCAACATTGACCTTTTATTTTTTCTAAAAAACTTAGAATAGCCATTGCATTACAAAAGCTTTGCTATTTAAATTTATAATAAAATGCGTCCTTATAACCCAATCTTTTTAATTTATTAAGAGTTATGTTGCTATTTTTTTTATTTTTAAAAGGTCCAACTACCAATTTATGATAAATTTTTTGACCAACCTTAACAGAGATAATTTTACTATTTTTAATATTTTCTTTTTTTTGCGCTAGCAGAGCTTTACTTCTGTTGCTAAATGAAGCTATTTGAATTAACAAATCTCCTTTACTAACTCGTGTTTTAGAGGTTTTTTTTACTGTTGGCTTGTTGTTGTTTTTTAAGCTTTTTTGCTCCAGACCCTGACCACTTAGCTTATAAGTTATTGGTGCTGGCGTTTTATTGTCACGTTGTTTTTCAGGGATCGCGCTATAGTTACTATTTTGCTTTGACGGGATTGTGTTTTGGTAATTTTGATTTTGACTTATTAGGTTGTTTGTTGGGTCTGGATCTTGATATTCTTTTTTTTGTACTTGCTGTTCGATTCTGTCCCGATGTGGATAGAGTTTTTCTTGTTTTTGTGCCGCTAAATATCCGATATTTAGCTCTGGGGGGAAGGTTTTAACTTTTTTTGGTTTACCATTAGAATCAACGATTCTAATATAGGTTTGACTTTGGTTGCTTGGATTAAAGTAGTTGCAAGAAAAGGTGACTATAATGATTGTAAATAGAAATATTTTTTTCATCATAAATTAGATATATTAATAAATTATGCATATTTTAGTTGCCAAAATTACATCTCCTCATGGCATAAGGGGCGAGGTCAAGTTAGTTAGTTATTTGGAAGATTCTTACGATTTGGAAAAATATAACTCAATTTTTACAAAAGTTGGAAAGAATTATAAATTAAAATTAATTAGAAATATAAAACAAAATATTTATATAGCAAAAATTAATAACATTAGTACTCGCAATCAGGCTGAAGAAATTAGAAATCTTGATCTTTTTATTAGTAAAGAGGAGTTAAAAAACTTATCAGATGATCAATTTTATTATCATGACCTGACTGGTCTGAAAGTTAGGGACGTTTCTGACAAAGAAATAGGCGCCATTGCAAATGTTATGAATTTTGGTGCCGGAGATTTATTTGAAGTTAATTTTACTGATGACAATTATAGCAAGCAACTGAACATTTTGCCATTTAATAATGACATAGTAAAAGAGGTTAATCTAGAGGTTGGTTATATCATAATTAATAAACTAAATCTCTTATGAAAGATTTGATTAAAATTACGGAGGAGGAGTTTGGTGTAATATTGGATTTAAAATATTTTACCCAAAATAATATCATGAATGATTTAATTTATGATAAGGGCTATAATTTTTTGCACATAGAGGCTGCAAACAAATTGCGTGAATCGATAAAATTAGCGAAAGAAAAAGGTTATAAATTAAAAATTTTTGATGCTTATAGACCGATAAAATACCAACAATATCTTTATGATAAGTTTCCTGGAGACTATGTTTCAAACCCAAAAACCGGATCCATTCCTCATTGTCGTGGAGTTGCCGTTGATTTAACTTTAGTTAATAGTGATGGTAATGAACTAAGTATGGGCACTGAATTTGATGATTTTAGTAACAAGGCCCACCATGGATCAAGAGATGTTTCGATTTTAGAGCAAAAGAATCGATCAATATTGCTGTCTATTATGCTATCTTCTGGGTGGGATTTTTATCGTAATGAATGGTGGCATTATCAGTTATTTAACGCTAAGAGTTATCATATTATATAAAAAATAAAATTAATTATGATTAAAACTGCAATTTTTCCAGTAGGGGGTTTTGGCACCAGATTCTTGCCAGCAACAAAATCTATGCCTAAAGAAATGATGCCCGTTGCCAATAAGCCAATAATTCAATATGCTTTTGAGGAGGCGAAGGCGGCAGGAATTGAGAGGTTTATTTTTATCACTGGTCGCAATAAAAATATTATTAATAATCACTTTGATAAATCGTATGAATTGGAAGATACTCTTGATCAAAAGAGTAAGGGTCACGAACTAGAGTCTGTATCTGGGTGGCTACCATCTGAGCCTGGTAAAATTTCTTTTATTCGACAAGGTAGCCCTCTTGGACTTGGTCATTCTATTTGGTGTGCTAGAAACTTTGTTAAGAATGAGCCTTTCGTAGTAATTTTAGCTGACGAAATGATTTATGAAAAAAGTCCGGGTAATTTTTTAAAAGACATGATTGATTTATATCAAAAAAAGAAAGAGAGATGTAATGTTATTTCGGTTGCTAAGGTTTTAAAGTCTAGCACTGATAAATATGGCATTATTTCTTATCAGGATGATAAAGTTATTGATATGATTGAGAAGCCAGAGATCGATAAGGCACCATCAAATCTTGCAATTAGCGGTCGTTATATTTTGCAGCCAGAAATTTTTAATTACTTAGAAAAAAAGAAAATTGGCGCAGGTAATGAAATTCAACTAACCGACGCTATGAAGGAAGTTTCTAAAGAATTGCCATTTTATTACAAGGAATATCAAGGAGAAAGGTTTGATTGCGGGAATGTTGTGGGTTATATTGAGGCAAACCTTGCTTTTGCCATGAAAGATCCAGAACTAAAAAAGAACATATTACCAATAATCAAGAAATATTCTTAATATTTTATAGTTTTGAGTAAAAAATGGGAATAGAGTTGAAACTCTATTTTTTGCCCATTCTTTTTCTTTCGTTAGTAGTGAGATATAACTTCCTAAGTCTCAGAGATTTTGGAGTTACCTCAACCAACTCATCATCATTGATGTAGGTAATCATATCTTCTAAGGTAAGTTTTTTAGGTGGCGTTAGCCTAATTGCCTCATCAGTGCCACTAGCTCTAACATTGGTTAATTGCTTACCTTTAATAATATTTACCTCTAAATCATTGCTTTTGGCATTTTGACCAATTATCATGCCAGCATAAACCTTGTCTCCAGCGCCAATAAACATTATGCCACGATCTTGTAAGTTAAATATGGAATAACCGGTGGCATTGCCAGAATCATTAGAAATTAATGAACCGTTTCTTTTAAAGGAAAGAGGCCCCTTGTAAGGCTGGTAAGAATCAAAAATACGATTCATGATTCCAGTTCCCCTGGTATCAGTTAAGAATTCTCCTTGATAACCGATTAATCCACGAGAGGGAACTTTGAAGGTGATTCTAGTTTTACCCCCTCCAGATGGCCTCATATCTGTCATCTCACCCTTTCTAGATGCAATTTTTTCAACCACTGAACCACTAAATTCCTCATCAACATCAACCACCAATTCTTCAATCGGCTCTTGTTTTTTGCCGTTTTCATCCTCCCTAAACAAAACTCTCGGTCTTGATACAGATAATTCGAAACCCTCTCTTCTCATATTTTCAATTAGGACGCCCAATTGCAACTCTCCTCTACCACCAACCTCAAAACCGTCATTTGAAGAACCTTCTTTGATGGTAACCGCCACATTAGACTCGGCTTCTGCGAATAAGCGATCGCGAATTGCTCGAGACGTTACTTTTTCACCCTCCATGCCAGCAAGAGGTGAGGAATTAACCAAGATCGAAATTGCCATTGTTGGTGGGTCAATTTTTGTTGATTTGATTGGTTCACTAACAGTTCCATCACATAAAGTGTCGGAAACCGAAGCCTTTTCTAGGCCAGAAATTTTTACAATATCACCTGCTTTCGCCTCTTCTACAGCAACAGGGTCAACACCTCTAAAAATTTGTAATTTAGTAATCCTTCCTTGGTCGACCACTTTTCCATCAAGATCTATAGCTTTGAAATTCATGCCATTTTTAGCGACGCCACTATAAATTCTACCGGTTAAAGTTCTTCCAAAGAATGGATTTGACTCAATCAGAGTTGCGAGCATGGAAAACGGTGCTTTGTCATCAAATTTTGGAGGTTTGACATGCTCTAAAATTAAATCAAAAAGTGGATTAAGATCTTTTCTCTCATCGGTTTCTAAATCTTTAACGCACCAACCATCACGACATGCAGCATATAAGACGGGAAAATCTAGCTGATCTTCATTAGCGTCAAGCGAAACAAATAGGTCAAAAATTTCATCCAAAACCTCATCTGGACGGGAATCACTTCTATCAATTTTATTAATAATAACCATTGGCTTGAGGCCAAGATTTAGAGCTTTTGATAAGACAAATTTTGTTTGTGGCATAGGACCTTCAGCGGCGTCAACCAATAGGACTACAGAGTCAGCCATATTTAAGATTCTTTCTACCTCACCACCAAAATCGGCATGACCCGGGGTGTCAATGATGTTAATTTTATCATTTTTCCAATTAATAGCTGTGCATTTAGCTAAAATAGTGATCCCCCTTTCTTTTTCTAAATCATTGCTGTCCATCACTCTTTCTTCCACTTTTTTATTCTCATGGAAAGTGCCGCTTTGACCAAGCATTTCATCAATTAAAGTGGTTTTGCCATGATCTACATGGGCAATAATCGCTACATTTCTAAACATCAGTAAAATATTAATTAAAATTGAATAAGAGAATATAGGGGAGTATATTTAATAATTCAAAGGATTTTATTACTTGGATTGTTTAAATTTGGCAATATAATAATACCAAGGTCCACCTTAAACCAAAGATGTCGCTAAGGTTTGGGAATTGTTGCTACACCCCATTAACACAGGACGGATATTTTTTAATAATTTATGAATAAAAGTATTTTGAAAAAAACTTCCTTAAAAAGGCGGAGCGCTATCATTGCCAGGTCATTTGCAAAAATAAATCTTTTTTTAGAAATTACCGGTAAAAATTCTAAAAATTATCATTTAATTGATAGTTTGATGGCATTTGTTGATATTTTTGACATAATCTCAGTAGAAAAATCTAATAAATTAGAATTAGAAATTATTGGAGAGCAAAATTTAAAATTTTTAGGTAAAAAGGAGGATAATATTCTAATTAAGACAGTAAATCTATTCGCCAAAAAATATAATTTTATTCCAAATATTAATATTAAATTAGAAAAAAACATTCCAATAGCAGCTGGCTTGGGTGGAGGATCAGCAAATGCCGCAACTTTGATTGAAATTTTAATAAAATTGTATGATTTAAAAATTTCCAGAGAAGAATTGAGGGTAATTGCCCTTGAAATTGGGTCTGATGTGCCATTTTGCTTACACAAGAAGATAGCTTTAGTTTCTGGAGTCGGAGAAGTAATTAGGAGCGTAAACATTGATAAAAAAAATCTTTATTTATTAATTATCAATCCAAAAATTTCAATTGATACTGGTAAGATTTTTCAAAATTATCAACTTTTAGAAGAAGATACTCAGAAAGAGCAAAAATTAGATCTGATCTCGATGATAAAATGTCGGAAAAATCATCTTGAGCAGGTTGCTATAAAATTTTGCCCTAAAATTGTCGATATTTTAGAAAATCTAAGATTGCAAAGAAATATTATTAGTGCAAAATTATCCGGTAGCGGAGCAACTTGCTTTGGTGTTTTTGTAAAAAAATCTGATTTAGATTTGGCTTTTGACAATCTAAAGTCTATTTTTCCAGAATTCTACATTAAAAAAACTAAATTATTATACTCAGTTTAAAATTTCTTTGTAAGATAAAAATCCAGCTAATTCAGACTTCTTACTTGAAAATGCGGTTGTGAAGCAGCTTTGTTCTGAGATAAAAATCAAATTTTATGACAACATTACACAGATCATTAATATTATTATTTTTAACATGCTTGTCGCTTGAAATCTCGGCCAAATCAATTATCTCTGGCATTTCATCAAGTAAAATTGAAATCGACACTAACTTCATTGGTCAGGAGATACTTCTGTTCGGTAGTAAGGATGTTTTTGGAGATATTTTTATTGTGGTTCGTGGGCCAAAAAAAGACTACATGGTTAGTAAGAAGGGACAAATTTTAGGTGTCTGGGTTAACGAGGACAGGTTAAAACTTAAGGATGTCTACAGTTATTATACAACCTTTGGCGACCATAGAGCTCTTCGTGATTCTCGTTTATTTTCAGCCTTAGAGATGTCCAAGAAGAATATTGATTTTAATATTCCTGATCACAAAAATGCCTCACAAAAAGAGGAGTTTAAAATAGAATTTACTAAAAATTTAACCGAACAAGATCTTTATATGGTAAATTCCGACAATATTGATTTTTTGGATGAAAATTTATTTAAAGTAATGTTAAAATTTCCAAAAAATATTTCTGAAGGCGTATATAATGTCGAAATTTATCTTATGGAAGAGGGGAATTTGGGCGCCTTTCAGTTAATTCCAATTTATGTTAATAAGGTTGGCTTTAGTGCCAAAGTAAGTAATATGGCTTTAAATAAGGAGTTTTTATATGGTGTTTTGGCGGTTCTTGTTGCTGTTAGTGCCAGTTTATTTGTTAATTTTGTAATGTCGATATACTCAAATAAAGAAGAATAATATCAAGACCCACCTTCTCATATACGGCATAACGCATCTTCTTTAAGCAAGAAAACATCGTAGAATCTAGTTAAAGGTTACTTTTGATATTTGATTCGGGACATGCCCTTAGTGAGTTTGAATGGCGTCACTCAATTCTGGTATCAATATTCTTCTTAGCCGAGCCAGTACAGATATAATTGCCTATTAGGAAGGTAAGATTTACCTAATTTCCCGATTATAATTTCTATGTTAGCGCTGAAATTGATGTGAAGTTGATAGCTTTACATTCTTTACTAAAAGATTGAAATGATGAATAAATACCTACTGGCCTTGCCAATAGTTACCAATAATAAGAACAGCCAAATATTAGCTTTAAATATTCCTGCCATCACTGTCAATGGATCACCAATAAAAGGCAGCCACGCCAACAATAATGACCAAACTCCCCATTTTTGATAAATGCCAGAATATTTCTTGAGCTGTTTCTTTTTTAACGGAAACCATTTTTTATCTTTAAATTTGATCAGATAGTAGCCAATAAACCAATTTACCAAAGCTCCTAGAACATTCCCTGCTGTTGCTATTGTTAGCAGTAAGAATTTGTCATGATCACCAGTAATATTTAAAGTTGCCAAAACAACCTCAGAGCCTGCAGGAAATATTGTTGCAGCTATAAATGATGATGCAAAAAGAAGGATTAAATCGGTCATTTTATAAATTTAACAATCCCGAATAACTTTAGTAACCACGCCCCATGGATGAATATTCAAAGTTTGATCTTCAATATTGTCATAATCGTCATTATCAGAAATTAGTTTAGTAATTCCATTTTCAACTGACAACCTCTTCACTACTGCACCATCATTAATTGACGCCACAATAATATCACCATCTCTAGCCTCTTTTTTTCTATTAACTAACAATAGGTCGTTGGGTAAAATGCCTGCATCCTTCATGGAATAGCCATAAACTTTAACTAAAAAATGACTGTTTAGGTCATTGATCGGAAGTTTCTCATTTAAATTGTAAAGCTCATAATTATCGCTTGCAGTAATTTCAGGGCTGCCCACTCATTTTAAGAAATAGCCATAAATTATTTGCCTATCTTCGAATGCTGGATGTTTAAAACTCCGCCTGTTATGAGTCATTTTTTCTTTTAAACTTAGTTAATAAACAAAGTTTGCGCCACAGCATTAATTACACTTGAGATTCTAATTGTGTTGGCAATTGTCGATCTATCAACCTTAGAATTTACTAGTTGCTTCACGTGAGAATCGATACATAGGCCGCAACCATTAATAGCTGATACAGCTAAAGAATATAATTCAAAATCAACCTTATCAATTCCAGGATTTCCAATAATATTCATTCTAAGCTTTGCGGGCATCTTAAGATATTCTTTATCGCTTACCAAGTGAGCAAAACGATAATAAATATTATTCATGGCCATAATCGAAGAAGCTGCTTTTGCTGCATTTATTTCTTCTTCACTAATTTTGTCTTCTGCTTTTTCTAAAATAAATTCTACTAAATCAGAATTTTTAGTAGTATAAGAACAAGAGAGAGCTATTCCATAGATTTGATTTTCTTTTAAAGATGACTCTGGGTCAATCTTTAGGATGTTGGATAAATTTAATTTTATATCTTTGGCGTAATCTTTAAATTCTATATTTTTTGTCATTTTATTTTCCTTTGTTTGATTAATATTTTTAGGTCTTACCTGCTTTTACAAGCTCGAGTTGTTATAAATTCTAAACATTAATAGTGTCCTCACCTTTTTTCCAGTTACATGGGCATAATTCATCAGTTTGAAGAGCGTCTAAAACTCTTAAAACTTCATCAGGATTACGACCAACATTCAGATCTGTAACTGATACAAATCTAATGATTCCATCTGGATCAATAATGAAGGTTGCACGATTTGCCGCTACTTCATCTTTATTTAAAATTCCGAGATTATATGATAATTTTCCACCAACATCAGCAAGCATTGGAATTGGAAGTTCTGATAATTCTTCATTATCCCTTTTCCAAGCTAGATGAACAAATTCACTATCAGTACTAGCTCCAAGCAACACTGTATCACGATCAATAAAATCTTCATTTAATTTTCCAAATGCAGCAATTTCAGTTGGACAAATAAAAGTAAAATCTTTTGGCCAAAAGAAGATTACCTGCCATTTACCTTTGTTAGTTTCATCGTCAATATTGATGAAAGCATCATTTGGACTTTCTGGGTACTTACCAGATTTAACAGCTTTTAAGTCAAAAGCTGGAAACTTATCTCCAATAGTTAGCATGATTAATTATTTAATATAAGTTAATAAAATTACGATCAAAATTGATCATAGAACTAAGTGTAAAGAAATTAACTTATAAGTATAGTATATATTATTACTTATAATAAACATCAGAGATTTTGAGTAGTCTAATTGCCGCAAATGAATTAAAGCACTTTAGAAAAGCTTAACAGAAATGCTTTATTTCTCACTCTGCACGTAGTCAGTAAATAAAGAAAATTGAGAATATTAACAATAATGAAGTAGGTATAAAATAGCCCTTATTACAACGATTTACCCTTAATTGTTGATAAGATACATCAAGAATTCCCAAATGTTAAATTCTATCTTCTAAAATTAAAGACTTATGATCTTATAAAAAAACTAAAAGCAGGAGAGGTTGATTTTGGCATAATAGCTTATTTTCAATATTTGATCGATGATAAGCTAGATTACTTAAAATTATATGATGAGGAATCGCTCCTATCCCCACCTAAAAACTCAAAATTAACACAAGATTATTTTCCAAAAATCATGAAGGAAAGAAAATTCAATAGAAATTAGGGCCACATAAAGTTCAAAATATTATAAAATAATATTAGCAAAAATTATGTAAAAAGAAGGTGTGATGAGTGTAATAAGTGGTGCCCAGAGACGGATTCGAACCGCCGACACAAGGATTTTCAGTCCTTTGCTCTACCAACTGAGCTATCTGGGCAAAGAAATACAAGACGTTCATGATGAAATAAACAAAATATTTTGCAAGCATTATTATAGGAATCTCTCCTTAAGGCGGGTAGCAACAAGAGAAGATCCTACTAAGGTTCTGTAAAATAACATATATTGCAAGAACTCTTATTTTATATATTTTTTTCTATATAGTTTGCTGCAATGGCATAGAAGTATTTTAGAAATGGCGGTTAAGGGGATTGCCATTAACAATCCAGCAAAACCAAATAATATGCCAAAAGCAAAAAGACCAAAAATAATCCAAACTGGATGAATCCCAACCTGATCACCAACTAATTTTGGGGTAAAATAGTTAGATTCCACAACCTGACCAATAATGAATATTAATGCTATTAGGCCAAAATACATTGGCACAAAACCCCATTGGAATAAGGCAATAGTACATGCAGAGACGACCCCAATTAACATTCCCACATAAGGAATAAATGATAATAGGCCAGTAACAACTCCAATTAAAAAACCATAATTTAATCCTAGATGATTTAAGGATGTGGCATAAATAAATCCTAGAACCAAGCAAACCATTAATTGACCACGAAGATATTTAGAGATAATTTGATCGATTTCTATCATAATCTGCTCTATATTATTTTTATATTTTGTTGGTAAACAATCCTTTACAAACAAAATAATCCTTTCCCAATCTCTTAAAAAATAAAAGGTAATTATCGGCGTAATAACAAAAGAAGCAATAACGTCGATAGCAATATTAGTAGAATTGGCAATATTGCCAAATACATTATTAGAAAATGACAATATCTTTGACAGAGCAGCATCAGAAACTAGATTATCCTTCAGCTCAAAATCAGTTAAAATTGATATTTTATCTAATAAATTGTCAATATATATAGGTAATTTTTTTAAAAATTGGGTCAATTCATAAAACAAAGATGGCAACAGACTTGTGAAAATAATAACTAAAATTGTAAAAAATAATATCAAAATTACCAAAGAGGATGCGGATCTAGCAATTCCAAAATTTTCTAATTTTAGAATTATAGGGCTAAATAAGTAGGCAATAATTGCGGAAAATATAAATGGCGACAAAACCGACTTTACGGCAAATAGTAACCAAACCGTAATACACAATAGTAAGGTGGGTAAAAATATTTTTTCTATTTTCATAACTTTTAACTGTCGTTTTTAAAATTGTTGGAGTGTGTGGATTCAAAATGTCCGCAGAGATTTTTTATTCTTTTAAATTAAAAAGTACAACTTACTTAAAGTAAGTGAGTATCCCAAAGTTAAAACATAGAGTAATATCAAAGGAGATTTTAAATTCCAGAAGGTTACATTATAAACCGCCTAATATAAATTTAGGTATGATACCATACTCTTTACAAACATCTTTCATGATTTTATTCTCTGGTAGTTGCCTATATTTTACACCAAGTCTTTTACCTAAAATTCCTCCGCCAATCAAGGCTGAGTCGATATTATTTTTATTCGCACCACCAATGTCAGTCTCTATACCATCTCCAATAGCTAAAATTTTTGCCTTATTAATGTCGCCGAACAAATCTTTAACCCTATCGTAAACTGACTTATATGGTTTGCCAAAAAAAACCACCTTACCACCCATATCTTGATATTTTTTAGCCAGAATACCGGCGCAAAGTATTTCTAAACCCGACTTCTTTACAACTACTAAGTCTGGATTAACGCAAATCATAGGCAAGTCATATTTCAAACCCTCCTCCAAATCATTCATCCTAGAATCTACAGTTGGAAATTCATCGCCAAGACCGGTATTTACAATAAATTTTGCCAACTTCATGTCGGTCATTTTGTAATTCAGGCCATCAAGTAAATCAAGGTCCTTATTTTCGCCCATATAAAAATATTCCCAACCAAAATCTTGATTTTCCTTTAGGTGTAAAAATGTTGCCTCGCCAGAAGTTAATACAAAGTCATAAAAATCCTTCTCTATGCCAAACTTATTTAATAACATTTCAACCTTAGCCGCCCTCCTTGGGGCATTAGATAGGAAGCATATTTTTTTACCAGACTCCCTAACTTTCCTTAGATTTTCAATTACGCCAGGATAGACGTGACTACCATCATGAATAACTCCCCAAATATCAATTATAAAATGAGTATAATCTTGATAGATCTCTAATAAATTTTCTTTAAAAATCATTTAATAAATTTTAAAATTCTTACAAATTATACCAACTCCCCTTTATAACGTATTCTAGATCATGCCATTACTTACCCAGTATTATAGGTGGGAATTGGTACTGCCCACTCATGATAATTTGATTATTTATTCAAAAGTAAATGCAACCGATATTAATATTTAATTTTTACCGCATCGCCAAGTCTTATTTTATCATAACCATCCTTATTGATTAAAATCCAAGAAGATCTATCATTTACCCTGTCACTCACCTTGCCGCCTGCTAAAATCCTGGATTCAATCTCGGACTCTCTCGTGATGTCGTTATTCTCCTCAAATTTACCGATAATATCAAATTTATCACCCTTTCTTAGCCCGTCCTTGTGTCCTAAGCTGATTTTAAAAATTACCTTCTTCTTAAAAACTCGCTTTTCCAGAACATAGCCTTTTTTGGCAAAAGCATTTTTTAGTTTACGAGAGATATAATTAATAGATTTTTTAGCCGCTTGCCTTACCAGATTATCATCTCTTTTTATGCCCGCATCTCTCTTACCCTTAATATCGACAATACCAAGGATTGAAACCCCTTCATTTTTAGCGTTCTCTTTTCGAATTGCCCCACCCTCAAAAGCAATATTTTCAACCACCGACATCAGGGGTAGTTCATAGACCTTAATATTGCCAGCTACATCAGATTTGTACTCAAAATGAGCTGGACTAACATAATAACCCTCGCCAGGCTTGTAACCCGGCATTGCCGCCTTATATTTAGAAGTAAAACCGACATTGGAAAGCGTGCCCATTATCGCGTAATCAGCAATTTGCGGCCCCTTATAAATTCCACTTTTTTTCATCTCAGAAAGTCTTATTTCCTTTTCTAATTTTTTAGCAGAATTCCTGTCTATTAATTTTATTAACTTATTTTCAGTTAAAATATTTTCTATAGCAGTAATGGCAACCTTATTAACATTAGCATTCTTTGCCACCTTATTGTCGCCGGTATCAAAAGGAAAAACCACAACCTTTTTAACTTCACCTTCTAATTCTGTCTTTGTAGGTAAGAATTCAGACTCTGAAAGTGGTACTTTTTGATAAGATTCAAAATTTCTAATTGAAAGACAGGAAGAAAGGATGAATAATAATAAAACTGAAAAATTTCTTATTTTTAGCATAGATGTTTTTTTAGATATGTGCAAATTTATGTCTATTATCTATCCAGTATTATAGATGGGAAATTTTATAATACTCTAAGACTGGAATTAATCAGTTTTTCACAAACTTTAAAGAATGTCAATATCAATGAATATTAATTTTAGAATCTATACTGAAGATACAGATTGGGGGGGTGTAGTGTATCACTCAAATTATTTAAAATTTTATGAAAGAGCTCGGTCCGATTTTCTTAGAGAGGGTGGAGTTTTGCAAAGCGACCTAAAAACAAAATTAAATCTTGCTTTTGTTGTCAGCTCTATGGAGATAAAATTTATAAAATCGGCAAAAATAGATGACATAATTACCGCTAAAACTAAAGTTGCTGAAATTAAAAAAGCTTCCATTATAATAGATCAAGAAATACATTGTAACAATATTTTAATTAACAGGGCTAGGGTAGTTTTGGCAATCATTGATACAAAAAGACAGCGACCAGTTAAAATTCCAGAATTAATAATTAAAGCAATTAGTAAATAATCATGTTTGACGCAATAGGCAGTAATATTTCAAAAATATTTGAAAAAATTTCCAGCAAAAAAAATATTTCCGAAGGAGACGTAAGCGAAGCGATGAGAGAGGTTAGGATATCATTATTAGAAGCTGACGTCTCTCTTTCGGTAGCTAAAGAATTTATAAATAAAGCTAAAGAAAAAATCATTGGCCAAGATATTGTTAAAAATGTCAAAAGCGGAGATATGGTTGTTAAAATTTTTAATGATCTATTAATTGATCTACTTGGATCAGAATCTTCAGAGATAAACCTAACAGATAAAGAGCCAAACATTATTTTAATGACAGGTTTACAGGGTTCAGGTAAAACCACTACCTCAGCCAAATTAGCAAACTTTTTACTCAAAAAGAAAAATAAAAATAAAATCCTTTTAGCCTCATTAGACACATCGAGACCGGCGGCTATGGAGCAGTTGGAGATTCTTGCTAAACAAGTCGGTGCCGATAGCTTAGAAATAATAAAAAATCAAAATAGTATCGAAATTACCAAAAGGGCTCTAAAGAAAGCTAAGGATGAATCTTATGAGATTTTAATATTAGATAGTGCGGGAAGAACTAATATTGACGAAAAATTGATGTCAGAGCTTGAAAATATTAAAAAGATTTCCAAACCAGATGAAACAATTTTAGTTGTTGATTCAATGATGGGTCAGGATGGCGTCAATGTAGCTAATGATTTTAATAATAGACTTAATATTGACGGAGTTATTTTAACCAGAATAGATGGCAATTCTAGGGGCGGCGTAGCCATTACCATGAGAGCTGTAACAAATTGTCCGATTAAGTTTCTTGGATCTGGAGAGGGAGTAGAGGAGTTAGAGATTTTTGACCCAGAAAGAATTGCGTCTAGAATTCTTGGTATGGGAGATATCGTTTCGTTGGTAGAGAAAGCTAGTGAAAAAATCAGCGAAGACGAAATGAAAAAAGCTGAAGAGTCGATAAGAAAGGGCACTTTTACATTTGAAGATTTGTTAAAGCAAATTAAAAATATGAAAAGAATGGGAGGAATAGGGTCTATTATTGGGTTCTTACCAGGTGCTGGAAAAATTAAGGAAATGATGCAAAATTCCGACCTAGAAAAAGAAATTAAAATGCAAGAAGCAATAATTTACTCAATGACATTCGCAGAGAGGTCTAAATCAGAAACCTTAAGCTCCTCTCGTAAAAAAAGAATAGCAAATGGATCGGGGTCAACTATGCAAGATGTTAATAGATTAATCAAAAAATTAAAACAAATGCAAAAAATGGTAAAAAAAGTTGGCAAAATGAACAAGTCAGATCTTGAAAAGTTTACTGGAAATCAAGATCTATCCAGTCTGGGAGGTATGTTAGGTAAAAAATAATGAAAATTCTATTTTGTGGCGACATAGTCGGAAGGAGCGGTAGACAATCCGCCCTAATTAATATACCAAAATTAAAACAAGAGCATAATCTTGATTTTATAATTGCCAACGTCGACAACGCGTCTGGCGGTTTTGGTGTTAATGAAAACAACTCCAAAGATTTTATTGAAATTGGTGTTGACGTTTTAACCGGAGGCGATCATATCTGGGACAAAAAGGAGATGTTAAATTATATCACGAGGGAAAAGAGGATATTGCGTCCTCTCAACTTTCCTAAATCATCACCAGGCACTGGAGCTAGAATTTTTACCTCCCTTAACAATAAAAAGGTTTTAGTCATCCATCTTTTGGGACAAGTATTTATCAAAAACAACTTAAATTGCCCTTTTGAATCCATAGATAATATTTTAAAAAATTACAAATTAGGCGTAGATGTGGATGCTATTTTTGTTGATTTTCATGCCGAAGCCAGTTCAGAAAAAATGGCCATGGGTAAGTTTCTAGATGGCAAAATATCGGCAGTCATTGGCAGTCATACCCACATCCCAACTAATGACCACCACATTATGTCAGAAGGCACGGCCTATCAAACAGATGCAGGAATGTGCGGTGATTATGATAGTATAATTGGCATGCAAACAGATGTCCCACTCAAAAGTTTCTTAAGCAAGAGACGTGTTGGCAAAATGGTTCCAGCTAAAAAAGAGGCAACATTTTGTGGATCTATAATAGAAATTCATGATTCTGGTCTTGCAAAAAATATCAATATAGTCAAAATTGGGGGAGTGTTGGATAGAAATAGTCTAACTTAGAGCATAGAGGAGTAAAATTTATCAATTATGAAAAAACTTCATACATTATTTTTAGGGATTATAGCGGTCTCAATGGTATCAATCGCAATTGCTGGTTACATTGCTACAGTAGCCATAGTTGATACAAAGAATCATGTTGAGTCAAAAATTAAAAATTTTGAAAACAAAATAGAATCAAAAATCGACAAAACTAAAGACGAACTCCTAGAAGAGGTAAGGGGGGTGAAGCAAGATTTACTTGAAAAAGTTGATAAGGTTACAAAAAAAATTACTGGCAAAACCGGTACAGTAGAAAGTAAATTTAAGTCAGAAAGAAAAAAATTAGAAAATAAATTCAAAAAATTATTTTAAATATGTTTATACAAATTGAAAATACTCCAAACCCAGAAAGTCTAAAATTTATACCTGATGAGATGGACATTGCGGGTACGAAAATATCAGAATATAAAACTCTAGAGGATGCTAAGCTAGAATCACCATTGGCAGAAAAAATCTTTGAAATAAATGGCGTAAAATCTATATTTTTAGGTAAAGATTTTGTAACAATTACAAAAAAAAGTGGTTTTGAGTGGCTGAATATCAAAACTGACATCATATCCGGCCTAATGGATTTCATTAATTCTGGACAAGAGGTGTTTTACAAAAAAGATTCAGATATTGCGGATGAAGAAGAGGATGACATAATTAAGCAAATTAAAGAATTAATTGAAATGAAAGTAAGGCCGGCAGTTGCAATGGATGGCGGAGATATCGTCTTTCACTCTTTTGAAAATGGAGTGGTCTTTTTAAGCCTCAAAGGAGCTTGTTCTGGATGTCCCAGCTCAACTATTACCTTAAAAAATGGAATTGAAAATATGTTAAAACATTACATTCCGGAGGTTGAGTCTGTAGAGCAAATTTCCGAATAACCTAATAAATAAATCATGTCAAAAAAGGAAAAAAAATGCCCAATGTCATTTTTGTGCAATTTGGTGAAAAAAATAATACCAAATAAAAACAACAAGATTGCAGTAATTAACCTTAATGGCGTAATAGGCAATGTTAGTAAGCTCGATAAGGGTATAAATATTGATAATGTTAATCCGTTACTAGAGAAAGCCTTTAAAGAAAAAAAATTTAAAGCAGTCGCCATTAATGTCAACTCACCAGGCGGTTCTCCAGTGCAGTCGGAATTAATTTTTCAAAGAATCAAGGAGCTTTCTAAGGAGACAAATATTCCTGTTTTTACTTTCGCCAGAGACGTCGCTGCTTCTGGAGGATATTTTATCCTTTGTGCAGGTGATGAGATCTACGCTCATGACTCATCAATAATTGGCTCAATTGGAGTTATTTCATCAAGCTTTGGCTTTGAAAAAGCTATCAAAAAAATTGGCGTTGAAAGGAGAATTTATACCGAAGGAAAAAATAAAGCAGTTCTGGATCCATTTTCACCAGAAGATCCTGATAACATCAAAATTCTTAAAGCGGTACAGAAAGATATTTTTGCCAATTTCAAAGGTATTGTCAAAGACGCCAGAGGTAAAAAACTTAAAAAACCAGATTCCACCTTATTTACTGGAGCATTTTGGTCGGGAACCGAAAGTAAAAAAATTGGATTAATAGATGAAATTGGTAATATGAGAGAAATTATGGGGAAAAAATTTGGAAAAAAAATAGAATTTGTTGAAATTAAAGAGAAAAAAAAGGGTCTGATAAAGGACTTATTATCAACTAAGTTAGATACTTTTTCTGAAAATTTAATTGACAATGTTTTTGATAAGGTAGAAGAAAATTGTAGCTGGACAAGGTTTAAGTAGTTGTCATAAGAATATATGCCAAGATACAAGATAATCATAGAATATGATGGTACCATATATTCTGGTTGGCAAAAGCAAAAGAATGCAATAACAGTCCAAGATCAAATCGAGTCCTCCCTAAAGAATCTTACCAAAAAAAATATCAAGATAATGGGTTCTGGCAGAACCGATGCTGGGGTTCATGCCTTGGGTCAGGTAGCACATTTTGATTTAGAAGAAAGTTTTGATCCTTTTAAAATTCAAATGGCTTTAAATTTTTTTCTTAAATTTGACGACATATCAATTTTGGATTGCGAAGAGGTTTTGGAAGATTTTCATGCTCGCTTTTCTGCTAAACAAAGAATTTATCAGTATAAAATTCTAAATCGTAGAGCGTCGCCAGCAATTGACAAAAATCGCCTTTATCACATACCATTTTCACTAGATTTAAGTTTAGTAGAAAAGACGGCAAACTACCTAATTGGTAAACATGATTTTTCCAGCTTTAGAGATTCAGAATGTCAGGCAGAAAACGCAATTCGTCAAATTGATTATATAAAAATTATAAAAAAAAATGATCTAATTATTATTGAAATCGCAGCCAAATCATTTTTACATCATATGGTTCGAAACATCGTAGGAACCTTAGTCCAATTTTCTAAAAAAAATATTGATCCAGCAGAAATTAACAATATTCTTAAAGCTAAGGATAGAACAAAATCTGGACCAAATGCACCACCTTGGGGATTATATTTTTACAAAGTAATTTATGAAAATAGTTAATATATTATTAAGCGATAAAAATGGCGGAGTTGAACAATCTTTTGTTAATTATTCTAAAATGTTGCAACAAAATAATTGCCAAGTTTTGACTATCATTAAAAAAAATGCCGATTTTATTCTTGATTTAGAAAATAGTAATATAAATTTTATCGAAATAGAAAATAAATTTGGCTATCATGATATTTTCTGTATTTTAAAAATCAGAAAAATTATCAAAAATTTTAAAGCAAATTATGTTATCTCTCATGCCGGAAGAAGCATAGTGATCGCAAAAAAAGCCTTAACTTTCCTAAAGATTCCATTAATTGCCGTTAATCATAGCAATAATATCAAAAGGTCATTAAGGGCGGATATTATTTTCGCTGTAAATGATAAAATTTTAGAAAAAATTAAGAAAAAATCCATTAAGGAGAATTATTTTTTAATACCTAATTCAATAAAAATCAAACAAAAGCCACTTAAGTCCAAAAATATTACAATTTCTAAGTCAAAAGTAATCACTCTTGGGTCTATGGGAAGGTTGTCGCCAGAAAAAAATTTTGATACTCTAGTAAGGTTAGTTAGATCCCTTTTAGACCTTGACTATCAGATTAAATTAAAAATTGCAGGCACCGGCAAAGAGGAAAAAAAACTCAAAGAATTAATAAAAAAACTAAATTTAGAAAAAAATATTGAGCTTCTTGGTTGGGTAACTCAGAAAACACTCTTTGACCAGATCGATGTTTTTATTTTACTTTCCACTGAAGAAACTTTTGGCATGGTATTCTTAGAAGCCGCTAAATATCAAAAATTAATTATTGCCAGCGATACCGATGGATCCAGAATGATTTTAAAGAATATGGAGAATGCTATAATAATTAATCAAAAATTAAATATAACAAGTGAAGTTGTGGAGGCGTTAAAAAATCTAGAAAAAAAACCTGAATTGACTGCTAAATTAATAGAAAATTCTTATCAAAATTCTTATCAAAATTACTCAAACGACATTATTTTTGAAAGAATAATTTCAATATTAAAAAGAATAAGAGGTGCTAGCTAAATTCAGCCTTTAGTTCGAATAAAATCTATAATTTTTAAACCATAGAATTTGATCCTAATTTTAACTTCTCAGTCCAAACTTGATTAGGCATTTTATTAAGTAAATTTTCAATTTTTTAGAAAACTTCTTTGTTAAATGTGTAGTTAAATTTAGTAATTGTTATTGGTCATGTGATAGCTTTACTTAAATAGAAATTAGAACTTTCCGCACCGTCCCTAAATCATAAAAACATTATCTTCCCTATAAAAAACCCCGGTAATAGTTGCCTGACTCTTAAGTGGAGCGATGCCGGTAAATTCCAGCAATTTAAAGCCGCTACCCAAGAATAAATCAATTGATTTTTGATAACCCTTTTCTAAATTATCAAAAATTATTACCCCACCATCTTTTAAATAATCTAAAATTAGCATACTACAGGCATTTCTTCTTTTGCCGTCTATCACTATGATATCGTATTTTTTATTAAACTTAGTAATTTCTAAAGGATAAAGATCAAGATCATCCTGAAAAATTAGGGTAGAATTTGGTAATTGTATATTTTTTAAATAATTATGCCAACCTAGGTCATTATCAACTGAAATAATGTTTTTACAATATTTAGAAAACTTAATAGTTGAGTGACCAGAGCCATATTCAAAAATTTCAAGATCTTTTGAAAGTTTTTTTTCTAAAAAAGAAGTAAAAGAATAATTAAACCAAAACTCTGGGTTACCGTTGGCGTCAACTGGCTTTTGAGCCTCAAACGACTTGTACCAACCTAATTTTACAAGATATTCTATTTTTTCTACTGGCATTATAGCAAAATTTAAGAATATTTGTTTTTAACTAAAAACCTTATCAAAAATTACATCTGTATTTTTAATATAAAAGTTGTAATCAAAAATGGATTCCAACCTCTCTTCACCTAATTTTCCTACAATTAAGGTGTTCTGTTTTAATAGTGTTAAAAAATTCTTTCCTTCGCTCCAAACCTTCATAGCGCTCTCTTGGACAATTTTATAAGCCTCTTCACGAGAAATTTTTGCCTCCTCAATAAGAGTAAGCATAACTTGACCAGAGAAAACTAGGCCATTTAACTTTTCTAGGTTTTTTATCATATTGTCTGGATAGATCATTAGATTCTCAACCAATCCCACCAATCTATTTAAAGCAAAATCGGCAACTGCCAAAGCATCCGGAGCCATCATTCTTTCAACCGAAGAATGAGAAATGTCTCTTTCGTGCCATAGAGCAACATTTTCTAACATTGGAGTGGCTGAAGACCTGATAATTCTAGCGAGACCTGTTAAATTCTCAGACAAGACAGGATTTCTTTTATGTGGCATGGCGGATGATCCTTTTTGACCTTTAGAAAAAAATTCTTCAACCTCCAAAACTTCAGTTCTTTGTAAGTGCCTTATTTCAACTGAAATATTTTCAATTGAAGATGCTATTACTGATAAAACGCAAAAAAAATGTGCATGACGATCCCTAGGAATTACTTGAGTTGATATGTCTTCAGCCTTCAAACCCATCTTGTCAGCTACAAATTCTTGCACTTTTGGATCGATATTGGCAAAAGTTCCAACTGGTCCAGAGATGGCACAAATAGCAATCTCCTCTCTGGCTGCCAGTAACCTATTCTTTGATCTTTTAAATTCTGCATAAAATCTAGCCATCTTTAAGCCGAAAGAAGTTGGCTCAGCGTGAATACCGTGGGAGCGGCCAACACAAACAGATTTTTTGTGTGCAAAGGCTTGCTTTTTAAGGACTGCTAATAATTTATCTAAATCCTCAAGTAATAAATCGGCTGACTCAGTTAGTTGCTTAGAAAGGCAGGTGTCCAATATGTCGGAACTAGTCATACCAAGATGAACATATTTAGATGCGTCACCAATTGAGTCGGCAATATTAGTTAAAAAAGCAATAACATCATGCTTGGTAACCTTTTCAATTTCTAAAATTTTATCAACATCGAATTTGGCATTTTTAGCAATCTGCGCTGAAGTTCCTTTTGGAATATGTCCCAAATTCTCCATGGCGGTTGCGGCGTGTATTTCGATATCTAGCCAAATTTTATATTTATTTTCATCGGACCAAATGTTAACCATCTCTTCTCTTGAATATCTCGGTATCATGTTAATTTTATTGTATTTTATATAATTTAATCGCTTAAGTTTAGTTATTAATTTTTGTAACCTCTATGAGTTTTATCGACTTAGAGTCGGAGTCCAGAACCTTAAAAGATAAACCGCCCCTTTTGAAGGACTCACTAATTTCTGGAATCTTTTTTAAAATAAAAAACATAAAACCACCGACAGTTTCAAAATCATCATCCTCATTTTCAGCAATATTTGTGTTAAAAATCTCTTCAACCTCCTCAATATCAACCCTACCTCCAAAATGAAAAGCATTATCACTGATTTTTTTCTTAGTTAGGTAAATATTATCTTCTAAAATATCATGCTCATCCTTAATTTCGCCAACAATTTCCTCAATAATGTCTTCAAGCGTTATGATGCCATCGGTTCCTCCATATTCATCTAAAATTATAGCGATATGAACCCCTGAGGATCTCATTTTTACTAAAAGGTTAGTGATTTTCATGGAATGCGGAACGTAAAGAATCTTTCTACTGACATCGGAGATCTTAAACCTGGCCCTGTCATCATTAATAAATTTAGTTAGATCCTTGCAATGAATAAAACCTAAAATATTATCAAGATTCTTGTGATAAACAGGCATCCTACTATGTTCTTTTTCTAAAATAGCTTTCTTGATTTCTTCGAGACTAGTTTTTTTTTCAACAGCATTAATATTGCTCCTTGGTACCATGATATCACCAACCCTAATTTGACTAATTTTTAAAATATTATCAATCATACTTTTCTGCTCAACACCAATTACCCTGACATTGTAAGATTTAATTATGATATTTTTTAATCTAGAAGAAAAATAACTCCTCTTATCTTTAAAGAAGCTGATAATTAGTTTAATTAGAGAGTCTTTTTTTAACTCACTTTTGTGTAAGAGATTAGGGCGCTCGTCCATTAATTTTTAATTAATTGATCAAATGTAAGGATGGCATTTTTAGCGGCCCTTACCTCGTCCACCCTCCGTCGAGGAGTAGAAATCGGATATGAGTGGAATTTATTGCCATTATCGCTTTTAACCTCATTGGCAATATATATCATGGTGTTAATAAACTTGTCAATAACCACCTTATTTTCAGTTTCTGTTGGCTCGATTAACATTGCGCCAGAAGTAACTAAGGGAAAGAAAACTGTCATCGGATGCATACCATACTCAACCAAAGCTTTAGCAATATCTAAGGTCGTAATGCCTTTTTCCTTCTGAATCTTGTCATTTAACAGGCATTCATGCATACAAGGCCCATCAAATGGCACATTGTAATGATTTTTTAATTTTGCCAAAATATAATTTGCTGACAAAACGGCATCTTCCGCAACCTGTTTTAAACCATCTGCTCCATGAGACATCATGTAAGAAAGGGCGCGAACCATCATACCAAATTGACCATGAAATCCCTTAATCTTGCCAACCGTACTCTTTGGAGCTGAAATTTTATATGTATTACCTTCTTTAACTACAATTGGAGATGGGGTAAAGTCAGTTAACTCTTTAGAAACGGCAATCGGACCGCAACCGGGACCTCCACCACCATGCGGAGTAGAAAATGTTTTATGTAAGTTAAAATGCATAACATCAACACCAATGTCAGCAGGCTTAATCTTACCAACAATGGCATTGTAATTAGCGCCATCACAATAAAAATAAGCACCAATCTCATGAATAATGTCGGCAATATCCTTTACTCTTGACTCAAATTTGCCACAAGTGTTTGGATTAGTTAACATAATGGCAGCAATATCCTTACCATATTCTTCAACTAATTTTTTAAACTCGTCAAAATCAACTTCACCTGTTTTCTTATTCGAAGCGATAATTTTAATATCATAACCGCAGGTTGTGGCAGTTGCTGGGTTTGTGCCATGAGCAGAATCTGGAATTAAAATAATTTTACGAGCATCGCCTTTTGCAATAAGAGCCGCCCTAATAGTTAAAATACCAGCTAATTCGCCGTGAGCACCGGCAGCAGGAGCTAGACAAGTTGAGTGTAAACCTGTCATAATTTTCAACCAATTTTGTAATTCATACATCAACTCCAAAGCGCCTTGAACTGTTGACTCATCTTGTAATGGATGAATATTGGCAAATCCAGCAAACCTTGCTACCTTCTCATTCAGACGAGGATTATGTTTCATAGTGCAAGATCCAAGGGGGTAAAATCCGGCATCAATTGAGTAATTTTCAGAAGATAAATTAACAAAATGACCAATTACATCTGGCTCAGTTAGCTCTGGAAGGCCAATTTCCACCCTTTTTTTACCAGAAATTCTTAGTTTAAAATCAGCAATTTTTGGCAAATCGACACCACAAGATCCCTTTCTTGATTTTCTAAAAAGCAGATCTTCTTCAGCATTTAAGCCGACATTTTTTGGTATAAAATTTTCTTCAGAATCTATTTCTGTATTATTTAATAAGACTTCATTCATTACAATATTTCTTTAAGATGTTTTGCTAAAATTTCCATATCTTTTTCGCTGGTTAGTTCTGTCACAGCAATAACCATTAAATTATTATCCAGCGCTAAGCCGCCAATAACACCCCTTTCTAATAATTTCTGATTTACCTCTTTAGCATCCTTACTTAACTTAATGGTAAACTCATTAAAGAAACTATCATTAGTTACTTCTACTCCTCTAATTTTTGCTAAAATATCAGCTAATTTACAGGCTTTTTGGTGATTTAATAAAGCTAAGTCTTTAAAACCAATTTCACCAAGTAAAAATGAGTGAATGGTAAAGGCGACAGCACAAAGGCCTTGATTAGAGCAAATATTAGAAGTCGCCTTTTCTCTTCTGATATGTTGTTCTCTGGCATTTAGAGTTAAAACAAAAGACTCTTTATTATCCTCATCAACAGTTGCGCCACAAATTCTGCCGGGAATTTGTCTGACATATTGCTTTTTACACGCAAAAAAACCAAGATGTGGGCCGCCGAAATTCATGCCTACACCAATTGAAGCAGCTTCGCCAGTTACAATGTCAGCCATCTTTGGTGCCTCCATCAACCCAAGAGACAAGATTTCTGTAACCACTACAATCATTAAAGCTTCGACCTCGTCAGCCTGTACCCTAACTTTTTCTAGATTTAAAGTGTTGCCATAAAAATCTGGATAAGCAGTGATTACAGCAGCTGTATTTTTATCAATCTCATTTTTAGAAATTAACTCAATCTCCGCCAAATCAGTGTAAGTTTTTAACACAGCTAAATAATCTGGATTTAAATCACCTAAAATGGCAACTTTTCTCTTATTTTTTTTGATCCTAACCGCCATTAAAACAGCCTCAACAAGACCGGTCGCACCATCATAAAGAGAGGCGTTAGAAACTTCCATTCCAGTTAAGCGAGCAATAATAGTTTGAAATTGAAAAATAGTTTTCAGAGTGCCTTGAGAAATTTCTGGTTGATATGGAGTATAGGCAGTTAAAAATTCTGACCTTTGAATTAAATGATCAACGGCAGCGGGAACGTGATGGTAGTAACAGCCAGCACCAAGAAAAAATGGCATAGAAGAGGCTGGTTTATTTTTTTCCGATAACTCCCTTAAATGGGTCTCAACCTCAATTTCACCCTTATGGTCAGGTAGTTCATCAATTTTTTTAGTTAGAATAAATTCTTTTGGAGCGGCAGCGTAAAGTTCGTCAACGTGACTAATGCCAGTGTCTTTTATCATCTGCTCTCTTTCAAGCTTGGTTAAAGCTAAATAACGCATTGTTTTAGTAATTTAATTAAGTTGTCTACCAAAATCAGTTGAAAAATAAATAATTTCGTCAAAATTAGACGAAGCTAGATTTTTAAATAATACTTCGATAGTAAAGAATTAAATATACAAAGATATCCTTAAAACACAACTAATTATCTACTTCAATTTTTAACGTCTTATGTTCTACCTTGCACCTCTTTTGCTGCTATCTCCACACTCTACACTAACTGAGCTACACCGAAAGGTGTTACCCTACCAAGGGAATTGCATAATTTAATAATTTATGCATAAAAATATTTCGAAAAAAACTGCTTTAAAGGTGGAAATTGGTATGACTCCGTGGTTTGTTTTGGAGAATGCTCTTTTATAAGGTGATCTTAGTTTTCAGTACCATTTATCAAGACCCTTGTCTTTCATGTTGTTTTTTTCATTGCAGACAGGTGAAGATTTTTTTAGCTGTTGCGGCTTTGGCGCTTTTATCATAATAGCCCTTATCAGCATAAACTGATCCTGATTGCGGGATAACATGCTTCATTTTTTCTTTTTCAGGTAAATGTCTTTAACACCAATTAACCTGATAAGTTTTAGGATTTTTTGCGATTTATGCTATATCTTAAATTCCCATATCTTTACCCACGAGCAATCTCCTCTGGCATATCATAGCCAAGAAGCTCAAAAATCTGTTTCTGTTTTTTTGTAGCCTCTTGTACAAATATCTGCTTTTCATATATCTTTGCCTTCTGCGCCGAGAGTATAATAAATGCCTGCTCTACGGTAAATTCTTTATTTAGCTTCTGATGGATCTTCATAAAAAAGTAAGATAACAAGAACAGTAAGAATAAATGTCCCCTTAGAGCTTCTTCACTATGTACTCTTAGTGCTAGAAGATTGAGGTCTGACTTTGAGAAAGCAAACATTCTTTCAACCTTTTGTCTGGTATAGTACAAATTTAGGATATTGTCTGTTTTCTGTTTTTTTGAAGATATTATTACAAACAAACCCTTTTGGCTTATAATCTTAGACATTTCAGCGTCATTTATTTTTTGCTTATCATCTATTTTTTCAGATAAATAGCTATTTACTAGATCGGCCTTTTTCTTTGGATCAAGTATAATATAGGCATAGACCTTTTTATTGTTTAGCTTAATCTCTTTTTCTTTGATAAATACCACTCTCTTTTTGGATACTTTTACTGCATTGGAGGCCAGATCTATTTTTTCATTATCAATTACTTCTTTAAATAGTTTTCTGCCAGATGGAAGTCTGATAATAAAATTGATTTTATTTTTTTGTAATAATTCAATATTATCATTAGAATAAAATCCTGCATCTAATAATACAGCTTTAGCTGTAGTGTTATGAGCCTTAAGCTCTTTAATGGTATTTGTAAGGGTTGAGATGTCTACAATACTGCCTGCATTATAGCGAAAATATAGAGGCAGATTATTATCGGCAGATACAACTGACATAAACTTTATCTGCTTGTCAATAGAGCCGCTGTTATCTTAAATTCCCATATCTTTACCCACGATAATTACTAAAAAAACTTTAATCTAAGTAAATAAAAGCTTGCAACTAATTTTCTAGCCCTATATACTCGTGCCTATTATTAATTCTTTACGCTCCTCCCTTCTTATCTCTCTATTTCTTGAATCAACCCATTTTACAAAGGCAAAAAACCAGCAAATATAGCAATAATCAAAGTAATGCTATTAATATTTTGTAAAACAAATTCAGTTATTTTCATGATTTATATTTTTATCTGATAAATAACACCTCTTCCCTTACCCAAGGAGACAACTCTTTTCATCTTAACCAAAGACTTCAACTTAACTTTTAAAGTATTATAATTAGCGCCTGAAAGTTTTTGAATATCAGAGACTGAAAGGGAATTATGATTTTTAAGAATTTCCAAGATCTGAAAATGTAATTTATCAAAATTTTCCTGCAGAATTTTCTCAACTTTAATTTTTTTCTCTAAATTATCTTTTTATTTTTTTATTTTTTTAGAGATTGCAATAAAAATGTTAGCCAATTTTCAAATTTAATATTTTTGCTATCTAAAGTTTTTTGACAACCTCTTAAGTTCTTGTAATAAAGATCCTTATTGTCATCAACAATACTTTCCAAAGGGCTGTATTGAGTATAGTTGTAGCCAAACTAAGATCTCCTCAGGAAAGAGCGCCCTCCAAAACTAACCACAGAGTCAGATATAACGGAATAGAAAAAAATCAGTTCACCATATTAATGAAAAGCATTTCTCGCAATTTTAAAAGAATGATAGTTTTGAATGAGCTCTACCCAGCGCCAAAAAACCACAAATATTAACAAAAATGCAGCGAATTTCTAACTAAATTCACTGCAATTATGATAAATTAATATTTTTAAGAAAATTTTAAATAAAAGTTAGATTTGGGGCGGCCCCCGCCAGATCTTCTAAAAAAATTTCAAAGAAAAATCTTTTTGCTAAATGTGTAGTTAAGTTTGATAACCGGCATAATGTCAAATTAAAATAATTTTCTATTGCAAATACTGTTGTCAATTATTAACCTTGAGCCTTATTAGTAAGAATTTTTATTCTTAACGATTAATGGGGATATAGCTCAGTTGGTAGAGCGCCTGCTTTGCACGCAGGAGGTCAGGAGTTCGAATCTCCTTATCTCCACCAAATTTAAGACTACCAATATAAACACTTACATATTTACTAAAATCCCTAATAAGCATACATGGCAACACAAGGGAGTTTATAAAATATTTAATTGAAATTCATTTTTACTTCCTACCGCCAAGGAAAATACCTTTCTAGGCAATTTATATAACAAAACTAGATCAAGAGTCCGGAGTGGTACCCACATTATAGCGCTTATTAACAGCCCGAGACAAAAAATACTGATAACCATTACATACATTATATAACCAAAAAATCCTGTAGACTTTTGTGGTTAGCGGTCACAACCACAACTGACAACGTTATAGGTAGGGTCTATAATTGCACACTCCCTCGTTTTGGGCTAATAATGGATTGCAGGGGCGCATCCTTTCCATTATGTTTTTTAATAGATTATTTAGAATAAATATCTAACTATTTTAAATAATAATTTTTAATTTTAAAAAACATAAATTATAAAAAAATACAAAAATAACTCAATGTAGTAAGGTAATAGAAGCCTCAATATTAAACTTATTTAATGTTCAAGACTCTATGAATATGGATCAATTCTCCATAGCAGTAATGGAATCCTTAATGACCTTAGAAAGATAAGAATATCTAAAGGGAATAGAAGAAGAGGATGATAAGGGTAATGGATATTACAATAGAAGCTTTTCGTCACTTTCTAGAAACAACCTAACAATAAACATTCCCAGAACTAGGAATGGAGAATTCAAGCCACTTACCATTGAACTATTAAACAAAGGACGAATTCAAGTAAATGAGCTAGCCATAGAGTTATGCCAATTCCCAAAAGAGATAAGGAGAACGATCTATACCACCAATCAAATAGAGAATCTCAACAAAAAAAATAAGAGCCGCAACAGAGAACGAAAACTCATTCGAAAAAGAATCTAGACTTTTAGATTGTATATTTATAGTAATAAAAGACTTCGAGGTTCAGAATCTACAAAAATACCCCGTAGGAATGTTCGGATATTGACCAGAGAGTGGCAAATAAAACGCAATGATTGGGACAGTCCCAAATTATAAAATCTTTAAAATCTACCTAAACTTAGTACTAACAAAGTTGTTGACAGGTTATTTAAGTTTTAGGGTAGCAATTCGTTCATTTTTTTTCTTCCAATAATGTGAACATGAAAATGAAAAACTGTCTGACCGGCCTCTCTACCATTATTAGTAATTAACCGATATCCAGAATCATTGAGATCTTGGTCAGAAGCAATTTCAGCCACCTTTATAAAAAAGTTGCCAACCTTAGTAGGCCCAACCTTTGAAGCAAAATCTGAAAATGAAACAAATTCACCCTTAGGAATGACCAAAATATGAACTGGCGCCACTTTATTTACATCCTCGAAAGCTAAAATTTCTTTATCCTCGTAGATCTTGGTAGAAGGAATTTCTCCCCGAACTATTTTTGCAAAAACATTATTCCGGTCGTAATTAGACATAATGTTAGAAAATTAATATCTAAGATTAAACTTCTACCAAAGTGGCGCGCCTTTAATTCTCAAAAAGAATTAATTTTTGTAAAAAAACTAGCCTAACTTTACGTTAACAGCTGATTTTTTACCTCTATTATCTTCAACTTCATAAGAAATTGCTTGATCCTCTTCTATAGAATGAGCATCTTCGTCACCTAAATTACTAATATGAAGAAAAATATCTACCCCCCCTTCATCAGGAACTATAAACCCGTATCCTTTGGTTGGATTAAACCATTTAATTTTACCTGTAGCCATGCTTTTAAAAATTTAAATTAATAAGAAATTTGGAGGGAAATATAAAATACCGTCAATATAAAACAATGTATTAAACTTACTTAACTCTAAATATAACGAAAACCATTCTAATAACGGTTTTTTAATAGGCAATTATTAAATTAACGCCTTTTTCTGGCTTTAAGGCAGTTTTTTTCAAAATATTTTATTCATAAATTATTAAAAAATTCCTGCCTGCGCTAGTGGGGGTGAAGTTTTTTGACAATTTTAACCTTAAAGTACTTTACTATATAATGCGTTACAAGCGCAAAGCGTTGTAAGATCAATAATTGATAATTAATTTTATTAAACATAAAATACAACTTAGCACCACCCAAAAAAACAGCAGTTAAAATTAATTTTTGCCGTTTTTAGGGTTATAATATAACGACAAAATAACAGTGAGCGAAAATTACAAAAAATCAGGAGTAGATATTGATAAGGGCAACCAATTTGTTAATAATATTAAATCTCTAGTTAAAAGCACTTCTAGAGCAGGATCAAGCCCAGATATTGGAGGTTTTGGCGGTCTATTTGACCTACAAAAGTGTGGCTATAAAAATCCAATATTAGTCTCTTGCAATGATGGGGTTGGAACCAAGGTAAAATTAACACAAAAACTCAATAAATATGACACTATCGGAATTGACTTGGTAGCTATGTCGGTTAATGACTTAATAGTTCAAAATGCCGAACCTTTATTTTTTCTAGATTATTTCTCTTGTAACAAACTATCTCTTGATATTGGTCAAGAAATTATTAAAGGAGTAGTTAATGGCTGTAAACAAGCAAATTGCGCCTTAATTGGCGGCGAAACAGCAGAAATGCCAGCGGTCTATAAAGATGGTGACTATGATTTAGCTGGATTTTGTGTTGGCGCCGCTGAAAAAGAAGACCTTTTACCAAAAAACAATATCAATCATGGCGACGTCATCTTAGGAATGGCATCTAATGGCGTTCACTCTAACGGATTTTCACTGGTTAATAAAATTATTTCTGATCAAAATATTAATTTATCAGAAAATTTTGACAATGGACAGTCAATTGGAGAAGTTCTCTTAAAAGAAACTAGAATTTATGTTAAGTCATGCTTAAAAGCAGCAAAAACCAACAAAATTAAAGCTTTTGCCCATATTACTGGCGGCGGATTAGTTGACAATATTATGAGAATTATTCCGAAAAACCACTCAATTGATATTGATTTTTTCTCCTGGAAGAGGCCAAAAATATTTCAGTTTTTACAAGAAAAAGGTGGTATTTCTGAAAAAGAGATGCAAAAAGTATTTAATTGTGGTATTGGTATGGTTGCCATCTGTGAAAAAAAGGATGTAAAAGAACTTACAAAAATATTAACTAATGAGGGTGAGAAAATAACAAAAATTGGAATAGTTAATTAAGGGAAATAGAAAAATATCAAAAAGAATCACAAACTTCAGCGATCCTAAAATATATTTACAAATAACCATGAATAATAAATCAGTACATTTACAAAGAGTTCCAAACCTATCTTTTATTAAGTCAGATAAGAAGTTGGTTGAAAATATGGACCTAGTTAGAAACATATGTTCTACAGCGCTTTTTATTAGAGATAAACATAAGTTAAGAGTTAGGCTACCTCTATCTAATTTAAAAATTATTAGCAAAAAATCTCAAGACATATCTGACTTTAAAAATATCATTAAAGACGAAGTTAATGTTAAAAATATAGAACTTAACGACAACATTTCCGAACTTGCAGAGTTTAAGTTACAACTAAATTTCAAAATAATTGGCATTAAATTTGGAAAAAAAACAAAAGAAATATCAAGCGCCGCCAAAAATAATGAGTGGACTAAGTTAAAAAATGGTGACATCAAAATTGCCAATGAAATTTTATCAAAAGATGATTTTGAAATTAAACTAACCCCTAAAGACCCAGAAAAAACCTTTCCACTCTCAAGTAATAACTGTCTTATTGAATTAGATTTAAACGTAACAAAAGAACTAAAAAGTGAAGGTATTTCTAGAGATATAGTAAGACTGATTCAGCAAGACAGAAAAGAAAAAGATTTTAATATTTCTGACCACATTAACATTAAAATCTCTTGTAGCGATGAACTTAAAAAGATTATCAATGATAATCAGGAGTACATTAAAATTCAAACATTAGGAAGGGATGTTCAATTTCTTGATATAAAATATTTTTCTGAAAAATTTAATCACACAGTTGAAGAAGAGGTTTTTACGATTCAGTTAGACGTTGCTAATTGAGAAGCGCTGGTTGTTAAAACTCAACTACACTTTTAACAAAAAATTTCTTATTAAAAGTGAGTCAAAAACCTTCTTATAAGGAATAAGTTTTGACGAGATAAAGAAGGGCTATAAGCCGGATTCTGTACTGAAAATAAAAAATAATCAGTGATAGCCATTCATCTAGGATTGCTGTCACCAACAACCTCAAGCAACCTACCCAGACATGATATGCAAAAGGGTATACGCATGTCTCTATTTGGTTTTGCTCCAAATGGGGTTTACCTACATTACTGTTACCAATAATATATGTGAGCTCTTACCTCACATTTTCACCCTTACCATTAAGATGGCGGTATATTTTCTGTGGCACTTTCCGTCATTATCGATAGAATAAACTATTTTTAATGCCCAGCTGTTAGCTGGCATTTTCCCTTTAGGAGTCCGGACTTTCCTCTTATTAAAAAATAAGCGACTACCCACCCTTCAAACATCAATATAACAATAGTAATTATTATTTTCAATTTAAAATAATGAGAAATGGTTTTTTAAGATTCTTAGGTAAAAAAATAAAAAGGAAGATCTATAATTAATTTCTAAAGAATAAATCTAGATAAATCTATCTTACCCCCTATCAAATCTTTTAAAGATTTATCAACAAACTTTTGATCTATTTTAATTTTAACAACCTCTTTACAATTACAGTTTTCAAAACTTATATCTTCTAAAATTTTTTCAAGTAAGGTATATAATCTTCTAGCTCCTATATTTTCTACTTCAGAATTTAATTTATAAGCCATTTTGGCAACTTGCTTTACACCACTATCGGTAAAATTTAACTCAACATTTTCAACCCTCATTAAAGCAATGTATTGTTTTACTAAACTACATTCTGGCTCAACCAATATTCTAACTAAATCTTTTTCTGTTAAGGGTTGTAACTCAACCCTAATTGGAAACCTACCCTGTAATTCAGGAAGTAAATCTGATGGTTTAGCAGTATGAAAAGCGCCCGATGCAATAAACAGAATATGATCCGTTTTTATTATACCATATTTTGTACTCACAGAAGTTCCTTCAACAAGAGGAAGTAAGTCTCTTTGTACGCCTTCTCTAGAAACATCTCCACTACCTCTATTTACACTTTTAGCACAAATTTTATCAAACTCATCAATAAAGACAATTGCCTCATTTTCCACTAAATCAACAGAAATTCTAGTAATATCGTCTTTATCAATTAAATCTTCTGACTCCTCATCCACTAAAATCTTTTTAGCATCAGCAACTTTTAATTTAATCTTTTTCTTTTTATCGCCCCCAATTGCTTTTCCAATCATATCACTAATATTTATCATACTAGCTTGACCCCCAGGAACGTCAAAACTCGAAGAGAATGGTGAAGAATTATAACTCTCCTTAACTTCAACTTCTATTTCCTTATCATCAAGGTAATCTGTTTCTAATAATTTCTCAAACTTTTCCCTAGTTTCTTTCGAAGACTCTTTACCAATTAAAATATTTAAAATAATTTCTTTAGTTTTTTCTTTAGCTTTCTCTTGAACCTCCTCTCTCTTTTTATTACTAACTTGATTGATAGCAATTTCTACAAGATCTCTAATTATTGACTCAACGTCACGACCAACATAACCAACTTCAGTAAACTTTGTAGCCTCAACCTTAATAAATGGGGCTTCAACCAGTTTTGCTAATCTTCTGGCAATCTCAGTTTTACCAACTCCAGTCGGACCAATTGCAAGAATATTCTTTGGAACAATTTCTTCTTTAAGGGGGTTACCTACTTCTTTCCTTCTATATCTATTTCTAAGAGCTGTGGCAACAGATTTTTTAGCTAAATCTTGACCAACTATATACTTATTTAATTCTGCAACTATTTCTTTTGGGGTTAAATTAACTTTAGTGTTCATAATATTTTTGATTTAAAAAAAAGTTTTATTATAATGAAAAATAAATTAATATTATAATTATAATTATAATTACATGCAAAGATCGTTCTATAAAAATATATCATTAAAGTTGTTAGTTATATTTTTTACAATATTAAATATAGATAATATTTATATCACTAACAATATCAGGTTAGTACCTAATCTTGATATAATGCTTATCTTCTTCTTTACTATATACAGAGTTGGTATTCTTCCAATTTGGTTTATTTTTATTATAGGGGTTTTGGTAGATTCTTTAAATAACACCTCAATTGGCCTTTCATCCCTGATATATATATTATTAATTAAAGTGTTTTTATTCTTCAATTACCAAGAAAAAAATATTAATAATTTTAAAAAAAATATTATTCAATTCGGATTGTTTTTAGGAGTATTTTCCTTACTTAAGTTAGGATTTTTATCAATTCAAAACCTACAATTTTACAATATATATAATTTTATAACGGAGTTTATTATGTCAATTATTATTTACACCTTTATTAACTTTATTATTGTTCAATATAATAAAAATAACTTACGAGATTTATAGTGGAATATTTTTTATTTTTAAACTTTATAACACTTATTAAGTAGTTGGTAAATATATTAAAGATAAATAACTATTCTTACATATTCATGGAGGTAAAAAATTCTTTATTATCTTTAGTATTTTTTATCTTTTCTAGCAAAAATTCCATAGCTTCAACAGAATTCATAGATCCTATGATTTTCCTTATCATCCAAGTTTTTGAAAGTGTCGCCTTGTCCATCAATAAATCCTCCCTTCTTGTTCCAGATTTAGTAACATCAATCGCTGGATAAATCCTTTTATCAGATAATTTACGATCAAGAACGATTTCCGAATTACCAGTACCCTTAAATTCTTCAAAAATAACCTCGTCCATTCTTGATCCAGTATCAATTAAAGCTGTACCAATAATTGTTAATGATCCTCCTTGTTCAATATTTCTTGCTGCACCAAAGAACCTTTTCGGCTTTTGCAAAGCGTTAGCATCAACACCGCCAGTTAAAACTTTACCAGAAGAGGGAACTATAGTATTGTAAGCTCTTGCCAATCTTGTAATTGAATCAAGTAAAATAACAACATCCTTCTTCATTTCAACTAATCTTTTGGCTTTTTCTATTACCATCTCTGCTAATTGCACATGCCTTATAGCGGACTCATCAAAAGTCGAACTAACAACCTCACCCTTTACAGATCTCCTCATATCAGTAACTTCTTCCGGTCTCTCATCAATTAATAAGACTATTAAAGTTACCTCCGGGTGATTCGTAGTAATTGATCTAGCAATATTTTGCATTAAAAATGTCTTACCAGTCCTAGGTGGAGCGACAATAAGAGCTCTTTGTCCCTTACCAAGTGGAGAAGTTAAGTCAATCAATCTTGAACTTAAGGCGTTAGCCTTAATATCATTTTCCAAGACCAACCTTTCATTAGGATATAATGGTGTTAAATCATCAAATAAAACTCTATTTTTAGCTAAACTGACATCTCCATGATTAATTTTTTCTACCTTCAGTAAAGCAAAATATCTTTCACCTTTTTTTGGAGCCCTAACTTGTCCAGTAACAACATCACCAGTTCTAAGTCCAAATCTCTTAATTTGATTGGGAGAGACATATATATCGTCTGAACCTTGTTGGTAATTAGTTTCGTTAGTTCTTAAGAATCCAAAACCATCAGTTAAAATTTCTAAAACCCCCTCACCTACAACAATGTTATTATAGTTTTTCATAGAAAAACTCTTTAAAATTTGGTAAATTACTTCTTGCTTCCCAAGGTCACTGACATTTTCAACATTATATGTCTTAGCTAGTTCTAAAATTTCTTCAACACTATTAGCTTTAAGAGTTTTTAGTTCTAAAGTTTCCACCTCTTTACAAGTTTGGTCACTATCTTTAGAATTAAACTCTTCCTGAGTAGAATTGTTATCACTAACTTCTTTGTTAGTTTTTAAAAACCTTCTACCATTAGTAGAAGATGTAGTTTTAATTATGGTCATATTGATAAATGAAATAAAATGAAGAAATTACCTTAAAAGTAAATGTTTATAGTTTATTTTCAGCTTTTATGAAAAACTAAGGTAGGTAATATATAGAAAAAGATATAATTTTTATCTTAACAATCCTTATATGACATCTGAACATCAAAATATACCGCTTCAAAACTTAATATAAGAAACGATAAAAACAGAATTCAATCTAAGCCTTGTTTTTTATTCGTCAAGAAAAAATGTTAATAAGTTGTTAATAAAGTATTACCTATTAACAACTCGCGTAAAATAAATAGATACTAAAAAATACAAACATATTACCAATGATTTTATTAACTATTGATAAAATTTAAAAAAAAATTACAATCTTACTTGGAGGTGAAAAAGTAGTAATTACAGTAAGGCTTAGTAAGAATATGTTATTGTTAATAAATTTGTTAAATTATTATTATGAACTTAAGACACCTCCTTATTACTACAATTAATATAAATATATATTTTGAAATTATTAAAAACTTTAAAAAAAGAAAAATTCTCAACTCCTCCAATATGGTTCATGAGACAAGCTGGAAGGTATTTACCAGAATATAGAGAAATTAGATTAAAAAAAGAAAACTTTCTAGATCTTTGTTACAATCCCAAATTAGCAGCAAAAATAACTCTACAACCAATAGACAGATTTAATCTCGATGGAGCAATTTTATTTTCTGATATATTAGTAATTCCAGACGCATTAGGTATAAAAACAGAGTTTATTAAAAATCATGGTCCAAAATTACAACCAATTACAGAAAAAAAAGAGTTAGATAGTCTTGATTTTAACAATATTGAGAATTATTTAAATCCGGTTTTTGAAACTATAGATATCGTTAAATCAAAGAAACCTAAAGAAACCAATCTTATAGGTTTTAGTGGATCTCCTTGGACTATTGCTACTTATATTGTTGAAGGAGGTTCTTCTAAAAATTTTGAAAAAATTAGATCTATAGCCATCAAGGAAGAAGATTTTTTTCAAAAATTAATAAACATATTAATAGAGTCCATAGTCACTTATTTATCTTTTCAGATTAAAGCTGGGGTTGAGATTGTTAAGCTTTTTGACTCTTGGGCTGGTATATTGCCGGAGAATCAGTTTAATAAGTGGGTTTTAGAGCCTAATAAAAAAATAATTAAAAGAATAAAAGAGTTATACCCAGATATTCCTGTTATTTTATTTACTAAGAATGCTGGAGTCTTGAATCAAAATATCTGTCAAAATATAAATTTTGAATGTTTAGCAATTGATCAAAATCTACCTAAAATATGGGTTAAAAATAATATTCAGAAAAAATATAACAAGGTTATTCAAGGTAATTTAGATAATATATTACTTTGTTATGGATCAAGGGAAGAGATTAAGAATGAGGTTCTTGATATTCTAGATAGTTTTAATGGTGAAAGTTTTGTTTTTAACCTAGGTCATGGTATTTTAAAAGACACTCCTGTAGAAAATGTCGAGTATGTAGTTAATTTGGTAAGAAATTATAAAAATAGTTTTTAATAGAGGCTAAGTAATATTTTTTAATTCTTTTAATATTTTTATGACTTTATTTTCATCTAGATCTTCGTAATAATCATCATTTACCTGAATTATTGGTGCATTCACGCAAGCACCTAAACACTCCACTTCTTTCAAAGTAAATATTTTATCTTTAGTGGTTTCGTTTATATCAATTTTAAGATGTTTTTTTATGGATTTCGTAATGTTTTTTGACCCACGAAGCATGCATGGTGTAGTACCACAAATTTGAATTAGATATTTACCAGTAGGTTCTAAATTGTACATTGAATAAAAACTAGCAACCTCGTAAATATGTATTACCGGCAATTCTAATAATTCAGATAGATATTCAATAATATCCTTCGATATATAATTATTATTTTGTCTTTGAGACAAATCCAGTAGAGGCATAATAGCAGATTTTAACCTTTCTTTAGGATATTTTGATATTATTTCTTTTGATTTTTTTAAATTCTCCTTATTGAAGTGAAAAGACATAATTATTTTATTAGTTTAAAAATTCTATCAAATCTGATACTAAACGGCCATTTCCAAAATTGCAAAAAAGGATGTTCTGCCGAAAAAAATATTATCTTAGCTTCTCCCACTAAGTTTTCATAAGGAATAAATCCGACGTCAGAAAATCTACTATCTTTAGAATTATCTCTATTATCGCCCATTACAAAATAATGATCTTCAGGAACTAAATATTCTTCAGTATTATCCGCTGCAAAGTTTCCGTAATCTAGAACTGTTATAATCTTATTATTTGGAAGTGTTTCATTATTTTTTTTAACAGTAAATACTCGACTATCTTTAAACTTATCTTTAAAGTAACCTCCTGACTTACTTTTAACTTTTATATTATTAATAAATATATGACCATTTATTATCTGAATCTTATCACCAGGTAATCCAATTATTCTTTTTATATAATTAATATTTGTTTCATTTGGTTTTTTAAAAACTGATACATCCCCTCTCTCTACTTTATCTTTAAATATTCTATCAGAAAATAAATTTAAACCAAAAGGTAAAGAATATTTACTATATCCATAAGTAGACTTAGAAACGATTATGTAATCGTGGATTAATAAATTTGGCTTCATTGATCCTGATGGAATATGAAAAGGTTCAAAAATAAAAGATCTAAAAATTAAGGCGAAAAGTATAATTAAAACAAAATCTTTTATAAACCCTTGTTTTTTATAAAAATAAGAACAGATAGAAGTGATGACGAAGATAAATATAATTATAAATTTTATTTCTAAAAAACCATCAATTACGTATGTTAAAGCAATAAATAAAACAAAAGAAATATAATAAAATATAGGTTTTATATTTGTTATTTTTTTTAAATAATATTTAAATATATTAACTTTATCTTTTTTATCTTTTTTCTTAAACATTCATATTTATTATTATAATTTAATTTTAAATATAAAACCTATTACCAGTAATGAAAAAAATCAAAATATTTTTACTACTAACATTCTTTTTACCAAAAACGGTACTTGCTTTATCAGTCTCAGATTTAATGTTTAAATCTGCTACAACATTAGAGCATCAGACTAGTTATATAAAGAGAAACAACTTTAAAAGAAAAAACTTTGAAAGCGACTTAAAAAATTTTGACAATATTGTTTTAGGATTGCACCTTAGACCTATTAAATATATTGGTTTTAATGCTAATTTTAGTAAATTCATCGCAAGATCTGGTGATTTTACAGATCAAAATCCATTAAAAAAATCATCCTCAGAAGTGATGGTAGTTGATTTTTCTAGTTTATTTTTTATCCCATTAGTTGGAGATGGTTTTATAGAATTGTTTCTAGAGGCTGGAATTTCAGATATTAATAATAATTTAAAAATACATAAAACACTTTATTCGGATAATTTTAAATCTCATGAAACCGCTTTTTTATATGGAGCTGGAGTACAGATAGATCCTTATATTTTAAATATAGCATTTAGAGCTTCTTATCAAGAAAGAAAATCACGATTAAATATTTTAAACTCAAATATTAAAACTTTTAGGGTTGGTGTGGTGAAATATTTTTAAGATAATAAAATGGATAATCTTAATAATTTAATTAAAAAAATTTCAAAATTACCAACTTTTGGACCAAGGTCAGCACGTAGATTTATATTACATTTATTACAAAATAAAGATAGTACTATGGATTCTTTGATCAATGACATGATTTTAGTTAAAAATCAAACTAAAAACTGTAATATTTGTGGTAATCTTGATATTATTGAGACTTGTTCCATCTGTACCGATACAAAAAGGGATAATAAGCTGATCTGTGTTGTTGAAGATGTTTCGGATGTTTGGGCTTTAGAAAAGAATAAAATTTTTAATGGCAAATATCATGTTTTAGGAGGTGTTTTGTCAGCAATTTTAGGAAAAACGCAGGAAGATTTAAATATAAACTCTTTAATTGAGAGGGTAGAAGCTGGAGGGGTTGAGGAGGTGATTATTGCTATAAACCCAACTATCGATGGTGTCACAACATCTTATTATTTATCTGAAGTTTTACAAGAGTTTGGTGTTAAAATATCAAAACTAGCTAACGGAATACCTATTGGTAGTGAATTAGACTATTTAGATGAGGGCACTATAAATATAGCTTTTAAAGCGAGGAAAAACTTTAACTAATAATTTTAAAATACGCTGAAATTTAATAACAACAAGATGAATAAGATTTTTAAAGAAGTTCGTTACATTATAGAATATATTCTGGTTAAGATTTTTATTTTTATTTTTAAAATTTTAAAATTTAAAAAATCTACAAAATTATCAATTTTTCTTACAAAGCTTGTTGGAAAAAGACTTTCTGTTCATAATTTAGCTAAAGACAATGTTAGAAAATCCATAAAAAAAATAACAGAAAAAGAGGTGGAAAATATCGTTGATAATATGTGGGAAAATTTAGGTCGTATTATCACTGAATATTATTTTTTTAATAAAAAATCTAAAAAAGAACTTAATAAAACAGTTTCTCTTGATGAGAATTCTAAAAAAAATTTCCAAAAATTAAAAAGATCAAAAAAAGGAGGTATTCTGTTTTCTGCTCATTTTGGTAATTGGGAGGTTGGGGGAAAATATCTAACTCTTAATGGCTTTAAGTGTAAAACTCTTTACAGGCCGTTTAATAATAAATATGTTGATCAATTAATATCTATCGACAAAAGAAAAAACATTAATCTAATAAGTAAGGGTTTGACTGGTAATAAAGAGATAATAAAATCTTTAAAGAATGGTGAGTTTATTATTGTGTTAGCTGATCAAAGGGTTGGGGACGGTATTGAGGTGCCTTTTTTTGGTAGAAAAGCGTTAACCTCACCCTCTTTAGCAAAGTTAGTGTTAAAATACAATATACCTCTAGTTCCAATAAGAATAATTCGTAAAAATAACGAAACTAACTTTAATATGGAGATTTTAGATCCCTTAGATATTACTAAAGATAAAGAATTGACAATGGATAAGAAAATTTATAAAATCACCAAAGAAATCAACAAAACTTTGGAAGGGTGGATAAGACAATGCCCAGAGCAATGGTTTTGGGTTCATAATAGGTGGAAAAAATAATATAATGATCAATAAACCAAGTAAAAAAAATAAAAATAATAAAAAGCCAGAAAATAAGAAAAATTTTATTATTTGGGCCTCAGTATTCTTTGGTTTTATTTTATTTTCAGAGTTTTTTTTAACAGGTGTAAATGTCGGTGCAACCGAGATTAAATATCACGAATTTACAAAAAAAGTTAACGCCGGATCCGTTGCGGAGGTTCAAATAAAAGGTAAAGAACTTACCTTCAATTCTGATGGTCAAAAGTTTTACGTATTTTTACCGGATGATCCAAAGTTAATTGAAAAACTAGAAGAGAGAAACGTTGCTATAGACGCTAAACCAACAGTTAGTAAGGTTGGTAGAATTGTCGGAGGTTTACTAGGTTGGTTACCACTTATTATTATGATTGGTCTTTGGTTTTTTCTTTTTAAAGGTTCTTCTGGAGGCGGTGGAAAAGCTTTTGGCTTTGGAAAGTCTAAAGCAAAACTACTTCAAGAAAATAAAAATAAAGTTACTTTTGAGGATGTTGCGGGTATTGATGAAGCTAAGGAGGAGTTGGTTGAGATTGTTGATTTTCTTAAAAATCACAAAAAATATACTGATCTAGGGGCGAAAATTCCTAAAGGCTGTCTTTTAATAGGATCTCCTGGAACCGGTAAAACATTACTTGCGAGAGCTGTGGCAGGAGAGGCTAGTGTGCCATTTTTTTCAATCGCAGGGTCTGATTTTGTGGAAATGTTTGTCGGTGTTGGTGCCAGTCGTGTTCGAGACATGTTTGAGCAGGGTAAACAAAACGCACCATGCTTAATTTTTATTGATGAAATTGACGCTGTTGGTCGTCATCGTGGCAGTGGAGTTGGTGGAGGTAATGACGAGAGAGAACAAACTTTAAATCAACTTTTGGTTGAGATGGATGGTTTTTCGGCAAATGAGGGTATTATTATTATTGCAGCAACCAATAGGCCAGATGTTTTAGATAATGCCTTACTTCGTCCGGGAAGGTTTGATCGTCAAGTTACGGTATCTAAGCCTGATATTGTTGGTCGCGACGAAATATTGAGAGTTCATATTAAGAAAATTAAATCTTTAAATATTGATTCTAATATTATTGCTAGGGGGACGCCAGGTTTTTCTGGTGCTGATTTGGCAAACTTGGTTAATGAGGCGGCTTTGGTTGCGGCAAAAAACAACCAAAAGGTGGTGACTATGCAAAATATGGAGGACGCTAAGGATAAGATTATGATGGGGGCGGAGCGTAAAAAAATGAAGATGGATGAGGATGAAAAATCTCTAACTGCATATCACGAGTCTGGACATGCTATTGTGGCGGTTAATTGCCCAAATTCTGACCCAATACACAAGGCAACTATTATTCCAAGAGGTCGGGCTCTGGGTCTTGTTATGAGGCTACCAGAGAAAGATAGGTTTTCACTAACTAGGGCTAAATTAATAGATGATTTGGCGGTTGCCATGGGAGGCAGGGTGGCCGAAGAGATGATTTTCGGTTATGATAATGTTACGACAGGAGCATCTTCGGATATTGAGCAGGCGACAGATATGGCTCGTTCTATGGTAACGAAGTGGGGTTTAAATGATAAGATTGGTCCAGTAAATCATGGTAACGACAATGAAAATCCTTATAAGCAGGCAAAAACCTCTTCTGAAGAAACGGCCAATAAGATTGACCAAGAGATTAAAAAAATTATTGAAAATGCATCAAAGCAAGCAAAAAAAATCTTAACAGATAAGAGGGATGATTTAGAGTTGCTAGCTCAATCCTTATTAAAACACGAAACCTTAACTGGTAGTGAGATTAAAAAATTATTAAAGGATCGTAAAATAACCAAAACAGAAAAAAATAAGAAGCCAAAAATTACTAAAAGTTTTATGCCAAAAGTTGTTGAGTAATTAGAGTGGGGTTGTGTATTTTGAGATTGTCGATCTTATACTTGCAAAGCAAGAAGGGTAAAAATTTTTAATAAAGCATATTTTACTGTAAATAGTTTTTATATTATGAGTTTTGTTTTTATTGCATTTGGTGGCGCCTTAGGTTCGGTTTCAAGATATGCCCTGTCTAATTTTGTTAGTTTTTATTTTAAATCAGCATTTCCCTTAGGAACTATGTCGATTAATATTATAGGCTCGTTTTTGATTGGGGTTTGTTATTATTTTATTAAGAATGATAATTTTGTTAATGAAAATTTAAAATTATTTCTAATAATTGGTCTGTTTGGCGGCTTTACTACTTTTTCTACCTTTTCTTTAGATGTTTTTAGGTTGTTGGAGCAGAGCCATTTGTTGACGGCTATTGTATATGTGTTTTTTTCCATCCTCTTATCCTTAGTTGCTGTGTTTGGTGGGTATTTTGTGGGAGGTTTTTTTAAATAAACTTAAATCAGGATAATTTTTTCTTATAATCAGTTTTTGACTGGAGGTTGGAGTTGTTTCTGAATAAAAAAGACAAAGCAAATCAATTTTTTAGTAAGGGTTAAAAAGGTGCAATCAAGTTTATAATATATGACAGTAAGAGTTACTATTGATAATAAAGAAATATCCGTTCCTAAAGATATTACTATAATTCAGGCCTGTGAAATAGCAAACGTTGAGATTCCTCGGTTTTGTTATCATGAAAGGTTAAAAATTGCCGGAAATTGTCGTATGTGCCTTGTTGAAATCGAAGGGGGTCCCCCAAAGCCAGTAGCCTCTTGTGCTATAAATGTTTCCGAGGGTATGACAATAAAAACTGACAGCCCAATGGTTAAAAAAGCTAGAGAGGGTGCTATGGAGTTTTTACTTGTTAACCACCCTCTTGATTGTCCAATTTGCGACCAAGGTGGCGAATGTGATTTGCAGGACCAGTCTTATATTTATGGAAAAGATCATAGTGAGTTTACTGAAGAAAAAAGAGTTGTAAAAGATAAAAATATGGGGCCTCTAATTAAGACTCATATGACAAGATGCATTCATTGTACTAGATGCGTACGCTTTATTGCTGACGTTGCCGGAACGGCAGAACTCGGAGCTATCAATCGAGGGGAAGATACTCAGATTTCTACCTATCTTGACACTTCTATTAAATCAGAGCTTTCTGGTAATATTATCGATCTTTGTCCGGTTGGAGCTCTTACTTCTAAGCCTTATGCTTTTAAAGCAAGGAGTTGGGAACTAAAAAAGACTAACTCTATTGATATTATGGATGCGACAGGAAGTAATATTAGGATTGACTCTCGCGGCAACGAGGTTATGAGAATTTTACCAAGAATAAATGAGGAGATTAATGAAGAGTGGATTTCTGATAAGGCAAGGTTTTGTTATGATGCTTTAAAATATCAAAGATTAGATAAATATTACGTTAGAAAGGGGGGTAAATTAACCGTTACAACTAAAGACGAAGCTTTAGAGGTTGTTAGAGATAAATTCTCTAATCTAAATCCATCAGAGATTGCAGCTCTAAGCGGTAATTTGTCAGGAGCTTATGAAATTTTTGCTCTTAAAAAATTAATGGAAAAAATAGGCAGCGACAACATTGATTGTCGTAGTAATGATTCTATTTTAAGTTCGGCAGATAGGGCGTCATACGTCTTTAATACTGGTATAGAAAATATTGAAAAAGCAGACGTTTGTTTAATCGTCGGCTGCAACGTAAGGGTCACATCTCCAATTATTAACGCTAGAATCAGAAAGAGGTTTTTAATGGGAGGGTTAACTGTAGCAACAATTGGCGTTGATGCTGACCTAACTTACAAATATCAAAACCTAGGAGGAGATATATCCGTCTTAAAAGATATTTTGTCTAGCAAGAGTGTTTTTTCTAAAGTTTTAGAATCTTCTAAAAACCCAATGATCATTCTTGGTGAAGAGGTTTTGTTAGGAAGGTCTGGTCAAAATATTCTCTTTTTAGCCAAAGAGATTGTTAAAAAGTATAACTTTATTCAAGACTCCCTTTGGAACGGTTTTAATATCTTACACGATAATAGTAGTTTAACAGGAGCTTTAGATCTTGGTTTTATTTCTAAGGATTCTAAAATTCATAAAAAAACAATTCTAGATAATTGTAAAAAAGGTAAAATTAAAGCTCTCTATCTTCTTGCTGAAGATAATATTGACTTTTCTGATCTCCAAGAGACTTTTGTGATTTATCAAGGCGCTTTTGGCGAAAGTGGGGCCTGTGAAGCCGATGTAATTATACCTGCCCCAGCTTTTGCTGAAAAGGAGAATCTTTTTGTCAATATAGAAGGTAGAGTTCAAGAGTCAAATCCGGCAATTTTTGCTATTGAGGGCGTAGAAAACGAGGAGTTGGTAATATTTGATTTGGCCAAGAAATTAGGTTTAAATCTGGGCTTTGAAAATTTTTCTTCTTTTAAGGAGCTTTTTCTTCAAGAAAATTTAAATTTTACCAATATTGATGAGGTCTTTGTTAATACTTGGCAGGACGCTCCAATTTTTAGTGTTGAAGAAGTTGGAGGTGGTAAGATTTTTGCAAAAAAAGATAACTTCTTTACCTCTAATGTTGTAGCCAGAAACTCTAAAATACTTTTTGACAGTAACAAGTTAAGAAAGTTTGACTAGTCTTTTGTAATTCCAGTTATCAGCAGTACGTCGTCGCGTTAATTCCCACTTACAATGCTAGAAAAAACCTAAAGATAAATAAAGCAATGGCGTTAGGTTGACTACTGGTCTGGTAAGAAAAGGTTTTAATAAGACGCTATCTTTGGGCATTTCCTGTCTTCCTTGCCCGTTTTAATGTTTAATTGTTCCACGTGGAACAATGTTTTTTAACGTACCACAACCTTAAAGCTAAGATTTTTAAACTAAGCTGGTGCTGCGCCCAACTGAGCACGCGCCGACAAAAAGTTAAAACATATCGTAAATAAGCTTGAGCGCAAAGGTGTAATCCCTAGATTATTTTTAGTTTTTCAAGGTTCTTGATCTCATCCCTATATTTGGCCGCGCCTTCGAAATTAAGGTTGTTAGCAAGTTCTAACATTTTTTTTCTAGTCTCAACTATCTTTTTATCTAGGGCTGCTACATCGCCTTTTTTAACTTTTTCAATTAAGTCTCCATATTTTTCGTCAATCTCATAAGTTATTCCTGACTTTTTGTCCTTATAAAGAGCGTCCAAGGGGGAGGAGAAGGATTTTTTTGTAGTCTTGGGTGTAATATTATACTTCTTGTTATGTTTTTGTTGTATTAACCTTCTTCTATCCGTCTCCACCGTAGCTCTTTCAATTGATTTGGTTATTTTGTCGGCATACAAAATGACCTTACTTTCTTTGTTTCTAGCTGCCCTGCCTATAGTTTGGATTAAGGATGTTTCGTTTCTAAGAAAACCTTCTTTGTCGGCATCTAAGATGGCAACTAGGGCACATTCTGGTATGTCCAGCCCCTCTCTAAGAAGATTTACTCCAATCAGCACGTCAAAGATGCCTCTTCTTAGGTCGTTGATAATTTCAATTCTTTTTAAAGTTTCGACATCTGAGTGAATATAAACTGTTTTTATATCAACCTCACTTAGGTAATCTGTTAAATCTTCTGCCATTCTTTTGGTTAATGTTGTCACTAAAACCCTAAAACCTTTTTTAATAGTCTTTCTTATTTCGCCAAGCAAATTGTCTATCTGATCTTTTGCTGGTCGTATCTCGTATTCTGGATCAACCAACCCTGTGGGTCTAATTAGCTGCTGAACAACCTCTCCGCCCAACTTTTCTAACTCATACTTACCTGGGGTTGCTGAGATGTAGATGGTTTGGGGCCTTAGCTTTTCCCACTCTTCAAACTTTAGTGGTCTATTGTCCTTTGCGCTTGGAAGTCTAAATCCATGCTCAACTAAGTTGCTTTTTCTAGAAAAGTCACCCTTATACATGGCGCCAATTTGTGGCACAGAGGCGTGGGATTCATCTAAAAATAATAAAGCATCTTTTGGTAAATATTCAAATAGAGTTGGTGGACTCATTCCGGGCGAACGACCAGTTAAGTAGCGCGAATAATTCTCAATTCCTTTGCAGGTTCCGGTCTCCAGCATCATCTCCATGTCGTAGTTTGTCCTTTGTTCTACTCTTCTAGCTTCAAGGTCCTTACCTTGGGCCAAAAATTCATCAATTCTTATTTTTAGATCAGACTTTATGTTGTGTATAGCTTTAACTACAGCCTCTTTTGGAGTAATGTAGTGCGAACTGGGATAGATAGATATTTCTTCTAGATTTTTAAAAACCTGTCCCGTTAGGGGGTCAAACTCAATCAACTCCTCAATTTGATCACCAAACATCGAAATTTTCCAGGCAGACTCTTCCATATGCGATGGAAAAATATCGATTATATCGCCCTGTACTCGAAAATTACCTCGAGAAAAGTCTGTGTCATTCCTTTTATACTGCATGACGGCCATTTGACTTAAGATCTCTTGTCGATCTATTTCTTGATCAACTCTTAGGTCTAGCTTCATTTTAGAGTAAAATTCTGAAGACCCTATGCCGTAGATGCAAGATACGGAGGAGACTACGACAACATCTTTCTTCTCGAACAGGGCTCGAGTAGTAAAATGCCTTAAGCGGTCAATCTGTTCGTTAATTGAGGCGTCTTTTTCAATAAAAGTATCTGTTTTTGGAAGATATGATTCTGGCTGGTAATAGTCGTAATAGGAAACAAAATAACCAATCGCATTGTTAGGGAAAAACTCTTTCATTTCTCCATAAATTTGAGCTGCCAAGGTTTTGTTGTGGGCCATAATAAGGGCGGGGCGACCGGTTTCTTTGATAATGTTTGCTATGGTAAATGTTTTTCCAGAGCCGGTTACTCCAAGTAATATTTGATCTTTTTTATTTTTTTTAAGGCCATCAACTAAAGACTCAATAGCTTTTGGCTGATCTCCTGCTGGCTTAAACTCTGAATTTAGGTCAAATGTATTGCTCATATTATTTAAAAATGTTCCACGTGGAACAGTTAGTTTTACAGTTTTTGCTTGCAGGAGTGGTAAATATAATAAGTTTTAGATAAGAATATTATTTTTAGATCAATATCCATTCTAAAGTCTTTGTTTTTGGTAACAACTCTTTTTGAGCATCTTGTAGTTTTTTTTGATTACGTCTGGGTTAATTAGGGTTGACGCATCTCCAAAATTATCGTCCCCGCCAGATATCTTTCTCAAGGCTCTTCTCGTTATTTTTCCAGACCAAGTCTTTGGCAAGTCTAAAACAAAACTCGCTTTATCAGTTTTGGCTGTGGAGTCTATTTTGCCGCAGATTAGTTGGTTAACCTCTGATTCTGTAACCTTATCTGCTTTCTTTTTTGTGGCAAAAATATAAATAGACTCGTCCTTTTTGGTATACTTAACTCCAATTGCCGTTGATTCTGTGATATTTTTATAATTATTTACGGCGTTTTCAATTTTAGCGGTACTTAGTCGGTGTCCAGAGATGCTGAATACATCGTCAATCTTGCCCGCAATTCTGCATTACCCATCTTCAGTTTTAAAGCAGCCATCAGTAACCCTTAAGTCTAGTGTAATAAGTGTCCACAAACCCCTCTTGCTATTGAGGGGTAAAGATGTTCAAATCATAAACTCCCCTTAGCACTACAATCCTTAGTCAAGGATTCGTTATTATCTAATGTTTTTATCTTTTGGGTCGTTGGGCGCACATATTAAGGCGATATCATTGGTTTTTTTTGCTAGACGCCTGTCCAAGCGGTTGCTTGATATGTTTAATTTTGCCCCTTTAAGTTATTCTATTTTACCTTGAGACAGATTATAGTCACAAACTTTATTATACTTCTTAATCCAAGAGAAGTTTTTTGCAATACTTGTCCAAAGCTTATCTGGAGACTTTTTGTCAACCGACATTGTTCTAAATATTCTTTTTCTGAGTTAATTTTAAAACTCATGACGTGACAGTCTAAGTATTACATTGTTCCACGTGGAACAATTTATTTATCTCCTCAAAAAGAGACATTTTTACTGGCGATCGCTAAAAATTCTCACGCCCTGTTGAAATGGGGTGGGCATTTTTTAGTAACAATATTGGGAGGTGGCATTATGCCGGTTATCAAGTCTGGCGCTATACCAGCACATCTTCAATAATTACTTGTAAATTATCAACTCCCATCCAATTGTTAATGTCCAAAGTTCCGGCGATTGCTAATTTTTGACCCTTATTTTTTCGAAGTAAGATTTCGGCCATCTTGCCATCTTCTATGTTAAAAGCAACCGCCGACAGGTTCCCCGAGAATCCAGCAAGATTTTTAGCAGAAAATAGGCATTTTATGTGGTTTTTGTTGGCGCCAATTAAGTTTGCTTTGATAACAGTCAGTCCTTCAATAATAAATCTTGGCTTTCTATTTCCGTTGCCAAAGGGTTCTAAAGATTTTAGTTTTTCTGCTAAATCAAGGTTCGCACTATTAATGTCCAAGATGTCATTAAAATAAAAAGCCCTTTCCTTTGAGTATTTTTCTACAGCACAACCTATCTCTTTGGTAAAGAAAGTTCTTAATTCTTCGATTTTTTTCATATCTATGGAAAATCCAGCAGCCATTTTGTGTCCACCACCTTCAATTAATATGTTGCTTAGCTTGGCCTTAACTATGGCTGAACCAAGATCGACATTGTCAATAGATCTGCAAGATGCCTTGCCGATATTATCTTTATTTACAGCTATAATTACCGCTGGTTTATTATATTTTTCTTTAATTCTGGAGGCGATTATTCCTATAACCCCCTGGTGCCAATCTTTATTATGAGCTATAATTACAGAATCTTTGTGCAGCCCGCTCTTCACGACCTGCTCATCAGCCTCGGTTAGTATTTTGTTTTCAATGTCTTTGCGAGATTTATTAAAATTATCTAGTAGGGAGGCATTTTCTTTGGCTATGGCCTCGCTGTTGGTTGAAAGCAGTTCAGCTCCAAGACTTGACTTTCCAACTCGACCTCCAGCGTTAATCCTGGGACCCAAGGCGAAGCCTAAATGGTAAGCGGTAAGCTCTTGGTCGGTACCGATTAGGTCGGACAACTCTTTGATACCAATATTTTTTCGCTGCTTTAAGACTTTTAGGCCCTGAGCTACAAAGCTACGATTAATTCCGGAGAGAGGCATAACATCGCAAACCGTTCCAAGTGCCACCAAATCCAGTAACGACAGCAAGTTAGGCTCTTCAATGTCATTATTTTTGTAAAAATTTTCTTCCCTTAGTTTTTTATTAATAGCGACAACAAACAGAAAGCAAACGGCAACCGCTGCAATATTTTTATGCGGAAATTTTTCATCAAGCCTGTTGGGATTTATAATTGCTAAAGCTTTAGGTTTTTCGGTAGCGCCAATATGATGATCAATTACAATAACTTCTAAGCCAGATTTTTCAGCCTCTTTGAAGGGTTCAAAAGCTACGGTGCCGCAATCAACCGTAATAACTAAGTCAGTACCAGATTTTTTTAATTTTAATAAAGCCTCTTTGTTTGGACCATAACCCTCTAATATTCTGTCTGGAATGTAAATGGTAATATTAACCCCTATTGCAGAAAAGAATCTTTTTAAAAGTGCTGAAGAGGTCGCTCCATCAACGTCGTAATCTCCAAAGACGGTAATTTTCTTGCCCTCTTTTATGCTAGATATTATTTTGTCACACGCCACGTCCATATCTAATAAGTCAAACGGGTTAGGAAGGCAGTATTTAATGGTGGGATTTAAAAAGTGAGGAATTTCTTCAATTTCCAGGTCTTTAGTGGCTAATATTTTGCTAATAACGGGGGATAGGCTGTATTTTTGCCTAATAAATTCAGACTTTCTTTCGTCAAATAGTAATTCTAGCCATTTGTAGTTTGATGCTGATTTTCCTATGTTTCTAGTCATTTTGTATAATTGGTGTTTACCATTTTCCACTTATGATGCTAAATAAGTAATAACGGGCCTAGGCTTCCCCCTTATGTTTCTAATTGCCGCGTCCAGGCAAAAAAAAGATAAAGATAGTTAGTTTATATTCTGGGGTAGGTCTAGACGTGTTTAGTTATTTTTGTAAAAACCTTTAATTTTCACCTTTCCAACCCCAAATTTCTGACTTTTTTACCCAACCTTTTTCATCGGAAGTTTTGATGCGGCACAAAACCTTGTTACACTCAATTACATCCAGTATAACATTATTTTCTAACCTAGCTACGATTTTTGATTTGACAAAGTTAGACTTATGCAGCTCAATAAATTCTTCGTCGGTCTTTACCATGGCGGTTCTTCTCCTCGTAATCAAGCTTTTGTTGACCCAACCCTCTTCATTTTCAAAATCTTTAATTTCAACCCAATTGTCATATTCCGCAATAACCTTAATAGGCATTGATTTTAGTTTTAAGATATACTTAATATCATAATTCATGCCAGGGCCAAATCGTACATTACTTTTGGAAGATCTGAGTGATGCTGAGTAATCTCTTTCTTTTAGTCTTGAGGCTTCAGAGTCAAAATTATATATAAGAAGTGTGGTTATTATTAGAAGTTTTGAGGCGAAATTACGCATTTCTCATTTTTTTTGTAATTTTGTCAACTGCCAAGGGAAATATTTTTAACTCTTCTTCAAGAACTCTGCTTTTAAGACTGCTTAAGGTGTCGCCATCCTCGATCTTAACGCTTTTTTGTGCTATTATTGCTCCAGCATCAACATCCTCATTGACAAAGTGCACCGTGCAGCCCGATTCACTATCCCCAGCTTTAAAAGCCTGCTTAATGGCATTGATACCCTTATATTTAGGAAGTAGGGATGGGTGAATATTTATCATTTTCCCCAGCCATTTGTCAGTAAAATTCTTGGTCAAAATTCTCATAAAGCCGGCGAGACATATAATTTGACAATCTGCAGAACTAACTTCTTCATCAGTTTTTTTTTCAAACTCTTCTCGAGAAAGAAAGTCTCTATGATTAATGACGGTATTTTTGATATTTTTAGATTCAGCCTTTTTAAGACCTTCAGCGTCAGGATTGTTTGATATTACCAAGGCAACTTCAAAATTAGATTCTTTTTTTAGGCTGTAATTAATTAGCGACTCCATGTTTGAGCCAAAGCCAGAAATTATTATTGCTATTTTTATCTTTTTTTTGTTCATATTAAAGACCCATTTTGAAAACTGTAATATTTACCATTTGCAGCCACTATTATATGATCTAACATTTTGATTGCAATATCTTCTAGTGAATCTTTAATTTTTTTTGTAGCAATACCAATTCCCACCTTTAAAGCAGTTTTTTTCGAAATATTTTATACTTAAATCATCAAAAAGCCTTGCACCCTATTAACATAGGGTGGGAATTTTTTAATAATTTATGAACAAAATATTTCGAAAAAAACTGCTTTAAAGGTGGGAATTGGTATAACAATGTCTTGTTTTAATGGCGACAGGTTTCTTGATTGGTGTTTGTGGCGCAAGGTTGGCAGGATGTTGACAGGTTTAGCGCATCCTTAATTACAACATTTTTG
>CAJQHK010000001.1 GCA_905478165.1 uncultured Rickettsiales bacterium | reverse complement strand
AATCGAATTCGAATTCACTCTGCTAATAATTATTTAGCACCAGTCGAGTTTGAAAAAAGAAACAGGTTTTTAAAGAAATCTTTAAAATCTGTTTAAATTTAGTGTCCGGAAAACTGTTGACAGATCAGTGTAAGCTTGTCATTAATTTTGGGCATATATTTTTAATGTATTTCTTTTTTTATACATTAATATATACATTAAAAAAATCTAGATCTTAGTGAGTGTAGTGGGACTTTGCTGGACTATGAAGAGGTCTTAAACCCTTTGTAGTAAAGGCTTAGTGGGACTTAAAAAAACTTTGTGGGAAGTAAGATTGGTTGCGGGGGCAGGATTTGAACCTACGACCTTCAGGTTATGAGCCTGACGAGCTACCAAACTGCTCCACCCCGCGACAATAATAATATAGTTTTTAAAATTGATTTACAACTGCGTTGAAAACATAGATAATTAATCAATTTTTTGTTTGCTTCTCAGATTATGAGTCTGATAAAATGAGAACTTCTTAACTCAGTTTACGAGTCGGGCTCTAAGCAGGCTGGTTGATTAGGCCCACCCCCACAAACCTCGCAATCAGTACCCTTGTTGCAACACAAACTTTTGAGATTTTCGCCGTCACTACAACAGCCACGATTGTTTCTTGATAGTCCGGTGTATAAAAAGTCAGATATGGCGTTAGCGCTAGGGTTTGCTCCGCAACCTGTATCTGGGTTAGTTATTTTTTCAGCACTAACTTGAAAAGCTTTGTGAGAATAATATTCCTGACTCTCTAATCCCGCCTGAAGCCCTCGCTGCAACCTAATGTCGTTTGACTTGTCTAAAAGTAGTTTGCCAGAAGAAATGGCTGCGACAAAGATAGCAACAATAAGTAGTACTACCGATATTTCTATTAAAGAAAAAGCTTTTATTTGTTTTGTGCCCATATTAATTATAATTAATTTAGATCTGTCTATTAATTAATAGTAATGTAAAATAAATAACAAATCAACAAAAATCAAATAAATTTTGAATTATAGGTCGTTCATGGACTTAGCTCTGACTGAAGCTAAAAATGCCTTTGCAAAAGGGGAGGTGCCAGTTGGGGCGGTGATAGTAAAAAATAACAAAGTTATCGCACTAGCTCACAATCGGAATATAGAGTTTTGCGATCCAACTGCTCACGCTGAAATCGTGGCAATTAGGGGCGCTTGCTCGCTACTAAAGTCTAGTAGGCTTTCGGGTTGTGACCTGTATGTTACCCTAGAGCCTTGCGCTATGTGTGCAAGCGCCATTGCCGAAGCTAGGATTAGTAATTTATATTACATACTATCAGATAAAAAATTTGGAGGAGTTGAGAGCGGGGCAAAAATCTTTACGCAAAAAAATTGTCACCATAAAATTAATATTTATAATGCTATAGGAGATCAAGATGGGTACAAATTATTGTTACAAAAATTTTTTCAAAACAGAAGATGAAAGTAAGATATAATTTATTTAAAAATAGTAAATACACCCTTAAGGATTTAATGCCTTAAAAAATAAAACTTTTTTATAATTTTATTGTTATTTTTAACTCCTTTTTGACTTTGAAAATGTTAGTAATTTTTGTGGCAGGGGGGGGGTTGTTTTTAAAAGTAATTAAATTAGTTAGTCAAGGCGCCAGCAAAAATATTTTCCCTAAGAGCAATATTAATTAATTTGGGCTCGGGCAGTTCTTTGTCGCGCTCTTTTCTTTTTTGAACGAAATCTAATTTATTTTTAATTTTAGCAAAAATATTATTATTTTTTTGCTCTAAAATGGTTGACAAGAATCTTTCCTCTTTTTCTTTTTTTGGGTAATCATGGGCGGTTAGGGTTTTATATTCATCTGGATAAGAGAATATTTTCTGAACAGAGTCAAACAGATCTTCAGAGTTGCCTCCAGGAAAATCTGCCCTACCAACCCCAAAATTCGGCATAAACAATAAGTCTCCAACGAAAATATAATCATCAATTACAAAGGAAGAGCAAGAAGGGGTATGTCCTGGGGTGTGTAAAAACTTTGCAGACAGATTGCCGATAAAAAACTCCTCTTCGTCAAGCAATAAATGGTCAAAGTTAGAAATATCTGCTTTTATATTAAACTTTTTGGCCCAAAGGTCTATAACCTCTTTGATTTTATTGTTAACAGCTACTTTACCACCTAGTTTTTTTTTCAAATAACGTGCTGCACTAATATGATCAGCGTGGATATGAGTTTCCAAAATCCACTCAAGAGAAAAGTTGTTGTTTTTAATAAATTTTACAATTTTATCTGCCGAATTAGAGGAAAATTTGCCAGTATTTTGGTTAAAGTCCAAAACCGAATCTAAAATAGCACATTTTTTAGTGCCTATATCCCAAACTACATAACTAAATGTAAAAGTTTTTGGGTCAAAAAATGCCTCAAAGTTCATCGGAAGTTAATTTAGAGTAGCATTGAGATTGGGTTTTCAATAGTTTTTTTGAACGCACCCAAAAACTCAGCACCGACTGATCCGTCAACGGACCTATGATCAGAGGACAGGGTAACATTCATAATTGTTGCTTTGGTTATTTCTCCACCCTTGTTAATAATTGGCTTTTCAATGCCAGCTCCGATTGCTAAAATACAGCTTTGTGGCGGATTAACAATTGCTTGAAAGCTATTAATGCCATACATACCGAGGTTAGAAATGCTAAAGCCACCACCCTGAAACTCCTCCGGCTGCAATTTTCCGTCTCTGGCTTTTTTAATTAATTTTTTAGCTTCGGCAGAAATGTCAATTAAAGATTTTTGATCAGCATTTTTAATGATCGGGGTAATTAAGCCGCCATCAATTGCTACGGCAACTGAGACGTCAATATTGTTATATAGTAAAATTGCATCATCACTCCATGAAGAATTTGCTTCAGGCACCGCCTTCAAGGCAAGTGCGGTTGCCTTGATAACAATATCATTAACTGACAATTTGTAGCTTGGCTTACCTTTGTCGTCAACAATCGCTAGCTCATTAATTGATTTTCTCATTTCAATTAATTTATCAATATTTAAGTCCAAAGAGAGGTAAAAATGCGGAACATTTTGTTTAGATTCCAGTAGGCGACTAGCAATAACTTTTCTAATATTATTATTCTTAACGGCGTGATATTCTTCGGGGTGACGCTGAATTGTTCCAGATTTTTGCCCTACTCCTGCAGACAAGACATCATTCTTGATAATTCTACCATGCGGCCCTGAACCAACCAAGTTACCCAAAGAAACGTTATTTTTTGCCGCGACCCTTTTAGCAAGTGGGCTGGCATATATGCGATCATTCAGTGCCGACCTAGCGACGGTTAGCGTCTCCGTTGTCAAGGGGGTTACGACTTTCTCCTCCTCTTTTTCGGTTGACACCTCCTCCTTTGTTGGGTTGTCTGCAGATTTTGGAGCGCTAACCTTGTAAGAATCCAAGACCGAATTATCTTCCCCATCCTCAAGCATAAGTGCTATTGGGGTGTTAATTGCGACATTTTCTGTGCCAGAAGCGACAAGAATTTTTCCTAAAATACCCTCATCAACAGCCTCAACCTCCATCGTTGCCTTGTCCGTTTCAATCTCAGCAATTACATCTCCTGGCTCAATAATATCGCCTTCACTTTTTAGCCAGTTGGCAAGAACTCCTTCTTTCATGGTTGGAGACAGGGCCGGCATTAAAATTTCAATAGTCATAATATATTTGGTTGTCGTGAATTAAGTTTTATGTAAAGTCTTCAATTATTCCTTTACCCTCTTACGGAATGATTTAGGTAAAAATTGAAGTGTTTAAAAAAAGGCAAAACAATAATTTAAGTTATTGGCGAAAGTTAACTCTAGTTACAATTATAATTATAGTTTTAGAAAATCAAAGGAAAATTATTAAAGATAAAAATTACTATCAATTATATCTATTTTAATCTCTGAGCTGTTTTTTAGAAAGTATATTGCGAATATATTGTCACCCTTTTTGATAACTGGAATTGTGTATAAAACTTTTTTTAACGGGATTTTTATATTTTTATATTGTAAATTCTTTTTATCCTTCAGCAGTACATTAAGTTCTTTTGCGTCAAGAGTTGTGATTTTTAAATTTTTTAAATTTAAATTTTTATTAATATTAATTTGAAATCTATTGTCCCAAACAAAAGAATGTTCTGTAATCTTTTGTGATTCTATTTTTGATTTTTCTCGATAAACAATAAAACTCTCTTCATTAAAGTTTTCAACAATAGCGCCATTAAAATTTTTTGCTTTATGTTCTTGGCCGAAAAGTAGCCAGCCATAAAGAGCGTCTATTTTTTTTAAACGAGATTTATAGAACTTGCCGTTAAAATAATTAATAATGAGATTGAGGTAGCGAAAAGAGAGTTCCTTATTTAGATTTTTAAAATTCTGTTTTTTAAGCAAAAAATATCCCAGATCATTAAACTCGTAAATCTCTTTAGATTTTTCTTTTATGAGGCTTTCAATAATCTTTCTGTTTTCTAAAATATTTTTACTGGCCCTAGAAATTCTTTGGTTAATATTCTCCTTATCTTCGAGATTATTTAAGAAGGTACGAATTTTATTTCTAAGAAATTTTTGATCTTGATTACTAGGATCTTCGACGTGGGTAATGTTATTTATTTGAAGATATTTTTTTAATTGGTCTTTTGTAAAATCTAACAATGGGCGAATAAAGTTAGTGTTTTTAAATATGGTAAACTCTTCTATTGATGACAAGCCGTCGATGCCGCTGCCACGAAAAAGTCGGATTAAAAAATTTTCAGCAACATCTTGTTGATGATGGGCTATTAGAATATTTTTTATATCATGCTCTTTAGCAAAATCTAATAATAGTTTATAGCGAATTTCTCGAAGGTTAGACTCGATATTGCTAGTTGGGATGACGAAGTTGTTTTCTAATATTCGGTGATGAATTTTGTATTTTTGACAAGCTTTGGTAACAAATTTTGCCTCCATCGCAGAATCTTCTCTTGTTTTGTGATCAACCGTTATGGCGATAAGGTCAATATTATTTTTTTGGCAAAATTTATTAGATAGGCATAATAAAGCCATGGAATCAGTCCCGCCAGAAACGGCAATAATAATTTTTTTTGGCAAACTTGTTCCTAAAATCTTTTTTAGTTTTTGATTAAATCCATTCTCAAAATCGTAAGGCATATAGTTAAGATTGATAATTGGTATTAATGATTAGTAGTATGCCCAAACTCATCTATAATGAAGCATTTACACTCCTCATTCTTAGTCAAAAATTATCATAGATTTAGCTAAATGCCGCATTATAGATAAACTTTGGCATTATCCAATTTTTGGCTCTCTAATATACAGAGGCTCGTCTGGAATTTTATTATTATTATCTTTGCGGTATTCTAAAGCAATTTTAATTATATTTTCTGACTTTATCGCATCGCGCCTGTTACAAGTGTTAATTATTTTGTTTTTTAATTGGCATTTTATCAATTCCTTAGCGCTACCGACAAGCAAAAACTCATCTTGAGGTAAATATTTTTCTATCTCCTCAAGATTTACCATCAAAACTTCTGAAACTTCTGTTAGTTTTTTACCATTTAGATTAAAAATTTGAAAAAACACGTCCCCAAGTCGCGCATCAATTGCGGTTACAATCGTTGTGTAACTGGAGCTTAAATAGTCAGCGGCAATAGCTAGGTTACTACTAATGGCTAAGATAGGAATTTCGCAACACACATTAATCATTTTTGCAGCAATATATCCAATTCTGGTCGAAGTAAATGAGGCGGGACCATTAGTAAAGGCAACAAGACCCAAATCTTGATAATCTAAATTAGCCTCTTCTAGGGATTTTTGTAATAAGGTTGTTAAAAGTTCTGACTGGTTAGAGTTGCTTATTTGGCTTATTTGAGATAAAATAATATCTCCATCTGACACAGAAATAGAGATATTGTTGCTGGTTACGTCAAAAGATAGAATATTCACCTAAAGCAATTACAAAGTTTAAAAGTTAGTTATTTTCCAAACAATTTAGATAAAAAAGAGGTTTTCACTTCTACCTTCTTTTTGTTATTTTTATTATTATTGCTGTTGGGACGCCCCTTTTCAGCTCTGGGCTTTGACTTGTGAGGAGTGGAGTTGTTGTAATATTTTTTAGCAATTTCCATTTGATTCACCTTGCCAATTTTTTCAGAATCGAGAAGAAGAAGCTTCTTTTCTTCGTCCAACAGGCTTTTTCTCTTTCTAATTTGGTAAGAATTGTCATTCATATCATTGTCACTATGCATTAAAATATGAATATGATAATTTTTTTCAATCTTATATAACTCCCTTCTTTTGTAGTTCATCATGTAAGAGATAACGTTATTTGGGGCTTTTACATAGATTACTCCTGTCTGTTTGTCACTAGTTGCATATCTAATTGAGCGAAGAATGTTAAGTGACAACACTTCTTCAGACTTAACATATCCAGAGCCAGCACATTTATTACAATCCTTAGTAATGGTTTCAAAAAAGCTGTTACTCGATCTTTGGCGAGACAGTTCGAGTAGGCCAAAGATGCTAATCTTTCCAATCTGCACTCTAGCGCGATCATTTCTTAACTCGTCTCTAAGAGATTTTTCAATCAAGCGGCGATTTGATTGGTTATCCATGTCAATAAAGTCAATTACGATTAAGCCAGCTAAATCTCTGAGCCTTACTTGCCTTGAAATTTCCTTAACAGCCTCAAGGTTTGTTTTATATGCGGTGTCTTCAATATTTTTGTGGCTAGTTGCCTTGCCTGAATTAATATCAATGGCAATCAAAGCCTCTGTTTGGTCAATCACAATCGACCCTCCAGAAGGTAGGTTGGCAGATCTTTCATATAGTCCGTCAATCTGATCCTCAATTTTATACCTATTAAAAATTGGAGTACGCTCACTATATAACCTGACTTTTTCTGTATTGCCGCCAGCAATTTGAATTAAATTAAAGATACTGTCATAAGTTTTTTTACCTTCAATGGTAATTTCCTTTATATCTTCATGATTAAGGTTGCAGACAATCTTTTTTACTATATCATCTTCAGAATGAATAAGTAATGGAGATTTTGTTTTTTCACACTCTTTTAAGATGTGATCCCACAATTTTACTAAATATTTGTAATCATCCTCTATATCTTCTGCCACCTTGCCAATACCAGCCGTTCTAATGATGATAGACTTGTCTTCATCAATATTTAGATTACTTAAAATACTACGAAGAGCCTTTCTGTCACGAATGTTGTTAACTTTTTTAGAGATTCCGCCCTTACCAGAAATATTAGTCATTAAAACGCAATACCTACCAGCGATAGAAACGTAAGTGGTCATCGCAACACCCTTATTACCCCTTTCCTCCTTTAGGACTTGAACTAATATTTTGGCGCCAACCTCCATAACCTCTTCAATCTTATATTTTTTTTCTGATCTAGAGTCTTCGTGAGATAGGTTGCGAGAAAATTCCTCAAAATCACTTTCTTCGTCAACCGTGTAAGAGCCGGTAGTGATAACGTGCTCTGAGTGGTCTTTATTATTGTCGTCACCTGAATGATTGTCGACAATACTTCTGTTGGCCGATCTACGATCAATGATTTGATTTTTTTCCTCCTCCGGAAGATTGTAATAGCTAGGGTTGATATCTGAAAATGGTAAAAAACCGCTCTTCTCGTCGCCATAATCTATAAAGGCCGCCTGAAGAGAGGGTTCAATCCTGGTAATAGTTGCGGCGTAAATATTGCCTTTAATTTTCTTAACTGCTAGCGCTTCACGATCGAAATCTTGTAAAACACCCTGCTCCATAACTGCAATTCTGGTCTCATCCTTATAGGCAGCGTCGATTATTATTGATTTTGTCATTATTAAATTCTGTTAAATTGTTCATTTTGTTAATTTTTTGCCAAAACTATACAATGTAATTGCGGCAAATTTTATTGTTAATTTTTGCTTTAAGAGTTGTTGACTTACTTTCGTTAAAATTTAATTAAATATTATTTTAACTAGTTGTTGGAGAAATACACAGTTCTTAAAAAATTGCTTATTTGCAATATATATGCTCCATATTACACTAATCAACCTGTTGTAAAATTTTGTAATAAGCGTTAGTTTCTAAGGGTTAGCTTGCACTACTTTGTGACAAAGCTTATTTTAAATGTGCCTCGGTGTCATCATCTTTAAGAATAATTAGTGACTATTGTCGCTCAATTTTTTTAAAAATCAAAACAATAATCTATAATGAAAATCAAAACAATATTAATTACAGGTGCAAATAGTGGCATTGGAGCCTCTTTGGCAGCAAAATATTCTGCACCAAATGTAAAGTTATTTTTAGTTGCAAGAGATGATAGTCGGTTAAAAAAAATTGCCCAACAATGTCAAGAAAAAGGAGCTGATGTTGAAATTTTTACCGTTGATGTCAGAGAAAAGGAGGTTGTTGCTAAATATTTTAAAAAAATTAGTAAAAATAATAACATTGATCTAGTGATTGCTAATGCCGGAATTTCTGCTGGCAAAATTTCTGATATTGAGGAGTCTCAGCAGATAGAAGAGTTGATAGATATTAATATTAAGGGTGTTTTAAATGTTATTAATCCAGCGCAAAGGGTTATGATGAGGCAAAAAAATGGTCAAATTGCTATCATGTCATCTCTCGCCTCTTTTAAAGCTGTGCCTGGATCAGAATCTTATAGCGCAAGCAAGGCTTATGTTAGGGTTTTGGGAGAGGGGTTAAGACTGAAATTGGCAAAATTTAATATAAAAATTAACATAATTTGCCCCGGATACGTTAAGACTCCACTTACCGATCTTAACGACTTTCCTATGCCATTTTTAATGAGCTCGGAAAAGGCAGCAAAAATTATTAAAAAAGGTTTGGATAAGAATAAAGCCAGAATCTCGTTTCCTTGGCAACTATACGCCTCAATATTACTCATAACGTCTCTGCCAATTAAATTGTCGGATTATATATTTTCTAATCTACCTAAATATTCAAAAAAAGAAAAATAAAATACACGACAGCAAGGGTTTTTGCAAAGATTAAGTGGTTTTGATATATTTATAATTTCTCAGAGCGGTAAGAGTATCTTTCTTTTGCGGTTACGGTTCTTGTGGGAAGGGAGGTACTAACTCCCCCGTAAATCTCGTTCTTTAAAAATAATAATTCCGACTCATACTCTTTTTCTGGAACCGTAATCCACCAAGATTTAGGTAGGTCACCATCTCCACTACTCCACCTATAACTCCTCTTCTTTAATATGTCTTTTTTATTAAAACTGGCATTCGTTGCGCAAATTAATAATTCTTTTTGATAACATCCCTCCTGCAACTCTTTAAATGCCTCTGGTTTTGATGTAAAAAGATTTAAAGTAGCGTAGCAATCAATAAGAGCCCTATGCCCTTCGTAGAAATAACCCATTTTAAAATTAAGATATTCTAATTTAACTCCTTCATATCCAAACTCCCTCCACTTTACCCCCTTTAAAGAGCATGCAAATGATTTTGACTCTATGACGGATTTAAAGAAGTCGGGAGTTTGTAATTCCATAAAATTTCTATCAAAATAAGCGTTGTGACATATTATTAGGTCAATATTCACCAAACTATCTTTTAATATATTCCAATCAATAACTTTTCCACTAACATCTTCATTAGTAATTCCGGTAATCTTAGTAACTTCTTCGCTTATAGGTTTGTTAGGTTGTTGTAGCTGGTTGTTGCCAAAATCAATGCTGATAAATCCATCTTCGTCAGTGAAGGACGCTATTAATATTCCCACCTCAATAATCTCGTCTTTTTTTGGATCTAGACCGGTGGTTTCGAGGTCAATAAATGCCGCTTTAAATATTCTTCCCTTAGGTTCTTTTTTTGTTAATATTTCGGGAACTCGATGCAATATTCTATGTTCGTTGGACAAGCTTAATATACTAATTGATTCTGATATTTTGTTTGTCATTTTATTCTTCTAGTTGTGTTAAGTTTTGAGTTTCAATTTTAACGAAATGTTTTTTTATATTTTAGATAAAGTTTGGCGCCATGCTATTTAAAAATATATAATGCCAATTTCCATCTTTAAAGCAGTTTTTTCAAAATATTTTTATTTACAAACTATTAAAGCATGTCTGCCCTATATTAATAGGGTATAAGGCTTTTTGATAAAGAGATGATGGCGGAGGCAAGACTAAGGAACTTACAAAGACCTTAGAATCGTAATATTTTAGTCTAGAATTTATTAACTTTTAGGCTAAAAAGAGTGTAAATCTAAGTAAAAAAGACGGTTACTAAGGTGCGTATATAGATTTTTCAGAGCCTTCTTAGATAGTAATTTCCAAAAAAGCTTGACTTGGGGGTGAATTATCATCTAGTTTAAATAGTGTTGTACCAATTCTCATTATAGTATTGGACAAATAATAGCATGACCTAGTTTCATTTTTTAAGCTTCTAGTTGCAAAAAAGCCTTGCACTCTATTAAGGTAGGCCCGTCTTTTTTAGCAATTTTAATCCTAAAATATTTTTCTACATACTGCATTATAAGTTAAAGTTAGTATTGTATTAGCTTAATTACCGCAAATAAATAATAATTATGGTAACCACTATCAAAACCTTCACCTTTATTGGTATCACAGCCGTCCCTGTTGATGTTGAAGTCAAAATTTCATCTGGACAGCAAGTCTTTAATATTGTCGGACTTCCAGATAAAGCGCTTGCGGAATCGCGAGAAAGAATTAGGGCGGCAATAAACTCTATTGGACTAGAAATCCCGGCAAAAAGAATTACCGTCAATCTAGCGCCAGCAGACCTTGAAAAGGAAGGTAGTCATTTTGATTTAGCAATTGCTCTTGGCATTTTAAGCGAGATAAAAATTATTGATAAATTAGAATTAGAGAGTTACTACTGTCTTGGAGAATTGTCGTTAAATGGTAAAATTAAACCAGTAAATGGTATTTTGTCGGCATCAATTACTGCCAACGAATTTGGTGGTAACGTGATCTGCCCCGAAAAATCTGGACCAGAGGCGGTTTATGCTTCCAGTAATATTGGCGTTTTGGCTCCGGACAACCTTTTGCAACTAATTAACCACTTCAAAGGAACACAAATTCTATCGCGGCCAGAACAAAATTTTAGTCAAAAAACTATATCCTATCCTTGCCTTTCTGAAGTTAAGGGGCAAAAAAGAGTAAAAAGAGCTTTAGAGATTTCTGCTGCCGGAGGGCATAATCTTCTCATGGTTGGCCCTCCAGGATCTGGAAAGTCAATGATTGCCGCTAGATTAACAGGAATCTTGCCAAAACTAACTATTGAGGAGATGTTGGAGGTAAATATGATCAATAGCGTTTCTGGCAATATTAAGGATGGTGAATTAATCACCAATAGACCATTTCGCGCGCCACACCACTCTTGCTCCATGCCGGCCATGGTAGGTGGAGGAATGAAGACTAAGCCTGGCGAAATTTCTTTAGCTCATAATGGCGTATTATTTTTAGATGAACTTGGCGAGTTCCCAAGGCAAGTTTTGGACTCTTTGCGCCAGCCAATTGAGGACAATGTTGTGACCATTTCTAGAGCTAACTCTCATATTACTTATCCAGCTAATTTTCAATTAATTGCCGCCATGAACCCTTGTCGATGCGGCTATTTAGGCGATGCAAATAAATCTTGCAACAGGGCGCCAAAATGTGGCCAAGATTATCAGGCCAAAATTTCTGGGCCAATTTTAGATCGTATGGATATTATTATCAATGTACCTCAGATCAACATTTTTACTAAAAATATCGAAACTGCGGAGGAAAGTTCGAAAGATATTTTTAAAAGAGTGGTCTTTGCCAGAGAAGCTCAATATCAAAGATCAGGAAAGTTAAATAGTCACAATAGCAATAGTGAAATTGAGAAAACTTTTGATTTTACTGGCAAAAATAGAGATTTAATTGAAAAGGCCGTCAGTAAGTTGGACATCTCTATGAGAGGTTTTGTTAGAATTTTAAAAGTTTCTAGAACAATCGCCGACCTTGAGAATAGTAAAAAAATCGAGCAACATCATTTGTCGGAAGCTATTGGGTACAGATCCACCTAATGATGTAGCGCTGTTTTTAGTTTTTAGAAAAAAAATACAAGAGAAATGTTGTACTATGTGTGAGTTTCTGTTTTAGATAAAAATTTGAGTTAAAATGCGGCTCAAAATTTAAATTATTACAGACTACCCTCTTTACGAAGCATTTTATCGACCTCGCCAAGATGGGACTCTTCTTCGACAATCTTTTGTACTGCATATTCTCTAACTAAAATATAGTCAGCAACACCTTCGGTTAATTTTAGTAAATTTTTGTATAAATCAAGAGATTTGCTTTCGTGCTGCCTTGACTCCTCTAAGATGGCGTCAATATTGTGATTCTCGGTCTCTAATAATGTCCCGATAGCAAGGGAAGGGTGACCACCATAATGAGTGATCATTTCTCCAGCCTCTCCAGCATGGAGCAGGGACTCGCTTGCCTGCCCTTTTAACCACTCGACAATTGGAATTCTATTGTGGCCAAAGATCATCAAAGAGTAGTGGGTATACCTCACCACTCCTGCCAATTCAGTTTCTAAGACTTTATTAAGAATACTGATAATTTTTTGTTTTTGATTGGTCATAATTAATGATATCTTATAAAGATTAAATAGATTTTTCGACAACAATCTTGGGCCCGCCTCGATTTACAAGGCTCTACTCGTTGTTTTTTAAATACTGGTCATAAGCGTCTTGATCCATTAAGTCGTCAAGTTTATTGCTACCATCTAATTTAATTTTAATTAGCCACCCTTCTTTTTGAGGGCACTGATTAATTCTTTCTGGATGGTCGTTAAGAATGTTGTTAACGGCAATCACTTCGCCAGAAATAGGTATGTAGACATCGGAGGCTGATTTGGCAGATTCGACAACTGCAAAGGCGTCGCTTCTAGTAAATGCCGCTCCAATTTCAGGAAGCTCAACATAAACTAACTCACCAAGAGCTTCAACTGCATGCTTGCTAATGCCGATAGTTCCTTCGTCACCCTCAACTTCTATCCATTCGTGATCTTTTGTAAATCTAAGTACCATGATTTTTAAATTTAATTAATTTTATTATAGCAGTTCATTTCAACAATATTTACGGAAATAGCAAGATTTTTTTTCTCCACAGAGTTAGAGAAGTAATTTTTTGCCAATTCTAGTAAATTTTGAGAAAAGCTTTCTATTTTAATTTTCGACCTGCCTGGTAGGATTTTAACCTCAAAAAAAACAAAAGATTTCTCTTTGTTACCGTCTGACAGGTAGAAGTCTTCAAACTTTATTGCCCTGCTTTTGCAGGCCTCAATATCTGCATCTAAATTTTTAACTAGCAAGTTATGTATTTTAGGAAAAAGCTCTTCAGAAAAAGATATGTTTTTTTTAGCGATGTTTGAGCTATATTCTAAAACTATGTGAGGCATTATTTATTGCTTTTTGTTCTGGCTGGCAAAAAATTTGGAGAACAAATTTCAGCTAAAATTTTTCTATTTCTGACGATTACATGTAGTTTTTCACCATTGATCGCAATATCGGAAGGTAGATATGTTTGTCCAATTGAAGTCTTTAATGTTGGAGAAAATCCTCCACTGGTTAGTTTTCCAATGGTTTTGCCATCTCTTTCAATTTTTGCACCCTCTCTTGCTATTCCTTTTTCAAGAACCTTAATGCCAACTCGTTTAATTTTAGCGCCATTTGCTTTTTCAGGAATGATTCTGTCGGAGCCAAAAAAACTGTCATTAGTTTTACTGACAACCCAAGATAATCCTGCCTCAACCGGGCTTGTTTCTTCATTAAGGTCGTGACCATATAATGGATACCCCATTTCCAATCTTAAGCTATCTCTAGCTCCAAGTCCAATTGGTCTAACAAGCTCGTTTTGACATAATTCTAGCCAAAAATCACTAGCATCAGAATCATCAATACTTACTTCAAAACCGTCCTCTCCAGTGTATCCAGTTCTGCTAATAAAAATATTTTGACCATTTTTTAAAGTAAATTCACCTAGATTCATGTAAGGCAACTCTGATAAGCGGCCTTTTGTAATAAAATTTTGTAAAACTTCTTCCGCTTTCAATCCTTGAATAGCAATTAAAGAGCGGTTGTCTAGTTTAGTTAAAGTCAGTTCTTTGGGTAGGTTTTTTGTAATCCAAGCGATGTCTTTTTCTTTGCAGCCAGCATTAATAACAATAAAAAACTTATCTTCAGCGATTCTTGTGATAATTAAATCATCAATAATACCGCCTTTTTCATTGGTTAATACCGTATATTTTGCTAAGTTATTTTTGGCAATCTTAAAGTTACTCGGCGTTAATTTTGACAAGAATTCAGCAGAATTTGGTCCTTCAATAGTAATTTGCCCCATATGAGATACGTCGAATAGGCCGATATTATCTCCCCTAACCCACTCATGCTCCTTTAACATGCCGAATGAATATTCTACCGGCATTTCATAGCCAGCAAATTCAACCATTTTCCCTTTTTGATCTTTATGAACTTGGTTTAAAGATGTTTTTTTTATGGAGAGTGTACTATTCATCGGAAATATTTGGAGTTTGTAATGTATTTGCTTTTTTTTGCTCTTCAATAACCTTCTCAATTTTAGATATAGACGAGTCAGCAGATCTCGCTGTAATTGTGGCCAAAATAAGGCTGTTGCCCATAAAAATAGCAACTAACACCATTATAGATTTAGTAACGGCTGCATTTCCAGCTTTAGATGATATTGCAGAATTAACTCCACCGCTAGCGCCAATACCACTAAGAGAATTGTTTCCAGATTTTTGTACCAAAACCAGAATTATCATAAATGATACAACTATGATCTGAATTATTAATAAAATTAATTGTAAGTTTGTCATCAAAATTGATTATGGTCGGGGCGGAGAGATTCGAACTCCCGACCCTCTGGTCCCAAACCAGATGCGCTACCAGACTGCGCTACGCCCCGCCTTATTTTAAAATTTCCAAGAAAATTTAATTTAATTGCTATTTTCTTTTATTTTTTTTAAATTTGCAATATATTAATTCAGCCATAAGTCGTAATATATCAATTATTTAATGAAGAAAATAATTACCAACTTATTCGCAATCATATCTTTTTTTGCCTTTGTGAGCAGTTCTTTTGCTTGGGTAGGACACGAAAAAGATTCTACAAATATGATAGATATAGGGTCCAACAACTTAACCAGGGTAGGTTTAGTAATTGAAATTTTTGATCTCAATAACAATCAATCTCACGAAGCGGAGGTGATATCAATGGAGGATGATGGTAATTCTCTAGAATTAGTTTTGTTTGATATTGATTTACAAAAAGAAAGGGTATTTTTAATGGAAAATGACTAAAAAAACAACATTGCTTTGTATTCTTGATGGTTGGGGAGTTGGAAAAAAGTGTGAGAACAATGCCATTTATAAGGCAAAAACGCCAAATTACGACAAAATACTAGAAAAATACCCGCATTCTGAAATTAAAACTTCTGGTCTTGACGTTGGCCTTCCTAAGGGGCAGATTGGTAATTCCGAAGTTGGGCATGTTTCTATTGGGTCTGGAAGAGTTATATATCAAAATTTACCAAAGATTAATAAAGAGGTTGAGACGGATAATCTCAAGAATAACCCAATTCTACAAAAATTAATTGTTAAAAAAGAAAATAAGGTTTGTCATTTGATGGGCCTCTTTTCTTTTGGAGGCGTACACTCTCACCTTGATCACATTATATATTTGGCTAAATTCTTGTCAAAAAATGGATTTTTAGTTAAGATTCATGCTTTTTTAGACGGAAGAGACGTTCCTCAAAAAGCTGCAATTGACGATTTCGCTAAGTTTAATAAGATTGTTGGTGATAATAAAAACATTCAAATTGCAACAATTTCAGGTAGATATTATGCTATGGATCGTGATCAAAAGTGGGATCGTATTAAGCTATCTTATGATTCAATAATTTTTGGTAATGGCAAAAAATATGGCACAGTTCTTGATGTTATTTGTGACCATTATCAACAAAATATTACTGATGAGTTTATTCTGCCAAGCGTAGTTGGTGATTATAATGGTATTAAGGATGGTGAGGATATTATTTGTGCTAATTTTAGGTCTGATCGAGTAAGGCAAATTTGTTCGGCAATTTTAGATCCAGATTTTACGGAATTTAGGGTTAAGAAAATTAATTTTAGCTCACAGATTGCCATGACTAGTTATTCTGATGAATTAGATAGATTTCAGGAAATTTTATTTCCATCTGGCAATGTTAAAAATTCATTAGGCGAAATTTTGCAAAACAATAGCTTAACTCAATTAAGGATTGCGGAAACCGAAAAATATGCTCATGTAACCTTCTTTTTTAGTGGAGGTAGAGAGAGAAAATTTAATTTTGAAGATCGCATTTTAATTAAATCTCCAAATGTTACCACTTACGATTTAAAGCCAGAAATGTCTGCGGCAGAAGTAACCAGAAATATTGTTGAGCAAATTAAATCTAATAAATATGATTTTATTGTTGTAAATTATGCTAATCCAGACATGGTTGGTCATAGCGGGGTTTTAAATTCTGCAATTACAGCTTGTGAAGTAATCGATAAAGAAATTAAACAGCTAGAGTTGGAAATTTTGAAGATTGATGGTGCAATGTTAATAACTGCCGATCATGGCAATATTGAGGATATGGTTGATGAGGGCGGAAACCCACACACGTCTCACACTTTAAATCCCGTACCATTGATCTTAGTATCAAACAATTCGAGTCAATTTTATCTAAAAGACGGAGCTTTATCTGATATTGCTCCAACAATACTAAGTCTAATGAACATTAAACAGCCAACTGAAATGAGCGGCAAGAGTCTTGTTGTTAAGTAGTGGCTAATTAACATTTGCGCTAAAGGTTTTTAAAAACCGCCCTAAAGATGGGGGTTGGTAGTGTGTCAAAATATTTTTATTTTTTTAGTAAAAAATGATCGAGTAAAACGCAAGCTGCCATTGCTTCGCCAATTGGTACCGCTCGAATTCCAACGCAGGGGTCGTGACGACCTTTGGTAATTAATGTGGTGTTGTTGCCAAATTTATCAATAGTATTTTTTTCTTTTAGAATTGAGCTGGTTGGTTTTACAGCAAAACGAATAATGATATCTTGGCCAGAAGAGATTCCACCTAAGATGCCACCAGAATTATTGTTAGAAAAACTCACCTCATTGCCATCCATTGAAATTTCATCCGAGACCTCGCTACCTCTTTTTGTTGCAACGTCAAAACCAGATCCGATTTCAACCGCTTTTACGGCATTAATACTCATCATTGCTGCCGCTAGCGCAGTATCAAGCTTGTTGTAAACTGGCTCACCAAGGCCAGCTGGTACATTTTTAGCTACAATTTCTATTATCGCGCCAATCGAGTCCCCCTCTTTTTTAATTTTTGTTAAATAATCTTCTAATTCTGTAACCTTATTAATGTCGGGGCAAAAGAAGTCATTCTTTGAAATTTGGTTATAATTGATATTATTTTTATCAATCTTTATTGATCCAATTTGAGAAATATAGCCAGTAATTTCAATATTATGTTTTTTTAGAAATTTCTTAGCTACAGCTCCAGCCGCAACCCTCACCGCAGTCTCTCTTGCCGACGATCTACCGCCACCACGATAATCTCTGATGCCATATTTTTTAAAATAAGTATAATCTGCGTGAGATGGGCGAAATTTATCCTTGATATCAGAATAATCTTTTGATTTTTGATCTTGGTTTTCAATTAGTAAGGCGATTGGAGTCCCCGTTGTCTTTCCCTCAAAGATGCCCGATAAAATTTTTACCTTATCAGGCTCATTCCTTTGGGTAACAAATTTTGAAGTACCTGGACGACGACGATCTAGATCTTTTTGAATATCTTGCTCTTCGATTTCGATCAGTGGTGGGCAACCGTCAATTACGCAGCCAATTGCTGGCCCATGAGACTCGCCAAATGATGTGAAGGAAAATAACTTCCCAAATGTATTTGTCATCAATTATATTGAAAATTTTCCGATCTTAATTTTAGTAATATTAAGATCTTTAATTGCAGAATATTTAAGCAAGCCATTGTTGAAAATGACTTGATAAATTCTACTCTTTGAAAGTATGCCAGCCAAAATCACGAACAAATACATGCCTAACAAAAGATTGTCAACGGTGCTGTTGTGTGTGGTGGGATAGCTGTAGATAAAAAGTGCACTGGATTTATATAGGAATAAGAAAAAAAATGGTGACAAAATATATGTGATTAAAGCAAATATCATATAGATCGCAATTAATATAGAGACAGATCTTCGACCAAGAGAGCAAGTGCGAGACACCAAGGCGACCCCTAATATGACAGATATTAGACTAGCTATAAAGTAATTTAGGTTAAGATTCCAACTTGGTATGTAAAGCTCGTGATTAATATTAAAAGATAGCGATAACATTAGGTAAAAAGTGCAGAACCATATGGTATATATCGCAACTATAGAGGCGGTGTATCTCCAAATAAATGGCCAAAAAATAGCGGAAATATTTGCTGATCCCACATTATTCTTTAAGATTCTAAAAAATATTAAAAGAGAAAGTAGGAAGGCAGCAGCTTGGTAACTACCGGGATATAAAAAAGATAGAATTATTAATGAAAAAGATTGGGCGCTGTTATTGGAGTTGGTAACGTAAAAGCCGCAAGTCACAAAGATCAGTAAAGCGATGCTAATTAGATGAGACCTCCAAAAAACAGACCACCAAAACCGAGCAGACTCCTTCAAGGTTGTGGGTTTTTTGCTTTTATTGACAGTTGTTGACATATAAAGTTTAGTTTAACATTTTTTTTAGATACTCCCCCGTAACTGATTCTGGATTATTAGCTATATCCTCGGGCCTACCTTCTGCCACAATGTAGCCACCCTTATCGCCGCCACAAGGTCCAATATCAATAACCCAATCTGAAGTTTTAATAATATCAAGATTGTGCTCAATAACAATGATGCTATTTCCGTTGTCAACTAATTTATGAAGCGATTTTAGTAATTTGTTGATATCTTCAAAATGTAGACCGGTAGTTGGTTCGTCAAGAATATATAAGGTTTTGCCAGTTGCCTTCTTGCTAAGCTCTTTAGCTAATTTAATTCTTTGAGCCTCGCCACCAGAGAGGGTTGTTGCTGATTGGCCAATTTTTATATAATTTAAACCGACGTCACAAAGAGCTTTAAATTTGTCGTAGATATGAGGCATACTAACCCAAAACGCCTTAGCTTCTTCGGCCGTCATTTCAAGAATATCGGCGATAGTTTGGTCCTTATATTTAATTTCTAAGGTCTCTTTGTTGTAACGATGACCCTTACAAACATCACAAACAACATAAATGTCAGGCAAGAAATGCATCTCAATCTTGATTAGACCGTCACCCTGACAATTTTCACACCTACCACCCTTAACATTGAAAGAAAATCTTCCTGATTTGTAACCCCTAGATCTTGCTTCTGGTAGGTTGGTAAAAAATTCTCTAATTGGAGTAAAGGCGCTAATATAGGTGCAAGGGTTTGATCTTGGTGTCCTGCCGATCGAAGATTGGTCAATTTGAATAATTTTATCAATATAAGCAAAACCTTCGATAGATTTATATGGCCCCGGAATTGATTTTGAATTATTTACCAACCTATTTAAAGCCTTGTATAATGTATGTATAACTAAACTTGATTTGCCGCCGCCAGAAATGCCGGTAACGGCACAAAAAACTCCCAAAGGAAATTTGGCAGTAATATTTTTTAAATTATTGGCCACGCAATCTTTAATTGTGATTGCATATTTTTGACTAACGGTCCTCCTGTTTTTTGGAATTGGAATTTCTTTTTTACCACTTAGATACTGACCAGTAATGCTGTTATCGTCATTTATTACATCCTGCGGTAGTCCTTGAGAGATAATTTGTCCACCATGAATTCCGGCTCCCGGACCGACATCTATTAAATAATCCGACTCCCTCATCATGTCTTCATCATGCTCAACAACTAATACTGAGTTTCCTATATCTCTAAGATTTTTTAGGGTGGTAATTAATTTATTATTGTCTGATTGGTGTAGTCCAATTGAAGGTTCATCTAGCACATAAATCACTCCAGAAAGTCCAGAACCAATTTGAGAGGCAAGACGAATTCTCTGAGCCTCACCGCCAGATAAGGTTCCCGCTTTTCTGTTTAGAGTTAAGTATTCCAGACCAACATTTTTTAAAAAACCAAGTCTTTTATTAGTCTCTTTAACAATTCTTTCGGAAATTTTAATTTTAATTTCATCTAGGTGATTCTTAAGATCCTCAAGCCAATCTATTGTTTTGACAATAGATAGGTTAGCCATTTGGGCAATATTTATGCCATGAATTTTAACAGACAGGGCTTCTTCGTTTAGTCTGGCACCTTCGCAGACATGGCAAGTGGTTAAGTCCTGATATTTTGCTATATTTTCTTTTAAGGACGACTTACTGGAATCATTATATTGAAATTTTAGATAATTTATTACCCCTTCAAATGTGTGTTTGACAGTATAAGTTCTAAATCCATCCTGATATTTCATTTCAATTTCGCCTTCAATACCGTAGAAGATAATTTTTCTAACCTCCGCATTCAACTCTTTAAATGGTACATCGAGAGCGAATTTATATTTTTCACCAAGAGCGGTCAATATTTGCCCAAAATGCTTAGATTCTGACCCTTGCCAAACAGCTATAGCACCCTCCTGTAATGATAAATTTTCATCAGGAACTACTAGCTCTTCAGAAAAGAAAAGCTCGGTACCAAGTCCATCACACACTTCGCAAGCGCCGTAATGACTATTGAATGAAAACAATCTTGGCTCAATTTCAGTAATAGTGAATCCGGAAACTGGGCAAGAAAATTTTTCTGAGAAAGTAATGATGTCTTTTTTCTTGTATTGCGTGCAACCATCTGGTACGGCAACAATTTCTACAAAAATTAAGCCCTCAGAGAGTTTTAAAGCTGTTTCTACCGAGTCGGCGATTCTGTTACCAAGACTTTCTGACATAACAATTCTATCAACCACAACCTCAATATCATGCTTTTTAGTTTTTTCTAATTTTGGAATTGGTTCATTTAATTTGTAAACCTTGCCATTTATTTTTAACCTAGCAAACCCCTGTTTTTTGATATTTATTATCTCCCTTCTAAACTCTCCCTTTTGCCCTCTAGCGATTGGCGCTAAAATATATAATTTGGTACCATCTGGTAATTTTTTAATTTGCTCCACCATCTGCGATGAGGATTGATTAGAGATGGGAAGTCCAGTTTCCGGAGAATGAGGAACGCCAATTTTGGCGAACAACAATCTCATATAATCATAAATCTCAGTCACAGTTGCAACCGTAGATCGCGGATTTCTTGAGGTAGTTTTTTGACTAATAGCAATTGCTGGAGAAAGTCCAGAGATAGACTCTACATCTGGCTTACTTTGCATGTTCAAGAATTGCCTAGAGTAAACTGACAGACTCTCAATGTACCTTCTTTGTGCCTCGGCATAAACCGTGTCAAACACTAATGAGGATTTTCCTGAACCGCTCAGGCCTGTAACAACAACTAATTGATTTTTTGGAATATCTATCGAGACATTTTTGAGATTATGTTCTTTGGCATTGACAACTTTAATTGCTTTTTCTTCCATTATTTAGGTCTGTATTGATTGAGGTGTTAGTCGATTGAGATAGTAATATTATTCAACTTAGAAATAAGCCAGAAGCCTAGTGCTAATGCCTAAAGTGTATTACATAAGAACCTCTGCAAAATCTACCAATGCTAATTGTAGCTAACCATCCTTAATTTGCTATTTTTAGCCTGAATTAAATAAAGCTTGATATGAAATGTATAACAGCCAATGTTTTTACTGTCAATAACTTCTTTACAATAATATTTAACCTCAATATTATAATATAGCTCACGCTCTATTTTTAGCCTAAATAATCACCAGTTTTTGGTGCAAATATACATAATATTGCTCCAAAAAATATGACCCATCTAGGTTTTTTTATACTAGGTCTAAAATTATTTTAATTATTTTTTTAATGTTAAAAGGTTTATTTACAGCTATAATAACACCATTTAAAAATGGTAAAATTGATGAAAATGCTTTTGCACGTTTAATTGAAGCTCAAATTGCTGGAGGTGTTGATGGTATCGTGCCTTGCGGAACAACAGGTGAGTCACCAACACTCAGTCACGATGAACATAATTATTTAATTGAATTAGCGGTCAGCGTCGTAAACAATAGAATTAAAATCATTGCTGGAACTGGATCAAACTGCACTAGGGAGGCAATTTCTTTAACTCAAAAAGCAGAAAATTACAAAGTTAGTGCAGCACTAATTGTTGCTCCATATTACAACAAGCCAACAAAGGAAGGGGTTTATTTGCACTATAAAGCTATTAGTGACAATTCAAATGTGCCAATTATTGTTTATAATGTGCCATCGAGAACGGTAGTTGATATTTCTGATGAAGAAATTGCCAAAATTGCTAAATTAAAGAATATTGTTGGTGTTAAAGATGCCACCGGAGATTTATCTCGAGTTAGAAAGTTAAAAAAAATGGTAGATAAGGATTTTTCTATTCTTTCTGGCGAAGACCCTTCTATGGTAGAGTTTAATAAATTAGGTGGCGATGGAATTATTTCGGTTACCTCTAACATTGTACCAAGCTTATGTTCCTCTATGCAAAGACTATCGGAGGCTAGAGATTTTAATGGCGCTATGCGTATTCAAAATGATTTATTAAATTTAAATAAATTATTATTTGCAAATACAAATCCAATTCCTATAAAATATGCTTGTTATTTGGCAGATATTTGCAAAAATGAATTCAGGTTGCCATTATCAGAGCCTGACATAGAATTACAAAAATCCTTAAAAGAGGAGTTAATCAAGTTAAATATTATATAATGAAAATTTATTACGATAAGGATGCTGATTTAAATATTATTAAGTCAAAAAAAATTGCTATCGTTGGTTATGGGAGTCAGGCTCATGCCCATGCTCAGAATTTACGCGATAGCGGCGTAAATGATGTTAAAATTGCCTTAAAAGAAGGTTCTCAATCAATTGCTAAAGCTCAAAATGCTGGTTTTGATGTTTTAACCAATGCAAACGCTGCTAAATGGGCAGATTTAGTTATGGTTTTAGCTCCAGATGAATTTCAGTCTGATATCTACGAAGACAATTTAAAGGACAACCTAAAAAAAGGCGCTACACTGGCTTTTGCTCATGGTTTAAATGTTCATTTTAATTTAATTAAGTCACGTTCCGATCTTGATGTAATCATGGTTGCACCAAAAGGTCCTGGCCACACTGTGAGAGGTGAATATGTTAAAAAAGGTGGAGTTCCTTGTTTGGTTGCTATTGCTCAAGATGTTTCTGGCAAGGCCTTAGATGTTGCTTTGTCTTACGCTTCTGCGATTGGCGGTGGTAGATCTGGAATTATTGAAACAACATTTAAAGAAGAGTGTGAAACCGATCTTTTTGGCGAGCAAGCTGTTCTATGTGGCGGAGTTACTTCATTAATAAAAAATGGCTTTGAAACTCTTGTTGAGGCTGGTTATGCACCAGAAATGGCTTATTTTGAGTGCTTACATGAGATGAAGTTAATTGTTGACCTGCTTTACGAAGGGGGTATTGCCAATATGCGCTATTCAATCTCTAATACGGCGGAGTATGGTGACTTTATTTCTGGACCAAAAATTGTTGACGACAAATCTAAAGAGAGAATGAAGCAGGTTTTAACCGAAATTCAATCAGGTAAGTTCGTTCAAGATTTTATAAAAGAAGTAAAGTCTGGTAACAAAAACTTTAATCAACTTCGCAAGGATGCAAAAAAACATCAGATTGAGGAGGTTGGCGAAAAGCTTCGTACAATGATGCCTTGGATTGGAAAAGATAAACTGGTTAATAAGGAGGCTAACTAAGTTAATATAAATCTTAAATCTACATCAAGAGCCTTACTTTTGCTTTAATTTGTTTTATTTTTAATCTTGAAATAGCTATTTATAATCTCGATTAAAAATAAAACCTAAGCGTCAAGTTTTACAACGCTATTTTACCAAATCTCCTTAATTTCCTTAAGCCATTTACTATATTTCTACATTTCTCTGGATTAACTCTAAACAAATCTGGGTCTAATTTATGCCATACAAAGAATGTTATTTATCTGAAATAAAAAAACAAAAACATGACAATTATTCTTGATCACACCTCTTTTTATAAAAGAGACGATACAGAGAGTCGTTAGAAGAATTGGGAAGTAATATTAAATATCTTCCAGGATATTCTCTTGACCTTAATCTCGTCGAAAAGAAGTGGGGTCAAATAAAAAGGATATACAGAAAGGTGGCATTGGTAGGTTGCTTATTGACTGCGAAAAACTATTAAGCGTGTAATTAAATGTTATACTTGCTATCATGACAATTATCAAACTTAACAAGGTCCAAGAATTTTTTAACAATTTAGGGATGAGTTTTGGCGGTATTAATTTTTACAAATTCTTTTAAATTCATTTATGAATAAGCGTTATGAAGCGGTAGTTGTTGGTGCTGGGGCAGCGGGTTTAATGTGTGGATTGCAGATGGGAAAAAGAGGTAAGAGAACCTTAATCATCGAGAGGTCAAAAAATATCGCTGAGAAAATTAGAATTTCTGGCGGTGGTCGTTGTAACTTTACCAATTTAAGCGTTACTCAGGATAATTTTTTATCACAAAATCCACATTTTGCAATCTCTGCTTTAAAGAAGTTCACCCAAGATGATTTTATAAAAATGGTAGAGAATAATGATATTTCTTATTATGAAAAAACCTTAGGACAGTTATTTTGCGACAAATCTTCTAAACAAATCATCAATATGTTTCTCGATGGGTGCAAAAAATATGATGTCACTATAGAGACGGAGACCGAAATCCTTACAATAGAAAAAATTGCAGATGAGTTTTTTATTAAAAGTAGTAAGGGCGCTTTTAAATCAAAGTCTTTGATTGTTGCAACTGGCGGCTTATCGATTCCTAAAATGGGGGCTACAGATTTTGGTTACAAAATCGCCAAGCAATTTGGTTTAAAAATCATCTTTCCGCGTCCAGCTTTGGTTCCTCTAACTTTTTCTAAAAATTTACTGGAAAAAACCAAGGAATTAGCGGGGATTAGCGCTTTTTGTGAAGTCAGCATTGGTAAAAAAGTATTTCTTGAAAACGTACTATTTACTCATAAAGGAATTAGTGGTCCTGCCATATTGCAAATTTCATCATATTGGCACAAAAATCAGACAATTACTATTAATTTTTCTCCGAAAATTGATATTTATGATTATTTAATTGACGCAAAGCAGCAAAATTTAAAACAAGATGTGGCGAATTCGTTAAGCAACTTACTTCCGAAAAAATTGATAAATTACATTTTGTTAGAAAGTAAAATTTCGGGCATTTTAGCAAACTTAAGTAAAAGACAAATTCAAATTATTTCAAATAATATTAATAGCTATCAGATAATTCCAGATGGAACAGAGGGGTTTGTTAAGGCGGAAGTTACGATTGGAGGCGTTGATAGTAATGAAATTTCTTCAAAAACTTTTGAATCAAAAAAAATTAAAAATCTCTATTTTATTGGTGAAGTTTTAGATGTAACCGGACATCTGGGAGGGTATAATTTTCAGTGGGCTTGGTCTTCTGGTTTTGTTGCCGGAAATTATGCATAGCATCAATACTAATTTTTAAATCAATTTTTTTGAAATAGTTTTAAATGATGTAAGGCCTTGTAAAAAATCGAAACATACCTATATATAAAGTTATGATAAGAACTTATCTTTTGCAAAAGGGTTGTCTAGGAATCTAAAGTTTTTTCTGATATCTCTTTACTTTAATTTTTGGTTAAAGTTAGATTAGGGTAAGTTTTGATATTGCGATTTTGAGGAGGACTTCAATTTAAGCGTTAATAATAATATTAATTAATTTAAAAATTATGAGTAATATTAAGCCATTACACAATAATGTTTTAGTCGAAAGAGTCGAGGCTGAAACTACTACTGCAGGCGGAATTATTATTCCGGACACTGCTAAAGAAAAACCTTCTGAAGGTAAAGTCATTGCCGTTGGTAACGGTATTAAGAGCGAGAATGGTAAAAGCATTCCTTTAGATGTAAAGGTTGGCGACAATATTCTTTTTGCCAAATGGGGCGGAACTGAAATCAAGGTTGAGGGTAAAGATCTTCTTATTTTAAAGGAGTCTGATATCTTAGCTATTACTGAATAACTTTAAATATATAAATACAATGTCAGCAAAAGAAATTTTATTTAATACAGACGCTAGAACAAAAATTTGTGAAGGTGTCGACATCATTGCAAATGCAGTAAAAGTAACGTTAGGCCCAAAAGGTAAAAATGTTATTATTGATAGATCATTTGGAGCTCCAAGAATCACTAAGGATGGTGTTTCTGTTGCTAAAGAGATTGAGCTAAAGGATAAGTTCCAAAATATGGGTGCAGCCATGATTAAGGAAGTAGCTTCTAAAACTAATGATGTTGCTGGGGATGGAACTACTACCTCTACAGTTCTTGCTCAAGCAATTGTTAGGGAGGGTTCGAAATTAGTTGCAACTGGCATCAATTCTATGGATCTTAAAAGAGGAATTGACTTAGCGGTTATAAAAGTTCTTGAAGAGTTAAGGAATAACTCAAGAGCGGTTAAGGGTAATTTTGAAATTGCTCAAGTTGCTACCATCTCTTCTAATGGCGATACTGATATTGGTGAAAAAATTGCCGATGCTGTTGAAAAAGTTGGACCTGAAAGTCCAATCACTGTTGAGGAGGCTAAGGGCCTTGATTTTGAAACTAATATTGTAGAAGGTATGAACTTCGACAGAGGATATCTTTCTCCTTACTTTGTTACAAATTCAGAAAAAATGACGGTTGAGTTTGAAAATCCATATATTTTGATTTTCGAGAAAAAAATTACCAACTTACAGCCATTAATTACTATCCTTGAAGCTGTTTCTCAATCTGGCAAACCATTATTAATTATTGCTGAAGATATTGAGGGTGAAGCTCTTGCTGCTCTTGTTATCAACAAATTAAGAGGTGGTTTAAAGATTGCTGCTGTTAAAGCTCCAGGATTTGGTGATAGAAGAAAGGCAATGTTAGAAGATATTGCTTGTCTAACTAAGGGTCAGCTAATTGCTGAAGATCTTGGTATGACTCTAGAAACTACTACTTTAGAGCATTTAGGTTCTGCCAAAAAAATTATAATCACTAAGGAAGAAACTACAATTATTGATGGTGCAGCTTCTGATTCCGATGTTAAATCTAGGTGTAATCAGATTAAGCAACAAATCGAAGAAACTACTTCTGACTATGATTGTGAAAAATTACAAGAAAGACTAGCTAAGCTTTCTGGTGGTGTTGCAATCTTAAGAGTTGGTGGTGCAACCGAGGTTGAAGTCAAGGAAAAGAAAGACCGCGTCGAAGATGCTCTTGCTGCAACTAGAGCTGCAATGCAAGAAGGTGTTATCGCTGGTGGTGGCTCTGCCCTTCTTTACGCTGCTAAAATTCTAGATAACGTCAAGGGTACAAATGAAGATCAAAATAGCGGTATTACTATCGTGAAAAAAGCTCTTCAAGCGCCAATTCGTCAAATAGCTGAAAATGCTGGTTTTGATGGCGCTGTTGTTGCTAATGAAGTTTCTATCAAAAGCGACAAGGATTATGGTTTTAATGCTCAAACTGGCAAATATGTCAATATGTTTGAGGATGGTGTAATTGATCCAGTTAAGGTCGTGAGATCTGCTCTTCAAGATGCCACTTCAATCGCATCTCTGTTAATTACTACCGAGGTTGCAATCGTTGACGCTAAAACTGAAGATTCTGGTGCTGGTGCTGCTGGAATGCCTCCTATGGGTGGCATGGGTGGAATGCCTGGTATGGGCGGATTCTAATTCGACTCACAAATCTTCAATCACCTACCCGCTGAAAATGGGTAAAAAGCATACCGCTCTTTTGTCAAAGTAGCTTCGCTACTTTGACGGGGTTTACACCCTATATTAAGAAATTGTAAAAAAATAACTTAAACAGTTCTTAATCCCATTTTCACTTCCTGAATGACCATTTTCATCAATTACCTTTATAGAAAAATAAGAGACCTCAGTTTTTACAGATACCATTAAGCTTTGCTAATTTTGGTCGGGTAAAAAGATAAAAATAGATTGTTTAGTTTTTTTAACATAGTTTTTAAAATGGTACTATATCAATAATTACCATTTTGGAATGGTTTGAGAGTAACGCAAATTAGAAAGGTTGTTATAAGCAGCTCTGTATGAACCACTATGTTCTGCAAATGATATAATAATAGCGTCATTATCTCCAATTTCTGATAAAAAATCCTGCGTCAATTCTGACTTACCAAGATTAGACCCCTTGTTTGCTCTAAATAATGGAAGTTTTTAATCATTTTAAATCTAAAATCTTAGTTTGAGTATTTTTTAGTAACCCCGCTGAATATGCTGCAAGCTGTTTGTTGGTTGACTTTTTACCATCATTTGCGGCGAATGCTAATATTTTTATAAATAATTAAAAAATAGCTAATAAAATTGATAATTGACATCGAAAAGATAGATTAACTTCTGTAATCCTTGTTAATCTTAATGTATTCCTCATTGAAGTCGCAACTCCAAACTCTTCTAGAAAAACTGCCAATATTTAGGTCAATTTCAATATAAATTTTATCACTCTTTAAGTAGTTATGGGTTTTTTCTTCGCTATATGAAGGATCTTTCTCACCATTTGTTACTATATTATTGTCACCAATTTTGATATTGATTTTTGTTGGGTCAATTTTCTCCCCTACTTTACCAACTGCCATTAGGATACGACCCCAATTGGGATCGGATCCAGCAATTGCAGTCTTAACTAATGGCGAATTCGCTACAGAAAAAGCAATATTTTTGGCAGAAATATGAGATTTGGCATTTCTAAGGTTAATTTCTATTAATTTCTTGGCACCTTCACCATCGGCCACTATCTCTTTCGCCAAATAAATCATAATCTCAGATAGCTTTTCCTTAAAAATAACTAAACTTGGGTCATTAATATCGGTAATTTCATAATTTCCTACTTTTTTAGTTGAAAAAATCATTGCCGCATCACTAGTAGAGGTATCAGAATCAACTGTAATTGAATTAAAGCTAATTTCGTTAATTTCGCTAAATATTTTTTGTAAAATCTTTTGATCAATATTGATGTCAGTGAAAATAAAGGAAAGCATTGTCGCCATATTTGGCGCTATCATACCGGAACCTTTGGCTATGGCATTAATCCGCACTTTTTGACCATTAATTTCAAATTTTTTGCTAATTTTTTTTGTTTTAAGGTCGGTTGTCAATATTGCTGAGGCAGCTTTTTCCCAATAATCTTCATTTTGATCCAATTTTTGAAACATCTTTGGTAGTTTTTCGGTAATTAGTTTGTCATTTAAAATTTCACCAATTACTCCGGTTGAAAAGCTATAAACTTCTTCTTGTTTACAATTAAACAAATTAGCTGCAGTTTTGTTAATATTGTTGACAGCCTCCTGACCAAATTTACCGTTAAAAACATTGGCATTTCCAGAGTTAACGATCAAAGACTTCACACTTCCATTTTTAATATTTTTACGAGCCTCGGTAATGCAATCTCCAACAATGTTAGATTTGGTAAAAACACCACTGACAATTGAACCTTTTGGCATCTCAATCAATAACAGATCGTCGCGATCCTTATATTTAATACCACTATTTATTGTCGCTATCTTTATCCCCTCAATTTCCAACATTTATTCTTGATTTATTTATGAATCAGTAAGATAATTCTAACTGATTAATACGAGGTCAGTATCGACCACACCAATTGTCAGTTTAAACAAGCTATACTCATTTTACAATACTGACCAGTAATTATGCACGAAGTCTCTTACTTAAAAGATCTAATAATTCTATTATCGACATCGATATTTATGATTGCCTTCTTTAAGCAATTAAAATTGAGTCCGGTACTTGGGTATTTATTTGCAGGCGTTGCAATTGGACCTTCTGGCTTTGCCTACATTCAATCTAGTGAAATTACCACCTCTATCGCAGAATTTGGAGTAGTATTTTTGTTGTTTAGTATAGGCCTAGAGTTAACTTTCGACAAGTTAAAGGCTATGAGAAAATATGTTATTGGTTTTGGAGGTTTGCAATTTTTACTTACAACTATTCTTTTTTACATCATAGCAACAAGCGTCTTTAGTTTTGATAATGGCGTAGCTTTAATTATATCATCATCTTTAGCCCTCTCTTCTACAGCCATAGTAATGCAAGTTATAGCAGAAAGTTCTGAACAATCAACGCGAGTTGGTAGATTGTCAATATCGGCTTTAATAATGCAGGATTTAGCTGTGATACCAATTCTAGTATTGCTGCCCTTAATCTCAATGCAGGAGGCTCAGCTCCATAGTGCTATTGCCGATGCTTTTTTTAGGGCGATATTAGCATTTGTTATTATATTCGCTGTAGGAAGATTGTTTTTAAGACCGATTTATAGAATTATAGTTTCGACCAGGAATGATACCTTATTTTTAAGCACGACATTGTTGATCATCCTAGGTTCTGCAGCTATTACTAATTACATGGGGATGTCATTTACTTTGGGCGCCTTTGTTGCCGGATTAATGGTTGCCGAAACTGAATATAAATATCGAGTTGAAAGAGAAACCTCTTCTTTTAAATCCTTATTGATGGGACTTTTTTTCTTAACCGTTGGGATGGATTTCGATTTACAATTTTTATTACAGAAGTTTGACTTAATCATATTTTTATCTGCTTCTTTAATATTTTTAAAGGCTTTTGTTATCATATTGTTGTGTCGTATTTTTAGATTTCCAATTGCCCCGTCAATTCATACGGGACTGATATTGTCGCAAGGGGGAGAGTTTGCTTTTGTAGTGTTTTTAGAGGCTCAAAATATGAGCATTATGTCTGCGAGCACAACGCAGCTATTAATCACCGTAGTTACGGTTACTATGGCATTTACGCCGATACTAGCCATAATTGGTAGTAAAATTAAAAGGTCTATTTATGTTCTTGAGGCGCTGAAGGACAATAAGTTAAAAAGAGATGTTGGTGATTTATCGGATCACGTAATTATCATAGGATATGGTAAAATCGGTCGCATTGTAACTAATCTTTTAAAGCAAAAAGACGTCACATACATAACTCTTGGAAATAATTACAGATCTGTTCAGGCTGGAAGGGTAAATAATCATAATGTTCATTATGGAGACTCTTTAAATAAAGATATCTTAATTAGTTCAGGCATAAATACTGCAAATTCAGTAATTATAGCGGCAGAGGACGATCTTAATTGTCTCAAAACCGCCAGATTTATTCATGATAATTTTCCTCATGTTAATGTTGTGACAAAGGTTAATTCTAATAATAATGATGATAGATTTAGGATGGTTGGAGCGGGATCCATTGTGTCTCCTGACATGGAAACAAGTTTACAATTGGCAAAAAACGCCTTCCTTTTAATTGGAGCTGATAATAATGATATTGATACATTTTTAAATGAGTTTAGAGATTTAAATGACAAAATTAACAAATCAACCGAATAAGTTAATTAGTTATTTAAATAAAATTATCTAATATAGGTAATGTAATTATACAAGAATCATCAAATAATGTCTAGCAATCATCCAAAATTAGGTCGAGGTCTTTCAGTTTTACTTGGTGAAGAAAGGAGGATGAGTAGTGGCAGGGTTAAAATGACAAATGTCGGCAGGGGTTTTACCGTGTACCAGATTTCAGTTAGCAAGATTATTGCTGGCACATATCAGCCAAGATCAAAATTTAACGATGACACAATCACTGAGTTAGGCGAGTCTATCAAGGAGTATGGTATTATTCAGCCAATTATAATTAGAAAGGCCAGTAAGGACCAAGATATTTATGAAATTATATCTGGCGAAAGGCGGTTTAGAGCGGCTAAGCTGGCCGAACTGAAAGAAGTTCCAGCGATAATTCGTGACATTGATGGTGACCAAGCATTAGCTATTGGAATATTAGAAAACATTCAAAGGGAGGATCTGTTAATTTTAGAGGAAGCTAAGGCTTATAAGCGTTTGATTGAAGAATTTTATTATTCTCAAAAAGATATAGCTCAAAAAATTGGCAAAAGTCGTAGTCATGTAGCAAATTTATTAAGGTTACTTACTGTGCCGTTAGAGGTTCAAGAGATGATTGAAGGTCGGTTGTTAAGTATGGGCCATGTGAAGGTGATCATGAATCGAAGCGATATAATTAAAATTGCCCAAAAAATTATTACAGAGTCTTTATCCGTAAGGCAGACTGAGGTTTTGTGTTCTGACTTGACTGAAGAACTATTTACGCCTGAAAAAGCTAAGGATATAAAAGGGACAAAAGAATCGAAGGAAATAACTGTTGATGAGTGCGACGGCAAGACTCAATATTTAACGGATAGATTAAAAAATATACTAGGCTCTAATGTTAAAATTAAATCTCAGTTTAACCCTAATAAAAATAAAGGTAAAATTACGATTTCTTACAGTAATTTAGATGAGATTACTAGTATTATTGACAAGTATGGCCCCATTTCCAGCCTTTAAAGTGTGTAAGTTAAAGAAGATTTTTTATTTGCCCTTATTGTCCCTAAATCAGCAAAAAATCTTACCACTTCACTAACTTAGAGATAAATATGTTCCTCAAAAAATTTATACCAAAATCATTATTGAATCGTTTTTTATTAATAATACTCATACCATCAGTTATAGTTCAAATAACCATTATTTATATTTTTTATTATAACTACATAAACAATATTAATAAACACATGGCTGAATCAATGTCTAGCCAAGTATACTTAATATATCAAATATATCAAAAAGATATGGATGCCGAATTAATTCCTAGTTTTTCTAAAAAATCAGAAATTACATCGGAAATTATTAGACATAAAAAAATACACCCCAAATATTATAATTATAAAGCTAAAAATTTTTTAGGATTTATTAATGTATCTCCAATCATAGATTCATTCACTTATTTAAGAGATAGCTTGAAAAGGGGCGAAATCGAGTTATTTATAATTTATCCATCTCAAGATAAAAACAGAGTTACAATAGAAGTGCAGATGGGAGATGATGTTTTGAAACTTAACGTACCTAAGAAAAAAATTATTACCTCGAGAAGGGGGGTGTTCATTGCTTGGATCATAGTAATTTCGACCATAACCTCTTTGATCTCAATATTATTTATAAAGAATCAAATAAAATCCATTAGATCTTTAAAAAGGAACGCACAAAAATTAGGTATGGGCGTAGATGTTGTTAATTTTAAAATAAAAGGTGCTAGTGAAATCAGGTCTCTTGGGATATCTTTAATTCAGATGAAAGGGAGGATAAGTCGTCAAATTAATCAAAGAACTTTAATGCTATCAGGAGTTTCTCACGATCTTAGAACGTTACTTACAAGAATGAAGTTGCAGATAGCTTTAATGGATAAAAATGACCAACTTTCTAATCTGGGGTCTGATATATTAGACATGGAATCGATGATAAATGAATATCTAGAATTTAATAAGGGAAATCAATCAGAGAATAGTAGTGAAATAAATGCTAAATTATATTTTGATGAAATAGTAAGTTCTTATCAGTCTCTTCATAAAAATATTGATTATAGAGGAAGAATTGGCGAAAAAATTAAAATATCTTGCAAGGCAAATAATTTAAAAAGAGCTCTTAGAAATGTAATTGACAATGCCGTTAAATACACCAAGGATCATGTATATATTTCTGCAAAACGAAGTAGGAATAATATAATTATTGAGGTAGGTGATAATGGCTTAGGCGTTGAGGATGGCGATTTAGACAAAATATTCAGGCCTTTTTATAGGCTTGACTATTCTCGTAATCTTGATATAATAGGGACGGGTCTTGGCTTATCTATCGCTAAGGACATCATAACTTCTCATGGAGGGCAAATATCAGCTGGCAGAAGTTCTTACGGCGGTTTATGTATAAAAATTATATTACCACTTTAGATTAATTAGGAGCCGTCTGAGATTAAAATATTCACAGAGATTCTTTTAAATTTGGAAGTGCAGTTTACTTAAGGCAAATGAGTATCGTAAAGTTAAAAAATAGAACAATATCAAAGGAGATTTTAGGTTCCACAGAGACTTATTATGGGGGGAAGTTGGTGTTGCAAAATAATTTGAAAAAAATTATCACCTTATCAATATTAAGTCTGACCTGAATATGGCGGCGATAAATTATACCATTTTCCATTTGTAATGCACTATATAGCAAAATATTTTAAGGTTAAAATTGTCAAAAAACGATTATCCTATATTAATGGGGTGCGAGGCTTTTTGGCAATTAGAGTCTTAAAAGATAAAACTAGATCACGCTATTGCTTACCCAATATTGTAAATAAGAAGTGGTGTTGTTTCCGATTTTTTAGAAGTGCTCACTTGATCTTTGTGGCAACCCTTGTTATATCTGGATGTCAGTGGTTTCGAGGTGCTGACACAACCTTTTTTTCGGGTACTAATATTAAAATCCCCGAAGGAACACCAACATTTAAAAAGGGTTTTCGAGATGGTTGCGAAAGTGTGTTGAGCTCTAGGGGCAATACATTTTATAGAGCAAGATATAAAGGCTTTAAATACGACCCAAGATTAATAGATGATTCTGAATATAAATTTGCAGTTTCTAGGGGTTATGGTTTTTGCTTTAACTATATTATAAGATTTATTAATGATGCCGGATCTGACGAATATATTGTAAGCCCTAGTTACTTTGATTGGAGTCTTGGAAGTGTTGATAACACAATTGTTGGTAAAAATGAAAATTTGGGTTTTGGGCTTAACCAATCTGTTGCTGATAATAACATTTTTAGCTCTGTTTTTGATTTTACTAGAAGTAGCACTGCTGATGGTGGGGAAGGAAAGGGCGCCATGTCAAGTAGTATGTTTTACGGCACTAATTATAAATATTTTGGCTCTTTTTGGCATGAATAAAATCAATTCCCACCTACAATGAAAAAAATAGTTACAATCATTGATTACGGATCTGGAAATCTTAGGTCTGTTTATAACGCCTTAACTTTAATAGATACTGAGCATTATAAATTTCAAATCTCTTCTGATCCGGAAGATCTTAAAAAATCTAATAAAATTATCCTGCCTGGAGTCGGTGCTTTTGCCGATTGCATAGGATCATTATCTAAGATTGAAAAAATGACAGACATCTTAAGGGAAGAGGTTCTAGTTAAAAAAAAACCCTTTCTTGGAATTTGTGTTGGGATGCAACTATTAGCTGATTTTGGTCATGAATATGGTAAAAATTTAGGCTTAGGGTTTATTCCTGGTAAGGTCATTAAGATTGATAATCATAATGATGAATTAAAAATACCTCATATCGGCTGGAATGAGTTAAATATATGCCAAGACCATTATATATTAGAGGGCATAAAGAATTATGAACATTTTTATTTTGTACACAGTTATCATTTTGTGCCAAAAAAATATGATGATGTAATTGCTAAGGTATCTTATGGCCAAGATCTAGTGGCCATCATTGCAAAAGACAATATCGTAGCTACTCAGTTTCACCCAGAAAAAAGCGGCGAATCGGGAATTAAACTATTAAGAAATTTTATTTATTATGAACAAATCTAACAAATTAAAGATATTCTTTGTTTTGGGAGAGGAGTCTGGTGATATTTTGGGTGAAAAATTAATGAAATCTATCTTAGTAAGTAGCCTAGTAAACGAAAGTGATGTAGAGTTTTTTGGCTTAGGTGGAAGTAGGATGAAAAAATTGGGAATTAAGTCTATTTTTTCAATTTCGGAATTATCTTTAATGGGTTTCTTAGAAATTATTCCCCATATACCAAAATTAATTAAAAGAATTAACTTTACCGCCCAAAGGATTAAAGAAATTAATCCTGATATTGTAATTTCAATTGATTCTCCAGATTTTTCTTTTCGAGTGGTAAAAAAAATAGCGACTGATAAAGATTTATCTCATATTAAAAAATGCCACTTAATTGCGCCATCAGTTTGGGCTTATCGAGAAGGTAGGGCGCAAAAAATATCTAAAATTTATGATTTATTGTTAACAATATTGCCTTTTGAGCCGCCATTTTTTGAAAAATACGGACTAAGTAGCAAGTTCGTTGGTCATCCAATTTTACAAAATAAGCAGATATGTAAAAAAGGACATTTTAGAAAAAAATTTAGTATCAAAAATGAAGAAAAATTAATAGTCTTAACGGCGGGAAGTAGAGTATCTGAAGTAAAAAAAATTTTACCACACCTGGTTGGTGCAGCAAAAATCATAAAACAACATTTTTCAAAACAAATCACATTTGCTATTCTGGTTACAGATAAGGTGGAGAGTTTTATTCAACATTATTTAAAAGATTGTGAAGTGAATGTTCTCATTGTGAGACAGAAAGATAAGTATGAATTATTTACGGATGCTAATTTTGCTATAGCTAAATCTGGAACAAATAATATCGAAATGTCTTTATATCAATTACCAATGATCATAACTTACAAAGTAAATTATCTAACCTATTATCTAATAAAATTGATGATTAAAATTAAATTTGCTAATTTAATTAATATTATCTCTAAAAAAGAGGTAATAGCTGAGTTTTTGCAGAAAAAATGCAATGCAAAAGATTTGGCAAATGAAGCAATAAGGTTTTTAGAAGATGATAATTTATGTTTGAAGCAGATTAAGGATTCTAAAAATTCCCTAATTGCTATGGGTATCAACTTTAAAGATAGTCCTACAGACATGGCTACAAAATACATTTTGGAAACATGAGTAATAATACATTTTATCGTAATAATTTCAGCATATACTATATTATTTCTTCCACTTACAACAAGATAGAAGTAAAGTTGTTTGTTACATTATCCATATTGTTGCTAATGATGGGGTTTGCAAGCAAAGATTTTGAAAATAAAGTTTCGATGTTTTTTGTAAATATAACCTTGCCAGTTATGGAGGTGGTATCATACCCTCTCAACTACCTATCTAGGGTACCATCTAACTTTAAAGACTTAGTTAAAAGTCGGGAAATAAATAATTTACTAAAAAAAGATAACGAAAACCTAAAGCAACAACTCTTAGAATCTTTAAAAATAAAAGAAGAAAATCAATATTTAAAAGATCTGGCAAATTACGTTAGCTTGAGATCTGCAAACAATAAATCTTCCAGAATCATAGGTAGGTCAAATAAAACATATAGTGACTCAATATTTGTAGAGGTCGGGTCTAACCATGGCATCAAACAAGACTCTGTTGTGGTCGGTAAATATGCGATGATTGGTAGAATATCTCAGGTTGGGGAAAGTAAATCTCGGATATTATTGCCAACCGATATCAACTCCCACCTTCCAATAATTACTTCCGGAAGTAAAAACAGAGGAATTTTAAAAGGAAGGGGTAATGAAATTATGGAAATTTTATATTTAGATAAGGATCATGGACTAAAAGAAGGTGACATGATTTTTACTTCTGGAGATGGGGATTCTTTGCCGTACGGCATATTAGTTGGTAAGGTGAGCGCAATTAAAGGAGAGAAAGTTTACGCAAAGATGGTGGAGGATGTTAATAGAGTTTATATAGTCAGCGTAATAGATTATTAAATTTCTTCATCTCTTGATTCTTACTTTTTGAGTTCAGTTTATTTCTTATTTGAGGCGCGATTTATATATAAATAAATTCATAAAAATTTAAAGAAAACTTTAAATTATAAAATTGTTATTTACGCAGTTTTCGTGATAGGTTCGATTTTGTTTGAATTGGGGGTTGAATTTAGTGTTGATTTTTAATAAATAAGGACTGGATTTTCTTTTTTTATAATCATTAATCAGTATTAAATTTTTTCGCCTCTTCCATTAAAATCTGCTCTATATTGTTAATATTATCTTTATTTTCATGAAAGACGAATTTTATATTAGGTATAGATCTTAAATTTATCTCCTTAGCAATTTTATTTTTAATATACCCAGATTCTTGCTCTAAAATTTTTAAAATATTTCCTTTTTTAATTTTACTAAATGAGTCAATAATAATTCTCATATTCTTTAGATCTGGACTAATATCAACTTGGCTGATAGTAATGTTGTGACCATCGGATAAAATTAAATTAGCATCACTTGCGAAAACCTTTCCTAGGTGTCTTTTTATTTTTTCTCCTATTTGTAGTTGTCTTTGATTTTTCATCACTTATTTATTAAAAATAATTACCAAAACTAAACCTAAAACCTTCACTTTCATCGTACTCTTCTTGCTTTATGATTTTGGCAAAATCTAGTCTAATAGGTCCAAGAGGAGAGGACCAGCTAAGACTAAGTCCGTAGCTAGACCTAATAGATCCAGAATCCACAATATCAACATTACTCTTAATTCCTTTGTCAACTATTTTAACTGTTCCGGCATCAATAAATAAAGAGGTATTTATGCCAATTTCTTTTGGTAACCCAGTTGGAAATTTTAATTCTGCAGTTCCTGTATAATATAATTTTCCACCAACCGGATCTCCATAGGAGCCATCATCATTTTTTATTCTTGGTCCAACGCCGCCATACTCAAAGCCTCTAAAATTATAACCGCCAAGAAAGAAGTTGTCATTAATTCTGACATCTTGCCCTATACCATCAATATATCCATATTTTCCAATAAACTTTACTACCCAATCTTCGTTTATAATTGGAATATAATATCCGGCAGTTAAGTCATTTTTAAAATATTTGATATCCCCATCAATACCAGCTCTTTTTTGTGATAGGCTGATGTGATATCCTCTTGTTGGTTTGATTCTATTATCTCTCTTGTCTAAAGATATTGTGTGAGCAATGGATGATGTTGAATATTGACCAATTAATTCAGAAATAACCATGGAGGCGCTATTTGAGTAGCCAATCTGATTATCCTGATATGAATATAAGATTTGATGAGTAATATATTCCAAGACTGGGTAGGTGGCGCTCAACGTGGCTCCTTTTGTTTTTTGGTTATAAGATACCGTGTTGTAACTATCAACCTCATTGTTGAAAACACTAACTCCGCCCTTAAGTTCTCTATCAAAAAGCCAGGGTTTAGAATAGCTAATCTCGTTGCTCGTGCTATAAGATGAGATTCTAGAATTAATTCCCAACTCTTGACCGGTGCCGAATAGATTATTTTCCTTCATACCAATATTGCCATTTATTTTATCTACGGTGGAATAGCCAATACCAAAGTTTAATTCTCCAGTTTTTTTCTCACTGACCTGAATATTTAAGTCAATTTTGTCACCAGAAACTCTCTTGGTGTCGAGCTTAACATTTTCAAAAAATCCAAGATTCATTAATCTTTGTCTTGATCGATTAATTTTTGTTAAATTATATGGGTCTCCCTCGCTAATACGCAGTTCTCTCCGCAAAACACTATCCTTTGTTCTGTCGTTTCCTGAGATATTAATAGAATTAATATAGATTTTAGGAGTTTCATTAACAATAAATTTAATATTTATTATATTGCCAACTTTATCGCGCTCTAGAGTTTGCACTACATGACTAAAAGCGTAGCCATTGTCGGACATGATCTTAACCATTTTGTCTACAACTTCATCTGCCAATTTACCACTATAGACCCCTCCTTCCTTAAGGTGAATTTGCTTTTCTAGTAATCTGGTGTCAAGATTTTTAATATTATTGACTACCTTACTTTTGCCAAAATTATATTTTATACCTTCAGATAGTAAAAATGAGATAAAAAACCTATCTTTAGTTGTTGCAATTTGAGCTATTGCAGAGATTGCTTCAAAATCTGCATATCCTCTGTTGGTATAAAATATGCGCAACTTTTCCTTGTCAAATTCTACCCTATCTGAATCATAAACATCATTTGTGCCAAATATTTTATACCATTTTGATTGTTTGGTTGTAATTTCGTCAAGTAAACTTTGATCAGAATAATTTTGATTACCAACGATGCTAATTTTAGCAATTTTTGCTTTTTTTCCTTCAAAGATATCGAAAATTAACTCAATTCTATTATCTTCTTTTTGAATTATTTTAGGGTCAATCCTCGTTAAGAACCTTCCGCTTTTTATATAAATATCATTGATTCTTTTGATATCAGATTTCAATGTATTTTTACTATAGAAACTACCCTTTTTTAATGAAATTTCCGACTCCAAAATTTCATCATCAATTTTTTTATTATTTTTAAACTTAATGTCCAAAATTATTGGATTTTCTATGACTTTAATAATGATATCTTTATCTTCCTTGTAGATATCAATATCTAAAAATAAATCACTCTTATATAGATCTTTTAGTGCCTGATTAATGTCAGATATTTTACCAGATTTTATATTATTGTCAGAGATTACGGATTTAATTACAGAATCATCCGTTCTTTGGTTGCCAGAAATTATAATTTCAGCAAAGGAGTGATTGGCAAAAAAGAATATGGTTAATATTGCATTAAGGGCAAATGTAGTGATTGGAGTGGTGCGAGAAAATATTGACCAATTCATAAATTTATGACATTTCGTTTAAGAATTTATCAGTCACTCCTCTGGGATCGATAGCTCTATTGATTGGCCTGCCAACTACGATATGATTAGCTCCATCATTTATTGCAGTTTTGACATCAACGATTCTTTTTTGATCATCACCTTCTAATTTTTCAATTCTTATCCCTGGGTTAGCAATAATAAAATCCTTACCAACTTCAGATCTAATTCTTTTATTCTCAAAAGCAGAGCATATAACTCCGTCAATATTACATTCCTTTGCTAATTTTGCCCTTTTTATAACGATATCTTCTAATGAAATACTTGGATCAAGGTTGATGTCCGTTAAATCATTTTGATTGAAACTGGTTAAGATGGTAACAGCTAATATCTTTATGTTACCTTTGTTGGCAGCTATTCTTTCCATGGATTCTCTGCTGGTTGAGTGGATTGTGGTATATACTATATTCGGATAATTATTAAGATTCTCAATCGCTTTAACAACAGTCTGACCAATATCAAAAAATTTTAGATCAATGAACATTTTTTTATTTTTTTTGGCCAAAAATTCAATTAGGTCAAAATAATTACCGCTCATCAATAATTCTAAGCCAATTTTATAGAAAGTTATTCTACTTCCCAATTGTTCAACCAATATTTTGGCTGAATTATAGTCAGGAAAATCAAGGGCAACTATTAGATTATCTTTTTTTGACATTTTTATTAAATTTTTTTTCAGTTCCGTTGATTAAGTTGATGATATTATTTTTATGACGCAAGAATATTAGAATACATAAAATTATCATTAAAATAGATGACTCTCTATTTGTATATTGCATAGCTATTGCTGTGGCAAAAAATATTGATACTAGTGACGCAAGGGATGAGGTTCTTGTAAAAACAAACGTAATTAGCCAAATGATCATGGCGCATATACCGATGATTTTGCTATAAAATAATAAGCAAAACATAGTTGTTGCAACGCCCTTTCCGCCTTTAAATTTTAAATAAATTGGAAATATATGTCCCAAAACACAAAATAATACAACTAAGGATAAAAAATAACTATGGTAGTAGGACATAGAAAATTGCTTAGCAATTATAATCATTGTCCCACCTTTCATGCCGTCCAGCATGAAAGTTAGAATACCCCATTTTTTACCAACTAATCTTGAAACATTTGTGGCACCAATATTTTTTGAACCTTGTTTTCTTACGTCAATATTACCAAATATTTTGCCAACAATCAAGCCAAATGGAATTGAGCAAATTAAGTAGGAAATTAGAAAATATATATAATGCTTTAAGTCAAATATCATGTGTTAAGGGGGGTATTATTAATCATGACCTTTTCTAAAATCATCTAGCGATATAATTTTTTGAGATAGGTCTATGTTGGATTTTTCTGATTTTTCTTCTGTCGTGCCGTTATGAATTTCTCCCTCAATATTGAAATTAAATTTAACGCCAAAATTCATTGAGGGGTCGGAAAAAGAGGTGATTGAGGCAAAAGAAACAACTAATTTTTCATAGTTACCATCAAAACTTAAAAAGATTTCAAAATTATCATCATTAATTTTCAAATCTTTAAATTGATGCTGGACTACTATGACCATCTCATTAGGAAATTTTTTTTTTAGTATTGTTGATATTTTGGTATTTTTGTCGTTTGTTAGAAATGATATAACAAAATGATGCTCACCTTGTAACCCACTATCTTGAACTTTTGTTAGAACGCTTTTGACAGCACTCCTCATCGCATCTTCTATGATTTGGCCGTAACCTATAAAATCTTTCATCAAAGTACTTTTAAGTTAAAAGAGCGAGGTTTTTCTGTTGACAGGAGAACCTCAAAACCCCGATAATATTAGATATTAAGCGAAAGCTACTGCTTTTAACCTAACATCCTCATTTTGAGCAATATTATCATTAGCAAAGTTTATTTTTGCGTTTATTTGTTTTGAACTAATATTTAATTTATTGCTAAATTAAACCGACTGTATCTTGTCGGGTAAAAATAATTTTTTTACTGTGCGCGTCGAAGCTATTTCATCCCCATAATTAATTTTAAGTAGTCGACAATGGTGGAGATGTCGGGTACCGCCCCCGAGTCCGCAAAACATCTATTCTAAATCACGTTTATCACCATAGTGCAGGGCACGATAGTAATTATACCTTATTTGATTTTGTTTGGCAAGTTTTAAATATAAAATCTAATCTCTCTCGACATTTGTTGAGTTTGTTTTCAATTTCTAAATTTTTATTTTCTATTTCTTCTTTTTTTATATGTTTAGAAATTGCAATTTTTTGATCAAAATAATAGGATAATGTCGAGAATGGTAAAGGAAAGACAAATCGATCCCAACTATTTAAGCGAATTGATCGAGATATGCTACAGCTAGATGGTATAATTTTTGCGCCAGATAATTTGGCAATATTTACTACTTGACTGTTGATTTTATATCGAGGGCCTCTTGGTCCGTCAGGAGTAATTGCCAAACTATAGCCCTTCCTGAGATTTTTAATAATTTTTTTTAAATCATAAATAGTGATGCCGCGACCTTTTTTGTTATTTGAGGATCCTGAGATATTGATAAATCCAAATTTATCCATAACATTGCCAACAATCTTGCCATCTCCATGCTTTGAAGATAGACTGTTCATTTCTTTGCGATTTTTAATTTTCTTCATCTCGAACATCAAAAGTGGCATTATCATGATTGTATTATGCCAAGAGCAAATTATAACCGCCTCACCCTTTTCGAGGGAACTAAGGAAGATGTTTAAATTCTTATATTGTTTTTTACTAGTGAAATAGATTAGTTTCATGTAAAAAACTATAATATAGGCCAAAATCTCTTGCATCATAGGGCTATAGAAAAAAAGCCTAAGAATATGTTTGAGTTTCGTTTTTATATCGTACCAGCTAATTTTTGTCATTTCTTTTCAATGTCCGTTAATTTCCATCTTGCCCTTGCTTTAAAATCTAAACCATCAATTAATCCCAATTTCAATCTCTCCATTCCAGCCCAAGCGATCATTGCGCCATTATCAGTGCAGAGGTTGATGGCTGGAGCAGATGTCTTTATGTTATAACTTTTTGTAAAATTAGATATTTCACCAAATAAATATTGATTAGCAGCGACTCCTCCAGCAATAACAAGGTTTTTTATATTTAAATCATAATCTTCTAAAATATTTTTTAAGCGATCAACAATATTTTCTGCAACTACTTTTTGAAAAGAAGCTGCAATATCTATTTTCTCTTCTTCAGATAGCTTTTGATAAGAATCTTTTTTATAATCTTCACCGGTAATTTTTTCAATCTCCCTCCTAATCGCAGTCTTAAGTCCTGAAAAAGAAAAATTATATTTATGATTTTTAGATTTTTGTAATGGCTTTGGAAAATTATATTTGTTTTTATTGCCATTTTGGGCTAATTCTTCGATTTTTGGTCCTCCAGGATATTCCAACCCTATCATCTGAGCCACCTTGTCAAAAGCTTCCCCCAGAGCATCATCTATTGTCTCGCCTAATTTTTGATAATTTCCAACACCTTTAGTCAGTAGAATTTGACAATGACCTCCGGAAACTAACAATAAGAGATATGGAAATTTTATTTCCGAAGTTAATCTGATTGTTAAGGCGTGAGCCTCTAAATGATTAACCGCGATTATAGGTTTTTTATAGATTGAGGCTAGCATTTTTGCTGCCATAACCCCAACAATCACTCCGCCAATTAATCCCGGCCCAGCTGTTACAGAGATTGCGTCTAGATCCTTAAAATTTAATTTCGCTTCTAATAGGGATTTTTTTATTAATTTATCAATTATAAGAGCGTGATTTCTTGCTGCAATTTCTGGAACAACGCCGCCAAACTCCTTGTGGATATCAATTTGAGAGATAATTAAATTACTTAATATATTCTTATCCTCGTCAATTATTGCGATTGCCGTTTCGTCACAACTAGTCTCTATGCCTATTATTTTTCTGTTCATCAAGCTCATGTTGATAATTGGTATTGAATCATAATAAAACTAAATAAAGCCAAAAATAATATCCTTAATCACGATTACCGCCTCAACTCCAAAAACGATAATGGACAAAGTAATTAATATTCCAGCGATTCCAATCATAAGTCCCACAAACAGCACTAGGCCATCCTTACCGAGTAGACCAAGAGAGATTACTAAGATCGAAGTCCCCGGAAGAAGGTTGGTTAATGGTAGTGGCAATAAAATAGAGGTAGCAAAAATAAAAGCTAACAAACCAATTGCTTTTTCACTGATGATGTCGAACATGAAATGCCACCTAGATTGAATAAATTTGTCAACTCTTCTTAGTTGAAATACAGATTTTTCAATAATTTTAGCTAGCAACTCCCTTTTTATTTGTCGATTACCAATAAATTTTGGAATTTTAGGAGCGGGTAGTCCTATTAGCATTTGAAATGAAAAAACTAATAATGGAAAAGCAATAAAACTTGGTAAGGGTGGTGGTAATGGTATTAAAATAGGCAAAGAAAAGATTAGCATTATCAGAGCGAAGCCGCCTTGACTCATATTATTAACAATATCCTTAATATATATCATGTCAGATGTGTTTTGCGTTACTACATCTTCTAATAAGTCTGCCGTTGGCTTTTGCGACATTTCTTTTAATTTTTTTTTCATCAAATACGCTTATTTTTTTACATAAATATTGTTAGCTGTATTTATTTACCCTTCTTGTTGCTACTTTTACTATCTTTTACGCTGTTTTTTAAACTTTTTAAGCCTTTGCCAATGTCAGACATTACTTTTGGTAGTTTACCTGTACCAAAAAATAACAAAACTAACACCAATATTAAGATTAATTGCCAAACTCCGATAGACATAATTATTAATTTTATTTTATAAAGTTAAAATGGTGTAAGGAGATATTTTTGCAATATTCCTAAGAGCTAAGTTTAATTTTTAGATTACCTTCTAAAACTCTAATAAATTTTTTAATTCACTCCACTCTCTCTTACTAAGGTTGCTATTTTCTTGATCAATCTTATCACCCTTAACTAATTTTTTAATAGTTAAGATTTCATCTCGAGAGAATTCTTTGCCACCAATGCGATATTTCTCAAAGGCAGAAAAAGAATAAGGTACCCATTTTTGCACCATATCAAGCATGATATTAGCATATTCTCTAATTTCATATTGAGCATGGGAGTCGGAGCGAAGAGCTAGAAAGTGAAACAAATTGTGCAGATTAATCTTCCAATACCATTCAGTATAGCAATTTAAGGTAAGATTCATCCTGGCTAATTCTCTAGCAACCCCGTCATTTGACTCGTTAATTACATTGCCACATTTATCTTCATTCATCATTTCTAGATAATGATTGTAGCCATTTTTAGAATCTGTTTTTAAAATTTCTAGTACTCTATTTTGCTCTACCGAACTCAACCTTTTATTTTCATCCCGACCTTGGTGATTTTTTTTTGATTGTGCGGCGATATTTTCTGGTGCAGGAATGTAAAATTCATCCTCCAAAATGGAATATCTTGCAGAATATTCATTAATAGAGGCTGTGCGATGACGAATCCATTGTCTGGCAATGAAGATTGGCAATTTAATATGAAACTTGATGTCACACATTTCAAAGGGAGTGGTGTGACGATGGCGCATTAGATAATTAATTAAGCCTCTATCTTCGCTCACCTTCTTTGTACCCTTACCATAAGAGACTCTGGCAGCCTGTACAACAGAAGAATCATCCCCCATATAATCCACAACTCTCACAAAACCATGATCTAAGACAGGAAAAATTTCATATAAAATTTTCTCCAATTCTTCAGAAACGGGACGGAGGGTTGTAAATTTATTTTCTCGTACTAGATTAACCTCTTCTAATTGTTCTTTAGTAACAGACATAATAATGAATAGTAAAAATATTTTAATAGTTAAAAAATCTATTTCTCGCTTGATGGCAATTCAAATTCTTTTTCAATATGATTTTTATAATAAATCAACAAAGATTGAAGATATCAAGGAAGAAATGCTTGATTATTATTTAATTAATTTTGAAGATGACGTAAAATCATATCGATCCAAAATTGATAAGAAACATTTAAATAATATTATCGCCAATATAGTTCAATCACTCACCATTCTTGATCAAGAAATTGAGGAATTTTTAGATCCAGAATTTATCTTGCAAAAAATTGAAAATATTACCAAGCAAATTCTAAGGGTTGCAATTTTTGAAATCAAATATTTTGACAAAATTCCAACTAAAGTAATAATTAATGAATATACCGATATCGCCTCTAGCTTTGATGGCGAATCAAAGGTACAATTTGTTAATTCTATTTTAGAAAATATTGCAAAAAAAAATAGATCAACAGAATTTGAGAATGTCTGACCTAAAAAATCAAAAAATAATCATTGCAACCGGTGGAACTGGGGGTCATATTTTTCCGGCAAGGGTTTTGGCCGAAGAATTGTCTGGTAGGGGCTGTAAAGTTAAGATCTTTGCTAATAAAAATTATAAAAATTATACCTTTGTAAACGACGATTTTGGTCACAATATTATCTCCTCCTCACAAATAGGAAAATCTTTTATATTTTCATTTATAGCGGGCATAAAGATATCTTTCGGTATCTTGCAGGCATTTTTTCAGATGCTGTTTTTTCGTCCAACATTTGTTATTGCCTTCGGTGGCTATGCAACCTTTCCAACGCTTTGTGCCGCTACCATTCTTCGTAAAAATATAATTCTTCACGAACAAAATGCTCACCTAGGAAAGATAAATCGTATTTTTGCTAAATTTGCTAAAAAAATTTTTCTTACTTACAGAAACACTGACGGTTTAGAAAAAATTTTTAATAAAAAAAGTTTTACTGTTGGCAATTTGGTGCGTAAAGATATCGCTAAATTATCGAAGGTAAAATATTATCTACCCTCTGACAAAAAATTTGCAAAAAATGACAAAAATATGGGATATAATTTGTTGTTAAAATCTGATTTTGACTTACAAAAAAGGAAGGTTGATAGTTTTTTTAATATTCTAATTATCGGCGGAAGTGGCGGTGCCAAAATTTTTAGTGATATTATGCCAAAAGCTATTTTTAACCTAAGATCAGAAATTAAACAAAATATACTAATTTCCCAACAATGTCGTATAGATTTATTGGATTCTACTTTAAAACAATATAAATTATTTAAAATTAACACTGTTATTGGAAGCTTTTTTGGTGATATGGAGAAAAAAATTAAAAATGCTCATCTGATTATCTCAAGAGCAGGATCGTCGACCATTAGTGAGTCTACCATTGCCAAAAAGCCTTTGATTTTAATTCCCCTTGTCAATTCTTCTGATAATCATCAATTAAAAAATGCTAAGGAAATTATCAAAAAGGGTAGCGCAATAATGATAGAAGAAAAAGATTTTACAATTAACAAGATTAGCAACTTAATTACCAAGTTAATTGACAATACAGATATGCTGATAGAGATGTCAGAGAAATCCCATAAGTCTGCAGCAAAAAATGTAGCCGACAAAATGATTAAAAGAATTTTTGAAAATCAATGAGGATAGCAATTTTAGGAGGCAGTTTTAACCCACCTCATCAAGGACATTTAAATTTAAGCCTAGAGGCAAAAAGATTAATGAATTTGAGTCAGGTTTGGTGGCAACCAACCAAGCAGAACCCTTTTAAGAAATTAAAATCAGAAGATTTTGATTCAAGGCTACAAAAATGCTATCAAATTGTCAAAAATTACCCAGAAATTATAATAAAAGATGATGAAAGACATTTAAGTAGTAACATTTCTATTGATTTGATCAGAAAATTAATTAAATCATATCCAGAAAATCAATTTTTTTGGCTCATGGGGGCTGATTCCATAATTGATTTTCATTTGTGGGAAGAGTGGCAAGAAATTGTTAATTTAACAGGTTTAGTCATAGGTGACAGAGGAAGTTATTATGGTCACGCCGTAAACTCCGTCGCTTATAAGTATGCTAAGAGTTTGAATAAATGCCAATTTTTGAAGATTGACAAGGTGGATATCTCTTCAACCGAGATTAGGTCTTGCTAACTCTCTACTTCCTGCCCGACGGGACCTTTTTATCGTCGTTATGGGGGTTTACGTCTCGAACCGTTCCAGTCTGTAAAGATTAAATTTTTGACACATTATACAAATTCCTACCTTTAAAGCAGTTTTTTTTCGAAATATTTTTATGCATAAATTATTAAAAAATGCCCGACCTATGTTAATGGGGTGTAAGGCTTTTCGATGATTTAAGGATAAAAAGATTTCGAAAAAATCTGTCTTAACTTGTGTATTTTAAAGATGGGAATTGGTATTACTTATATTCATCCACGCACGGAGGGTATTTTGTATTAATTTGAGTTATTAACATCCTGCATTTCTCAGAAGAATTGTTGTTAATATCACTATCTAAGGTATTTATAAAATATAGTAGTTCTTTTGTAAGGGCGCTGTTGCTAAGTTGACTAACTTCTTCCTAGTGATGACAGGGGTGCAAAAGAAGGTGGTCATCCTTAAGAAAGATAAATTACGAACTAAAAATAATTTGAAGGAAGGTGGCTTTCCTGATCATGCATCCAACCCGCCTTCACTTTTACAAACAAAAACAAGTGAATTTTTTTACCACACATTTTACTTAATTCTAATCTTGAAGAGGATCCTATTTTTTTCAAAAAGCCACCATCTTTGCCGATGATAATTTTTTTCTGACTATCTTTTAGTACATATATCACTTGATGAATCTTAATATCTTCCGCCCTCTCTTCCCAGCTTTCAGTAGTTACGTCTATTGCATAGGGTAGATCCTCCTTTAATTTTAAAAATAATTTTTCCCTAGTAACTTCAGATGCTAAAAATTTCATTGAAACATCAGATATATCATCCTTTGGAAATGGCCAATCTCTAATTATTGATAAGCTTAGGAAATATTTTTTTAACTCAGCAACTCCGGTGCCATTCTTTGCTGAAGTAAAAAAGATCTTTTCAACTCCCAACTCCAGAACTTCATCAGTAACTTCTTTAATATCATTATCTATTAAATCTATCTTATTGATGATAATTTTTGGTACAATCTCGTGCTTTTTTAGATCTGAGATGATATTTTTAATATTTTTAATTCCTTTAGCTAACTGACCACCATCAATCAATAAAAAAACTTCATCGATTTGACGAATTACCTGCCAAGCATTTTTAACGATATATCTTTCAAGTGGTCTGTCCTTTTTTGGTATGAACAACCCCGGAGTATCAAAAAGAACCATCTGAGTATCTCCTTCGGTTATAATAGCTTTAATAATGTTTCTAGTGGTCTGAACCTTGTTAGAAGTAATGGAAATTTTTTGACCTAAAATTTCATTTGTTAGGCTTGACTTGCCGGCGTTTGGGGGTCCAATTAACGCTATTAAAGATGTTCTTTGTTGCATTATTTGGAGTTTTTTGACTCCCTATCAATCGCTTCTTTGATTAATTCCTTGGCTTTTGCGGCTCCTTCGAAGCCTTTCACTTTAACCCATTTATTTTTTTCTAAATCCTTATATCTTTCAAAAAAGTGAGAAACCTTATCTAATAAAGACTTATTAAGTTCTGTATAGTCAGAAATGTTTTCATATTCAGAATTAGTTTTTATAGAAGGAACGGCAAGAATTTTTTCATCCATACCCTTTTCATCTTCCATGATCAAAACCCCTATTGGCTTTACTTTAATAACTGAAGTTGGCATTAAAGGTAACTCTGAAACAACTAAAACATCAATTGGATCTCCATCATCCGATAATGTGTTTGGTATAAATCCGTAATTACAAGGGTAATACATTGGTGTTGCTAAAAACCTGTCAACAAACAAGGCTCCAGAATCCTTATCTAATTCATATTTAACTGGATTAGAGTTCATTGGTACTTCAATTACGACATTAACAATTTCTGGAGCTTTGCTACCAAAGGATACTTTAGATATGTTCATTTTAATTAAATTTAATCTTGTTATAATTACTTAATATAAATCGTAAGAATTAGTTCCGTTGTAGTTAGATCTATTTCTACAAATACTACATTTAGAATTTTTTGTTATCAACAATTCTATTGCTCTTGGCTCCTTTAGGCATAAAATATAAAATATACCATGTAAGCTGGGCATTAAAATTAAAAGGTAGAAAAAATCACTAGTAGTAATAAATGTTAAAAGAGAACTGAGCATGTTAAGGGCGGCCAATTTATAGCTGACACCTAGTATCATCGGAGGTCTTGTGAGACCCAAAAATAATGGATCTACTGAAACTTTATCACTATCATTTGACATAATTTATTATTATATAACTTAGTAACAATTCAAAAAATACTAGATTTTGAGTCATCACAAGCATAGATTTACAATTTATTTTGTATTACAAATATTTTAGCAATAAATAATACCAAAATCCACCTTTATCTTTTAAACTTCTAATTACCAAAAAGCCTTGCGCTCTAAGGTTGTAGGGTAGTTGTGTTTTGACAATTTTAACCTTAAAATATTTTGCTGTATTGCGCATTATAAATGGGAATTGGTGTGGCAGTATTTTCAATATTTTTTAACAAAATTATGAAATTTTTTAAGGAAAAAGCCGTTTTGGCAATATTTAATCAAATAATTTTTTTAGATAAAAAGCTGCAATCATTTGCTTTTAATCCAAAAATATTAATCAAAAAAGATAATATATCAGTTTTTCTTGATATATCAGGTCACGATCTTACTAAAGAAGCGGCAAAAGAATTGGAGAAAACCATAATTTCTGGAATTAAAGATAAAATTCCTTTAAAAATATTAATTTTTTTAACTTCTGATAAAAAACTACAATCAACAAAAGAAGTTGGTAAGGTTTTTGGGGTAAAAAAGATTATCGCGATCTCTTCTGCTAAGGGTGGAGTTGGAAAGTCAACGATCGCTACAAATTTGGCAATTAGTTTTAGCAGAATAGGATTTAAGGTTGCCTTAGTGGACGCGGATATTTATGGGCCATCTATTGCTTACCTTATGAATCTCAATGAAAAGCCAGATTTTAAAGATGGAAAAATAATTCCTTTAGAAAATTATGGTATTAAAATTATTTCAATGGGGTCTTTGTTTGAAAAAGAATCGGCTGCAATATGGAGGGGTGCGATGATTACTAAAACTTTAGATCAAATGATAAACGGAACTCGTTGGGAAGGTGTCGATCTTATGGTTGTTGACTTGCCACCTGGAACCGGTGACGTTCACTTAACCATGATGCAAAAATTTTCAATTGATTCGGTAGTTTTGGTGTCTACCCCTTCTCAAATTGCTGTTATTGATTTAGTGAAATCAATAGATATGTATGAAAAGCTTAATATTAAAATATCTGGTATTATAGAAAATATGTCTTACTTGGAAGAGGTGAGGGGCCAAAAGAAATATATTTTTGGTAAAAACCGCATAAAACAATTGGCTATAGAGCGTGGAATTGATTTTTTAGGTGAAATCGCCATTAATCAAGAGATTAATCAGTCAAATGATGATAGAATTCCTATTTGTTATAAGGATAAATCGTCAGAAATTGCTATGGAGTTCGGAAAGATTGCAGAAAATGTTCTGCCATCAATCGAATAGAGTTTTTTAATTCAGTGGTGGGGCTGGTAGGAATCGAACCTACGACCAAGACGTTATGAGCATCCTGCTCTAACCGCTGAGCTACAACCCCTAATTTTTGAAGAATTAATGATATTTTCTATTTGAGAAAAAATCAATCTTTTATTATACTAAACTTGACGCAACCCCCACCAAAATCAAAGATTTTGACTCCCCCTTAGGGGGAGTTAAGTCGAAAGTAAGTCTCGGCACATTATCAACCCCCCCCTAAGGGGGAGTTAAGTCGAAAGTAAGTCTCGGCACATTATCAACTCCCCCTAAGGGGGAGTCAAAATCTTTGATTTTGGTGGGGGTTATATGTATAGTGCAAATCTGGTAACCGGTATTATAGCAATTATAATAATTTTTTCTACTGCTTAGATTTGTAATTTTTAGCAGCTTTGATAAATTTTAAGAAAATCGGGTGAGGTAAGAATGGCTTAGATTTTAACTCTGGATGGAATTGGACGCCGATAAAAAATGGATGATCTTTAAGTTCAATAATTTCAGCAAGCTTACCATCGGGTGACATTCCAGAAAATATCAGTCCAACATCTTCTAAGTCCTTTTTGTAATTAATGTTTACCTCATAGCGGTGACGATGTCTTTCAGAAATTCTTTCTTCGGCATAAATTTCATAGGCTAATGTGTCCTTATGTATATTGCAGGGGTATGAGCCGAGACGCATGGTGCCACCAAGATCCGCCCCTTGTTCTTGCTTTTTACCACCCTTTTCCCACTCATGCATCATGGAAATTAGTTTAGTGCCATCAGATGATTCACTTTCACTAGATACGGCGTTGCTAATTCCAGCTTTGTTTCTGGCAAATTCTAATAAAGCCATTTGCATACCAAGACAAATTCCTAAATAAGGGATTTTATTTTTCCTAGCGTAGTTAACTATGGCAATCTTGCCCTCCATCCCATCATCACCGAAACCACCAGGAACCAAAATTGCATCAATATTTTCTAAATCTTTTAATTTATTTTTATTAGAATTCCTAATATTAACCCATTTAATTTTAATCTTAATTTTGTGGTAAATTGAGGCGTGGTCAATCGCCTCCAACAAAGATTTATAAGAATCACTATATTCAGTATATTTACCTGCAATTGCAATAATTGCCTGCCCCTCCTTATTGTCAATCGAAGAAAAAATATCTCGCCATTTTTTTAAATTCGGCTCCTTGGAGTCTAGATTAAAATATTTTAAAATTTTTCCATCCAAACCCTGATCATGGTAAATCATTGGTACTTTGTAGATGTTGTCAACGTTCGGTGCCAACAGGACGTAGTCTTTATTGACGGAGCACATTTTGGCTATTTTATCAATTATGGACTCATCAACAGGTCTTTCAGCTCGACATAATAAGATGCTAGGATTAATACCTATTGATCTAAGTTCTTTAACAGAATGTTGAGTTGGCTTGGTTTTTAACTCATGAGCGCACTCAATATATGGCAATAAGGTTAAATGTACAAAGGCGCATCTAGAGTTACCATATTCAAAACCAATTTGCCTAATAGCTTCAAAAAATGGTAAAGCCTCAATATCTCCAACGGTGCCACCAATCTCGAATAATCCGAAATCAATATCGTCAAGATCATTTAAGATAAACTCTTTAATTAGATCAGTAACATGGGGGATAACTTGAACTGTTCTTCCAAGGTAATCTCCTTTTCTTTCTCTATTTAGTAATTTTTGATAAATTTGTCCAGCAGTAACATTGTCTGATTTCTTAGCATTAACTCCGGTGAATCTTTCATAATGACCCAAATCTAGGTCGGTTTCAGCTCCATCTTCAGTAACAAAGACCTCGCCATGCTGAGTCGGACTCATTGTACCCGGATCAATATTTAAGTATGGATCTAATTTTCTAAGACGCACCTTATAACCACGAGATTGCAAAAGTGCGGCAATAGAAGCGGATGCTAACCCCTTTCCAAGAGATGATACAACGCCACCAGTAATAAAAATAAATTTTGTTTTGTTATTCATCATTTATTTAATAAGGAATTGAACAATAGCATACCATCAATACCATTAATATCTTTATCTATTGCCCTTTCAGGATGCGGCATCATACCTAAAATATTTTTATTTTTATTAAAAATACCGGCAATATTTTCTTTCGAGCCGTTAGGATTGAATTCATTCTTAGTCTCTCCATTTTTATTGCAATATTTAAAAGCAATTTGATTGTTATCTTCAAGATTTTTTAAAACATCATCAGAGCAGTAATAGTTGCCATCCATATGCGCAATTGGAATCTGAATAATTTTATTAATCTTGTTAGTAAAGTTGGTTTTTTGATTTTGACAAGATAAATAAGTATTTTGACAAATAAACTTTGCCCCCACATTCTTCATTAAAGCACCATCTAATAATCCTGCTTCAGTTAGAATCTGGAAGCCATTACAAATGCCAATTACTTTGACTCCTTTGTTTGCTAGGCGAATAATTTCGGGCATGATATTAGAGTTAGCCGCAATACCACCACTTCTTAAGTAGTCTCCGTAAGAAAAGCCTCCAGGAATTAAAATTAGATCTAAATTATCATCTAATTTAGTCTCTTTATGCCAAATTTGTTGTATATTATTACTAATTTTATTAAGACCATCTAAACCGTCCTTGTCACAGTTTGAGCCTGGAAAAATTATTATTGCTGTTTTCATTTTTATTGTATCTGATTTTGCATAATTAATCATTTAACAAAAGATTTTTGAGAAAAATTATAGATAAAAAATGACCGGAATATAAATATATTTTACAAGTCTTTTTGTCTATTTTAACAAAAAAGATAAAGTTAAATTTTTTGTTATCTTATCTAGTATTTTAGATGGGATTTGGTATAATAGTCAATTATACTTTACAAATATTATTCTAAAAAAGGCAGAAGAAAGTTAATTTAGGTCATTAGATCGTGATACAGCTAGTTTAAGAAAAAAATATTTTTGCTCAATTTTATATAATTAAATTTGGTAGTTGTTGCTAATCCAAGAAGTTACGAATTGCGCCGGGAGCAAATACAGAACTTTTATTTAATTTAAATCTAAGTTTATTATCAATATCTGGATTTTTTTCTAACCGATACCTTCCGGCAAATATGCCACCACCCTCTTCTCCGACCAAAATAGGAAAAATATATTTAATAATAGGTAATTCCCCTATGCCAAACAACCCGTTAATTAAATATCCTGGAACAACCAAGCCTTTTATATCTATCTTGTTGTTATTTATGTCAATATGTCCCTTGGCAGTAACGCCTAGATAATTATTACTAATAATAAATTTTTCTATTTCTAAAATATTATTCTTAATGTTAAATTTAGAGTGCATTTTTTCAAATTTTATCTGATCTGCTAAGATTAATTGATCATTTATTCTAGAGAAAGATCCGTCTTCTGATATTTTTTGCACCAACTCACCCTTCAATATTTTATATGCCTTCTTATTATATGCTTCTCCAGATATAATAGCATCATTATCCTTTGTAAAAATTTTAGCTCTAATTACTAGGTCTCCATCTGTTATTTTGTCATAAATATTAACACCCTTCATTATAGATGATATATCTGATATTTTGCCATTAATTATTGTTGTTTTTTTTATTGGATAGGGATGAAAATCGATATTAACAATTTCCTTACCACCTTTCTTTGCTTCAATAAAGCTATTAATACATACCGATCCATGACATTTAATACTGACATCAATATCGTGCAACTCTATATTATTTGCCAAAATTAATTGATCTAAAATAATTTCTATGTCATTAATTTTATATTTTTTACTATCGCCTTGGCCGGATTGCAAAATTGATTTTAATTTATTTAGATCAAGTTTTTTGCCTTTTAAATCTAATTTACGATAAGATTTTTCGTGGTTTGAGTCATATAATAAAGAAAAATCTGGGTGGGTTAGTTTTATGTTTTGAATATTTTTGTTATCTAGGTTGATTAAGAAAAATCCAGTTAGTAAATTTTGGTTTTGTAATTTAAATTTTATGTCACTAAATGTCAGTAAGTTTCCTTCAGGACTAATATTTAGTGATAGGGTAGAATTAATATTTTTTTGTTTAGATATGGATAGTGGCTTAAAATCAATCTGAGATTTTGTTAGGTCAATATGAGTTCGAAATATATTATCGTTTACATTTTTAGTAAGGTTTACACGTAAATTAGAACTTTTACCAATATAACTATTGTTAATATTCATAATTGCTGAATAAATTTGTAAATAAATATCTCGTAACTGTAATTTTTTTTTAATTGGTATTAGCAAATCAAAGTAACTGATGGCGGATCCATTAATATAATTCCCTATATTTTTTGAAAAGTAGGATTTGTAGTTAACGTGCTTTATTAAATCTTCAGCCCTTCCTGTAACTTTTCCTCTAATTTCTAGGGGCGTATTTTCTTTATGGAAGTTTTTGATAATAATTTCAGCATTTTTAATTTTACTCTTCAATAGGCTACCCTTGTCAATGTTTATTCTCATTGACTTTTTGTTAAAATAGGCTTTTCCAGATACATCATATATCGCTGGAAATCTTCTATCATAGAGGATGGATGCGTCTGTAAAATTGAATTTAGCATCAATATCAAGAAGCCTTCCTTCACTAAACTTCATTAATATATGAGAATCACTTATGTAAAAAGATTTTATATGTCTGAGGAGTAATTTTTTAATATTATCATCTTTTGGAATTATTACGGGCCACAATTTAGGCGAATCCTCTCTTGTTAAATTATTTAAAAATAAATTTATATTGAATTTGGGTTTTAAAATATTATCAATTTCTATATTGCCACGAAATTCAATATCATTCATGAAATTAAGAGAAAAATCTGTAACATTTAATGATTTTGTATTAAATTTATAGTCACCATGAAGAGTTAGGTCGGTAAAAGTAACCTTGTCTTGGAAAATATTTTTATTATTTATTTCGCCCTTATCACTGTAAAGAATGAAAGAAATATCATCCTCCTTATTATTTGATTTAATGGTAATATTACTAGATATTTTAGTTTTTATGCCAGATATTTTAGAAAATTTAGGATAAAATTTAGAAATTATTTCAGGGTTAATTTCGGAAGATAGTGCGTTGCAAATAGAATTTTTATTTTGAATATAACATCGGCTTTTAAGATTAACCTTATAATCCTCGAAATTAATTTTAGATGATAATTTGAGTTTATTATTCTTAATACTCAGATTAATATCGTTAATTTGAAAGTCCCTATTATTTTGATCCTTTTTTAAAAAAGTTACATTTAACGCGTGTATATTCGCCTCCTCTACGTCGTAATCAAGTAAGTTAGGTAAAATATCATGTAGTTTAATTGCATCCCCATCATCATTTACTCTTTCTGGTAAATAAGAATGATATTTTATGTTTATAGTCTTGATATCAAGGTTTTTGATTGAGGTTTGGAATAATATTAAGTCAAAAATGGAAAATGAAACTTTTGCCTCAGCTACTTCAAGAAATAATTTAGAATGATTAAACTTAACATTGTCAATATATGCAATAATATTAAAATTATCCTGCTCAACCCTAATATTTTCTATGATAATATTGTCATTTTTATCAATATAGTTTTTAATCTTCGATTCTATTTTATTTACTAGGAAGGGAAAGGATTTTTGTTCGACACTGATTAGTAAGATAAAATAAGATGCAGAAATAACAAAAAGAAGAAAAAGAAGAAAAATGACTTTAATAGCAAAGGATATAAAAGGCTTTAACGAGATGTAGTGATTTTTATCAAAAATTAATTTATATAAATGCGGCACTATAGATAAATTTTGCTATTACTCTAAAACCCTAAATGTTGGTATAAAAATTAATGCAGAAAGTTCACCGCCATTAAATAGGATGTCAAAATCATAATCTTCTTCACGTAATTTGCGATCAAAACCTCTACTTTCTATTATTTTAGTAATGTTGTCTTTCTCTAAGTGGTCTCTTACAGTAAGTACAAATACCACCCTATCTAAATGATCGCGAACAATACTTATATCAATATTTGATAAATGAGCTTTTAGCAATACAGATAAAGTTTTTTTAATAGATTCGACTATTAAATTGGAGTCTATTTTAACTTTAGGAATTCTATCAGTATTTTCTAAATCTACATAAATATATTCCCTTAATTTTGGGTTTAAACCAGAAATAGTATCATTTAATAGCTCCACTGGGTTACATATAGATGCGTTCTTATCTATAGAGTTAGCCACATACTCACCCTCTAGGTAATTATTAATTAAAGCTGTGAGCTTTAAAGACGCAGCATGTATTCTGTTGATATCAGTTATATATTTTGGATGAGAAAATGGCCCATAAGGCTCAGTTCTTAAGACCTCCGAAAGATGATTGATAATTTTAACATTATCCACCATGTTATTTGGCAAGATATTTGATATTTGATCTGTAATGTTTTTAATATTGTTAATAAATCGACTCTGAATCCTTGTGGAATTCAATATTTTTTCACTAATTTTGGCAATTAAAATGTCAAAATCGATTGGCTTGATAATATAATCATTCGCACCCACTTTGCTACCATTAATTACGTCATCCTTTGATGAAAGGGCGGTTAGTAAGATAAATGGCACATTGCAATGGTCAAATTTACTGTTTCTAACTTTGTCTAATAATTCTAAGCCACTTAAATTTGGCATCATGATATCAGATAATACCAACTCTATATCTTGATTATTTTTTAAAATTTCGAATGCTTCCGCCCCATCTACTGCTGCCATTACCTCAAACCCTTCATCCCTCAAGATCTCAACTATATTTTCTCTAATATCAACCTCATCCTCTACGCAAAGAATTTTTGCCTTTTTATCAGTCATTTTGATTTATAATTTTTGATTCTGGGAAGTTTCGTAAAGCTTCCCCCGCTAAAACAGATTCCGCACTCCTATTTTGAGTAATATTTTTGTTATTATCAACAAGTATTTGTTCAAAATTTGCTACATTAGACATATAGCAAATTCTAATAAGAATCATTTCGAAGGACATTTTGTGATTTGGTGAATTCTTTAACTCATCTACCCCTTTCAAAAGCATCTGCCAAATTCTAGCAAGGGAGGCTACTGAGATGACGTTCGTAATATCTTGTATTTTTTTATAACAATCATCTGATATGTTCACTATCTTGTAATTATCAATGGTTTTAACCAATGTTATATCATGAACTATTTCCAATAAATCATTAGCAAGAGAAGTTATATCAATAGATTTGTCATAAAAATCATTAAACATATTAATGACCTCTTCTACTTTTCCTGCCAATATGATTTTAATAAAATCAACAATTTGGGATTTATCTACCAAACCAATCATTTCCTCAAACTTATCAGAAGTTAGTAATTTTTGATAATTATTGTATGATAAGGCTTGATCTAGAAGGGAAAGTGAGTCTCGCATTGACCCTCCAGACAAGTTTGCTATTAAATTTATCGCTCCATCTTCAGCCTCAAATGATTCTTTTTGCAATATATTTTTAAGATGATTGGCAATATCTGCACTAGAAAGCCTCTTTAGGTCAAATCTTTGACAGCGAGATATTATAGTAATTGGAATTTTTTTAATCTCTGTTGTGGCAAAAATAAATTTAACATGAGCAGGTGGCTCTTCCAGAGTCTTTAATAGTGCATTAAAGGCGTTATTACTAAGCATGTGCACCTCATCAATGATATATACTTTGTAGCGACCAATAGAGGTTGCGTATGATATGTTGTCAACTATCTCCCTTATGTCGTCAACCCCAGTTTTTGATGCGGCATCCATCTCTATTACATCTGGAAAAGTAGAATTGGCAATAGAGATGCAAGCGTGACATTTTCCGCAAGGATCTGATGCCTCTTGCAATTTACCATCTTCACCAACGCAATTAAGTGCTTTAGCAATAATTCTGGCAGTTGTCGTTTTGCCAACGCCACGAATGCCACTTAAAATAAAAGCGTGAGCTATTTTATTTTGCTTAATTGATGATAATAGAGTTGTAACTAATATATCTTGCCCCACCAACTCTAAAAGAGTATTGGGCCTGTATTTCCTTGCTAAGACCTGATATGACATTACTTATATTGTTGACTTATAAAATAATTATAATTATAATTACATAGTTGCGCTTATAGTGTTAATAACTTGAAATAAGATATTATTCATTGATTTAGTATAGAGTATGCTAGATTTATTAACAATAACTTATTTTAGAAATTTGTAAAAAAATGGAAAATAAAATCAAAAATTCTAAAAATATTGATCCGTATCAAAAGTTTACTAACTTAATGAATGATATTTTATTGTTAACAGAAGATCTCAAAAAAGATTTTAGTAAAGAATTTTCTCATGAATATGGCTTTGAAAATTCTCTAAAAATCACGCTAGAAGACTAAAGCAACCTCTTGACTATCAAAATATTACTTCTGCTCGGTTACCGAAATGATCGATGTCTCTTTTAAGTAATTTGATAGATGCTATATAAATCAATAGTTAGTGAATTTCAAATATATCATTATAATATAGAAGCTAATTATTGATGCAAATATACCTTCCGATCGCTGAAATTCCAATTAATATATTGCTAATTTTATCTCTTGGCTTTGTCACTGGCATATTATCTGGCATGTTTGGAGTTGGTGGAGGCTTTATTGCGACACCCTTCTTAATATTCATGGGTATACCCCCTTTGGTTGCGGTTGCAACTTCAGCCAATCAAATTACAGCCTCATCTATTTCGGGATTATTATCTCACTCTAAGCAAAAAAATGTTGATTTTAAGATGGGTTTTGTACTTATATTCGGCGGCATTTTTGGCTCTATTCTTGGTATCATTATCTTTCGTCTATTGCAAGATTTAGGTCAAACGGATGTATTTATTTCAATAATTTATGTAATTTTTCTTGGTTTGATTGGTCTTACCATGGCGATCGACAATATTAAAACTATTCTTAAAGAAAAATATGAGATAGAAACTAGTAAAAAAAGAGGAAAGAAGAAGTTGTTTGTTAAATTTAGCAAAAAAATAAATAAACTGCCCTTTAAAATGTACTTTCCAAAATCAAATATAGAAATTAGCTTACTAATTCCATTAATCATTGGTGTTTTTGCGGGCTCCTTAGTCTCGATGATGGGAATTGGTGGTGGTTTTGTAATAATACCAGCCATGATTTATATTTTAAAAATGCCTCACAAAATAATCACGGGCACCTCTTTATTTCAAATTGTTTTTATCTCAATTGTTGTCACCATGATGCAATCTGTGGTTAATAATGCGGTTGATATTATCCTCGCTGCTATTATGATTGCTGGATCGGTGATAGGTGTGCAATTTGGCATCAAAAAAGCCAAAAATATGGATAATGATAATCTAAAATTAATGCTGGCTATTATGATATTATTAGTATGTCTTAAGATGTTTTCCCAGTTATTTTTAGAGCCCAGTAGTTTATATAGTATAGAATATATTAAATAAATTTGAAAAGTTCAAAATAAGTGGCTAGAATTTTGTTTTGATTTAAATTTAAAGAATAAATGAAAAAAGTAGCTACTAACAATAAAAAGCCTAACTCTCAAAAACCAGATTATAAGGATAATCTTTACTTGGCCAAAAGGCTGTTTAAAGAATATGTCTTTCCTTATAAATTTAAATTTTTTCTGTCAGTTTTTTTTATGTTTATAATTGCTGGAACTACTGGTACTATAGCATATTTAATTCAGCCAGCATTGGATGAAGTATTGGTACAGGGCAACAAAAGAATGTTATTATTAATACCAATTGCCATCATTATAATAGCAATCATAAAAGGTGCCTCTACTTATTTTCAGGTAGTTTTAATGAATTATGTTATCGTATACATTACCGCCGATTTAAGAAAGGAACTTTATAAGCATTATATACATTCCGACATCTCTACTTTAAATAGCACCTCATCAGGCAATATGATTGCCAGGATTATGATGGATATAGGTAGAATTACAGGTGGTATTTCAATTGCCATAAATGGATTTTTTAAACAATTAATTACTTTATTTGTCTTAATTGGGGTTATGTTTTATCAAAATTTTGCCTTGGCAATTATTGGCTTTATCGGCTTTCCACTTGCGGCCTACCCTCTTTACAAGATTGGTAAAAAATTAAGACATTTATCATTTGGCGACCAGGTGATCGCACAAAAATTTCTATCTCAAATGGATGATTCTTTGCAATATGGTAAGCTAGTTAAATCCTATAATTGTGAAAAATTTGAAGTCACAAGGATGGGGGAGATAATTGATCATATGACAAAGCTTGGCAGAAAAATTGCCAGATTGTCATCTATTTCATCTCCTATGGTAGAAATGTTGTCTTCAGTTGGCATAGGTTGCGTTATATGGTATGGTGGCTACCAAGTTATTGCCGGAGAAACGACGGCGGGTGCTTTTATGTCATTTTTTGCCGCCATGATGATGGCTTACAAACCCCTAAAATCAGTTTCCGGAATGAATGCGGGAATTCAATTGGGACTGGGCGCTACTGAGAGATATTTTAGCACTATTGACCAAAAACCAAAAATTAAAAACAAAAAGAATGCTAAGGAAATAGGTATAATTAAGGGTAAAATTAATTTTAATAAAGTCTATTTCAATTATATTGAAGATAAAATTGCCTTAAATGGCATTAATTTAAAAATTGAACAGGGAAAGGTAACTGCTTTGGTTGGACCTTCTGGAGGTGGAAAATCAACGATCATGAGTATGATCCTAAGGTTTTATGATCCAAAAAAAGGAGATATAAATCTTGATGGTCACAATTTAAAAGATCTTACTTTAAATTCATTAAGGGGGTCTATGTCTGTTGTTAATCAGGAAGTTATGCTCTTTGATGACACAATATTAGAAAATATTCGATATGGTAAAGAAGATGCTACGGAAAAACAAATAATGGAGGCGGCAAAGATGGCGGAGGCAGATGAATTTATTCAAGATTTATCGCAACAATATAATACACAAATTGGACAAAATGGAGTAGTTTTGTCTGGAGGGCAGAGGCAGAGAATTGCAATTGCTAGGGCAATTCTATATAATGCACCAATCTTACTGCTTGACGAGGCAACTTCAGCTCTTGATCCAATTTCAGAAAATCTTATTAAAAATGCTCTAAATAAATTAATGAAAGGCAAAACTACTGTCGTGATAGCTCATAGATTATCAACCATTATGCATGCTGATAAAATATGTGTAGTTATGAATGGTAAAATCGTTGAAGAAGGAAATCATGAGGAATTATTAAAATTAAATGGCGAATATTCTAATTTATATAATAAGCAATTTGAGTTGTTGGAAGAGGAAAAGAATGACTGATTTTACTTTTACCAGAGAGTTCTATAATATAGATTTTGATAATTTTAATCAAAATTTCTTTAATAATTTGCAGCAGGAAGTTATTTCTGAAAATTTTGGCAAGGGAATTTTTGATTTAAAAAATAGATATAAATCCTACCTCGATAAATCTTTAGAAATTTCATCCGAAATTAAGCAAAAATATAAAAATCTAGTAATTTGTGGTATGGGCGGCTCTTCTCTTGGAGCTAAAGCCTTGTGTAGTAATAATTTTTATGACAGTTATCACCACAAACTGCAAAATAAAATCTATTTTATCGATAATATCCACTATCACAATCTCTGTGAATTTTTAAAAATTCTAAATTTTAATGAAACTGCCTTTCTATTCATTTCAAAATCTGGAGGAACAATAGAGACAATTTGCCAAACCTTATTTATTACCGATTATTATAAGGATGAGTTGGTAAATAATAATTCTCAGAATCTTTATTTTTTAACTGAGGATAGAGAAAAAAATAACCCTCTATATAAAATTGCTAAAGAGCATAAAAGAGAAATTATAGAGCATGATAAGGATATTGGAGGTAGGTATTCCTGTTTTACGCCGGTAGCTTTAATTCCTGCTGCATTTTATGATATTGATATTAAAAAATACCTAGATGGCGCCTTGAATATGATAGATTCCTTTATCAAAAAAAGTGACAAAATATTTGCGGAGGGGGTTTATTTCTTGCAAGAATGTCAAAAAAATGATTTAAATATTCAAGTCTCAATGCCATATTTAAGTCGTCTATATCATTTTAATTATTGGTATAATCAACTTCTGGCAGAGTCTGTTGGTAAAAATGGCCTTGGAATAACTCCGTTAAAAGCTATTGGTAGTGTTGATCAACATAGTGTTTTACAGTTATTTTTAGATGGGCCAAAAGATAAATTTTTTACCTTCCTGACAAGTGATCATCAAAAAAAAGGTAATAAAATTTTAGTACCAGATTATTTACAAGATGATTTGCAATATCTAAATAATAGTAAATTAGGAGATATAATTTATGCTAATCAAGAATCTACAATTAAGAGCATTAAAAGTAAGAATCACATTACTAGGAGATTTAATTTTAATGATTTAGACGAGACTGGTTTTGGAGAAATTATGATGTATTTTATGTTGGAAACTATATTTTATGCCAAAATATTAGGAGTTAGCCCTTTTGGCCAGCCAGCAGTTGAGGAGGGAAAGATTTTTGCAAAAGAAATGTTAATTAACGGTTAGAATTCTACAAAAAATTGCTGATTTCTGAAATTATATTGGTAGATTTTTCAGGATCTACTGTGTGATTGTAACAAATAAAAGATAAAAAAATGAAAGGAATAATATTAGCAGGAGGTAGTGGCACCAGATTAGCGCCAATAACAAATTCAATCAGCAAGCAATTGTTACCAGTTTACGACAAGCCAATGATTTACTATCCATTATCCAATTTAATGAATATTGGGATTAAGGATATCATGATCATTAGCACAGAAGAAGATCTGCCAAGAATAGAAAATTTACTTGGCGATGGTAAAAATCTTGGAATCAATCTTTCATATAAAGTTCAGCCATCTCCAGACGGTATTGCTCAGGCTTTTATTTTAGCTGAAGAATTTATAGGAAATGACTCTGTTAGTCTAATTTTGGGAGATAATATTTTTTATGGTAGTGAGATTAGTGGCGTTGAGGTTGCGCAAAATTTTAAAGAAGCTGTAGGATTAAAAGGCGGCGCCTATGTCATTTCTTATCGTGTTATCGATCCTGAAAGGTATGGCGTTGTAGAGTTGGATAGCAACAACAAAGCCTTGGCAATTGAAGAAAAACCAAAAAACCCCAAATCTGATTTTGCAGTCACTGGCTGGTATTTTTATGATAATAAAGTGGTAGATATTGCTAAAAATATTAAGCCATCAGATCGCGGAGAATTGGAAATCACTGATGTTAATAATGAATATCTTAAAAGAAAAACATTATCAGTATTAAGAATGAATCGTGGATTTGCTTGGCTTGATGCCGGAACTCATGATTCCTTATATAAATCTGCTCAATTTATTGAGGTTGTTGAAAATAGACAGGCGATTAAAATTGGATGTATTGAGGAGGTGGCATTTAATAGGGGCTATATTAACAAGAATCAATTACAGAAACTTGCCGATAAATTTAAAATTGGCAATAGTTATGGTGATTATTTAAGAAAAATTATTAAATATGCAAATTGAAGATACTCCTATTGAAGGTTTGAAGATAATTAGATTGAATCTTTATGGTGATGATAGGGGTTTTTTTGTAGAAAAATTTAAATTATCAAAACTTAAAGAATTTAATTTACCAACTGATTTTGTTCAGGACAATCATTCAAAATCTGCTCCAAATGTTATTCGCGGTCTGCATTATCAATTTAATCCAGAGCAAGGTAAATTAGTTGGCTGCATTTCCGGTAAAATATTTGATGTGGCAGTGGACATCAGAAAAGATTCACCAACTCTTGGTAAATCCTTTGGTATGATTTTAGATCAGGAAACATTATTTTGGATTCCAGCAGGGTTTGCTCATGGATTTTGCGCTATGGGAGGTAACTCGGCTGATTTATATTATAAAATTACTGGTGGAGAATATAACTCCTCTGGTGAGGGGGGAATAATGTGGAATGATCCTGATTTAAATATTGACTGGAAAATAAAAAATCCAATAATTTCTGAAAGAGACAGGACTCAATTGAGTTTTAAAGAATATTTAAAAGATCCAAAATTTTAAAAATAATGACAAATTTATTAGTAACAGGAGGTGCTGGTTTTATTGGCAGCTCCTTTGTAGGACAACAAGTAAAAAAAGGTAACAAGGTAATAGTTTTGGATAAATTAACCTATGCTGGCAAAAAAGAAAATCTAACTTGGATTGGAAAAGATAAGTATAAACTAATTGTCGGTGATATTTTAGATGAAACATTAGTGGATAAAATTGTTACAGAATATGATATTGATAAAATTATCCATTTTGCTGCTGAAAGCCATGTCGATAATTCTATCAAAAATCCTGATGCTTTTATTCAAACCAACATTAATGGCACACATTCCTTATTAAAAATTGCTTTAGCACAATATAAAAAGAAACCTAATTTCCATTTTCATCATATTTCAACTGATGAAGTTTTTGGTGACTTACCATTAGAAGGTAATGAAAAATTTACCGAAGATACCCCTTATAATCCATCCTCTCCCTATTCCGCTTCAAAAGCTGCCAGCGATCACCTGGTAAGAGCTTATAACAAAACCTACAATTTGCCAATTACCATTAGCAATTGCAGTAATAATTATGGCCCAAGACAGCATAATGAAAAGTTAATCCCGACAATTATTAGAAAGGCAATTGCAGGTGAGGATATTGGCATATATGGTGATGGCAAAAATGTTAGAGATTGGATTCATGTTGATGATCATAATAGGGCGGTAGATTTAATTTTAGAAAAAGGTAAAATTGGAGCAACCTACTGTATTGGCGGCAATAATGAGTTAAATAACAATAATATAGTAAATAAAATTTGTGAAATTTTAGATGAAATTAAACCTAAATCTGATAAAAATTCTTATAAAAATCAAATTACTTATATTAAAGATAGGGCTGGACATGACAGGAGATACGCCATTGATGGCAGTAAAATTGAAAATGAATTAGGATTTAAAAATCAAATTTCTTTTGAGAATGGTTTGCAAAAATTAATAGAAGTAGATGTTAGATAAGGAGGTGACTATAATAATTTTAACCTACAAAAGTGCGCACATCATAGAAAGTTGCCTAAAAAATATAATTAATAAAAATTATAGAATAATTATTGTTGATAATGGCAGTAACGACAATATACAAAATTTATTACTAAACAAATATAAAGGCTCCGGAACTGAGCTAATCTTACTAGAAAATAATGTTGGCTTTAGCAAGGGTAATAATGTTGCTCTTAGGAAGGTAGAAACAAAATATGCACTTTTACTAAATCCAGATGCAGTCATTACTGACAAATCAATTGACAATATGGCGGTGGAGATGGAAAAAAAAGAAGATATTGCCATGGCTAATCCATTGTTTTTTAGCACAAACCCCGCTACAAAAACAGAACTAACGCAAAAAACTAAAAATTTAAAAAATAATATAAAATATACTAACTTTATATGCTGCGGAGCTTCTTTGATGAGGATGGAGATTTTTACAAAAATTGGATTTTTAGATGAAAAATTATTTTTATATGCAGAAGATGATGAAATTTCCCACAGAGTTATCGACAATAATTATAAAAATATTGTAGTAAAAGCATCCATTTGCTTACATATAAATCAAGGGTCAGTAGAAATTAAGAATAATTGGCAAAAATATCGGATGTTATATTTTAGATCTTGGCATCAAGGTTGGGGGAAAACTTATATAAAGAAAAGAGATAAAAATATTATAAAAATATGGCTAAAAGTCTTCCATAGATTATTTTTATCAATATTTTATTTATTAACATTTGATTTCAACAAGGCGATTAATCGGTTTGCAATTTTTAACGGCTCTGTTGCTAATTTGATTAGAATTGACTGCTTTAAAAAGGATAATAAAAATCCAAAAATAACGAAGGAAATTACCCTATGATAAAAAGTATAATTATTTTCGGAAAGAATGGTCAGGTTGCTAGCGATTTATTAAAAATTTTTTCTACCAAAACGGAATTTAACATTACCAATTTTTCTAGTGAAGATATTGATTTTAGCGATCTAAATTCTTTAAAAGAATTTCTGATAACATTACCAAAATCAGATTTAATTATTAACGCTACCGCCTACAATCAAGTTGACAAGGCTGAGGATGAAAAAGAAATGGCAGAAGCAATTAACCATAAAGCAGTCTCTTTAATTGCTAAATATTGTAAAAAAAATGATGTAAGACTAATTCATTATTCAACAAATTATGTTTTTGATGGTAAGGGTAAAAAGCCCTACAAAGAAGATAATACTACAAATCTCAAACCTCTTGGAATTTATGGTAAAAGTAAATTAAATGGCGAAAAGGCAATAATAAAATCTAACTGTGATTACCTTATATTTCGCGTTGCAACCGTCTATAATTTAAATCAAGAAAATAATTTTGTTAATAAAATAAAGAAACTAGCCAAGACAAACAAGGAACTAAAAATAGTCAATGATCAGGTTTGTAACCCTATTAATAGCTACGATATTGCCGAAAATACCATAAAAATAATTGAGGAGTTGCAAGAAAAATCAAAATTTAAAGAGATTTATCACCTAGTCAGTAAAAAATCACTATCATATCGTGACTTTGCCAAAAAAATAACTAACAATATTAAGGGCTTAAAAATAACTCCCGTTTCCAGTGATCACTTTCCAACAAAAGCCAAAAGACCATTAAATGGTGCGTTAGATTGTGGCAAAATAAAGAAGGATTTTAATATTGAGATTCAGAATAATTATAAGGACGTAACAATAATTATTGTTACCTACAATAGCTCTCATATTGTAGGGCAGGCTCTAAAAAATATAATAAATAAGGGTTATAGAATAGTTATTATTGATAATGGCAGTAATGACAATATTCAAAAATATCTACAAGATAATTTTAAAGGATCTGGAATTAAGTTAATTTCATTAGAAAATAACATCGGTTTTGGTAGAGCTAATAATTTGGCGCTAAAAGAGGTTACAACCAATTATGCTTTTTTATTAAATCCAGATGCAATTATTAATGAAAAATCAATTGATAATTTAATTCGAAAGGCCAAAAAGGACAATAGAATCGCACTTGCTGGAGCAATAGACGTTAAAAAAGAAAAAATAGCTAAATCTGATATCGAAGAATCAATAAAAAATTACAAAGAAAATATAAAAATTATATCCGAAAATAAAGATTATCTTGAGGTAAAGTTTTTATGCGGAGGCTATCTTTTATTAAAAATGAAAAGTTTTCAAAAAATTGGATTTTTTAATGAAGATTTGTTTCTATATGGCGAGGATGAAGATATATGCGACAGGGTAATAAAAAACGGCTATAAGAATATTTTAGTAAAGGATTCTGTTGTTTGGCACAATGATCACAGCTCAACAAAAACTCATGGCATAATAGCAAAATACCTCCTACTATATAAAAGATACTATTATATGGGGTGGTCAAGAACATATCTTAAAAGAAGTAGTGTCAAAAAACGCCAAATTTGGTCTCACTTAATTAGGCAATTTTTTTCATCCTTCCTGTACTTACCATTGCTGGATTTTAAAAAATTTACCAAAAGAGTAGCCAGATCTTTTGGAGGATTATCAAATCTATTTGGAA